>ONGP01000070.1 GCA_900317405.1 uncultured Prevotella sp.
TGTCACAGGTACGGCCTATTACCGTTTTGGCGATGTGGTGAAGGATAGCGAGGGCAGCTACTGGGTTTGTGTGCGCCCCAGCTTCGGTCCTGAGGGTAAAGGCGACAGCCACTGGATCTCTGTGTCGATGCCATTGCCCAAAAAGAACATTTATGAGTATCATGGTAACAACAACGACTACTATCTGCCCACAGGTTTGGGTGAAAGTGTAGAGCACATGCAGAACCTGTGCGAGATGCTCTATGCCATGTTGTATCCCTCCAACTGGCTCCACAATATAAGCAGTTCGCCCAAACCCAAGATGTTCCACGACTTCAGCTATGATAACTACAAGTATCATAACGTCAATTTCTGGAAGTTAGTAGAACAGGCGTGGAGCAGTTTGGATCTTTATCATAAGGTGCTCGAAAGCTCTAAGCAGGATATGATGAAAGCCATCGAAGACCAAAACGTTGGTCTGAACTTCGTGTATAGTGGTAAGTCATGGCTTGCCGGTTGGAACGGTGGCGTGTATCATGCCCAGTTCACTAATGGCAGCGGTAAAGAGAGCAACTTGATCCGCAACTGTTCGACAACGATGGTCGTCTGCGCTTTGTGCTGCGCTACAAGACAGGTAAGCAGCTCAGCAACAATGGCAGATATGATCCAAAAACACCTATCAGTGGTGCGACTGATGTGTATGTCTATAACAAGTACTACTATTCCAACAATCCTAATGGCATATACGATCTGAATATGGGGCCTGAGGTTACTGAGCAGAAGACAGAAGATCCTACGAGAGGGTTCTTCGTACCTGGTATGATTATTCGGGATGCTGAAGGCACGCGTTGGCTTTGCTACTATAGCTGGTTAGATTTGGACGCTACGGGTAATGTTGAGAAGAAGGCTAAATTTATCAGTTTCGACAATATCAAGACGGCCAACGAAACCACTATCACAGGTTCTACGGGAACCTTTGCTGTCAATCAAGACTTGATGCCTGAGGAAGAGGTACCGATGGCTGCACTCTTGCTCTATGGCTTTGCTTTCGATAAGACCTATGATAGCGTTACAAAGTCGATTAAGAGTGAGATGGGTATTACGCTCACCGACTTCTATTCAAAACGCGACACCATCCACCAATACAGCTGGGGGGATAGTAAAGCCCACATCTATGCAACAAACTATGTCTATAAACCTACTGGCGGACGAGACACAGGCACACAGCCTTATATACGTTATGTCAACGATGGCTCGCATGTGGGTGAACTGCGTACTGATGATAAGGATGCCTATTGGCGTAATAGGCTATTCAAGTACTACCGTCAAAAGCATTTGGGGCTGCTCGACCTGATCGACTTGTTTAGTGATAATCATATCATTACTGAAACCGTCTTAGGCGACCAGTGGAGTCAGGCTAAGCGCCAAAAAACCGATTATAGGGATCGTGACTTTTATGTAGATGACCTTTATAAAGGCAACTTCGATTGTCGCAAGTTCTATTATGATACGAATCGCTCTCAGTGGGCACAGACGATAACGGCCAATGGCTATACACGTCCTACTTATTGCTCTCCTTATTGGGAGCCGGTTCTCTTTACACGCTTCCTGGAACTCGACAACACCAGTAGTAAGTTTGCCGGTGTGTATGATGGTCGTCAATACACCTTGCTGTTCCAGCCTGAAGAAGGCTTGCAAATGGCATTTCTTGTGAACTGTTACCAGAACTATGCTATTTCATCGAAAGATCATATTTGGATGGACGACGAGCCGATAACAGTAAAACCTTAGGTTAAGGAAACAAGTGAAATGATGACTATATAATAAAACAATTTGATGTATTAACCAAGATGAAGAAGTTTTTTTATTCAATGATGACCGTTGCTCTGATGGTAGGCCTGAGTCTGAGTGGTATTGCATGTAGCGATAGCAACAAGGACGAGAATGGCTCTGGTGGCAACAATGGCGACGAGCCACAGATTGAGAATGAGCAAGAAGAGCTGGGCTGGCACCTGGTTGCTCAGCTCACCGACGAAGGTTCAGCCCCTGCCGGCTGGATGGATAAGACCTTCGAACCAACCATTGGTATGGCCGTTGAAGGTGATCCCTACACCCGTGTGGTGTCAACGAACGATGTTGACGCGGCAGCCGCCCGCTTTGCCGAGCTGGCTGGCAACCCCGCAGGCTTCTCCGAGGTGATGTCGGCTTACAGCTATTCGGTTGAGGGCATGGGCAAGCTCACCTATAAGCGCGGTTCCGAAACCGAACCGTATCTGGCACAGGTGGATGTGGATCTGAAGCAGGTGCCTCACCTGAAGAAGATTCTCTAC
>ONGP01000069.1 GCA_900317405.1 uncultured Prevotella sp.
CCTTTTCGACCAAGAGGATCGCGAACGCATCATAGATGATAATGGTGTGGTGATGACCTGCCGCCACTACTTCACCCTCCCCTGGGATCCGCGTGCTACCGACGGCAGTACGTGGCCTGAAGGCGGAGCCATACTCATCCGTCTTGGCAAATATGACTATCTGTTGGCAGGCAGCGGTGTAGTCATCGACTTTAAAACCCCCACTGAGAAACAGCAAGAGCAGCAAAAGACATTAGGTGAAGACGGTTTCGCTGAAGCAGGCGGAAATTCAAGCCAAAAGGCCAACAAACGTTTCAATGGCAAGCGCCTCGGCCTTCTTTCCGTAGATGAAGTATCAATCGCTGATGATGGCACCATGCAATACCTCCGCCGCCACAACGGCGATCAAACCCACCAAGGCCGTCACGCCCGCATCGGTGTCGGCGAGTGGAAAATCCTCCACATCAAATTATACGAGTATTAAGAATACTACAATATGGTTGCATCTTCGGGCCAGAGGAGATTCAGATAGAGATAACAATATGAAGTGGACTGTATTATCAGATAATAGGTCGAACAATCCGATGCTTGAAACAGAGCATGGGCTGTCAATCCTCCTGCAAACAGAGCGGCACAAGATCCTGCTTGATACAGGAGCGAGTGACGTGTTTATACGAAACGCAGAACTATTGGGGGTAGACCTAAGCAATGTGGATTATGTATTCATTTCTCACGGGCATAGCGACCATGCAGGAGGTTTGCGGTACTTCATAGAGCAGAACCAACGAGCAAAAGTCATCGTCTCGCCCGATGCCATGAGCGGTAAATTCTTTTCTAAACGAGGAAATCTACATAGCATTACTACGGAGTGGCCGGAGATAGGTAATGACAGACTTATTTTAATAGACCAGACCAGCGAGATAACAGAAGGCATCCATGTAATAGCCCACATTCCACAGAATCATCCGATGCCCAAGGGGAATCAAAATCTTTATATCGAGGATTCTAATGGAAATTATATTCACGACGATTTCCGTCATGAGCTGGCCTTGTATATCGATGGTCTGCTATTTACAGGCTGCGCTCATAGCGGACTGGAGAACATCCTTTCTGCCTGTCCTTGGCCCGTTCATACCGTAGTAGGTGGTTTCCACCTGCTTGACGGACAAGAAACAGAGAAAGAACTGGCAACTTTGGCTCAACGGCTAAAAGCAAATTATCCTAAAACGCTGTTCTATACCAGCCATTGCACAGGTGATAACGTGTTTGATGTAATGAAGGACGTGATGGGTGAACAATTAAAGTCCTTCAGATGTGGAACAACAAAAGATTGACACATGTGTCAGGGACCTGGTACCTGGCATATCCAATTCTATTTATTATATCGTAGGCGATATATTGTTAAACTCTCTTAAAGTTTTCAATAAATCGCTTGCGATATAAAATATTATCCTTACCTTTGCATCGCAAACGATATAAATCGAGTTATTAACAGTTGATTATTCAACACAAAACATTAATATATATGGCAAAGATTTATGATTTCAAGGCTCAGACGAGCAAAGGTAAGGAGATTGATTTCTCACAGTTTGAAGGTAAGGTATTGCTGGTGGTAAACACTGCCAGTAAGTGTGGATTCACACCCCAGTTTGCAGGACTGGAGGAGTTGAACCAGAAGTATAAGGACAAGGGACTGGTCATCATCGGTTTCCCATGCAACCAGTTCAAGGAGCAGGACCCAGAGGGTGACGCAAAGATTGAGGAGTTCTGCCAACTGAACTACGGTGTGACATTCCAGATTATGAAGAAGGGTGATGTAAACGGTCCCGAGGCCCAGCCCATTTTCGAGTATCTGAAGACTCAGGCTCCTACTGAGGAGTATAACGGTCTGAAGGCAAAAGCCGCCAAGACCCTATTCAAGGCTATCAGCAAGAGCGTAGAGAAGGACAGCGACATCAAGTGGAACTTCACCAAGTTCCTGATCTCGAAGGACGGAGAGACCATTAAGCGTTACGCTCCAACCACGGAGCCAAAGGACTTCGAGAAAGACATTGAGGCTATGTTATAATAATAAGGTAAGATACTATGCACGAAGTATATACGGCGGCACGACTCATTACGCAGGCATATACGCCGATGCTGAATGAGCTAGGTATCACATATCCGCAGTACCTGGTGCTGATGGTGCTATGGGAACAGGACTCGCAGCCAGTGAACGACATAGCCCACCGACTGCTGCTTGAAACAAACACCGTCACTCCCCTACTACAGCGTATGGAGAAACTGGGTATCGTGGTTCGTAAGCGTGGCAAAGAGGACAAGCGCCAGCAGATAGTATCGTTGACCGCAAAGGGCAAGGCGATGGAGGAACAGGCTTATGCCATCATCCCTGCAGGCATGGGAAGAGAGTTGCGTGCTTGTCCTTTCCAATTGGACGACTATGCCAAGTTTGCTAGCGAACTTGACACGATTATTGACACATTAAAGAATAAGGAAAAATAAACAAATGAGCAACACAAAACAATTCCATAGATATTTCAAAACGCCAGGGCAGCCGCTCTACTGGATAATCATCGCGTATATCATACTCGCTTGGTTCTTCCCAGTAGTTGGTCTGCTGGCACTAATCTGCATGATCGGCCCTGTGGTGACGAGCATCTATAAGGGTCGCTGGTGGTGCGGAAATGTATGTCCTCGCGGCAACATGTACGACCGACTGCTGGCTAAGTACTCACCCCATCGCCCAATACCCAAGTTTGTGCGCACCTTCGGTTTCCGCCTGTTCATGGTGTTTTTCATCTTCACCATGTTCGGCATCCAACTGA
>ONGP01000067.1 GCA_900317405.1 uncultured Prevotella sp.
GACGAGGCACTGATGCTGGCGCAGCGATTCAACGTAAGTGTGATAGCCGAGCAATGGAAAACGCTGATAGAAAGTGATGGACAACGAAAAGGTAAGAAATAAACTGAAGAACAACCCCAAGTGGAAGAAGTTTATTGACTGGGTGATTATGAACCAAGTGGAGACTAGACCACGTTGGTTTGTAAGACTGTTGGCCCCGATATATCAGCACAGAGGCAAGCACTCTGTGATACACCGTTCGACAAGAATGGACACTCCACCCTATCGCAAGTTCTCGCTAGGTGATTATTCGGTAATAGAATCGTTTGCATGCATAAACAATGCTGTAGGTGATGTGATGATTGGCGACCACACCAGAATAGGACTGCACAATACAATAATCGGACCTGTGGAGATAGGCAGCCACGTGAACCTGGCACAGGGCATAACGGTAACAGCACTAAACCACAACTTTGGTGACACCGAAAAGCGGATAGACGAACAAGGTGTGAGCACCAATCCTGTGACAATTGAAGATGATGTATGGATTGGAGCTAATGCTGTGATACTGCCTGGCGTTACGATAGGTAACCACTGTGTGGTAGCAGCAGGCGCTGTAGTGACCAAGGACGTACCACCCCACTCGCTTGTGGCTGGCGTTCCGGCAAAAGTGATTAAGCAGATATGAGAATAGGTATCGAGGCTCAGCGCGTGTTCCGCCGAAACAAACACGGAATGGACTATGTGGTTCTGCAAGAGATTAAAGAACTGCAGAAGCTGGATACCAAGAATGAATACTTTGTGTTTGTGGCTCCCGGTGTGGACAGATGCCTGAAAGACACCAAAAACGTGCATATCATTGTGATAGGCGAAAGTTTCTATCCTGTGTGGGAACAGATAACCCTGCCCCGAGCTGCCAAGAAATACAACCTGGACATACTGCACTGCACCAGCAACACTGCACCGATATTCTGCGACATACCACTGGTGCTGACACTGCACGACATAATATTCCTGGAACCAAGAGACAAAAACAACAAGTCGCTCTACCAGAATATGGGATGGCTATACCGACGCAAGGTGGTGCCAAAGATACTGGACAAATGCCGACGCATCATCACAGTATCAAACTTTGAGAAACAGAACATCATAAACAAGTTGCACATCCCCGAAAAGAGGATGGCAATGATATACAACGGCTACAATGAATGGTTTACAACATTCAGAGATGTTGCTGATATATACAAGTCGTATATCGACAAGCCTGGCTACTTCTTCTTCCTGGGCAATACTGACCCGAAGAAGAACACTGAGCGCACACTGATAGCATACTCGAAATATCTGGAGAAATCAAACGTAAAACGCAAGTTGCTAATGGCAGACCTGGACAAGGAGTATCTGAACGGCATAATAGAAAGAAACCACATAGAGAACATCCGCGAACAGATAGTGATGCCAGGATATATAGTGAACAGCGACCTACCTTATATATATAACAGGGCATTCGCTTTCTTGTACACTTCGCTAAGAGAGAGTTTCGGCATACCTCTGCTAGAGGCTATGGCATGCGGCACACCAGTGATTACATCCAACACGTCGTCGATGCCAGAGATTGCCGGCACAGATGCTATACTTATCAATCCGGAGAGTTCTGATGAGATAGCAGAGAAGATGCTACAACTGGAGAATAACGAACTGTACTATAACGCACAAAAGGAAATAGGACTGAAAAGAGCAGAACTGTTCTCGTGGAAGAAAACCGCGGAACAGCTATTGAGTTTATACGAAGAAGTCTATAAGGAACTACCGAATTCCAACATGAGTTGACGGGCATCGGAATTGTTCTGGGTATTAAGACGATAATACCCGCGACGACCTGTAGACTCGATAAGTGACTGAGGCGACTTGGAATTCTTAAGCAGATACTGCTGAACATAGGCACGGATCTCGTTAAGATTGGGCGTATAAAAGAAACTAAGATTCATATTATACACATGCTTGGACACCTGCATTACGCTGATGCCCTTATCACCTACACTGGTCAATATGCTTAATATCTGCTGGTCGTACGTCATTTGCCTTAAAAAAAGGCCGGTAAAGCGTTTACCGACCTTTTTTCTATAATTCGTTAAAAGGCTTATGCCAATGTAACTTTTTCACCATCATTAGCGAGCTTGCCCTCCTTGAAGAGCCAACCCAGACCGAGAAGAGTCTCCTCCTCAGAAATCTTAGCAGCCTTAGCGATCTCCTTTACAGTGAGAGCCTTCTCTGCTGCTGCAAGTGCCTGATATACATCACCGGCCTTGAAACCTGCGTTTTCTGCGTTGATTGCGATAACTGCCTTTGCTGCACCCTTAGGAGCTGCCTTCTTCACGGTTGTCTTCTTAGCTGCGGCTGCCTTTGGCTCAGCTGCCTTAGTAGCCTTCTTAGCTGTTGCTTTCTTTTCTGCCATAGTTCTATAAAAAATTAAATACTCTTATTGAAGTTTATACTTCTTTTATTAATTTTCGAGTGCAAAAGTACGGCTTTTATCCGATACAACTCGCTGATAATTAGGCATTTTTAGCAGAATGTAAATTATTCTTGACGTAGGATACTGTCGAGACCTGCCATCAGACTTACGAAGCGATCCAGACCGAAGGCGAGACCTGCGTGAGGGGGTGCTCCGTACTTAAAGGCATTGATAAGGAATCCGAACTGAGCCATAGCACGCTCGGGAGTGAAGCCCAGAATCTGGAACATCTTCTCCTGAAGCTTGCCATCGTGGATACGGAGTGAACCGCCACCAACCTCGACACCATTGCAAACGAAGTCGTAAGCCACGGCA
>ONGP01000065.1 GCA_900317405.1 uncultured Prevotella sp.
CTCACCCTTTTGGGCGGATGCGGGTGGGTGATTGATAAAAAGAAACACCGACAGGAGGTGGAGAGTATGAAAGCTGACATCCGACAGAAGGAACTGGACTTGGGAACGGACTTTGTAAAGAAGTTCCGCGAGCTGATAGCCGGTCCGCTGGAGGAAGAGGTTGGCAAGTTGAGAACAGAGGTTAAGGATTTGAGGGATGCAATTGAAGGGATTTATGATTGTCCTTACAGGGGTGAGTGTCCTGTGCGTGACAGGATGCAGCACCCAGCGAAGGGCGGAGATGCGTGAATCTACGGATTTACGGACTACTGAGCTGCGGAGCACGGAGGCAAGGGACAGCGTGAGGTTGGAACTCCGTGATACGGTGATGGAAACGAAGACCATAACGATAACGAAAAACGTTGATGGTGACACCATCATGCAGAGTATCGTATGCGAGAGGGAGCACGTAAGGAACAGGGACCGTGTGAGGGATAATCGCGAGAGGACTGTGATTAAGACTGATACGGTGTTTGTTGAACGGCGGGATTCCGTTCAAGTATCGGAGTTTCGTGGTGCAAACTGCTCAGGTCGGGCTTCGCCCGGGGGCACTGCAGTCAAGTGGGGGTTCTTTATTATTTTAGCGCTGATAGCGCTGAAAACATGTCCTTTTCTCTGGCGCAGAGAAAAGAACTAAAAGAGACACTCACCCCACCAAGGCCTCCCCTCTAGTGGAGGATGCAAACTCAAGGTCGCAGAGACCGACGACCTTTCGTGGGTTTTGGTATCGCGGGACACGCGATGATACGGCGACTACGCGTGGCTGGTCGCCTATGGCGGCTGGAACAAGTGTGCGTGGCTGGTCGACTACGCGTGGCTGGTCGCTTATTTTAAAATTGAAAGGAGGATTATATGAAACATTTTAGGAAGGAGGAGTTCCTCTGCCGATGCGGGAAGTGTGAGATGTCGGCGGAGGTGGAGGCTAACATTGTGGCTCTGGTGGAGAATGTGCTGGATCCGGCGCGCGAGAAATTTGGCAAGCCGATTATAGTGAACAGCGGGTACAGATGCCCGAAGCATAACGCCGCCGTGGGCGGTGTTGCCAATTCGCAGCATCTGCGAGGCGAGGCAGCGGACATTACTTCTGCAGACAATGAGCAGCTGGCAAAGATCATCGAAGGAAACGGCCGCTTCGACCAGCTGATTTGTTATCCCTGCCAAGGAACGTCTGCTGCCAATTCTGTCAGGGGACAGGTACCTGTCAGCACCCATCCTGCCAGGTACCTGTCCCCTGACAGGGAGGCCTGCCAGAGCTATCGGTTTCTGCATGTGTCGTATAAGCGACAGGGTGGCAACCGGCATCAGGTGCTGATGAAAAAGGGCGGTGGATACATCGCTGTAAAGAGATAATAGTATGTTTAATTTTAAAGTTTAGGAGGATTTAGATTATGGCAAAAGTAACAGGAGTAGGAAGTCAGTTGAGCGGTAAGGTGGGACAGATAATCTACCGCAACACGAAGCATGGCGTGGTGGCGTATGAGGCAAAGCCGAAGGCTAGCGTGCCGCAGCGCACGGAGGCGCAGATGCGGATTCGCACGCAGTGGAGCAACCTGGCGGCGGTGTACAAGCAGTTTAACAGCACGCTGAAGAATGGTTTCGAAGGGCTGAACGGTATGATGAGCGACTACAACGCCTTTATCCAGGCGAACACGAACGTGGTGAGGGTGTATGTGCCGAAGCAGGTGAGACTGAACGGCGGCTCGGTACTAGCTCCGTATCAGATTACGCGAGGTAGTTTGCCTTCGATTGCGGTGAGCAAGAACGCTGGTGGCGTGCTGGTGAGTGATGTGGCGCTGGGCTCGCTGGCTATCGGGGCCCAGACAACGGTGGCGGAGTTTTCGACCGCGGTGATAGCTAACAACGAGGGTTGGGAGGACGGCGATCTTATTACCTTCTTTTACGGCCGACAGACTATGGACGCTGTGACGAAGATTCCGCGTGCGAGGATCAGTGGATGGAAGGTGATGCTGGACACCACGGACAATTCGCTGCTGCAGAGTGTGGTTAGCGCGATGGGATTCTCGAGCGTTGGCGGATACCTGGGTATGAGCCAGGCGATTAGCGACGGCGCGGCGGTGTGGATTCACTGCCGTGATGTGGCCGGCAGCGAACTGAAGGTGAGTACGCAGTATATGTATGTAGACAGCAGTGTGCTGGCGCAGTACCAGACTTCTGATGCCTTCGGCACCGCCGCCAACAGCTACGGAGGCATCAACACCAAAGCAGTATACCTGCAGCCCGTCACCCGCGGCAACATTAGCGCATCGCAGCCAACCACCAATACCGGCGGCACCAATACCGGCGGCGGAAGCACCTCGGGCAACTCTGGCATCCCTACCGGCGGTGATGATAGCGGTATGGACCAGAACTGATGAATCTGTCAGGGGACAGGTACCTGACAGCTACAAAAGGTCGATGTCGAGAGGCATCGGCCTTTTTTTGTTTCCCCAAAAACTCATTCATTTTCTTTCTGTTCCACCAGAAAGATGTCCTCCCCTGCAGGGTCCCAACCACCTTAGTCCTCCTTATCTTAAGGAGGATCTCAAACCACTCCCCAAACCCCTCGCCATCTTGGCAAGAGCCCTGGCGTGAATCCCCCGATTCGGCTTTTCGTGAGCTGAGTCGGGGGATGCGGCGTTTATGAGGTCGAGGTTACTGGCGGCGATAGTTGCCGACAACCTTGTAAAAAGAGGTCATTCTTGGCAGGAATAATCTCTCAACATATTCTTTCTGCTTTTCGAATGGCATTTTGATGCCGCCATTTTCCATAATGGCTGGGTATTCCTTTGATTTCTTTGCGAAAGTGGCCCTGAAAGGTGTGCCATTCAGTTCTGCTTCAAGACGCATAGCACCATTTCCCATCTCCGTCCAATGAAGGTTTTTGACGATGATGCCTTTTTCTTCGATGATATAATCAAAGGAGAGGGGCTTATAGCCATTAAGCATCGGGAGCATCTTTGGTGACATCTCAGCAAAGTGCTCTTCAATTTTGTCAATCCAATAGCTATCCACTCCAATCTCCTGGGCTACTGGGCGGAATTGCGCTACGCATTCGGCAGTACTTTGGATGATCTCATTTGGATTGGTGATACTGAACTTTCTGCCAAATTCAACCAAGTCTTCATACCCGATATCAACGGTCTTGCCCCCAATTCTCAGATAGTGGGCTGGATCGAATTTGTTTCCTGGATTGAAGCACGAGAATGTTAAGTCGTATGCTGGGGTTATATGCCAAACACCATTTTCCTCCATCATGAAGGAGAAATTACGGATGTGTGCATCAACATTAGTAGCAAGGATGTTGAATACAGTCCGCCTGAAAGTTTCCTCTTTCTCCTTGTATGAAATGTTAAGTTTGTCAATGACGGTCATCAGATCCTCGTAGTTTCTTGCATTAGGATTCATGGCGGCAAGTGTCTGGGTGTGAATTTTCTTGCCGTTTTTCCTGTCATATCGCTCTGTAAGGAAATGCTCGTCACCATCAATCGAAATCAATTCCGATGGCATCATGGTAATGCCGGCCATTGTCGCGAGTTTATAATAAACCATTTCGACTTTGGTGAGTGGGTAATAGTCTTTCTCGGCGAATTTCAGCAGATAGTAAGTGTAGTCGGGAGACAACATTATCTGGCCAGAACGGATTTCGCCAGTTTTGTTGTTACGTGCAATGACTGCTTTGGTATGTTGTCCTCCTGCGGATGTACCTACTTCGTATAAACTCTCCAAAGTGAGATCCTTGCCAGAAATAACGGTTTCTTCTCTTTTCTCGAGAATTTCTTGTGCCTTGCGATACAGTTGATCGAGTTCAAGGCTCATTTTGCCTGACCCGATTTCTTGCGAAGGCTCAAATTCTAATGCACCCATTCCGCGTTTGCCGATGAAGGACAGTTTGTCAACGGCCGTCAAATGATCCTCGTCAAGATTGTTTGCGGAGGCCCAGGCCGAGAATACTGTATCTCCCCATTTTCCAGGAAGGCTGTCGCTGATGAAGGCAGGAAGACCATAAAACACGCCATTGTTGGCTTCTCCGTAAAAGGGAAGCCTGCTTCTACGGTCCTGAATGGATGCCGTTAAAGGAGCAATGTCAAGATTGCCTTTGAGAAAACTCGTCGCATACTCAAAAATAGAACGTTTTCTACTAGCGTCCCATGTGAGTCGGCCAACTTCTTTGCCCCATATCATTACTTTAATGTTGTTGTCCATGTCTTACTCTTTTGGGTTTGTTTGCATCTTGCCTAGCCAATGCATAAGGCGAAACTGGAAATTCTGGGAGAATATCAGCTATGCCATCAGCAAAGTCGATAGCCTTTAATAGTGCTATGAGATTACCAAGTTTGATGTCGTATGAATAGCCCTGTTCAAACCGTCTGATAGTCAGAAGGCTTACTCCAGATTGTTCAGCGACCTCTTTTTGTGTCATTCTTGCTGCAATCCGATACTCCCTGAATCTCTTGCCTAATGCCTGTATTATTTGCACTGTAGGCATTGATTTTATATCCATTATCTCTTCCATATGGCTGCAAAGGTACATAAACTTTCGCTAAAAGCCAAATCTTTTTAATAAAAATTAGTTTATGAACGCTTAAATTTTCTATTTTTCATTTAGAATATATCTATTTGAAGGTTGTTTTTACAGCTTCTTATTCTCAGCAAACATGTCAGAGGGACACATGTCAGAGGGACAGGTACCTGACAGCTACAAACATGTCAGAGGGACAGGTACCTGACAGCTACAAAAGGTCGATGTCGAGAGGCATCGGCCTTTTTTTGTATCCCCAAAAAACCATTCATTTTCTTTCTGTTTCGCCAGAAAGATGTCCTCCCCTGCAGGGTCCCAACCACCTTAGTCCTCCTTATCTTAAGGAGGATCTCAAACCACTCCCCAAACCCCTCGCCATCTTGGCATGCTTTATTGGTGCTTTGCGTTTTTGGCGTTAGCCAATATAACTAATACCTGAAAACACTCGGGGAGCGCCTTGCGGCTAGGGGCAGACTGCCCCGACGAGCTTTGGAGTGGGAAGGTGCGAGCGCTAAAGCGAGCGGGGCAAATCGTGTTGGTTATATGAAAAATGGTTAAAAAAGTTGTTGCGTTACCACCTTTATGGAAAGTTTTTGTATATTCGCAGCATGAATAAAGAATATGGGAAAGTTTGAATTGATGGCATTGCCGTATGCACTGGATGCATTGGAGCCGGTGATTAGTAAGCAGACGCTGGAGTTTCATCATGGGAAACATCTGGCGGGGTATGTGAATAACCTCAACGGGCTGCTGGAAGGGAGTCCGTTGGCTGGATTACCTCTAGAAGAGATAGTTCTTAAGGCTGATGGCGGCATGCTGAATAACGCAGGACAGATACTGAATCATAATCTGTACTTTGAACAATATCGTGCGCCTAAGACAGATAATGCTCCTACGGGGAAACTGGCTGATGCTATCGCTCGCGACTTTGGTTCGTTTGAGGCATTCAAGGAGGCATTCCAGAAGGCTGGGGCAACGCTGTTTGGCTCTGGTTGGGTTTGGCTATCGGCCGATAAGGATGGTAAGTTGGTTATCACACAGGAAACAAATGCTGCCAATCCTATTCAGAAGGGTTTGAAGCCGTTGCTGACTTTCGATGTATGGGAGCATGCCTACTATCTGGACTATCAGAACCGCCGTCCTGATCACCTGGCATCGCTATGGCAGATCATCGACTGGCAAGTGATTGAAAATCGTTTCGAATAGAAATTTTCTTTCGTGTCCGAAAGATGTCCTTTTTGAAAAGGACCAAAGTATTGTTCATTTGATTATGATCTAATTCCCTCACGACTCGACAGAACTCAAACAAGTTTGGCTTTGTTCTCGCTGTTCGTTCATTTCTTCTGACATCAGAAGAAAAAGAACCAAAGAAGACTGCTACCCCCCAACCCCTACATAGGGGCTTTAGTTGATTCCGGAGGAAAACCTCCTTCATCAAATTTTTGGTATGGCTCTCTAGCCTTTGCCCCTTCGGGGTTCGCCATGGTTTCTGCGACTACGCGTAGCTGGTCGCTCCAAATAATCTATATCCATGCTAAAACACCTAGGGTTTTCTTGCGTCCCTTCGGTAGCAAGCGGCAAAGCCGAGCGAGGGGCGAGAAGCCCCTATTAAGACAACTTATGCCGGACCTTTGATGGTCCGAGCATACCTTGGTGTAAAGAGCGACGAGTAGGAGCGGTTGGAGGCCCCTTGCCAAGATGGCGAGGGGTTTGGGGAGTGGTTTGAGATCCTCCTTAAGATAAGGAGGACTAAGGTCTGCAGGGGAATCCCTGCAAGAATTAGTTTTTTGCATAATTTGCGGAAAAGTTGCGGAAAAATTTGGTTGGTATCAAAATAAAGTGTACCTTTGCACCCGGTTTTGGTACAACTATAAATAAACTAATTGATGTATGAAGAATCCGTTTGACAAGATACTGAATTGGTATTTCTCGAAAAACTCGCTACCATATTGGAGCATTTTCATGATAGACTGCGCTATGGTGATGTTCAGTGGAGTGATGACTTACTGGATGTTTCATGACGCCGTAACACTCTTTGAAAACACACTGCAGGTAATCAACACTCTGCTGATTTTCGTGATACTGAGCATACCCGGATTCCGCCTGTTCCACACTTACTCGGGATTTATGCGCTACTCGAGCTTCGTAGACCTGATGCGAGTGGTGTATTGCAACGGAATGACACTGGTGCTGACACTGATAGCTGAATATGGTTTGGACCTGCTGCCCAGCGAGTGGTTCGCACACTTTAATACCACCAGCATAGTGCTGCTGTTTATCATAGCAACCTTGCTGATGTGGGCTCTGCGAGTGTTTGTGAAGACGCTGTATGATGTGGCTTTCTCGAACACGCGCGCTATACGCATACTGATATATGGTGCGATGACCGGCGGTGTGGGACTGGCCAAGTACATCAATTCGCAGCGCCCACGCAGGTATGTGGTTAAGGGATTCATCACGCACTACAAGAAGGCCAAGCACCAGGAGATAATGGGCGAGAAGGTGTACTCGGTAGATGAGGACATCGCTAGTATCATCCAGCAAAACGATATCGATGCAGTGATGGTTTCGGCCTATCGTGTGAAGGAATTCCGCGAGAACCAGAAGATACAGGATATCATCATCGGTGCCGGTGCCAAGATCTATATGGCACAGAGTGCGGTTGAGGTTGACCAGGAGACTCTGGAATCCGGAGGCGATGTGGACTACACTCAGATGCAGATTCGCGAGGTGAGTGTAGAAGAGCTGCTGCCTCGTTCGGAGATACGCGTAGACATGAAATCGGTGGGCGAGTTCCTGACCGGTCAGCGTGTGCTGGTGACTGGTGCTGCGGGCTCTATCGGTTCGGAGATATGCCGACAGGTGGCTAAGTTGAACCCTGCTGCGATGATGCTGATAGACCAGGCTGAGACACCCGAGCACGACATCCGACTGATGATGATGAAGGAGTTCCCCAATGTGCAGGCAGAGACCATCGTGACATCTATCTGCAAGGAGAAGCGAATGGAGGAGCTGTTTAAGCGATTCCGTCCTGACTACGTGTTCCATGCGGCTGCCTACAAGCACGTGCCGATGATGGAGGACAACCCCAGCGAGGCCGTGCAGAACAATATCTACGGTACGAAGATCATCGCTGACCTGAGTGTGAAATATGGTGTGAAGAAATTCGTGATGGTATCGACGGATAAGGCTGTGAACCCAACCAACGTGATGGGTTGCTCGAAGCGCATCTGCGAGATATACGTGCAGAGTCTGGATCTGGCCATCAAGACACGCAGAATAGGACAGTATCTGGAGAATCTGGGCAACAAGGACAGCTTTGTTACCCCGGGACAGATAGGTGGTCCATTGGCGCGCACACAGTTTGTTACCACACGATTCGGTAACGTGCTGGGCTCGAACGGATCTGTTATCCCATTGTTCCGCGAGCAGATTAAGAACGGCGGTCCTGTGACTGTGACAGATGAACGTATCGTTAGATTCTTCATGCTGATACCTGAGGCCTGTAAGCTGGTGCTTGAAGCTGGTACCAAGGGTAACGGTGGCGAGATATTCGTGTTCGACATGGGACAGCCCGTGAAGATAGCTGATCTGGCTAAGCGTATGATCAAGCTCTCTGGTGCCAAGAACGTGGAGATAAAGTTCACCGGTCTGCGTCCAGGCGAGAAGCTATACGAGGAAGTTCTGAACGAGTTGGAGGGTACCAAGCCAACATTCCACGAGAAGATTCGTATCGCCGAAGTTCGTGAGTATGACTATGATGCCGTTTGCAAAGATATCAACGAACTCATCGAGATATCGCAGCAATACGACGATATGGCCACAGTAGCCAAGATGAAGCAGATCGTCCCCGAATACAAGAGTAACAATTCTGTCTACGAAAAGTTAGACAAAAAACAATAAAAAGGTCCTTCCCCCTGTCAGGGGACAGGTACCTGACATACCGCCTCCTGTCAAGGGGACAGATACTGTTTTAAAAACCAAACTTTTTGGATGAAAAGTGAGGTGTTTTAACAATTATTGTCTATAGATTGCATTTACACACAGCATTTAGG
>ONGP01000060.1 GCA_900317405.1 uncultured Prevotella sp.
ACCAAAGGCCACCACCTTACCACTGACATTGAACCAAGGGAAGATGACACGACCGGCGTAGCGATCGTACACACCCTTCTCACCCTTGATGCACAGACCTGTCTTGATCAGATACTCCTCCTGATAGCCTGCCTTCTTGGCGGCCAGGGCCAGTGCATCGCGCTTGCTGAGCGAGAAACCCAGATTGAACTTCTCGACAATATCATCGCGTATGCCACGGCTGCGGAAGTACTGGCGACCGATGGCCACACCGTCAGGATCGGTATTCAGGATTTCCCTGAAATAGTTCATCGCCCACTCGTTGACAATGAACATCGACTCGCGATCGCTCTGCTCGCGTTTCTCCTCGTCGGTGAGTTCCTTCTCTTGTATCTCGATGTTGTACTTCTTGGCCAACCAGCGCAGCGCCTCAGGATAGGTTATCTGCTCGTGCTTCATCAGGAAATTGATGGCTGTGCCACCCTCGCCACACGAGAAGCACTTGCAAATCTGCTTGGTGGGCGACACCATGAACGATGGTGTCTTATCATCGTGGAACGGGCACAAACCCTTATAGTTTACGCCCGACTTCTTAAGCGTAACAAACTCGCTTACCACATCTACGATGTTGGTGGCATCGAGTATCTTGTCTATCGTTTCTCTGTCGATCATACACTACGGTTTCATAAAGACAAAGTAAACAGCCATGACCAGACAGAGCGCCGCGGCAGCGTGATTCCAGTGCAATTCCTCATGCTGGAAGATAAAGTTGGCGATGATCGCAAACACCACCAGCGAGATGCACTCCTGGATGACCTTGAGTTGGACAAGGTTGAACGGACCGCCATTATCCACAAATCCGATGCGATTGGCTGGTACCTGGCAACAGTACTCGAAGAAAGCAATCGCCCACGAGAACGCAATCACGAGATACAGCGGCCAGTTGTTTGAAATGCCTGATTGCTGCAGGCGCAGATGGCCGTACCAGGCGAATGTCATAAACACATTGCTCAGGATGAGCAACAGGATAGTATATATACCGTTAGTCATATCTTAATTAGAATGCTTTTAGCGTAAAGCCGAACACGAAGTAAGCGTGCTCTGTGCTGGGATTGACAGCTATCTGACCAAACACCGGCAGTGAGAACTTATCGGTTATCTTGATGTCGCGCTGGGCACGCAGCGACACATTATTAATAATAAAACCATCGGCACCATAGTAATCTGTAGCATAAGGTACAGCACCTAGTACAGCCTGCCACTCGCAACCGCCCAGAGCGAAGGGGGCAGCAGCCTCAATATAACTGCTATATGCGCGCTCGCCGCTCTTGTTATAGCCGTCATTGCCGGCAAACATAGTGTTCCACTGCAGCGATAACGGACCAAAGTCGTAGCCCACGTTAGCCTCGAACAGATGATTGGTAGAGTGCGCATTATAACGGAAATAGCGATTCTCAGGATCCTGTCCGTCTGTATTCCAATAGTCGGTTATGCCGATATTGAATCCACCAGTGGTATAGCTCAGAGTGAGGTCGATCTCACGCACATCGTTGGCATCGGTCAGTCCGACATTACCCCATGCGCTGAGCGACAGGCCCTTATAGGCCACACCCAGTGTAGGCTGGATAGACGCATGTCCAAGGTCCATACCACGCCATACATACTGGCTCACTACATCTGTCTCGACAGTGGTCTCAACCTGATCCTGAGCCTGCACTGCACTGATAGCCATAATCCACGCAAAAGCTGCTAATACAATTCTTTTCATCATCATCATTATTATTACGGGTGCAAAGTTACAACATTTCGCGTAAATACGGAAATGTTTCGCGGTTTTTATTTACCACATGAAAAAGGGAAACCCGATGCTAACGATAGCACCGGGTTCTGATATCAGCCGAAGATGCTCCGATTTCGAAGCATATCTTTCCTTTCTCTGGTATGAAGGCATGTTGCACCGCATCCCAGTAAGTCAGGTCGCTCTTGGCCACTTCGAGCACCACCTCTCTGGTCTCGCCCGCAGGAATAGTAACACGACTGAAGGCTTTGAGCTGACGCTTGGGGTGCTCAACCTGCGAATCGGGATAGCTGGCGTAAAGCTGCACCACCTCGTCGCCATCCATCGCACCAGCATTCTTTACAGGCACTGAAACATAGATATTCTGTTTGTCCTGCTTCAACACCTTGGCATCGCCATACTCAAAACGGGTATAACTCAGTCCGTAGCCGAAAGGATACAACGGTGTACCCTTGAAATACATATAGGTACGACCATGACGGATATCGTAATCCATCATCTCTGGCAGATCGAGGATATCCTTTACCCACGTCTGAGTGGTGCGACCTGCTGGGTTAACCTTGCCAAACAGCACATCGGCCACACCGTGACCTTGCTCTTGAGAGCAGTGGGTTACCTGCAGAATAGCAGGCAGATGCTGATTGCTCCAGTTGATAGCGTATGGGAAACTGCTCACAAGCACAAGAACAGTATTGGGATTGATGGCCTGCAGACGGCGTATCTCATCCTCATCGGGCAACTGCAACGAATGGCGATCGTTGGCCTCACGACCATCGCTGGGCACTGGACAAACCTTCCAGGTGCGATCAGTTCCATAGGGGTGATTGCCTGTGCACACCAGTACCATATCGGCCTGACGAGCCAAAGCCTCAGCACGACCAAACTGATTATCAGGCGCATACAGTATCTCTATGCCATACTCACGGCCAGCCTCCTGCATAGCTTTCAGGATGGTGTTCTCGTAAGGAGCAGTGCCGCTATACCAGTCGTACACAATCTTATCAGCATAAGGGCCAACCACGGCAATCTTCCTTACACCCTTGATGGGCAAGATGCCATTATTCTTGAGCAGCACAACGCTCTTGGCCGTAACCTCGCGCACGAACTGCTTTACATCGGCACGCTCGTAAGGAGGCATGGCTGTTGAATCCTTACCTATCTCGGTATATGGGCACTTATCATCGAGCAGTCCAAGCTTCAGTGCAACGTATATATTACCCTTTATCACTTTTTCTATTTCGGCCTCAGTCACCAGTCCTTTCTCTACAGCCTCCTTGAGGTAAGGCTGGAAACGATCGAGGAACTGACTGGTACCTGCTTTTACTACTCCAGCTGCAGCAGCAGGCAGATCGGGATAATAGTGATGGGCACTTACCAGCATGCCATAGGCACCACCATCAGTACAGATAATACCATTGTTACCCCACTCCTTACGGGTAATCTCGTCGAGACAAGGATGCACGCACATAGGTATGCCGTTCCAGCTATTATATGATGCCATAAATGCACGACTGCCACCCTCAGTAATACCCTTATAGAAAGGATACGAGTAATACTCGCGGAACAATCGCTCGTCGAAATTGCTTGATGTTGAGTCGCGGCCATCCTCATTGCTATTGGCCAGGAAATGCTTCATCAGGGCAGCCGTCTTCCAATAGCGCTTATCGTTGCCCTGCAGACCCTTTACCATCGCAACAGAGAGTTGAGCCGTAAGAAAAGGATCCTCGCCGAAACTCTCCTCAGTACGTCCCCAACGGGGGTCGCGAGCCAGGTCGGCATTAGGAGCAAATACCACCAAGCCCTTACGCCTTGCAATGTTACCCTGAGCATACCAGCGCACCTCCTCGGCCTCTATCTCGCCGATACGCTGAATAAGTTGCGGATCCCAGGTGGCACCCATACCATAGGCCTGAGGGAAGATGGTGGTAGGCAGGTCGTTGGGCACCTCCTTACCATCTACGGTCTTCACACCATTATGACGCGACGGACCACCTAAGGCCAGACCGTGCAGGCCCTCGTAGCAGCCATAGATAGGCACTCCAAGGCGTGGTGTGCCAAGCATAGGCGACATCCACATCATCTTCTCGTCGAGCGTAAGATGTTTTACAAACAGATCTACACGTTTCTCATCGCTGAGCTTCGTATTCTGAAAATCATAAGGTTGTGCACTTGCAGTCAGCCTGGTTGCCAAGCCGAGAGCCACGGTTAAGAACA
The DNA here is from genome assembly GCA_900317405.1 of uncultured Prevotella sp. Taxonomy (GTDB): domain Bacteria; phylum Bacteroidota; class Bacteroidia; order Bacteroidales; family Bacteroidaceae; genus Prevotella. The sequence continues at coordinate 3,992 of ONGP01000060.1, forward strand.
GTTGAAAATGTTTCATACGTCGTTTAGGTTTTATTGTCAGCTGCAAAGATAGTATAAATCGTGCAATTAACCAAATAATAATTGCACAATTTGCTCGATTTGTGCACATTTGGACTAATTTTGTGCATTTTATTTGGCTGTATGCATAAAAAACACTACCTTTGCAGCCGATTTTGAAATTTCATTCACATTATTAATAATTATGGCTTTAAAGATTGTTGTGCTGGCCAAGCAAGTGCCAGACACTAGAAATGTGGGTAAGGATGCAATGACTGCCGAAGGCACCGTAAACCGTGCTGCCCTGCCCGCCATCTTCAATCCAGAAGATTTGAATGCCCTGGAGCAGGCCCTTCGTCTGAAGGAGCAGAACCCAGGCTCAACAGTAGGAATCCTCACGATGGGTCCTCCACGTGCAGGTGAAATTATCCGTCAGGGACTTTATCGTGGCGCTGATACTGGTTGGTTGCTTACCGACCGTCTCTTCGCTGGTGCCGATACCCTCGCTACATCTTATGCGCTAGCTACTGCCATCAAGAAGATTGGCGACGTAGACATCGTTATCGGTGGTCGTCAGGCTATCGATGGTGATACCGCTCAGGTAGGTCCTCAGGTGGCTCAGAAACTAGGCCTCAACCAGGTTACTTATGCTGAGGAGGTTCTCAGCGTGAAGGATGGTAAGGCTACCATCAAGCGTGTGATCGACGGTGGTGTTGAGACCGTAGAGGCCCCACTGCCTGTTGTAATCACCGTTAACGGAAGCGCTGCTCCTTGTCGCCCACAGAATGCTAAGCTGGTGATGAAATACAAGCGCGCTACCTGTCCGATGGAACGTCCTGCCGAGGGCACACCATACGACTATCTGTATGACGAGCGTCCTGAGTTGACACTGAACCAGTGGAGCGTGGCCGACGTGGATGGCGATGTAAACCAGTGCGGTTTGAATGGCTCACCTACCAAGGTCAAGGCCATCAAGAATATCGTGTTCCAGGCTAAGGAGTCGAAGACTTTGACGGCTTCTGATGCTGATATCGAGGGAATGATCAAAGAATTGTTGGACGAAAAAATCATTGGATAACGAGATATGGCTAATAACGTATTTGTATATTGCGAAATTGAAGATACTCAGGTACAGGAAGTATCTCAGGAGCTGCTGACCAAGGGTCGCAAGCTCGCCAATGAACTGAAGGTTGAGCTCCACGCTATTGTTGCCGGTACAGGCATCAAGGGTAAGGTTGAGGATCAGATTCTGCCTTACGGTGTTGATAAGCTGTTTGTTTTCGACGCTAAGGACCTGTTCCCCTACACCTCAGCTCCTCACACAGATATTCTGGTTAATCTCTTCAAGGAGGAGCAGCCACAGATCTGCCTGATGGGTGCTACCGTTATCGGTCGCGACCTCGGTCCACGTGTATCATCATCACTGACCTCTGGTCTGACAGCAGACTGCACAGAGCTGGAGATTGGTCCTTTCGAGGATAAGAAGAACAACAAGACATACGAGAATCTGCTCTATCAGATTCGTCCTGCTTTCGGTGGTAACATCGTAGCTACTATCGTTAACCCCGACCACCGTCCACAGATGGC
>ONGP01000058.1 GCA_900317405.1 uncultured Prevotella sp.
AAATTTGTGTTATTTTGGGAATTAATTCCCGAATTTGGGAATTTCTTTGTATCTTTGCCCCCAAAGCAAAGGTTCGCACTATGGCAACAAGAAATGAAAACCCAGCACCATTTATGGCAGTTCATCCAGGTATGATGATCAAGCCAGAACTAGAAGAGCGAGGTATCAGTCAGAAGCAGTTTGCTGAGATGCTTGGCGTTCAGGCATCACACCTCAGCGAGGTTCTCAATGGCAAGCGAGCATTAACAGCCGAACTTGCAGCAAAGATTGAGAAGGCTATCGGTCTTCCTGCCAAGATGCTTCTTTCGGCACAGGCCCATTACGACCTCGAATCTACCGATGCTTCGAAAGATGGCACCGAGCAAGAAACCGTAGCCCTTACAATTCCTATAAAGGATCGTAACCTCCTTCGCGAGCTAGTCCGCCGTTTCGGCTGGGCTTGTGTATTCTGATATTCATTTTTAACTTTAGGTTATAACAATAAGAAAAGGCTAGCATTTACTGCCAGCCTTTTCTGTCTTCATGCTCCTACGCACGACGTGGCGCCTAGTGCTGTCAGTATCGCCGATGCAATCGATGCGATGAGCTGAACGATGAATTTTGCTGTTTCCTTTTTAGTCATAGTCGTAGTCTAGTTTTAGTGTTGTTTGTAAAATGGGGTGGGGCTCAGAGGCCCCATGCCCCTAGTGGCTAGTTTTGATCCATTTCGCCGTCGTCGGTTCGGGTGCTACCACCACCTTGGTTTCCACCCTGATTTCCACCCTGATTCTCGGGGTCCTCGATGGTACCTGGGTCAGAACTTGTAACTCGCTTCACCTCCTTGCCGCTGCGATCGAAGCAGGTAATCTGGATGGCGGTATTTGCCAGCTCGTCCTTCAGGTCTACTGTTGGGGTGAACACTATGCGGCGGGTGCTGATCAGACCGGTCTTAACCTCATCTGCAGTAGCCACCGACTTTGCTCGCAGACCGAATCGCATGGTTCCCAGACCTGGCAGCGCTACCGAATGTCCCTCAGTGGCCCAAGCCTTGATTACCTCGCCTGCAGCATCCCAGCATGCCTGCATGATACCCTTGCTCACGCCGCTGCGCAGAGCAGCCTCCTTGATCACCTTGTCCTGCGAGAGCGAGGTGTAAATCTCCGGCATCATCACATAGCGATACTTGCCTGCGTGAGTGCCAATCTTCTGCAACTTTTCCTGTGCTTTAACTTTTAGTGCCATAATTGTTTAGTTTAATTTTTGTGTTGTTGTAAAATGTATTGTTAGTCTCTATGTCTCCCATCGATTTTGACAATGCAAAGGTACAAAGAAATCGCGAGGTAGCCAAATTTATTGCCCCAAAACAGCCGCATTTTACGACCCCTTTTTTTCGCGCACACGTGGAAAAATTTTCTCCCACGTGTAGAACATACTTTTTGGTCTTGTATGGACTCAGAACTCAGAACTCAGTTTTAAAACAACGCCCCCCTTTACTAGGTCTTTTTGAAGATTAATATTATATATATTATAATATATATAATATTAAATATATATTGTATAAATTTATTACTTTGCTATACCCTAGATTTTCCATAATTATTTTGCGACTATTCTTTGTTGCAAGGCCCGTAATTAGTACTCCTTCTGCCAAATCCCAAGGGTATACGAACCGCTGATTTTATCTTCGAGCAAAAGGGGGTATACAAGATGTTTGATCTTAAGACGATATCTGGAAGCGACTCTGTAGACAATCGTATTATATGTTTTTTGGCAAAAAATGGCTGTTAATTAGTGTTTCGGGTTGGAAACGGGCGTATTTTTGGCACAAATTTGGCATAAATTTGCAACAATATAGTGTGAAAAATCAGCCTAAAATCGTAAAATATGTAAGATTTCTGTATTTCTGCTTAATTGCTGTAATTCCTTTGCATAGTTGGATTTGGGGAAAATAAAAAGTGGAATATTGTAAAAATATCCCACTCTTTGTGATTCCGTTGGGGCTCGAACCCAAGACCTACTGCTTAGAAGGCAGTTGCTCTATCCAGCTGAGCTACGGAACCAGCCTTTCGAAACCTCCTTGCGGAGAAATCGGCTGCAAAGGTAGTCATTTTTTCTGAAACTGCCAAACTTTTCAGCGAAATCTTTGCAAAGAATTACTCTTTGGCGGGTTTCCAGTTGCCGTAGATGATTTGGCCGTATTGCGAATCCTTATTGATGTGAATACCTACATAGCAGGCAAATCCACCTACGTAGAAGTCTTGGTAATTGTAGCTTAGACCATCTATCTCGACGCTCTTGGCTGTGTCGTTCTCGAGCTCGATGGTCTTGGCTTTCTCCTCGAACGAGCGATAAACGCTTTCGGGGATGCCCTTGTAGAAGAACACTACAAGTGTGTCGCGGAACACATTGCCCTCCTGATATTCGCCGGGCTTATGCTCCTGGATACGGAATTCGGGAAACTCAAGACCTGTGTCGCGAGTTACCTTGGCTGCATTGTCGTAGATCGCTCTTCGATTCTCGGGGTTGGCCATATGATTTCGTGCTCCCTTCATTCCCAGGAATGACGAGACGGTAATACTAGTCAATATAACTAATACAAAGAATGCAATCACTGCATAACCCCAAAGTAGATACTTCTTTTTCACGATCGTTGGCCAATAAGTTGTTTATTTGGTTGCAAAAATAAACAAAAATTGCGAAGTTTGCAAATTTTTTGCAGATTTTTTGTAACTTTGGCTTCGTCGAATAGAGAAAATTTAGTACCTTTGCACCCGCTTATAATATAATAAGGTGTAAACTGGATGAAGAAATTACTGATATTTACAATAGGTGGACTGATGATGAGTGCGGCGTGCTGTGCTCAGAAAAAACAGATAGGCGAGGCACGCACGATACTGAAAAGCGGAAAGAACATAGAGCAGGCCGAGAAACTGATGACCGACCTGCTGAAGGATAAGGCCAACGAAGACAACGCCCGTATATACGACATATGGCTGCAGGCTGTAGAGAAGCAGTATCTGGCTATAAACGAGAAGATGTATGTGAAGCAGAAGGTGGATACCACAAAATTCTTTGATCTGGCCAAGAGGATGTTTGTGGTGGCCGAGCGACTGGACTCTGTAGACGCCAAGCCTGATAAGAACGGCAAGGTTAATCCCGAATATCGCAAGGCTAACGCTGCCAAGATGTCGATGTATCGCCCGAACATATATTACGGTGGTGCGCATCATCTCAAGAAGGGCGACTTTAAGACTGCATTCGGATTTTTCGAGATGTATCTGGACTGCGACCGACAGCCGCTGTTTACTGGCTACGACCTGATGTATAAGGACCCGAAGATGGGCGAGGTGGCCTACTGGGCTACATACTGCGGATACCGACTGAATGACCCGCTGCTGGTGCTGCGACACGCTGCAACGGCCCAGCGCGACGAGCAGAAGCTGGAGTACACGCTGCAGTATATGGCCGAAGCTTGGCAGAAACTGGAAGACGACTCGATGTGTATAGCCACGCTGTGGCAGGGATTCAAGAAGTACCCGAAGTCGAGCTACTTCTTTCCGCGACTGATGGACACTTACAACCGCAGGGGCGACTACCTGATGGCCGACAGCGTGGTGAACGAGGCGCTGAAGACCGACACGCTGAACGAGCTTTACTTGTTTGCCAAGTCGATGGTGATGCTGAACCTGAAGAAGTATGGCGAGTGCCTGAAGTTTAGCGAGCAGCTGATACAGCTAAACCCGAACCTGGCCGACATATACTACAACGGCGGACTGGCCTGTCTGAACATAGCCCAGCGCATGGACACGCGAAAGTATAAGAAACAGGTGAAGAAAATGTATGAGAAGGCGCTACCATATATGGAGAAATATCGCGAGATGGCGCCCGGCGAGGTAGACAAATGGGCACCGGCTCTGTATCGCATCTACTTCAACCTGAACATGGGAAAGCAGTTTGACGAAATAGACAAGATACTGCGAAAGTAACGTAGAGAGAGAACTCGAGGAGTATAGGCGAAAAGTTAAGATTCTATAAATAGAAACGGCTTTTCGCCTATACTTCTATATTTTTATGTATCTTTGTAAATTGGAATTCATTAACAATCTAAAGAAATAAAACGAAAGATTATGGCAGACAATGTTCAACTGATTGCTCAGTGCGAGGCACGGGCTAAAGAATGGCTTACTCCAGCCTTTGACGAGGAGACACGTAAGGAAGTTCAGGCTATGCTTGACAATGCTGACAAGACAGCGCTGATTGATGCTTTCTATCAGAATCTGGAGTTTGGTACAGGTGGACTTCGTGGTATTATGGGTGCAGGTACCAACCGTATGAACAAGTACATAGTAGGTATGGCCACACAGGGTTTTGCCAACTATATACTGAAGGCTTTCCCAGGCAAGCAGAGCTCGGTGGTGGTAGGTCACGACTGCCGCAACAACGGACGTATGTTTGCTGAGACCGTAGCTGATATCTTCTCGGCCAACGGCATAAAGGTGTATCTGTTTGAGAGCCTTCGCCCCACACCTGAGATTTCGTTCGCCATCCGTCAGCTGGGTTGTCAGGCTGGTGTAAACGTTACTGCATCGCACAACCCTCGCGAGTACAACGGATACAAGGCTTACTGGGACGATGGTGCCCAGGTGCTGGCTCCACACGATAAGGGTATCATCGACGAGGTGAACAAGGTAAAGATCGGCGACGTGAAGTTCGCAGGCAACAAGGAACTCATCGAGATTATCGGTGGCGAGATGGACTGGGACTACCTGCAGGCCGTGAAGGAGGCTATGGTAGATCAGGACGTGATACTGCGCCAGAAGGACCTGAACATCGTTTACAGCCCAATGCACGGAACTGGTCGTGTAATCGTACCTGAGGCTCTGCGCTCATGGGGATTCCAGAATATACACGTGGTGCCAGAGCAGATGGTTATCGACGGTAACTTCCCAACAGTAGTAAGTCCTAACCCCGAGAATGCCGAGGCTATGACACTGGGTATGAAGCTGGGTACACGCCTGAATGCCGACCTGGTAATCGCCAGTGACCCTGATGCCGACCGACTGGCTATCGTATGCCGCAACGCTAAGGGCGAGTGGGAGATACTGAATGGAAACCAGACATGTATGATGTTCTCGTGGTACATTATCGCCAACAAGAAGAAGCTGGGCCAGCTGAAGGGCAACGAGTTCTTGGTAAAGACCATCGTTACTACCGAGGTTATCGCCGAGATTGCTAAGAAGAACGGCGTAGAGTATCGCGACTGCTATACAGGCTTCAAGTGGATTGCCAACGAGATCCGTATCTCTGAGGGCAAGCAGAAGTACATCGGTGGTGGTGAGGAGAGCTTCGGATTCCTGCCATTCGACAAGGTGCGCGATAAGGATTCTCCAGCATCTATCTGCTTGATCTGTGAGATAGCAGCATGGGCTCGCGACAACGGTATGACTCTGTACGACCTGCTGATGAACATCTACAAGGAGTACGGATTCTCTAAGGAGGTGACTATCAACGTGGTTCGCCCAGGTAAGACCGGCGCCGACGAGATTAAGCAGATGATGACCGACTTCCGCTCTAATCCTCCAAAGGAGCTGGGTGGTAGCAAGGTTTGCCTGTGGAAGGACTACAAGACTCTGGAGGCTAAGAAGGCCGACGGCAGTGTAGAGAAGCTGAACATGCCAGACACTAGCAACGTGCTGCAGTGGTTCTGCGAGGACGGCACTAAGGTATCGGTTCGTCCTTCGGGTACCGAGCCTAAGATTAAGTTCTATACCGAGGTGAAGGATTCTAGCTTTAAGGATGCTGCCGACTACGAGCGCTGCAATAAGGCTGCTGAGACTAAGATTGAGGCACTAAAGAAGAGCCTGAATCTCTAATAGCCGATAAGCATAAGAAAAGAAAACCCCGCCGAGTGTTGTTGCTTGGCGGGGTTTCTGTTTTATTTATTGCGGTTTTAGTAGAATATCGTAGAAAGCAGATAAGCTACTATTGTTGAGGTAATTACGCTGATGAGTCCAGGCATCATGAATGAGTGGTTCAGCAGGTATTTACCAATCACCGTAGTACCGGAACGGTCGAAGTTGACGGTGGCGATATCTGATGGGTAGTTAGGGATAAAGAAGTAGCCGTAGACTGCGGGCAGTACACCGAGCAATACAGGGCCAGGGATACCCAGCTTATATGCCAGCGGAAGCATGGCTACAACTACTGCGCCCTGAGAGTTGATGAGCACAGATACCAGGAAGAACACGATGGCGATACTCCATGGATACTCCTTGACGATGTCGGCCAGCATAGCCTGCATCTCGTTCATGTAGTTAGAGAAATATGTGTCGGCCAGCCAGGCGATACCATAGATGGCTACCACAGCCACCATTCCCGACTGCCATACAGGACCTGCAACGGCCTTCTTAGGCTGGGCCTTACAGAAGATAATCATAAGTGCAGCGGCCGAAATCATGACGATCTGGATGACGAGATTCATCTTCAGGTCGACCATGCCTTTTTCAGTGAATCCTTCGGCCACAACGCCTGCTTTAGCCAATGCCGAAGACGAGATGGTTACACCGCTCGCCAGTGTCAGGTCGCCAGCACCCTTCACAGCCTTAACGGTGGGGTAAGATGGCAACAAGTCGGGAAGGGCAGCAAACATCACGATAATGGCCAGAGCGCCCAGGAAGATAAATACGGCATTCTTGGCCGACTGTGGAATCTTCTTGTCGAGAGTAGTAGCATTTGAACCATAAATGTATTCGCGCTGAACTGGGTCGGCTATCTTCTTCTGGAACTCAGGATCCTTATCGAGATCGAGACCACGATGATAAGAAGCAGCGGCAGCTGCCATCAGTCCGCATACACATGCCGGGATGCTGACCATGAGCACGCGAGGGATGGTGATGTCGAAGTGGTTGGCATTAGAGATAGTAACGAAAGCCACAACTGCAGCAGCGATAGGCGAACAGGTGATACCTACCTGCGATGCGATAGATGCCACACCGCATGGGCGCTCAGGACGGATGCCCTTCTTAAGAGCGATGTCGCAGATGATAGGCATGAGGGTATAAACCACGTGACCCGTACCCACCAGCACCGTGAGGAAGAATGTACACAGCGGAGCAAAGATAGTGATGTGATCGGGATGCTTGCGCAGTAGTTTCTCGGCTATCTGTATCAACCAGTCCATACCGCCCGAAGCCTGCATGATACCAGCACAGGTTACGGCTGCGATGATGATGTAAATAACGTCTGTAGGAGGTGTGCCGGGTTTCAGTCCGAAGCCGAACACCAGGATGGCCAAACCGATGCCAGAAATAGCTCCCAAGGCCAAACTACCATAACGGGAACCAACCCACAGTGCACCGAGTACGATGCAGAGCTGCAGAATCATTGAAAATGTAATCATACGTTAAAAATAGATCGTTTTAAGTTATAATTATTGGAATTCTGCTGGCAAATATACATAAATTATTTGTAAAAGCAAATTTTTTACTCATTTTTTCAACTATAAATCTTAAAATTATTTATTTATTTGGTTAGGTCAGATAATTTCACTACCTTTGCACGCTAAATAATAAAGATTAAAATATAGAAGCTAAAAAAGTAGGATATGGCAAAGAAGTTTGCAGAACATAACGGCTTGAATCTGACCCAGGTTAACAATGATATCCTGGAGATGT
>ONGP01000055.1 GCA_900317405.1 uncultured Prevotella sp.
TTGTATATTCGCCGCAAATTATTTTACCAATATGTCAAAGATTGTCTTTTCTATTATCAAGAAACTGCTCTTATTAGCTATAACCAGCATATTGCTGGCTACAGGAGTAGATGTTAAAGCTGCACCAGCATTGAGAGGCAGTTTTACCGTAAAACAGACCGATGGCACTACGCTCACCATCGAGCAGTTTGGCGACGAATACCACCACTGGACAGCCACTACCGATGGCACCATCGTCATTGCCACCGAAAAGGGTTACTGTGTGGCTGACATCGACGAACGAGGCACACTGCGAGCTACTACCCTGCTAGCTCACGAGCCAGAATATCGCAGCAGTAAAGAGCAGCTGGCCGTAAGCAGGCAAGCCATGCGCCGCGACCTGTTTCATGCTCAGGCCGCACGCTCACAGGCCGAAACTCGCGGTTTGGCCATCCACGAAGGCAGATATCTGCCACATAGCGGCAGCCCCCGTATATTAACCATCCTGGCAGAATTCCAGGATGTAAAATTCACGATCAACAGTCCCGAACAGGCCTTCAATCAGTATCTTAATGGCGACAGTCAGCAGGATATGGGCAATCATAATAATATGAACGCCAACAGTGTGCGCAAGTATTTCGAGATATGTAGCCATGGCCAGTTCACGCCCCAGTTCGACGTTGTTGGTCCCGTTACACTGCCCAATGACTTGAAATTCTATGGAGACAACGATAACGGCAAAGATAAAAACTTTGATGCTTTCTGTCAGGATGCCATCAATCAGGTTAAGGATCTGGTTAGCGACATGAGCGTATACGACAACGATAATGACGGCAATATCGAGCTGGTGTGCGTCATCTTTGCCGGCTTCGGCGAGAATCAGGCCGGTGGCGATAGTACCATCTGGGCCAAGGCCAAGAGCTTTTACAATATGAAAAGCTTCGACAATCGCCCCATCAACCACTTTAACTGCAGTGCTGAGTTATTCTATCCGCAGTATCCTGACTATATCAACGGTACAGGCGTGTTTATCCACGAGTTATCGCACTGCATGGGTCTGCCCGACCTTTATCCTACGAAAACAAGTGCATACGTAGATAACCAGGAGATGGAGTCGTGGAGCATTATGGATTATGGACTCTATAATTATAATGGCTTTATGCCAAGTGCCTATACAGCCTGGGAACAGGAAGTGATGGGATGGATAGAGATAGAAGACCTGACAAGTAAAATAGGTTATGGCAACACAAGTAATATCAGCGATATGATGCCGCTGATAGAGGGCGGCAAGGCTTATAAGTTTACCAATTCCGATAATGAGTACGAATACATCATAATGGAGAATATCCAGCAGCGCTCTCTCAACAAGAAAGCCCTGGGGCATGGGTTACTGGTATACCATGTGGACTATCCATATAACAGTGTTAGCATGCTCGATTCCCCCAATAACACGGCAGGCCATCCATCAATAGCAGTAGTGCCTGCCAGTGGCACACTTATTAGTAGTTTTCTGCGACAAGCAGGAACCTACACCGCTAATCAGTGGAAAGCAAGTATGGCAGCAGCCCCCTTCCCTGGTACCGACTCTGTTACGGTGCTTTCAGACCAGACGCAGTTGCCCAATTACTATTTCTATACCGACACCGACACAAAGCCCACGGGCCTTACGCTCAACTATATCACAGAGCAATCAGAAACGGGCGCCATCAGCTTTACAGCCACTCTAAGCCCCCTGACCGGCATCAGCGATGTAAATAGCCAGCCCGCAACCGCCGGCCCACTTTACGACCTTATGGGCCGAAAGATTCTACACCCCAATAAGGGTATCTACATCACATCCGGCAGAAAGATAGTTATCAAATAAAAACGTAACCTTTATAGCAATGAAAACAACATCTCACATCTCCTTCCTGTTCATTGCCATCTGCATGTTGGCGATAACATCATGTGACAAGAAGCTGTCTTATGTCCCAAAGAAAACACTCGCCGACAGTCTGATATTAGCAGCTACCAATACGCAAAATCTTGATCGCGCCATTTTCCTTTCCGACAGTCTGCTGGAGACAGGCGACATTTCGATATTCAGGAATTGCTACATTAAAGGAAGTGTATATTTACGAACAGGAAAGCCGCAAGATGCAGAAGTCACGCTGAAGCGCGCCTTAGCCGAAAAGCCAAAAGACGCTTATGACAGTCTGTTCTTTTTCCAGTGCGTCAAGGCAATGGTAGAAAACGCTGTGCAGAAAAATGACGACGAGGGGGTGTTACGCGCCGCCCTGCCTGCCTACGAAGGACTTTACACCTTAGTTGCCCGACCAGAATACACTACCGAAGCCTACGATATCCTGGCTGAAATATTGCAGTATGTAGGTAGGAGCCATGTTAATCTGGGTATGATAGCCGAAGGAGAGAAATACTACGACAAATGTTATGATTGCATCCAGAAGGTCAGAGCGTTAGACTCCTCTTGGAAGCACGATTACTATGCAACTGTCTTTCTATTTAACATCGCCATTTCTTACTCATATAAAGATGATTACTCGACGGCTGAAAAATGGATAAACTATGCAGAGGCTATCACTAAGGATATGGCCAGCAAAGAGAATGTGCCTGACTTTATTACTGACATGTCGTGGAGTACCTATTACATCAATCGCGCTACTATCTGTAATGGTCTTGGCAAGCAAAAAGAGGCCGACCAGGCTTTTGCAGAGTTTAAGCGCACACAATATGCCAAGACAGCCACTGCAAAAATCCATGAGGGCGAGTATCTGCTGAGAGCTAAGCATTACGCCCAAGCTGCCGATGCTTATGCAATAGTATATCAGTATTTGGCCGAATATGGTTCAGAGCCTACATTCGAAAACATAGATTACCTTACAAAGAAATTCAATGCCAACTACAAAGCTGGTCGTAATGACTCTGCTTTAAACGTAGCTGCATACACCTTCCAGTACCTCGACTCTGCCATTATTAATGAAAAGAAGAATCAAGCACTCGAACTGGCCACTATCTATCAGACACAGCAGAAAGATGCCGAGATAGCCGAACAGAAGACCTCGCTGCTACAGACGCGCGTTATGGCACTGCTGGTGGCCATTGCGCTACTCACGGTGTTCTTCATCGTCTACTCATTGCTTCGCCGACGTGCTGCTAGGATGAAGGCCGCTCAGCAGCGTATCGAGGGCGAACTGCAGATTGCCCGCGACATACAGATGAGTATGGTACCCCACACATTCCCGAATCGCGAGGGGCTTGACATGTATGCCTCGATGACTCCCGCCAAGGAGGTTGGTGGCGACCTGTATGGCTATCTGATTCGCGACCACATGCTCTACTTTGCCGTGGGCGATGTGAGCGGTAAGGGAGTTCCGGCATCTCTGTTTATGGCACAGGCCACACGCCTGTTCCAGACCATGGCCGATCAGGGCATGCTGCCCGCCGAAATATGTACCCGCATGAATAAGGTGCTTGGTGGCGATGACAATGTAAACGGCATGTTCGTTACCATGTTTGTTGGCATGCTCAATATGGATACTGGTCATCTCGATTTCTGCAATGCCGGACATAATCCCCCAGTCATCGGTGGTGGCGCCAACCATGGCGACTTTATGCAGATGGAGCCCAATGCCCCCATCGGACTATGGCCCGATCTGCAGTATGTAGGCGAAGAGATAGATAGCGTAAAGGGGCGTCCGCTCTTTATCTATACCGACGGACTTAACGAGGCCGAAGACCCCGAACTGCGTCAGTTTGGCGACGAGCGCCTGCTCAGCATCCTTCGCAACACCCACTTCGACACAGCCCAGCAGGTCATCGAAACCCTGGCGGCCGACGTAGAGACTCATCGCAACGGTGCCGAGCCCAACGACGATCTTACCATGCTTTGTTTGCGTGTTTCATAATTTTTTTGTACCTTTACACCCAGATTTAGTATGATGAACAATAAAACAAGCATAAATATGAAGAGTTTCAAATCAACTGCGTGGCTGTTGCCACAACCCGTGCTGATTATCGGCACCTATGACAAAGCTTGGGGTGGCCAGTGGGATATGCACGAAATCATTATCTCGCTCGGATCGCATCAGACGACGGACAATCTGGCCGTGAATCCTGAGCTCACCGTAGCATTCGCAACGGCTGAGACGATGGTTGCCTCTGATTATGTAGGCATCGTCAGCGGCAGGAACACTCCAGACAAGATGGAGAAGACAGGCTGGAGTATTGAGAAGGCTCCTAATGTGAATGCCCCAGTATTCAAGGAGTTCCCGATGACGCTGGAGTGCCGTGTGAAGCAGAAGATTGACGAGAGTGAGACAGGCTACTACCTCGTTGCAGAAATCGTGAACATTCTCTGTGACGAGAAGTATCTGGCCGAGGATGGCAAGCCCGATGTTGAGAAGATGGAGTTGATTACATTTGATCCCGTTCACCACGGCATTCTCTGACGGAAAGCAATTGAAGTAGGATTTCCCTGTCTATAGGGAGTGAGGTGAGTGCCATCATTGAGTTCAATAAATGACACAGTAATTCGATTATGAAGATAAAAAACATCATGCTTATGGCAGCAGTAGCAACAGCAACTCTGACGGGTTGCGGTAGTAGAGAAAATAAGGTGGAGACAACCGACTTTGTGGACGACGTAAAGGTGGCACTTGCCGATAGCGGGCGCATAGACTTGAATGCTTTGCAATGGACGAGGGAGCCTAAAGCCTTTGAGGTCAAAGGTGATACCATAGCCATCACTACCGCTCCGCACACCGACCTATGGCAGCGCACGTACTATCACTTCCAGAACGACAATGCGCCCGTGCTACAGATGAAGACAAAGGAAAAATTCTTCAGTTTCGTGGTGAAGACCGACTTCACGCAGAGCCATCAGCGCTTCGACCAATGCGGCATCGTGATGTATCTGGATAGCGAGAACTGGCTGAAAGGTTCTGTGGAATATGAGAACGACGAGTTCCAGCACTTAGGCAGCGTAGCCACCAACAAGGGCTATTCTGATTGGGCTACGACGGCTATCCCTGCCGATGTCAAGACCATGTGGTACCGTTTCTCGCGCCGAGAGGATGACTACTGCATCGAATGTTCTACCGATGGCGAGAATTTCAGTCAGATGCGCATCTGTCACATGTATGCTGCTGCCGACGAAATCAGTTTCGGCATATATGCCTGTTCGCCAGAGGAATCATCATTCACCGCCCTCTTTTCAGACATGAAGATTACCGAGTGTGTTTGGAAGGCTCACGACGGTCAGCAGCCGGATGAATAGAATCAAAAAACGTTTACTTCCCCTCCCAGGCTGCCAGGGGACAGGTACCTGGCAGATAGGTACCTGGCAGATAAAGATAGGAAGATTATTTCAATCTTCCAAATAATTTCGCTAAAAAGTATGACTATCAAATAGTTAGCTTTTTCTTCTGTTCTTTTATCCTTAAATCATGTAAAACACTTTGCTCTAAATATTGTTAAGTGTTATCGCCATTGTGCCAATATCTCGTGGATTTTTAGTACCTTCGCGGCTGTTTTGCGCTCATTCAGGAAGGGCTATAATTATTTAAACAACTAAATTGTATGAAGATTGATGTTTACAGGAAACCATACGAGAAATGGTTTGGAAATAGAATGCTGCCAAAAGATGCATATAAAGTAGACGGCGTTTATGATTTTAAAATCAGGAAAATATTCACAACTTGTTGCGAAGTAATCGATGATTCCACCGATATTACCGCATATTTGCGCGGAACAGCAAATCTTAAACTCTTTAAAGGACAGGTAGTGAAATGTCGAGTTTTATCAGTAAAGGAAAAGCATCCTAAGATAGAACTTATTGATATGATGGTGCTTCAGCGCACAGAAAGAAGTTTGACTGATGACAAACTAACCGAGCTGCTCTCTCGTAGAGATTTGTCATGGAATACAAAAGATTTTATCAGGTTGCTATTGACCGAAGAGAGGGACAAATCATTCGAGAGTCAGTGCCACAAATGGATTCAAGCACTGATAAATAAAAGAATCGACCTACAAATGGTTAAGATGGATTGCTCTGATCTGCTTGAATTATCAGAGTTGCTCGACCTTTGTGATGATAGTGAGCGTGAGTTTTATCAAGATCGCCTAACGCTGCTGATAGAACAATTAAGCTATTATATCCAGTCAGACGAGTTGATTGAGAACGAAACCAATCCCGACTCAAGCGAGACGCCAACAAACTTTATCAACAGTCTGTTTAACAAGCTCAAAGTATCGGGGTTTGTTTACCATCCAGTTAAGCACTTCAATATCTTATCCAGCCTCTTTTTACGTCGTCCCGATCTGATGAATGGTCGTATTAAGGAACTACTTGATATTATATGTCAACGCAATATTGAGAGCTGGCGTAAGGAACCATTCTGCAGTGCCATCATAAAGTTGCTCGAACTATATATCCGTGAAAGTGACGGCAAGATAGATAAGACCAAGGATAATCTTGATTTAATCAGGAACAATAACCAGGCATTGGCATTACAGTTATTGCTTCTACAAGATAGTCCCGACACCTCGATAGCAGATTACCGATTAAACACTGCTCGTCTCTGCGCCGTATCGTCATATCTCTACCCGCTTCATCCCGATTGGCTTATCGACATGGCTTATTATTACCTGTTCCATTCAGATGCAAAGTTGGTAAACTACACTATGGACAAGGCTCCTCTTCTACCCCATTATATAGCCAGTCTGTATCCATGCGAGGCGATAGATACCACCAACTCGTTTACTCAGAACAAGGTAAAACTACAGATTTCTACCGACGGCATAAAACTATTCTCACCCAATTCTCTACAGGACCCTTGCCCGGTTTTCCCAAAGACTTTAGAGCTATGGCAGGGAATGCAGGTTTTTCTTGGCACCAAGCCTAGTATAAATCTAGCCACAGCCAAACCTAACGATCTCACACCATATCAGCGTGTATGGGAAGAGATTGAAAATGAGATGTTTAACGTAGGACAGGTTGTAACCACTACAGACAACAAGCGTCGCAAGAAACATAAAATAGGCGAATTGGTTAGAATTAGTTTTATCAGCCAAGACATTTATAACCCCAACAAGTATTATTGCCATATCGAGGATGAGATAGGTGGCGAGGGATTTATTCTGTTTAGCGATATTGTGGCTTATACCATTCCTAGTTCACTCCGCCTTTTTCTCGCACCCGATGGTAGCAGGTATGTGTTTATGGCATCTATCACCGATGAGTATAATGGCCAGTTCCATTTCTCGATGTTGAAGGAAATAAAGGAGAATGCACTCGACTACTACACCTACGATGAAGACATCATATGCTCATTAGGGGCTAGTCCTACAGCTTCTGGCATTGCCCCTGCGGTATCTAAAGATGGTATAAGTGTAAGTATCCGAAATGCAATAGGCTATGAAGGCCTCGAAAAGAACACTATCGTCAGTTGTAGGATGCTAGGACGTAGCAATGGTACTTTCCATATTCAGTGCGAGATAAACAAGATCACCACCTACGACTTTGACATCATTAGTGCTTTCAAGAATCTGATAGAAGACTATGCAGTGGGATGTGTGTACGATGAGAATATCGGTCAGCAGGAAGAAGAGGCCATATTAGAGAGCGACCGTGTGCTCGACGAGAGTTATGTGCGCGAAATGATATTCCTGATAGACCGTATGGCCCAAATAGATAAAGACTACATCAAGATGTATAATTATCTGGCCTTTGCCCGTACTCTCTCTATGATGATCGGTTGGGAGTCGCAGGCAGCTTACTACAAGGGCAGAATGGACATCATAACCATGCTCCACTATTTTGCCCGTAACTCCAAGGTCGAGGAAGAGAAACTCGAACAACTGGAGAATGTAAATTCGGAACTATTTGCCAACAACGAGATACTTCGCGATCGATTTATACAGTTGCAGGCTGTAAGTTTCCTCAACAAGCCAGAACATAATGCTGAACTCTTTGAACTCACCAAGGGTAGTCAGTCTATTAGCGAGCTGGCTTCATTAGTGCTAGCATACAACATTACCAAGACTAGTCAGATGGAAAGTACGGCTACCGACATTCACAATCGCATTAAGCAGCAATTAAATCTTAATGGTTTTGAAACGGGACTTAAACTTTACGGTTCTGGTCAGGAGACCACAGATACTGAATACAAGACCAGTCTTGTCTTCCCTGCGGGCAGCAAAAAGTCAAAGCCCAACCCTGAAAAGCAAATGGAGGAGATACTTAAGGTTATCAACTCGTTTATGAATACCGCCGGAGGTACGCTTTATGTTGGTGTAAACGACTATGGACTAGGCACTGGTGTTGAAGAAGACTTGAATTCGTCGGTCTATCATGGCGATCGCGACAAGTATCTGCGTGCCATTCCCGACGCTATGTGTACCAAATGGGGCAATAGCCTCGCTGCTACTTATATCGAAGATATTTGTTTTGATGCTGCTAATACAGATAAAGACGTACTGGTGGTTAAGATACGTCCTCATCAGGCAGGTGTACCTATAGATAATTATTGGTATGTGCGCGTAGGCAGCACCAAACGTAAACTTTCAAGAGAAGAGTTCGACGAGTATCAGAGACTTAATCGTAAGCTTCCCGAGGAGATTGATACCGAAATCAGCACCAACAGTCATGTTCAGTTCAGCGAGCCCGAGAAGCCCACAGTATCAGGTCCACTTGTTATTTCTAAGGATGACGAAGTTCATACCAGTCGTATTCGCAAAAATGTGCCTGCCGAGTATCTTGATCCTTTAAATTACACAGAGCCCATAGGTTTCTTTAAGTTCCTGAGTGGCGGTAAGTTCCGCAAGATGGAGGAATACGATTACGACGACCAGTCGCTGCTTACGCTTGCCGTTTTAGATAACGAGTCTAAGAGTTATCTGGTCTTGGGCTATGCTAATGGACATATCGTAAAAGTACCTGTAGAAGAATTGATGGGATATCAGCAGCGCGAGTATAGCCGTTATGCCGATTCTAAACTTATGTTTGCCTCAATAGCTGGTGATGATGATGCGATAATGATCATCAGTAAAGAGAACAAAACCCATCCCAAGGTAGTAATGCGTCTTGACCACCTATCATCTTTCGACGAAGGTAAACTGATGGATCCAGGCCAGTTGCCATACAACGAAGGTCTGATGAGCGAAATCATGGCCTACGAGGTTATTCCAGCCAAGTATGTTCCCGATTTCGATGGCATATTGGATAAGCGTAAAACCTTCATAGGCTATCCAGCCAACAACGTCACCAAGCCAATGGTAAACACCCTACACCTGTGGGGAGTGAAAGAAATATAGTTTGCGATCAATGGCGAAAACTATCTTGATGCAGTCACAGAATACATAAAATTCAAATGACAGATACCATCAGAAGTGATTAGATTGTCCATTTCCGGACACCATGAGTGTCCAGAAATGGACACTTTGTTTTATGCCATTGCTGATTATCAATGAGTTACGGACTTGGCACGGATATTGTATTGTATATTGACAGATAATTTTCGTAAATAATATGAGATATTTCAGACAGGCCCTCGCCCTGATACGCGAGGAAAAACTCTACTCAGCAATGTATATCGCTGGCACGGCATTAGCCGTGGCCTTCGTGATGCTCATTGCCGAAGTGTATTACGTGAAGGTGGCCGACATCGCGCCCGAGAGCCGCCGCAGCACGACGTATTGGCTGGATTGCTTAGAGTACCAGAACAAGGATTTGCAGTACATGGCCAGCATCACGCACGACATGTACCGCGACCTGTTCCTGACCATGAAGACGCCTGAGGAGGTGATGGCCATCATGCCCTTGGGCAGCAGCCATGGCCCATACATCAAGCTTGCCGACGGCAAGCACGACCGCGAGGTCAGCCTGAAGAAGACAGAGCCCCGGTTCTTCCGCTTCTTCGACTTCCGCTTCGTGGAGGGTGCGCCCTTCACGCAGGACGATTTCGACGCAGGACGGAACGTGGCGGTCATCACCGAAGAGCTACGCGACCTCATCTTCGGCCACGGACAGGAGACGGTGGGCAAGACCGTCAGCGTCGGCAATGTCGAGTGGCGCGTATGCGGCGTGATCGAGACGCCGAGTGTGCTGATGGAGCAGGCGGCTGCCGATGTCTATGTGATGTACAGTGCCGTGGGCATTAACCAGTTGTATACGATTGACTGGCACGGCTTACCGCTGGCACTCTGTTTCAGCGTGCCGTCCTCGCGCCGCACGGCATTCATAGACGAGCTGAAGGCGGTGGAGGCACGCTATAATGCCGTGCACCGCGACCAACCCGTCGATGTCACGGCCCGAGTGACAGCCTACCACCACCAGGTGCTGGAGTCCTTCGGCTACATGTTCGGCTCCTACAGCGATAGCAGCTACTGGTGGCTCACGCCCGTGATGCTTCTGCTGCTGTTGCTCATCGTGCCGGCACTGAACCTCAGCGGTATGGTGGCCAGCCGCATGGAGCGACGGCTGCCTGAGATGGCCATCCGCAAGGCGTTTGGTGCCAAGCGGTGCTGGCTACTCAGTCAGGTGGTGACGGAGAATATGGTGCTGACGCTCATGGGCGGCTTCGTGGGGCTGTGCTTAGCATGGACGGCGCTCTACGGCTGGCGCGACTGGGTGTTCTACATCCTCTCCGACAACCGCAGCCTCTATGCCGCCACACCCATCATCCGCGGCGAGATGCTCTTCGGTCCTGCCATCTTCCTCGTCGCCCTGATGGTGTGCATGGTGCTGAACGTGCTGGCCGCCACCGTGCCCGCGTGGTGGAGCCTCAAGAAACCAATTGTTGAATCCATGATGCTAAAGAAATGAAACAGTTACGTGAACTCTTTGCCCGCACCTCATCGCGCTGGCTTGCCATAGAACTCATTCTCGTCACCTGCGCCTGCATGTGGGCCTTCGACCCTGTGCTCGTCAACGCCTACGTCACCCACCAGCCCATGGGCTACAACCCTGACCAACTGGTGAGCATGGAGGTGGGCAGCACAATGACAACGGCTGTACGATTGAATGCTGACAACTATCAAAACACCATCGAACAGGAGCAGCTGCTCGAAAAGATTCGCGCCATGGACGATGTGCAGCAAGCCTATCCTGCCAACGGAGGTACAATAGGTTTTGACACAAGCACCGGCAACGGTTTCTTCTACAACGGCGGTGATTCCCTGCTGTCCGACAAGTACTATTTCCTCCCCGAGAGCAAGATGTTCGAGGTGTTCGGCATTCAGTCGCTGACACCCGGCGTGCCCACCGAGGAACTGACAAAGGACTGCGAGTGGGATAAGTCCATTATCCTCTCGCGCACCGCAGCCATGACCCTCTTCGGCACCACCGACGTGGTGGGCCGGACCATCCGCGGCGAGGAAAGTCTCTACAATCAGGACATCGGCGACTTCGAGAGTAAGATTCATGACTTCCGCATCCGCGCCGTGGTGGAGGATGTGCGCACCTGTGTCTTCGACCGCGACCACGATAACGTCTACATATGTAAATACAGCGGTCTGTGGAACTATTCCATCATCGTACGGCTTCGGCCAGGCGTGGATGCCCGCCGATTCATGAGCGAGCGGAAGCGCGAGGTGGAGCGCGACCTCGTGACGGAACACCTCTATGTGCGCCACATGGAGAGCGGCAGTGAGACCCTCGGGCGACAGGTGGAGAGCAACTGGCAGGGCCGTCAGAGTCGCTTCTTCGGGGTGAACCTGGCCTTCGGCGTGCTGGGCACCCTGCTCATGTACACCCGTCAGCGCCGCGAGGAGGCCGGTGTGCGCCGCGCCTTCGGTGCCACGAAGTGGAGCGTCTTCCGGGGCTTCATCAGCGAGGCGTGGCTGCTCACCACCATCAGCGTCCTGCTGGGCTGCGTCGTCTATTTCCAGATTGCCGCCTCGAAAGGGCTCTGTGATGATTTCATGGGACACAACCTCACCGTC
This sequence comes from uncultured Prevotella sp., assembly GCA_900317405.1. Lineage (GTDB taxonomy): Bacteria > Bacteroidota > Bacteroidia > Bacteroidales > Bacteroidaceae > Prevotella. Next base: position 11,920 of record ONGP01000055.1, read on the forward strand.
CACTACTGGTTCGATGATTTCGGCACCCACTTCCTCGTGGTGTCAGTCATCGTCTATCTTATTATATTATGCGCCGTGCTCGTCGCCACCGCCATCCCCGCGTTGCGCATCTGCCGGAGCGAAATAACCGTAGCATTAAAAGATGAATAAACAAATAATAATAAAAACAACAGAACAATGGAAACAGTAATCAAACTAACAGGGATCAACAAGATCTACCGTACCGACGAAGTGGAGACACAGGCGTTGGAGAATGTGAACCTCGAAGTGCGCAAGGGCGAGTTCCTCAGCATCATGGGGCCGTCGGGCTGCGGCAAGTCGACGCTGCTCAACATCATGGGACTGCTTGACGAGCCAACGAGCGGCGAGATTGAGCTCTGCGGGACGAAGATAGACCCGAAACTATCGGACAACCGCCTGGCCGAACTGCGCAACAAGACG
>ONGP01000054.1 GCA_900317405.1 uncultured Prevotella sp.
TGTACTACTTCTGTCTATGTAAATCTTTCAAAGAACTCTTTCTTAGTGTGCTATCGTTTTTGAGCGAAAGCGGGTGCAAAGGTACGACATTTTTTCTTTTCCACCAAACATTTTCCAAAAAAAATTCCCAAAAACATGAAAGTTTTCGGGAATGTTTACAAAAATGCATTTTTTACCTCCTATTATATATAAGGTACGCGAGAAAGCTATTCTCGACGTCCAAAAATGCGAAGAAGATAAATAAACAGGTTAATGAAGTCCAAATAGAGGTTAAGAGCACCCAAAAGTGCAACCTTCTGAGCAGCCTCACCTGCATCAGGAGCCATCAAAAGCATATTCTTAATCTTCTGAGTATCGTAAGCTGTGAGACCCACAAAGATCAAAACACCCAGATAGCTTACTATCATTTCGAGACCAGAACTCTTCAGGAAAATGTTCACAATAGTGGCGATAATGATACCTATCAGAGCCATAAACAGAATCTTTCCCATCGACGAGAGATCTTTCTTAGTGGTATAACCAATTAGGGCCATAACAGCAAATGTACCCGCTGTGATAAAGAATACACTAGCGATACTCGACATCGTATAAATGATGAAAATCGACGAGAAGAGTGCACCATTAATCACTGAATAAAGTACAAAGAGCAATGTGGCTGTTGTGAGCGACAACTTGTTGATAGCTGCGCTAACACCAAACACTATTGCAAATTCGGCAATAACCAATCCCCAAAGCAGGATACTGTTAGAATACAGGGCTGTCAAGATACCAGGACTCGTAGCCACGCCATACGCTGTAGCGCCAGTAAGAGCAAGTGCCAGCGTCATCCACACATACACTTTCCTCATCAATACAGGGAAAGCTGCAGACATCGAGAGCTCTCGCTCACGTGTCAAACCATCAAAATTCAATTCGTTATAATTCATACTCTAATTATTTTTCGAGATTCAATACTTATACCGCAAATATAATGCCACAAAGGTAAGTATTTACTTTTAATAAAACATAAATAAGCAGCATAAAATATCTATTTATTAGTATTTTTGCAAATTTTTCACTATATTTGTACCCAAGATAACTAAAAATCATAATAATACACCAACGATATGAAGATCGGTTTATTTATCCCCTGTTATGTAGACGTGGTGTATCCCCAGGTGGGAGTAGCCACTTACAAACTATTGAAACATCTGGGTATGGATGTAGAATATCCGCTCAACCAGACCTGTTGTGGACAGCCGATGGCCAATGCAGGATTTGAGGAACAGGCCATCCCTCTAGCAGAGAAATTCGAAGAAAAGTTCAAAAGGTTCGATTATATTGTAGCCCCATCGGTAAGTTGTACAGCTTTCATAAAACTGAATTATCCCCGACTGTTGAAGGGTAAGACAGAGTGCGAGACTGCCAAGAAGGCGATGGATGTAGTTGAGTTCCTGCACGATGTGATTAAGGTAAACCATCCTCTAGGCACATTCCCACACAAGGTAAGTCTGCACAACTCGTGTCATGGTGTGAGAGAACTTGGATTGAGTTCGCCAAGTGAGGAAAACGTGCCTAAATTCAATAAGATCAAAGACTTGCTTAATCTTGTAGAGGGCATTCAGGTGCTAGAACCCGAGCGACCAGACGAATGCTGCGGATTTGGTGGAATGTTCTCAATCGAAGAGACTGCCATCAGCGAGCAGATGGGTATCGACAAGGTTCAGCGCCATATGAAAACTGGTGCCAGATACATTACCGGACCTGACTGTTCATGCCTGATGCACATGGCAGGAGTTGCAAAAAAACAAGGTCTTAATGTAGAATTCAAGCATGTGGTTGAGATTCTAGCAGCTGGACTGTGATTAGAATTAAACGTTAAACATTAAAGATTATGAGTACAGCACATAGTAATGCAGCTAAAGAGTTCTTGAAGAACCAGACATATGCAAAATGGCACGACGCCACTTTCTGGGCAGTACGTACCAAACGTGACAATATGGCATACGGACTCGACGAGTGGGAACAGTTACGCGAGAAGGCCAGTGCCATCAAGCGACACACCATCACTCACCTCGATGAGTATCTCGATCAGTTTGCCACCAAGGCCGAGGAGAACGGATGTATAGTACATTGGGCAAAGGATGCCCACGAGTTCAACGAGATTGTTTATGGAATTCTAAAGAACCATAACGTAAAGAAACTCGTAAAGTCAAAGTCGATGCTCACAGAGGAGTGCGGCATGAATCCATACCTCGAGGAGCATGGAATCGAAGTAGTCGAAACAGACCTAGGCGAGCGCATCATCCAACTTAAAGGGCAGGCTCCTAGTCACATTGTGATGCCAGCCATTCACCTTAACCACGATGATGTAGGCGAACTATTCGAAGAGAAACTGGGCAGCGAAAAGGGCAACCACGATCCCACGTACCTTACTTATGTAGCAAGATTAAGCCTAAGGAACGAGTTCCTTACTGCTGATGCAGGAATGACAGGAGCCAATTTCGGTATTGCAGAAACTGGCGATATTGTGGTTTGTACCAACGAGGGTAATGCCGATATGTCTACCTCATGCCCCAAACTGCACATCGCGGCGATAGGACTAGAGAAGATTATCCCAAATTACGACTGTCTGGCAGTGTTCCAACGCATGCTTTGTCGTGCAGGAACAGGCCAGCCCACCACCACGTTTACATCTCATTTCCGCAAGGCTCGTCCCACAGCCAATCCTATGCACATTGTGCTGGTTGACAATGGACGTAGCGAGTGGATTGGCAATCCTGATCACTGGGAGGCACTCAAGTGTATCCGTTGCGGATCATGCATGAACACCTGTCCTGTATACCGTCGCAGTGGTGGATATTCTTACAGTTACTTTATTCCAGGTCCCATCGGCATCAACCTGGGAATGCTTCGCGACCCACAGAAACACTCAGGCAACGTTAGTGCCTGCACATTGTGTAACTCTTGTCAGACACTCTGTCCTGCCAAAGTTAATCTGGGCGACCAGATATACCTGTGGCGCCAGCAGCTTGACGAGTTTGGTACAGCCAACCCACAGAAGAAGATGATGTGTAAGGGCATGAGTATGTTTTATGGTAGCGAGGGGATGTATAATCTAGGTACAGCCCTGGCCCACTGGGCCAACCTCATTCCGTCGCCACTCATCAACTGCGGTCTGAATCCTTGGGCCGAAGGACATAAGATGATGGAATTCCCCAAGGAGACATTCCACTCGATGTGGAAGAAAGGAAAAGTGAAATAACTTTGAACATTGAAGATTGAAGATTAGGTTATGAGCAATAAAGACGATATTCTGAAGAAATACAGGGCAAATGTCAGAGAAAAGTTTGACATGCCCGATTTGAGTGACATCAAGGCTATCACCTACCCCAACCCACTGGTACAGTTTGTTAAGATGACAGAGATGGTAGGCGGACAAGTGATTGAAGTTGACCCTGATCGCGATGTAAATGTGCTTATCCGAGAACTATTTCCTGAGGCTAAGGAGATTGCGTCAAATCTGCAAGAGATTACGATTGCTACCAGAAATCCCGACACCGTAGGTCGCGCTCGCGATCTTAATGGTACTGATGTTGGTATCATTCGTGGAAAATTCGGAGTAGCGGAGAATGCCTGCATATGGATTCCTCAGACGATGAAAGAAAAGGCTGTGTGCTTTATCTCCGAGAATCTGATAATCCTATTGCCCAAAAGTCAGATTGTGAACAATATGCATGAGGCTTACAAGCGTATAGAGTTTGACAAGGAGTACGATGGATATGGCACGTTTATCAGCGGCCCATCCAAGACTGCAGATATTGCACAGGTACTAGTGATGGGAGCTCAGGCTGCTCGTAGTGCTACCGTACTACTTATGCCCGAATAAAAAGTGTAAAAATTAGAATTGATTCAGGAGGTCGATAATCATGTCGACCTCTTCTTTATGCATAACCTGATTGCAAGGAATGCTTAACTCCTGAGCGTGGATTTTCTCTGTGATAGGGAAGCTTAGATTACTCCACTCGCTGTAGCATTTCTGCTTATGAGGTGGTATTGGATAGTGTATCTGTGTCTCTACTCCATGCTCCAACAGGTATTTTTGCAGTTCGTCGCGTTGAGCACAAAGTACGGGTAAGATATGCCACACACAGTCACGATCATCACAATTTGGGATTACAATCTTAGGATTCTTCACCTTATTAATATATAATGTGGCGATTTCCTTGCGACGAGCGTTATCTACGTCCAGGTATTTTAGCTTTACGTCGAGGATGGCAGCTTGCAGTTCATCGATACGCGAATTGTAGCCACAATAGTCGAACACATATTTGCTACCTGAGCCATAATTGCCAAGAGCAGCAATCAATGTTGCCAGCTCTTCATCGTTGGTGGTTACAGCACCAGCATCACCTTGGGCACCCAGATTTTTTGTGGGATAGAAACTATGTGCTGCTGCATCGCATTGCGAACCAGTGTGCCAACCATTAAACAAACAACCATGAGCCTGAGCATTATCCTCTATCAGCTTTAATCCATGCTGGCGACAGATATCAACAATCTTACGGCTATTGGCACAACGACCATACAGATGCACTATCATTATGGCTCGTGTATTTGGAGTGATAGCCCCCTCTATCAGATTATCGTCAATCTGCAGGGTGTTTATATCAGGCTCTACCAATATGGGCTTAAGTCCACACTCAGTGATGGATAGTATCGACGCTATGTACGTATTGGCAGGCACTATAACCTCATCGCCCTCGTGCATCACGCCCATCTCGATGTAAGCCCGCATTATCAGCTTTAGGGCATCCAAACCATTTGCACAACCCACGCAATACTTTGTGCCGATGTAGCTGGCATAATGCTGCTCAAACTCGCGAGTGGCTTCACCTTTAAGATACCACCCACTATCCATCACACGATTCACAGCCTTGCGTAGCTCACCATAGTGCAGGTTGTTTATTCTTTTCAGGTCCAGATACTTTATCATAGCGTCCACTCGTATGTATCGTAACAAACTGCCCTTCCACCAAAGCCTTCCTTCTGGAAAATAAGCGATTCGTGCAAATCGTCGCTAGTCTTGAAGTTTGATGTTCCGAAGTCAAAAAAGTGATAACCATCGTTGGCGAATTTATCCAGAAGCCTGTAGAAAAGAAAATCCAGCGCACCTATTGTCCTTCCCTTGTCCGAGGCTGAGATGTATTGAGTCTTTGCAACACCACGATCGATATAGAGCACAGTACCACCAACAATCTCTCCCACACAAACAGCCACAAACAATCGGATATTCTGTGGAAAGCGTGATTTCAACAGATTGATCTCTGCTAGACTATGCACAGGTTTTGTCTGATGGCGATTCATCAGATTAGTTTCGAGGATATCCCAGAATGGTGCGAAATCATCCATCTCGACCACCTCCATACCAGCCTTCATACCCTTTTTCACGCCTCTGCGACGCAGTTCTGTCAGTGGCAAACGTCTGCCAAGCATCACTACCGAAGCCACATCTCTCGACATTATCTGCGCTTTACACACCTTCGACAGCGCATATAGTGGCTCTTCGGATGGCAGATTGTGATAAATCCAAGGTATGACTTTATACACCACACGCTTTATATTCATCATCTCGCGCAGACAAATGTTCAAGTCACTAAACAACTCGCACACCAGTGCTGTAGATATCTTCCGGCTAAGTATCAGTCCTCCATAACTCAGTCCACAATGACTGTACAATGTATCGTCATCGAGATGTGCTGGCAATACAGCAACCAGCTTTTCTTTAGAGTAGAACATCAGCGAACAGTCAGTAAACCTCTCCTGATGATAGTCCATATATCTACGATCTATCAGGAAAGTTCCGTTTTTCGACTGGGCCACAAACTCGTTCCACTCGTCAAAATCCTGGCTCGAAAACTGGTATTGCCTTATCGATATCATTTCACTTGCTTCAAGAATTCATCGTAATCATATATATACTCATCCTCATCAAACAGTTCCGAGGCGAGCACCAAGCAGACAGCGCCACTGGAGAAATCCTCCAATGTGCGCCATACGCCTGTACCTATATATAATCCTTGATAGGGATGATTCAGATGGAATGTCTGATGTTCCTTGCCATCAAACACCTCCACATCGAAAGAACCACTCACGGCAATCACGATTTCCTCACAAGTGCGATGAGCATGCCCACCTCGTCGCTCACCTGATGGCACATCATACGTCCAATACACACGAGCGATGTCGAATGGAACATTCTTCATCTGCTCAGCCACTGTCAGGTTGCCACGTGGGTCAACTATTTTTGGCAGATCTATGGTTCTGAAATTTTTCATCCCCTTGATTAATGTTCAAACTTAGTATAAGGGTCAGTGCCCAGTACGGTCTTGGCCAGACGCTTAGCTTTGTCGCGCAGAGCGTTTACGTCGTCGCCTACCTCGCCGTAGCACAGTACTACACCCATACGACGACCCTTGTGGGCTTCGGGCTTACCGAAGATGCGGATACGTGTGCGATCCTCCTTCAGAGCCTCATCGAAGTTGTAGTCCAGTAGCGAACGGTCAACTGGTGTAGATGCCTCCTTTGGCGACAGGATTACTGCCGATGCACCAGCGTGCTCCAAGTGGATTGCTGGGATAGGCAAGCCCATTACTGCGCGGAAGTGGAGCTCAAACTCACTCAGGTTTGTGGTATGTCCGAGTGTAACCATACCTGTATCGTGTGGGCGTGGACTCAACTCGCTGAAGATTACCTCGCCCTGCTTGGTCAGGAAGAACTCCACACCCCAGATACCTGCACCAGTCAGCGCCTTTGTCACCTTGTCGGCCATCACCTGTGCCTGCTTCAGTGCCTCGTCGCTTATCTTGTATGGCTGCCACGACTCACGATAGTCGCCTGCCTTCTGCACGTGTCCGATTGGAGGACAGAACAGTGTTGGCCAACCATTCTTCTGGGTAACAGTGAGAAGTGTGAACTCTGAGTCGAAGTCGATAAACTCCTCGATGATCACCTCCTTCACGTCGCCACGACTGCCCTCCATAGCCTCCTTGAATGCCAGCTCCAGTTCATCGTCGTTGTGCACGTAACTCTGTCCGTGACCTGATGACGACATCAGTGGCTTAACCACACATGGGAAACCAATCTCGTCGGCAGCCTTCTTAAACTCATCAAAAGTCTTGGCATAGAAATACTTTGCTGTGCGCAGTCCAAGCTCCTTCGAAGCAAGGTCGCGGATGGCACGACGATTCATAGTGAAGTTCACGGCACGTGCAGATGGTACCACCTGTATGCCCTGCTCCTCAAACTTGAAGAGTCGCTCTGTGCGAATGGCCTCAATCTCTGGTACGATAATGTCGGGGTTGTGCTTTTTTACCACAGCCTCCAGAGCATCTCCGTCGAGCATTGAGAATACTTCGCGCTCATCAGCCACCTGCATAGCTGGCGCATTGTCATAACGATCGCATGCTATCACGTACTGTCCTGCACGCATAGCGGCTATCACGAACTCCTTACCGAGTTCACCTGAGCCTAGTAATAGTATCTTTTTCATTTCTCTATGGTTTGTTTCAACATTTGCCACTCTGGTGTCACAGCCAGTTTCCTTATACATTGGTCTATGCGGGCCATCGCGTCTTCCTGACTCAACCTAAAACCTTTGGCTATCTCCTGCAGCGATTTGCGCTCGCAGCCAAACAATCCGTAATAGTGAGTCACAGCCTCCTCGTCCTCAGGTGGCAACAGGTAGAGCAGATGCTCCAGATAGTGTTCCATCTGTGGTGTGATGCTGGTGGGGTTCAGTCCTATGCGCACCAGATACGAGTGGAGTTCTTTTGATAGATTATCTGTTGGCATACATGTTATCGTAATACTTCTGATAATCTCCGCTTGTCACATTGTCCAGCCACTCCTGATTGTCGAGATACCAGCGAACAGTTTTTTCTATTCCCTCCTCGAACTGGAGTGATGGCTCCCAACCAAGTTCACGCTGCAGCTTAGAGCTGTCGATAGCATAGCGCAGGTCGTGTCCGGCACGGTCTGTTACAAATGTAATCAGGTCCATATCCTCGCCTTCCTTGCGTCCCAGCAGACGGTCAACAGTCTTGATTACCACCTTGATGATGTCGATGTTCTTCCACTCGTTGAATCCACCGATATTATATGTATCAGCAATCTTACCCTCGTGGAAGATAACGTCGATGGCACGAGCATGATCCTCTACATACAGCCAGTCGCGCACATTCTCACCCTTACCATATACAGGCAGTGGCTTGCGATGACGGATATTGTTGATGAACAGCGGAATCAGCTTCTCGGGGAACTGGTAAGGACCATAGTTGTTTGAGCAGTTGGTAACTACCACTGGCATACCATAGGTATCGTGGAATGCACGAACAAAGTGGTCGCTCGATGCCTTAGATGCTGAGTATGGTGAGTGTGGATTATACTTTGTTGTCTCCAGGAAGAACTTATCGCCATAAGCCAGATGGTGCTCTGAGCTCGAAGCGGTAGTGGTGAATGGAGGCTCGATACCCTCTGGGTGTGTCAGCTCGAGTGCGCCATAAACCTCGTCTGTAGAGATGTGGTAGAATCGCTTGCCCTCGTACTTCTCTGGCAGGCTCTCCCAATACAGCTTGGCAGCCTGCAGCAGACTCAGAGTACCCATCACGTTGGTCTTAGCAAATGTAAATGGGTCCTTGATTGAGCGGTCTACGTGGCTCTCTGCGGCCAGGTGGATGATACCGTCAACCTTCTTGTCCTGCATGAGTTTGTAGAATGCGTCGAAGTCGCAGATGTCCATCTTAACGAACTCGTAGTTTGGTTTGTTCTCGATGTCCTTCAGGTTAGCCAAGTTACCAGCGTAGGTAAGCTTGTCGAGGTTAATGATGTGATACTC
>ONGP01000053.1 GCA_900317405.1 uncultured Prevotella sp.
CATCAAGCGTCCTTTCGTTGCCATCATGGGTGGTTCTAAGGTATCTTCTAAGATTGGTATCATCGAGAACCTGCTCGGTAAGGTTGATAAGCTCATCCTTTGCGGTGGTATGACATACACCTTCGCTAAGGCTCACAATGGTGAGATTGGTGATTCAATCGTAGAGCTCGACAAGCTGGATGTAGCTCTGGGTGTTGAGGAGCTGGCTAAGAAGAACGGCGTAGAGCTCGTTCTCGGTTCTGACTGCACAGCTACTAACGGTCTCGACTTTGGCACTATGAGTGTTAAGGAGGGTGCTCAGATCATCACATGCCCTGCTAACAACGTACCTGCAGGTTTCGAGGGTGTTGACGCTGGTCCTGAGAGCCAGAAGGCATTTGCTGAGGCTATCAAGGGTGCTAAGACCATCCTGTGGAACGGTCCTGCTGGTGTATTCGAGTGCGACGCTTTCACCGCTGGTTCACGTGCCATTGGCGATGCTATCGCTGAGGCTACCAAGAACGGTGCATTCTCACTGATTGGTGGTGGCGACTCTGTAGCTTGTGTTAACAAGTTCGGTCTGGCCGATCAGGTATCTTACATCTCAACTGGTGGTGGTGCTCTGCTCGAGGCTATCGAGGGTAAGGTTCTCCCAGGCGTAGCTGCTATCAAGGGCGAGTAATACAGACGCAAATATGTAAAAAGATGAAACGTCTTTTTATGACCATATCAATGGCCGTTCTGCTTATAGCAGGCGGCCATTGTGCTTTTGCCGCAAAGGGCAAAAACATCAAGATCGATACCATTAGATTCGCAAAAGCCGACACTACAGCCAATGTAGAAATCTTTGTTCACTGGCCAGTAAAGGGCGATAAGGCCGTGGTGGATAGTCTGCAGAAGTTTATCGGTAGTTTGGTCGACTGCAATTTCTCTGACGCCAAGTCAATAAAGGACTATGGCGAGTCGCTGTTCGAATCGCTGTCGATAGACTGGCATAGCACCTTCGACGAGATGCCGCCCGATGAGCGCCTTGGAGCCTTAGAGCGCACCTATAGCATCATCAAACTCTATGAGACAAAACGCTACGTAACCTATCACTACACCACATTCGAATATGGTGGCGGCATGCATGGCTACACTACTGAGGTTGGCTTCACATTCCGCAAGAGCGACGGCAAGCAGATAAAACTGCTCGAGAACACCGATTCGCCAGAGCTTGCCCAACTGATAAAAGAAGGCATAAAGAGCTTCTTTGCAGGCAGCCCTGATAAAACGATGACAGACGAGGAAGTGCTGGAGTATCTCTTTGCCGAAGATGTCGATGACCTCGCCAATATCCCTCTGCCGTTCAATGCCCCCTATCTCTCCGACACAGGCGTAGTATTCCTCTACACCCAATACGAGATAGCCCCCTACTCCAGCGGCATCATCACCTTCGAAGTACCCTTCGCCAAGATCAGCCCCTTCCTAACCCAAGAGGCCAAGGCAATGATACAATAGGGAATTTCCTATCAACAGATAGGATATTCCCCTTTTTTATGTGTACAAGATACGCTACCTTTGCAGTAGATTTTTTAAATGCAAAGAGCAATGATCAAACGTACACTTACATCATTATTAGTCTTTTTTGGGGTGCTCAGCGCCTCAGCCAGTCAGGTAGGCGTCTACTGCATGATGGGCAGCGAAGGCACCCAGATATATCGCGACCAGAATATCCGCATGGAGATAGCCCTCACCCTAAATGGTACAGCCGTACTCGAGGTCGAAAACCTTACCGATAAGGTGATGTATATCGACCTGGCACGCTCGTTTGTCTGGGTAAATGGAGCATCCACATCGCTCACCCAACCTCGCATGGATTCTTTCGAGCCCGAAGACCGTCTGTTGACCATAGCCCCTCGTGGCATCAACACCATCTATGCGTGGGAGCAGTTGCCACTATTGCTCAACCCGCAGATGATTTATGTGGGCGAGCCAAAGGGTTGGGGCAACACCAGCAAAGGACGGTTTCTTGATACCAACAAGAAGTTCAGCAAGGGAGACAAACGTCGCTACACACGCCGCACCACGCCATTGGCTCTGGCAGCCGACATAGAATATCGTTTTACAGAAGATGGCGAAGCCGAACCAAGAGTTAAGGTGTCCGACTATGTAGAATCTATCAAGGTAGAGTCGAACATGTGGGTAGACAAGAATGGCAAGTTGGTTAATCCTCGCCTTTTCCCCCACCCTTGTTTCGCCTTCCGCAGTGGTAAGACAGGTGGAGCCGTCCTTGGCGAAGCCCTAGCCCTGACTGCAGCTGCCGGTCTGATAGTCCTAGGCGCCGCCGTAGCCCCCGACGCCCCAGCCTCAGCGTGGTAATGTTAAATAACTGTTAAGCGCCGGGCCCTGGGGGCGATATGTCGCGGATTTTTTGTACCTTCGCAGCCGCTTATGGGAAAATATGGTATTAGTGAGGTAAAAAAGATGCCAGCCGACTATGGAGATGCGCTGGGTGAAGACAGGAAAGACGAGCTTTGTGAGAAGATAATGCAGATAATCGTGGTAGACAAGAAGTACCGCGACAGGAACTATTCTGCTAGTCAACTGGCTTACGACACTGGAACAAATTCGCGTTATATTACGGCAGTGATGGCCGAGAGGTTTCACATCAACTACAACGGGTATGTGAACACGCTACGCATAAACGAGGCTATGGCTCTGCTGGCCAACGAGCGCTATCGCGACACACCAGTAGAGAAGATAGGCGAAATGGTGGGATTTGCAAACCGTCAGACGTTCTACGCATCGTTTTTCAGATTCCAGAACACCACTCCACGCGAGTATCGTCTGCAGCATCTTAGACCTATCGCACGCAAACGTGCTAGGAAAAATAAATGGGAGTCATCTAAGTGACTCCCATTTTTCATATCTATTAAATCTTGTTAGCCTTTTTACGCTGGTCGTGATCCAGAATAGTCTTGCGCATGCGCATCGACTTAGGTGTAACCTCAACCAACTCATCGCCCTTGATGTACTCCAGGCACTCCTCCAGGCTCATCACAGTCTTTGGAATGATACGAGCCTTATCGTCGGTACCCGATGCACGCACGTTGGTAAGCTGCTTGGCTTTGCATACGTTAACCACCAGGTCATTATCGTGAACATGCTCGCCCACTACCTGACCCATGTATACATCCTCGCCTGGATCGATGAAGAACTTACCACGATCCTGCAGCTTGTCGATAGCATAAGCAAAGGCGTTGCCAGTATCCATCGAGATCATCGAACCGTTTACACGACGCTCAATCTCGCCCTTGTATGGCTGATACTCCTTGAATCGGTGGGCCATGATAGCCTCGCCCTGACTGGCTGTAAGCACATTGGTACGCAGACCGATGATACCACGCGATGGGATATCAAACTCGATGTTTACACGCTCGCCCTGGCTCTCCATCGATGTCATTTCGCCCTTACGACGGGTTACCATATCGATCATCTTAGACGAGAACTCCTCAGGCACATTGATGGTGAGTTCTTCTACAGGCTCGTGCTTCACACCATCGATCTCCTTATAGATAACCTGTGGCTGACCTACCTGCAGCTCATAGCCCTCACGACGCATGGTCTCTACCAGCACTGAGAGGTGCAGCACACCACGACCAGAGACGATCCACTTATCAGTAGAGTCCTCGAAAGGCTTTACACGCAGGGCCAGGTTCTTCTCGAGCTCCTTCTCCAGTCGGTCGTTGATGTGGCGCGAGGTAACAAACTTACCCTCCTTACCAAAGAATGGTGAGTCGTTGATCATGAAGAGCATCGACATAGTAGGCTCATCGATAGCGATTGGGGGCAGTGGCTCTGGATTCTCCAGGTCGCAGATGGTATCGCCGATCTCGAACTTCTCAAGTCCGATAACAGCACAGATATCGCCACACTCCACCTGATCGGTATGTACATGACCCATACCCTCGAATGTGTGTAGCTCCTTAATCTTAGTCTTCTCCATCGAGCCATCGCGATGAGCGATAGTAACCTGCATGCCATCCTTAAGAGTGCCACGATGCACGCGACCCACAGCGATACGACCCTGATAGCTAGAGTAGTCGAGCGATGTGATGAGCATCTGTGGTGTACCCTCCATCTGTTTAGGAGCAGGGATTACCTCGATGATCTTATCCAGAAGATAGGTGATATTGTCAGTAGGAGTCTTGTAGTCCTCGCCCATCCAACCGTTCTTGGCCGAGCCATATACAACGGGGAAGTCGAGCTGATCCTCAGTAGCATTGAGCGAGAACATCAGGTCGAACACCATCTCGTAGACCTCCTCAGGGCGACAGTTAGGCTTATCCACCTTATTAACTACTACGATAGGCTTAAGTCCGATTTCGAGAGCCTTCTGCAGCACGAAACGTGTCTGAGGCATAGGACCCTCGAATGCATCAACCAACAGCAGACAGCCGTCGGCCATGTTGAGCACACGCTCAACCTCACCACCAAAGTCAGAGTGTCCTGGGGTGTCGATGATATTGATTTTAACTCCTTTCCAATTGATACTTACGTTTTTAGAAAGAATGGTGATACCACGCTCGCGCTCCAAGTCGTTGGCATCCAATACTTGATTGCTGAGATTCTGTCCCTCACGAAACAGGTGTCCAGCCAGCATCATCTTGTCCACGAGTGTAGTCTTTCCGTGGTCAACATGTGCGATAATTGCAATGTTTCTGATATCCTGCATACCTAAATACTTAAATTTTGGCTGCAAAGGTACACATTTTTTGGCGAAAAATTTGCTAAATCAAAAAAAAGTTGTAATTTTGCAGCCGCATTTCGGAAAATCCGATGCATCTGACGACGTAAACTAGTCTGTGATTGGCAAGAATCGCGTCCGAAAGATGTTTATGCACATTATTTAATCACATCTTAAAATTATGTATTTAGACAAAGCAAAGAAGGAAGAGATCTTTGGCAAGTACGGTAAGAGCACAACTGACACTGGTTCAGCCGAGGCTCAGATTGCACTCTTCAGCTATCGTATCTCTCACCTGACAGAGCACCTGAAGAAGAATCACAAGGACCACAACACAGCTCGCTCACTGACCATGCTGGTAGGTAAGCGTCGTAAGTTGCTTAAGTACCTGTACACTAACGATATCAATCGTTATCGTGCTATCATCAAGGCTCTTGGTCTGCGTAAGTAATTTCGAGACTTACAGATTAAAAAAAATATCCCCCGCCATTTGGCGAGGGATTTTTTTGTGCCCCAGGTGGGCTAGATGTTAAAAGTGGATGTTAACATCAAGTCCAACCTGGAGTGGTGTTGCCTTCTGAGCGAAGTAGTGGGTTCCACCTACTGCACTCGATGCGACGGCAAACGTATTATAGTTAGTGTTGGTCAAGTTGCGGCCCCAAAGTGATACCAGTACTGGTCCGAAGTCGTAATCAGCATGTGCACCAGCCACAGCATAGAACTTCTGAGCGTAGGTGTTAGCCTCGTCCCACCATGTCTTACCCTGGCCATTCATATTGGCACCAATGGTGAACTTGCCGATGTGCCAGTCAACCATAGCGCTTACTGTGTGCTGAGGAACGAAGGGCACATAGTTGCCATCATAATCGCCAGCGAATATATCCGTATTTGGAGATGTCGAGCCACCAACTGTGTGCTGGTACTCATCGAACTTAGCATTTGTGAATGCATAGGTTACAGCCCAGTCGAGAGCATTGTCGATAGCCTTTCCACGCAGAGTAGCCTCGAGTCCGCATGAGTGACTCTTACCAGCGTTGACCATTATGCGGCCATAGTTGCTGTGAGGCTCCATGATCGACAGCTGCTGGTTGCGAATCTGCATGTAGTAGAGAGCCAGGTCGAAGTGAGTGCTACCACCAAACAGGTTGAGGTGTGTACCAATCTCATAGTTCCAACTCTCCTCAGGCTTGTAGGCGATAGTCTCGTTGATAGCATCGTAATCGGCAGCTGTATGCTCTACATCGTAGTCGCCACGCATGGCGTCCTGCTGATGAGCATTCAGGTCAGCCTGCAGCACATCGCTGAACATCTGGAAGTTGTAGCCACCAGCACGATAGCCCTTTGATACCAGTGCGTAGATGTTACCAATATTCTCGTCGAAGCTATAAGTAAGACCGATCTTTGGCAGCAGCTGGGTGTAGCTCTTAGAGCGAACATCCTGCACGTGCGATGTGAGGTGATATGTAGCTGTAGCATTGGCAGTACCACCAGTCATGTTCATATATGCCAGCGCATCGTAGTCGATCTTCACCTTATCTATATTAAAGCGCAGACCAAGCGTAAGTTTCCAGTTGTCGCCAAACAGGATGTTCGACTCGTGGAAGGCGGCGAAGTTCCAGCTTGGAGTCTTGTACTCACCAGGTACAGCCATCTCAGCACTCATGTTTACACCCATCTTGTCGACAGTAGCCTGTGCAGCAGCCTGAGCAGCCTCAGCACTCATACCCTGCCCCATATAGCGACCGATCATAGCCTGGAGCATAGAGTTCTTCATCGCATTGGCAATAGCATTTCCGATAGGACCTGTGATGCCGTCGCCAAAGAGTACAGGAGCATTGGTGTTGAGCCACTGGTATGATCCAAACAGGCCAGTAGCATGCTGCCAACGGCTGTTATCGTGCGAACGAAGTACAAACTCCTGAGTGATAGCGTTCATCTTCTGAGCCTGACTCAGCTGCAGATAATCGCCAGTCATATAGTCCTGGTCCATCAGCATCAGATCGTCGAGGAACTGATAGCTGGTGGTAGATGTGAAGAGGAACTTATCAGTCTCATAACCAATGTTCAGACCAGTGGTGAACATATTGCGCTTGTAACCATTCATGATGGTGGTGGCAGGATCTTTCACATCAGGATCTGCAGGTACATACGAACTGCTATAGAGTTCTGGCAGATACGCCAAGGGATGGAATTCTCCATATCCGAAACCATTCTGGTTTACATGCTGATAATCAGCAGTCCAGTCTAACTTCAGCTGCTTGTTGGGAGCATAGATCAGGCGGAGCTTACCACCAGCCTCGTTGGTCAGATCGTTCTTCTTATCGAAGTTCTGATTATCGATAAAGCCCTTCAGTCCGCTGTAAAATCCAGCCACGCTGAAAGCCAGCTTCTCTGATGGACGATGGTAGTGGGCCACCTCTACATTGCTATACAGACCAGTGCCGATACCCAACTTCACATCAGTGCCCTGATAGTTCATAGGATTCTTAGAGTAGATACGCACCAGTCCACCCTCAGTGTTCATGCCATAGAGCGAACCCTGGGGACCACGCAGCACGTCTACACGATCCAGCATATAGAAATGGTTATTGAATGCCGACTTAGACATCAGTGGGATGTTGTCGTAATACACACCTACTGCAGGGTTGTTGATACGCGAACCGATACCACGGATATACATCGACGATGTGAGGCGTGAACCATACGATGGCATCACAAACGAGGGTACATACTGCGACAACTGCGACAGATCATGTACATTGAGCTGCTGAAGCTGCTCGCTACCAAACACGTTGCTGCTCACAGGCTGCAGACGCAGGCGCACCTGCTCCTTAGGCTGAGAGATAACAACTACCTCGTCGAGGTCGACTACTTTACTTGAATCGCTTAAGGCCTCAGTGTCGAGGCTCTTGAGAGGGGTGGCAACTGCGGCCAGCTGGCCACCCAGTGCTAAGAGCACGAAAACAATCTTCTTATTCATTAATTCATTAACTTATGTTTCATTAATTCGGGTGCAAAGGTACACAATTATTGCGATATGTGCAATCCCCATTTATATGGATTTTAATCTTCCCACATGTCAAATCGGCAGAAAACACCGACATTTTGTCAGAAATTAATCATCGGCACGCTTTTAGATAATAAGAACATAGGAACAAAAAAAGCTGCGCCCACAATGGAGCAACAAAAAAATATGTTCTTATGTTCTTGTTATCAAAAAAATAAAGAAAGGAGCTAAATATGACATTAGACAAGTTTACAATCAAAGCACAGGAGGCTGTTCAGGAGGCAGTAAATACTGCACAGATGAACGGTCAGCAGGCCATAGAACCTGCTCATATCCTGAAAGGAGTAATCGCAAAGGCTAAGGACGTAACCAACTTCATCTTCCAGAAGCTTGGTGTAAACGGCCAGCAGATTGAGATGCTCATTGATCAGGAGATACAGCATCTGCCCAAAGTTCAGGGCGCAGGTCAGCCATATCTCTCTGGTGATAGTAATAATGTACTCGTGCGCGCGCAAGAGACGGCTCAGAAGATGGGCGACGAGTTTGTGAGTGTAGAACCTATCCTGCTAGCCCTGCTCAGCGTCAACTCTACTGCATCGCGTATCATGAAGGATGCAGGATGCACTGAGAAGGAGATGCTATCAGCCATCCAGGCACTACGCCAGGGCCAGAAGGTACAGTCGCAGAGTGCCGACGACAACTATCAGAGTCTGGAGAAATACGCCAAGAATCTGGTAGACCTTGCCCGCCAAGGCAAACTCGACCCAGTGATAGGTCGCGACGATGAGATTCGTCGTGTACTGCAGATTCTCTCTCGACGCACCAAGAACAACCCTATATTAATAGGTGAACCAGGTACTGGTAAGACAGCCATCGTTGAGGGTTTGGCTGGTCGTATAGTTCGAGGCGATGTGCCTGAGAACCTTAAGGACAAGCAGCTCTACTCGCTCGATATGGGTGCACTGGTGGCTGGTGCCAAATACAAGGGTGAGTTTGAGGAGCGACTCAAGAGCGTGATCAATGAGGTGACAAAGGCCGATGGCCGCATCATCCTGTTTATCGACGAGATACACACACTGGTAGGTGCTGGTGGTGGCGAGGGAGCTATGGATGCAGCCAACATTCTGAAACCAGCACTCGCACGTGGTGAACTCAGAGCCATTGGTGCGACAAGGCCCTTGAGCGCAGATTCCAGACTGTGATGGTGGATGAGCCTGACGAACTCAGCGCAATATCTATCCTGCGTGGTTTGAAAGAGCGCTACGAAAATCACCACAAGGTACGTATCCAGGACGATGCTTGTATCGCTGCAGTTCAACTCTCTGAGCGCTATATCTCTGAGCGATTCCTGCCAGATAAGGCCATCGACCTGATGGACGAAGCAGCAGCCAAACTGCGTATGGAGCGCGACTCAGTGCCTGAGGAACTGGATGAGATTACTCGTCGCCTGGCTCAGCTGGAGATTGAGCGCGAGGCCATCAAGCGCGAGGGCGATACACAGAAGATAGCCCAGCTTGATAAGGACATCGCTGAACTCAAGGAGCAGGAGACACAGTTCCGTGCCAAGTGGGAAGGCGAACGCCAACTCATCAACAGGATTCAGCAGGACAAGCAGGACATTGAGAGTCTGAAGCTGGAAGCAGAGCGTGCAGAGCGCGAGGGCGACTATGGCAAGGTGGCCGAGATACGCTACTCAAAGCTGAAGGCACTCGAGGATGATATAGCAAATATCCAGAGCCAGCTGGCCAATGCACAGGGCGACAACTCGCTAGTACGCGAGGAGGTAACTGCCGATGATATCGCAGAGGTAGTAAGCCGCTGGACAGGCATCCCTGTTACACGTATGATGCAGAGCGAGCGCGAAAAGCTGTTGCATCTGGAGGAGGAACTCCACAAGCGTGTGATTGGTCAGGACGAGGCCATCACAGCTGTCAGCGATGCTGTACGTCGCAGTCGCGCAGGATTGCAGGATCCTAAGCGTCCTATCGCCTCGTTCATCTTCCTTGGCACCACAGGTGTAGGTAAGACTGAGCTGGCCAAGACTCTGGCTGAGTACCTGTTTAACGACGAGACGATGATGACACGTATCGATATGAGCGAGTATCAGGAGAAGTACAGCGTGAGCCGTCTGATAGGTGCGCCTCCAGGATATGTAGGCTACGATGAGGGCGGCCAACTCACTGAAGCAGTTCGTCGCAAGCCATATTCAGTGGTACTGTTCGACGAGATTGAGAAGGCTCATCCTGATGTGTTCAACATACTGCTGCAGGTATTGGACGATGGTCGACTGACTGACAACAAGGGACGTACGGCCAACTTCAAGAACACCATCATCATCATGACGTCGAATGCTACTCATGAGCAGCTTCGCGCCACCATGCGTCCTGAGTTCTTGAACCGTATCGATGAGATTATCACCTTTACGCCACTCACCAAGGATCAGATAGCCGACGTGGTTCGTCTGCAGATGAAGAAGGTAACCGACATGCTTGCGCCACAGGGCATCACTCTGGAGTGCACACCACAAGCCATCAGCTATCTGGCCGAACAGGGCTTCGATCCTGACTATGGTGCACGTCCTGTTAAGCGAGCCATCCAGCAGTTCGTGCTCAACGATCTGTCGAAGAAGATCCTCTCTGACGAGGTAGATCGCCAGAAGCCTATCATCATCGACGAATATGGCGAAGGACTTATCTTTAGGAATTAATAGAAAAGGTTGCTCAAATTAAAGAGCAACCTTTTTTCTGTTATTGATATAAATGCCTTTTCGCGTAGGCTTGCCTTCCAGTCGCCTGCCTTGCAGGTCGTACCACACAGCAGTACCGTCGTCCATCACCTTGACAGCATCGATACCAGAAGCCTCTTTCATAAAGTCAAAAGATATCGTTCCATCATCAGCTATCCTGATGTTGGTAATAGCCTTCGACATCAGTAGGGCACCTTCAGCATTCTTATAAAACACGGTTGATGCAGGTGTACTCTCATCAGTTAGCAAATCATTCACCAACTGCGTTTCGGGATTGGTATAAGGATAAGGCGACGTACTCAGGTACCTGCTTCGCACCCAGTTGTCCATCGTATATTTCCCCAAATCCTTGCCATTATTCTTGGGATCCCAAGTCAGGTAATCCTTACTATCCGCATGGAACAAATCGTAACGGAAAAGGCTATCAGCGATATTTACTTCATTGAGTCGCCACCTTTCCTGATCGTAATCTACATGAAAAATTGTTAAGCCATTGCCAGGAATACCATAATCCCACTTAGTTTGTCTTCGATTCTCCAGCAGATAGTACTCATTTGTGCAGCCTGAGTTACGAATTAAATAGGTAGCCCCTCCCTCACTTACAGGCTTCATTTCTGTGATAGTAGTGGGCTCAGTCAGTTCGGTAGGTGTCCCCCACCCCAAGAGCATTTTCTCCAAGGTCGATAAGTTAGGCGGGCACCACCCCTTGTTGGTGTAGTTTCCCCCATCCATCAGGTCCCACTCATCCACCACCGAAAAATAGCTTGAGCCACTAGTAGGATAGATATCAGGCAGTCCTAAGCAATGGGCAAACTCGTGGCAAATGGTACCAATACCACATAGTGCCTTGTCTCTCCACAGTTCACAAGTTATACAGGTATTCACCATTTCCTTTTTTCCTGGGGCATTAAGAGTAGTATAATCTGTGTTAGGCCAAATGTAACCGTAAACAGAGAAGTCTTGCGTGGTCAAGGTTTCCAATGCCGCCAAAGCCTCTTCCATAGCATTAAAGCCATAGTTACGATAAGATCCTTTTGCACTGATGCTGACCTTAATAGGGCCATAGATGTCAAACTGCAAGTTAAAAAGTCCACCTGACTGATCGCGAAAATAATCAGCCACTGAGCCTAAACCATAACCCTCGTTATAGCCATTCTCATTAAACAAACGCTGGTAATAGGCGGCAGGATCCTCCATCGAAAAATCGCAATCGGCAAAGGTTATCAGCACCACAGCCTGACGATACACTGTCTGCGGATCCCAATCTTGAACGGGACAGCTAAGCACCCCGCGGGTCTTAGCTTTATCAGTGGGGATATTACGTACACAAGGCATTCGCCGTTGTGCGCTGGCAGCAACTGCCACCAGCAGCACAAAAGCGAATAGTGTTATTTTGCGCAAGGTGTCCAAGGCTTCAGGGTCTTGAAGAAGTCATTACCCTTGTCGTCAACCAGGATGAATGCAGGGAAGTCCTCAACCTCGATCTTCCATACAGCCTCCATACCCAGCTCTGGATACTCTACGCACTCAATGCTCTTGATAGAGCTCTTAGAGAGTACAGCAGCCACACCGCCAATAGTACCAAGATAGAAACCACCATGCTTCTTACAAGCCTCGGTCACAACGTCTGAGCGGTTACCCTTGGCAATCATTACCAGCGATGCACCGTTAGCCTGGAACTCGTCTACGTATGGGTCCATACGGTTGGCTGTGGTTGGTCCCATCGATCCGCAAGGATATCCCTCTGGAGTCTTAGCTGGTCCAGCATACAGCACTGGATACTTCTTGAAGTAGTCAGGCATACCCTCGCCAGCATCCAGACGAGCCTTAAGCTTAGCGTGAGCGATATCGCGAGCCACGATGATAGTACCCTTCAGGTTCACACGAGTAGAAACTGGATACTTGCTCAGCTCCTTGCGTACGGCATCGATACCCTCGTTCAGGTCAATCTCGATACCCTTGCCGCCCTCGCCTGGCTTGCGCAGCTCCTCAGGGATAAGCTCTGTTGGGTTAGAGTCCATCTTCTCCAACCAGATACCATCGGCATTAATCTTAGCCTTGATATTACGGTCGGCAGAGCAGCTTACACCCATACCGATAGGACAGCTTGCACCATGACGTGGCAGACGGATTACACGGATATCGTGAGCCAGGTACTTACCACCAAACTGTGCACCCAGACCAATCTTCTGAGCCTCCTTAATCAGCTTCTGCTCCAGGTCGATATCACGGAATGCACGACCAGTCTCATCACCTGTTGTGGGCAGACCGTCGTAGAACTTAATTGAAGCCAACTTAACAGTCAGCAGGTTCTTCTCAGCCGATGTACCACCAATTACGAATGCGATGTGGTATGGAGGACATGCAGCTGTACCCAGGCTCTTCATCTTCTCTACCAGGAATGGGATGAGTGTACCCTCGTTCTGGATAGTAGCCTTAGTCATTGGGTAGAAATAGGTCTTGTTGGCCGAGCCACCACCCTTAGCCACCATCACAAACTTATACTCAGCACCCTCAGTAGCCTCGATATCAATCTGTGCAGGCAGGTTGCAACGTGTGTTCACCTCGTCATACATGTTCAGAGGAGCATTCTGCGAGTAGCGCAGGTTGTCCTGAGTAAAGGTGTTAAACACACCCAGGCTCAGAGCCTCTTCATCCTCGAAACCAGTCCAGATCTGCTGTCCCTTCTCACCATGGATGATGGCAGTACCAGTGTCCTGACAGAAAGGCAGGATACCCTTGCAAGCCACCTCGGCATTGCGCAGGAACTGCAGTGCTACATACTTATCATTCTCAGATGCCTCAGGGTCAGTGAGGATCTTAGCTACCTGCTCATTGTGCTCGCGGCGCAGCATAAACTCCACATCGTGGAAAGCCTGCTGGGCCAACAGTGTAAGTGCTTCCTTGGTAACCTTGACTATCTGCTTACCTTCAAACTCGGCGGTAGTTACGCCTTCCTTCGACAACAGACGATACTCCGTCTTGTCCTCGCCCACCTGGAACATTGGGGCATACTTAAATTCAACTGTCTTAGCCATAAACGTATTTGTTTAATCAATGTTTAATGTTTAATCCTTAATGTTTAATCTTTAATATCCAAACACCTCTTCGATGCTCAGTCTCTTTACAGGACCAAGCTTCTCCAGGAACTTCATATCCAGTTCCTTCTCATCACCCAGGATGATGTAGCGATAAGCCTTGTTGGCCATGTTCTGCTTCTCAAAGTTCACGATATCCTTAAGCTGAACCTTATCCAGATTCTTGTATACAAGTTCGATAGTGCTCTTGTTCAGACCCAACTTCTGAGCAGCTAGATACGAGTTGATTACACCACTCTTAGTTACACGTGTACTTGCCAGGCGCTTTGTCACAGCCTCCTTTGCTATCTGGAATGCAGTCTCGCTTACAGGCATATCGTTCAGGATATCGTGGAAGTGCGAGATACAGTCAACCATCTTATCGTTCTGAGTGATGATATGAGTCATATAGTACTCCTTACGATCCTCATCAGGATTCCATGTGCGGCCCTCGTTGTGATACATACGCATGTAGATGTTCTTAGCATCGAATGGTGCTATCACCACCTGGTTCTCTGTAGCCTTCTGCTCTACAAATGGCACGCCCTGTGTTACAGGCATCAGCTTCTTAGGAGTCTTGTGCAGCTTTGAAAGCAGGTTAGAGAGATCCTTCTCGCTCATAGGTCCGTAGTACAGCACCTTGTGCTCCTTGTTGCTCAGGTCGCCCAGCAGGTTCAGCAGTTCCTGTGGGTCAGCCTCGCGCAACTGCTTCTCGGTCATGTCGTCACGACGCAAGTTGTGAGGACCGTATACGCAGTAAGAATACAGATAG
>ONGP01000052.1 GCA_900317405.1 uncultured Prevotella sp.
TCCTTTATCTTTACGATACTCATACGCTGAAAGAATTAAAAATTTGTGCAAAATTACAAAAAATCTGCCAAACTCTATCATTCATTAGCAATTTTTTCGTATTTTTGCACCATTATGAAGATATTTACGAGCGCACAGGTCCATGAATTGGACAAATACACCATAGAGAATGAACCCATTAAGTCTATCGACCTAATGGAGCGTGCTGCTAAAGCCTTGACTCAAGCCATTACCGAAAATTGGAGCAGTAATACTCCAGTAATAATATTTGCCGGACCAGGAAATAATGGCGGCGATGCACTGGCTGTGGGCAGAATGCTTATCGAGAAGAATTACGACGTGACAGCATACCTGTTTAATATCTCTGACCATCTGTCAGAAGACTGTATGGTAAACAAGAAGCGCCTCATCGAAAAGCGCTCAAAGGCTCTGATAGAGGTTACTCAGGAGTTTGAACCGCCACAGTTGGAAGAGGGTATGCTGGTTATCGACGGACTTTTTGGCTCTGGACTTAACAAGCCTCTTGCAGGCGGATTTGCATCACTCGTAAAATACATCAACGCATCTCCAGCCGAGGTAGCTAGCATCGATGTTCCATCAGGACTGATGACAGAGGACAATACCTACAACGTGAGGGCCAACATCATTCGAGCCAATATGACGCTTACTTTGCAGTTGCCCAAGCTATCGTTCCTATTCCCGGAGAATCAGCAGTTTATCGGACAACTTAAGGTGCTTGACATCCGTCTGAGCAAGCAGGGCATCGAAAAGATTGACGCCAACTACACATTGCTCGAAGAGAACGATGTTCGCCCTCGTATCCTAAAGCGCGATCCATTTGCTCATAAAGGTAAGATGGGTAATGCTCTGATAATTGCAGGATGCTATGGTATGTGTGGAGCATCTGTTCTGGCCACAAAAGCTTGTCTGAGAGTTGGAGCAGGAAAGGTAACCACCCACACGCCAAAACGTAATAGCACAATACTACAGATTAGCGTGCCCGAGGCGATCATACAGTTTGATAAAGAGGAGACAACTTTCTCAGAAGCAGTAGATACAGAAGACTTCAACGCCCTGGGTATTGGTCCTGGACTGGGAACTAGCGAGCAGACTGCTATCGCCATCATTTCACAGTTACGACGCACTAAATGTCCCGTCGTGGTCGATGCTGATGCAATAAACGTCCTGGCTAATCATCGCGCTTGGGTGCAACAGTTACCAAAGGGAATTATCATGACTCCCCACCCCAAAGAGTTCGATCGTTTGGATGGTCCTTCTAGCGACAGTTTCGAACGACTGATGAAAGCTCGCGACCTGGCAGAGCGATTGCAGGCCTACATATTGCTTAAGGGCCATCACACATCACTCTGCCTGCCTGACGGACACATCATCTTCAACTCTACTGGCAATGCAGGTATGGCCACAGCTGGTAGTGGTGACGTGCTCACAGGTATCATTACAGGATTGCTAGCTCGTGGATATAATCAGGAAAATGCTTGCATCGTGGGAATGTATCTACACGGTCTGGCTGGCGACATTGCAGCCAAGGAACTTGGCGAGGAGAGTGTGATAGCCAGCGATCTGATCAAGAATCTACCTTATGCATTTAAACGTCTTAACGAATGAGAAAGTTTTCAAATCTTATTATAGCCTTAGTATTAGGCACAACTGGTGCAATGGCCCAGACTGTCATCAGTCAGTATAAGCCAGGAGTTACCAGCGAGGGAGCTGTTTACTATCTCCCCAAGACAGCCATACGCATTACTCTGCAGATAGAGAAAACCACCTACGCCCCTGGAGAGTTCTGCAAATATTCCGAGAAATATCTTAGAATAAAGGATGTTCCATCAGTAGCATCTACCAAATACAGATTAATATCTGTACGCCAGGAGCCGTTTGCCGTGGCTGACACATCAAAGTGTTATGCTGTAAAATACGACTCAAGAACTTCAGCTTGCAACGTAAGACTGTCTGACGACGGCACTCTGTTGGCTATAAACGAGGATATCAAGCCCCAGACTATCGCTAAGATGCAGACTGCACCTAAAGCAGCTAAAGCACCCATAAATCCTCGCAAATATATGAGCGAGGAGATTCTTTCGGCAGGTAGTACATCCAAGATGGCAGAACTTACTGCCCAGGAGATATACGAAATTCGTGAGAGTCGCGGTATGCTGGCCAAAGGCCAGGCCGACTTCATGCCGAAGGATGGCGAACAACTAAGACTTATGCTCCAGGAGTTGGCCATTCAGGATCAGGCCCTTACCAGCCTTTTTACTGGTGTTACCACAAGCGACACCACCACTCATACATTCACGTACATTGCCGACAAGCCCGTAAAACGTGATGTATTGTTTCGTTTCTCATCCGATTATGGACTCGTAGATAGTGATGATCTTTCAGGTACACCTTATTATATATATATAGAAGACCTGAAAACAGTGCCCGAACCCGAACCTGTCGAGCCAAAGAAAGGATTAAAACTATTAGTTAAGCCACAGCTTTCAGGCATATACGTAAACATCCCTGGCAAGATGCGCTCAACAATTGCTGACGCCAAGGCACAGATTGTAGCCAACGAGTTCCCTGCCGGACAGTTCGGAAATGTAGAACTGCTTAGTGGAGCGTTGTTCAACAAGAAATACACCACACATCTACTACTCCACCCGCTTACAGGAGCAGTAGACAAGCTTGAAGCTGAACAACCCAAGAAATAAGATTTACTTCTCAGAGAATATCACCTGGATAAGAGTCTGCCCTACAGCTTGTAGGGTATTCTTATCTAAGTGTGCCATATCGTCATTGACGGTATGCCAAGTTGGTCCGAAACCACTCTGTTCGCAATTCGGATAATAAGGAATAATGTCGATGGTAGGAATCTTGGCTTTGGTGTTCACAGGCAGATGGTCGTCGGTTATACCAGGACCAAGCTGTGTGGGGAACATACTTCCATAGCCCACCACCTGAGCAGCACGCCATACCTTGTCTACAACACTGCTGGCATACTTTACTGACATTTCCTCCTTATAGAACTGAGCGCCCTGACCTCCTACCATATCGAGCAGGATACCAAAACGGGCCTTATATCCCTTCTTATGCAGATTGGCCGACCAATACTGAGCACCAAGAGCCCAGGAGTCGCCATCATAATCACTATCGCTCCACTGGGGCACACCCCAGTCTTCTGCATCAAAACAGATAAAGTCGACACCAAGTTTCAGAGTGTCGGGAGAAAGCAGTCTTGCTATCTCGAGCATCACGCCTACACCCGATGCACCATCATTAGCGGCCATCACAGGAGTCTTCCAATTTGCCTCGTCTGGATCATTATCAGCCCAAGGACGACTATCCCAGTGAGCACAGAGCAATATGCGGTCTTTTAACTCTGGATGATAGCTTGCTATGATATTGGTACTGTTAAGCGATGTGCCATCGTAGCCTTTCAGCACAGCCTTCTGCTGGACTACTTCCATACCAAAGCCCTTGAACTTGTTAACTATCCACTGCTCACAATCATCGTGGGCCTTGCTGTTCATGGTTCTTGGACCAAAATCGCACTGACTCTGACAATACTGATAAGCGCTATCAGCACAGAACACTGGACCAACAGGTTGCAACGAAGCCGACTCATCAGTAGTCTGCTTTCGAAGATTTCCACAACTAGTCACTAAAAGTACAAGGGTTAAAACCGCAAATATATTCTTGTTCATTTTTTACTTTCTTACCTTTTGGCATTCTTCCATCACACGCAGGAAGTTGCCTCCCCATATCTTCTGGATATCGTGCTCACTGAATCTGCGAGCAAGCAGTCTGCGAGTGAAATTAATCAATTCAGACGAATTAGCCAAGCCTCTTACGCCTCCGTCGCCATCAAAATCTGTTCCAAGTCCTACGTGGTCGATACCCATCACATCGATGGCATGTTCCAAATGAGCTATCACGTCGTTGATGGTTGCCTCGCCATCCTTCTTCAGGAAACCATTATAGATGGTGGTCTGAGCCACACCACCCTTCTTGGCAAGGGCACGCATCTGGTCGTCAGTAAGATTTCGTACGTGATCGCATAGCGCACGTGCCGAAGAGTGACTACAAACTATTGGCATGCTACTTATCTCGAGTGCCTGATAGAAACTTTCCTCGCCTGCATGACTCATATCTACCAATACCCCCAGACGATTCATCTCCTTGATAACCTTCTCGCCAAACTCGCTCACACCGTGATGAGTGTGCTGAGTCTTAGAAGCCGAATCACAGATATCGTTGTCACCATTATGACAGAGGGTCATATACACGATACCCCTGTCAACAAAATGCTGAACATTCTCAAGTTTCCCATCGATAGCGATACCATTCTCGATGCCAAGCATTATGCTCTTCAGCCCCTGATGCTTGTTCATCCACAGGTCGCGAGGAGTGCTGGCTATACGGATGTAATCGCTATTCTGACTAACGATTACTTCTATCTTATCGAAGATGCTATCAGCAAAATCCCTTGGATTCTCAGTAGGTTGTGGCAGATAAGCTACCATGATGGTAGCATCCTGTCGTCCTTCAGTCATCTTATGCAGATCTACAAGTATCTTTGGGTCGCGATGTTCAAAGTGGATACCCTGTGGGAAAAACATTGGTGTATCACAATGAGTATCGAGGGTTAAGACTCTGTCGTGGGTTTTATGAGCCTCGCGATAACTCTTTGCCTCGCCAACCAGCCATTGGAACAATGGCAGACCGTCTTCAATACATTCTGGATGCCACTGAACACCAAGTATCGACTTAAACTCTGTACTCTCCATTGCCTCCACAATACCATCAGTCGACTTGGCTACAACTCTGAATTTGTCGCCTCCATCTGCCACGGCCTGGTGGTGGAAAGAGTTAACCATGATTTTATCACAGCCGTACACACCACGTAATACAGAATCATCATCGATAATGACACTGTGAGTGGGCTCCGAACGGTCAGCATCCTGCGAATGCTTAACGGTAGCCACATCGCTTATATCCTGACTAACCTTACCGCCAAAGGCAGTGGCCAATGTCTGGATACCTCTGCAGATACCCAACATAGGTATCTGGCGATTATAAGCCAAACGGGCTATAAGCAATTCTGGGAGATCTCGTTCCTGATTGATGCCATGAAGCTTGGGCGAAGGTTCCTCACCAGCCCAAAGCGGATTGATATCGCCGCCACCACTTAATATTAGGGCGTCGATATGTTCCAATGTATTGATTATCACATGCTTATCAGCCACAGGAGGTATAACCACAGGTACACCACCCGCCTCTACCACCGACTGATAATAGCCACGTCCCAACTTGCAGGTAAGATCCTCGTAATTACCAGTTATACCGATAACAGGACGCTTGTCTGCCTCTGGGAAGTGAGCATAGACATCATCTAGATGCGATTTGAGATCAAATCTGCTCATAATTACTTGTCGTCTTCGTCGAGCACGATGGGTATCTCACGCTTCAGACTCTGCTCAAGCGAAATGAGAGTCTCTGTGGCAACTACTCCAGGAGTACCCTGCAGTTTGCCGTTCAGCAAATCCATCAGCTGCTCGTTGTCTTTGGCATAGAGTTTAACCAACATCGTATACGGACCAGTGGTAAAGTGGCACTCTACCACCTCTGGTATGTGTTTCAAACGTTCTACCACATCCTTATACATCGAACCTTTCTCAAGGTTGATGCCTACATAGGTACAAGTAGAATAGCCTAGGCTTTTAGGATTAACATCAAAACCACTACCAGTAATAACATCAGCATCAATGAGATGCTGAACACGCTGGTGAATAGCGGCTCTCGACACATTACACTCTGCGGCTACATCCTTAAAAGGAATACGCGCATTCTTGGAAAGAATACTCAGAATCTTCTTATCCAAAAAATCAATTTTCTCCATTAATTTCCCTTTTGGTTACATTTTGTTAGCAAAAGTAAGCAAATTAATTGAATAACGCAACTTTTTTGGAGAAAAAATTAAAAAAGTGTGCCACTTTTGTGACACACTTGCTATTTTCTTGGATTATTTCTTTGATTTTTTCTTTGTTTTCACGCTTTTTGCAGGAGCAGGCTTGTCGTCGACTATTCCTACAAGTTCGATGTCGAAAATCAAAGCGCTATAGGGTTTGATCTGTCCAGCATCACGATTGCCGTAAGCCAGTTCGAATGGAATATAAACCTGCCATTTCGAACCTACAGGCATCATGGTCAGGGCCTCAGTCCAACCCTTGATTACATCAGTAGGACGGAACTCTGTTGGCTCATCGCCATGTTTTCTTGATGCGTCGAACACTGTTCCGTCAATCAGGCGACCCTCGTAGTGTACCTTAACCTTATCGCTGGTTGTAGGCACAGCACCTGTACCCTGAGTCAAAACCTTGTACTGAAGTCCGCTAGGCAGTGTAATCACACCATCCTTCTTAGCATTCTCAGCCAGGAATTGTCTACCTGCATTGCGATTTGCACCATACAGACGTTCTTCCTTCTCAGCCTGAATTGTTTCCATCTTAGCCTTGAACGACTTTTCTGCATCACTCACCTTGAAGAAGGTTGTGTCCTGCATCATGGCATCACAGAAACCTTTGAAGAATGCGCTTGACACGATAGAATCGGCTGTACCCTCAAGTTCTTTCTTCACACCAGGCAACATGCGGTCAACCAACTGCTGAGCAATGCTGATACCCATCATATATGCTTTCTGCTTGGGATCGTCGAGATTCTTTGATACAGCCTCGTTGAATCCGTTGACAAAGTCAGCCATATATGCTGTATCCACCTTCTGCTGGAGCAAGTAGTTTACCAGACCTACAGTGCTAGTCATACCTGCAGTATAGCTGATAGAGTCTGAACTTGTTGCCAGTTTGAAAGCCTCAACTACTGGGGTTTCCTCCTTTACTACCACCTTCTTTTTCTTAGCAGCGTCAACTGTAGACAAAGAAGCACCCGCCACAAGGGCGAGTGCAATTATAAGAGACTTTTTCATTTACTTCTTCTTAGGATTAACCTCAATCAGTTCGATCTTGAAGATCAGAGTTGAGAAAGGATCGATGTTACGCTGAGCACGCTCGCCATATGCCAACTCCTGTGGAATGTAAACCTCCCAAACAGAACCAGCAGGCATGTGTGTGAGAGCCTCTGTCCAACCCTTGATTACCTGGTTTGCACGGAATGTAGCAGGCTCGCCACGCTTGTAAGAGCTGTCGAAGATAGTATCGTTGATAAGACGACCCTCGTAGTGAACCTTTACCAGTGAGGTATCAGCTGGGATAGCACCTGTACCCTCCTTCACAACCTTATACTGTACACCGCTAGGCAGAGTCTTCACGCCGTCCTTCTTAGCGTTGGCAGCAAGGAACTTCTCACCAGCCTCCTTGTTAGGACCGTATGTCTTTACGAGCTCCTTAGCCTTGATGCTCTGGATCAGGCGCTGAGCAACCTCCTGAGCAGAGTCAGGTGTCATCAGACCCTTCTTACCAGTAGTACCACTGATGAATCCAGCGAGGAAGTTCTTCAGAGAGATAGTCTTTGTAGAGTCATCACCGAATACCTCGTGGTTGATACCCTTAACCATACGGTTAGCAATCTGCTGACCAATCTGGATACCAGCATAGTAAGCGGCCTTCTTCTTGTTGTCGCCAGCGTTGGCACCCTCGTTAAGACCCTTGATAAACTCAGCCATGTAAGCAGTATCTACATCGAGACTACCTACGAGATACTCCTTCAGACCCTGAGTCTGAGCCATACCGATAGCGTAGCTCATGGTGTCTACATCGGTCTTCAGATTGGCTTTTGGGCCCTGATTGCCACATGCGGTGAAACCGGCAGCGGCGATAGCCAGAACGGCTACAATTGAAATCTTTTTCATTGCTTTCTGTTATTTTTTTAAACTACTTGTATTAACTCTACGTCGAAGATCAGAGCTGCGAATGGGGGGATAGATGCGCCTGCACCACCCTCGCCGTAAGCCAGACGGTAAGGGATGAAGAAACGATACTTAGCACCCTCCTGCATCAGCTGCAGTCCCTCAGTCCAACCAGCGATAACCTGCTGGAGTGGGAATGTAGCGGGCTCGCCACGCTGATATGAGCTATCGAATACGGTACCATCGATAAGTGTACCCTCGTAGTGACACATTACTGTATCCTTGGCTGATGGCTTCTTACCATTACCCTCCTTCAGCACCTGATACTGCAGTCCGCTGGGCAGTGTTACCACCTCGGCCTTCTTACCATTCTCGGCCAGGAACTTCTCGCCTGCCTCCTTATGTGCCTTTCCCTTCTCGGCACGCTCAGCCTGGAGCTTCTGCTCCTGCTTCTGGAAATAATCCTGTACGATTGTCTGAGCCTCGCGGTGTGAAACCTTCAGCTCATTGCCCTTCAAAACATCGTTGATGGCCTGTGCAAAATCCTCGGCACTGATATTCTCAGCACCCATCTGAGCCAACTGCTGACCGATGCCCAGACCTAAAGCATAACTTAATTTATCCATTCTCTATTTATTAATAATGTGTAATCGTCTAAAAATCGGCTGCAAAGGTACACTTTTTTTCTCATTTCGATGCAATATAATTGCTAAATTTTCTTTTTAATTGCAGAAAAATTGTATTTTTGCAGCATCAAACTAAAAAATTATTCGTATGAAAAAGATTGTGGTACTTACAGGTGCTGGTATGTCGGTTGAAAGCGGACTCAAGACTTTCCGCGATGCCGATGGTCTTTGGGAGAATTATCCCGTTCAGAAAGTAGCTACTCACGAGGGTTGGCTAGCCGACCCCACGCTCGTAACCAATTTCTACAATATGCTCCGCAAGAAGTGCTGGGGCGTTAAGCCTAACGAGGGTCACAAACTGGTGGCCGAACTCGAGAAAAACTACGACGTAACGGTGGTAACACAGAATGTAGACAACCTGCACGAGATGGCCGGTTCGTCGAAGGTTATCCACCTGCATGGCGAACTGATGAAGGTTTGCTCTAGTCGCGACGTCGACGACCCACGCTACCAGATCCAGCTTACTCCCGATAACTGTGAGATAGAGCCAGGCACCAAGGCTGGTGATGGTTCTTTACTCCGTCCGTTTATTGTGTTCTTTGGCGAGGCTGTGCCTAATATCACCATAGCCGCCGAGGAGGTGCAAGAGGCTGATATCATGATAATTATCGGCACATCGCTGGTAGTTTACCCTGCTGCCGGACTTATGCATTATGCCAAGCCCGATGCCCCGATATATCTCATCGATCCCAATCCGATTAATGTTGGAGGTAGGGTAACACAGATTCAGAAAGGTGCCAGCGAAGGTATGAAAGAACTGATGGAGATACTTAAGTAAAGAATAATCCCGCCGATTTGGCGGGATTTATTCTTCTTTATCCTCTATCCTTGCGGATAAGCTCTAGTAGTTTTTCTACAGCCTCTTCCTCAGGGATATTCTTTTCTACACATTCCTTGGCCTTGTAGAGCGAAATCTTTCCACGTCCAGCGCCTACATATCCATAGTCGGCATCGGCCATCTCGCCAGGACCGTTTACGATACATCCCATGATACCTATCTTAAGTCCTACCAGATCCTTGGTGGC
>ONGP01000051.1 GCA_900317405.1 uncultured Prevotella sp.
TATCATACGGATAGTGTCGCGCTTGTCATTGCAATACACATATACCAGTCCGGCCGAGAATATCTGTATCATCAGCAGCACAGCAAACTTACCTACAGACGTGGGCGTGATGCTGAGCATGGTGTCGGCAAATCGGATTCCTACCACAAAGTACACCACCATAGCCACTCCTGTAAAGAGGATACTGCCTGGCATACCTTCGCGATATAGCATCAGGAAGAACGAGAAATATACCAGCGCACTACCCGTCTCACGCTGCAGAACGATGAACAGCATGGGGACGAATATCACTCCCAGTACAATGGCAAAGTCCTTCCATTTGGCTATAGTAAACCCATAGGTATTCATTAGTTTTGCCAGAGCTAGCGCCGTGGCAAACTTGGCAAACTCAGCAGGCTGCAGTCGCACTGGTCCTAACACAAGCCACGATCGGGAGCCCTTAATACTATGCGGATTGAAGATAGTGCCGAATAGCAATATAAGCATCACTCCGAATATGATGTAGGCAAACATGTCGAGATAGCGGTCATCCAGCATCAGGATCACGAATCCCAGCACGATAGATGTACCAATCCATACAATCTGCATGCCCGAACGGGTATCAAGACTAAACAGGTCAGTATCGCCATAGCTATAGCTGGCACCACACACGCTTACCCATCCGAAGGTGAGCAGGGCGATGTAGATGACTATCGTCCAGTAATCGAGCGAACGGATCACTCCTTTTTCTTTTCTGTTACCTATCGCCTGCGCCATATGCTATTCTGCGTTCCTGAATGCCGCGAGCCTTAGCCTCGCTAGCCTCAGATAGTTTACCCTTAATATATTTCTCCATTATCAGTCCGCCGATGGGCACACCGTAGGTAGCACCCCATCCACCATTCTCCACATAGACTGCTACTGCTATCTTGGGATTCTCCATAGGAGCAAATCCCATAAATACAGAGTGGTCGTGTCCGCGGTTCTGTGCCGTACCAGTCTTACCACAGGCATTGAAGTCGTACTTACCCAACTCCTTACATGTACCGCCAAGTACTGATGAACGCATACCCTGCACCACGTAGTCGTAAGCCTCACGACTAGCCTTGGTAAAGTGTTTGCGTGTGTAAGTCGTGTCAAGTTTCTCGCCTTGTACCTGCTTAACCACGTGTGGTGTGTAGAAATAGCCACGATTGGCTATCGTAGCGCCCAGGTTGGCTATCTGCAGCGGAGTGGCATTCACCTCACCCTGTCCGATAGCGATTGATATGATGGTAAGTCCGTTCCACGAACCCTTGTAGGCCTTGTCGTAGAACATGGCGTTAGGTATCAATCCACGCTTCTCACCAGGCAGGTCGATACCCAGACGATAGCCGAATCCCATCGATACCATATAGTCGCGCCAGGTGTTCATGGCGTTCTGAACTGATCCGTATTTACTGATGTTGGTGTTGATCATGTGATACAATCCCCAACAGAAGAATCCGTTACACGATGTGCTAAGTGCAGGCACAAGCGGCAGTGGTGCAGCATGTCCGTGACATCCCACGTGCAGACCTTTGAAGTTGAATCCATGTCCACATGGATACATGGTATGGCTGTTGATAATACCCTCGGTCATAAACGTCAAGCCCTGTGTGGTCTTGAATGTAGAACCTGGAGGATACTGTCCCATGATGGCACGGTTAAGCAGTGGTTTCCACACATCCATCTGCAAGGCGCGATGGTTCTTACTGCGCAGTCGGCCCACCATCTGTCGTGGATCATACGTAGGCGATGATACCATACACAGCACCTCACCCGTTGATGGTTCGATAGCCACGATAGCACCTATCTTACCCTCCATCAGTCGTTCGCCAAGTGCCTGTAGTTCGGCATCTATACCCAGTGTAAGGTTCTTGCCAGGTATGGCACGCTGGTCGAGTGCTCCGTTCTGATAGCGGCCCTGTATACGTCCGTGAGCATCGCGCAGCAGTATCTGTATACCCTTCTGTCCGCGAAGCTGTTTCTCGTACGAACGCTCTATACCCAACTTGCCGATATAGTCGCCAGGCTGGTAGTAGTCGTCCTCCTCGATATCAGCAGGCGATACCTCAGCCACATCGCCAAGCACATGCGCGCCCATATTATATGTATATTGTCGCAC
Source organism: uncultured Prevotella sp. (assembly GCA_900317405.1). Taxonomy (GTDB): domain Bacteria; phylum Bacteroidota; class Bacteroidia; order Bacteroidales; family Bacteroidaceae; genus Prevotella. The sequence goes on from ONGP01000051.1 coordinate 2,126, forward strand.
ACTACGCTTCTGGATGTAGAAGCCAGGGAAACGATACATCTTCTCCTGGAACACGCTAAAGTCCTTGTCGCTGAGCTGACTCATAAACAACTGCTCAGTGAATCGCGAATAACCAGGATTCTTATTGCGATCCTTCATGGTGGCCATACGGCGATCAAACTCCTCTTTGGTGATACCAAGAGCCTGACAGAAGTCGAGGGTATCCAGTCGGTCCTTCACTTCGTTCATCACCACCATAATATCGTAACTGGGCTGATTGTAAACCAGCAACTTGCCCTTACGATCCAGTATGGCTCCACGCGATGGATATTCTATCTTCTTTAGGAAAGCGTTTGAGTCGGCACTCTTCTTATAATCGTCGCTGGTAATCTGAAGCATAAACAGACGAATGATGTAGATGAACACAATCAATGCGGCCACCCCACCAATCACGTATTTTCGATATTCAAGATCGAAGTCTTTCTGCTTCACCTGCTTCTAACACTTTCGATTGCTAAAATCAGCACCATAGTAAGTACTGCACTAACCACAGAACGAGCCAACCACATGAGCACGTCAAAGAAGTTGAATGCCTCGAGTGCGAAGAACACCATACAGTATAGCATAGTAAGCAGTCCACTAAGTGTGGCAAACTTACTGAATCCCAATGTCTTGATCGATGCTGCCAGATCTTCGGCCGAGTCGCGAGGTGCTATGAGGTTCATCAGATAGCACTGAGCCAGACCAGCAAGAGTCATCACGCTCGATGCCAGACCTGGAGTGCTCGAGAAGATGTCGATCAGCAGTCCCAGCATGAAGCATGACACCAGAACAAACCACTTGGGAAAGTTGCGACGGAATGTGATGGCAAAGTAGACGTAGAGCAGCGGAGTGCCTACACCCAGCAGATGCACATGGTTCAGGATAAGTACCTGAGCCACTAGCAATGACATGAACATCACCAATCTGTTAACCAGTTCTATCTTCATACTTACTATTGTCGCTGTTTGAAACTAATAGAGTCGCGGGCGGCCTGCATCAGTGCAGCACGCTCGGCTATACTCTTGTCGCTGATAACCACCACATCGCGCAGATTGCCGAAGTCGGTACTCAGTCGCACCTTTAGCTTGTACGACAGTCCGTCGCTCGAGTTGTATGCCTGCTCAATCTTACCCACAAGCACGCCTGACGGGAAGATCGACGAGAATCCACTGGTCTCCATCCACTCGCCCAGTTTGAACTTGGCATGGCGTGGCACATCCTCTACATAGGCCACTGACGGATCGCCACCATACCAGTGCAGATAGCCGAAGTAGCCGCGATTGCGGATACTGCAGCTGATGCGCGACGAAGCGGTGTTAAGGGCAGGGATAACTACCGAATAGTGGTCGCTAACTAGGTAGACCACACCTACTACGCCGTTACCACAGGCCACACCCATATCAGGCTCCACTCCGTCCTTACGTCCCTTGTCGATGGTTATCAGATTCTCAGCCTTGTGGATAGAGTTCTCTACCACCTTGGCCGAAATCAGCTGATAGTGACTCAAGAACTCCAACTCCTTGCGCTGCATATCGGTAGTGTCCTTAGTAGCCTCGGCATACAGGCGTCGCAACTGGTCCAGTTGTCGCTCCTGATACATATTACGCAGGGTTAGCTGCTCGTTCAGTTCGCGCATGCCCATATAGCTGGTCATGGTGCTCTCCAGTTCGTACACCTTACCTGCCATTGCATTGGCGCTCGAGAACCACACACTACCCTGATAACTGTTGTACTGAAACAACAGAACAACACTGACTACTTCGAGCAATACGAAAACTAGCCAGTGATGATACTTATATAGGAAATCCAGCAGATTGCGCATCGGCCCAAACTACCTTACTTGATTATCTCATCAAGAAATTGAAACGATCCACATTCTTCAGTGCGATACCGGCACCCTTAGCTACGCTGTGCAAGGGATCCTCGGGCACGTGGAATGGAATGTGCATCTTTTCGGTGAGACGCTTGTCGAGACCGCGCAGCAGTGCGCCACCTCCTGAGAGATAGATACCGTTCTTAACGATATCAGCATACAGCTCTGGTGGAGTATTCTCGAGTGCAGAAAGCACAGCGTTCTCAATCTTAGCCACGGTCTTGTCCAGACAGTGAGCTATCTCCTGATAGCATACAGGAACCTCCATTGGGAGTGCGGTGATACGGTTAGGTCCGTGAACTATGAAGTCCTCAGGAGCCTCATCACCCAGATCAGTAAGTGCCGAACCTACGTTGATCTTGATGCGCTCAGCCATACGCTCAGAAACCTTCACGTTGTGCTGGCGATACATATATTCCTGGATATCAGCTGTCAGATCATCACCTGCAGTACGGATAGAGTTGTTTGATACGATACCGCCCAGCGAGATAACAGCGATCTCGGTAGAACCACCACCGATATCAACGATCATGTTACCCTCTGGAGCCTCAACATCTATACCGATACCGATGGCAGCAGCCATTGGCTCAAAAATCAGATAAACATCGCGTCCATCAGCATGCTCAGCTGAGTCGCGAACGGCACGCAGCTCTACCTCTGTAGAACCTGAAGGTACGCCAATCACCATGCGCAGTGAAGGCGAGAACAGACGGCTACCAGTGTGAACCATCTTAATCAGACCACGCATCATCTGCTCGCAAGCAGAGAAGTCGGCAATCACACCATCGCGCAGCGGACGGATGGTACGAATGTTCTCGTGAGTCTTCTCATACATCATCTTCGCCTCATTACCTACGGCAATCATCTTGTCGGTACGGCGATCAAGAGCAACTACCGAAGGCTCGTCAACCACAATCTTATCATCGCTGATGATGATAGTGTTGGCTGTTCCCAGGTCCATTGCTATTTCCTGTACGAAACTAAAAAATCCCATCTTTTATCTCTTAATTCTAAATTCTCAAATCTAAATTACTTAGCAGTCTTAACAAACCAAGCGTTGATAGCGGTGTCGTAGTGGCTGCTCACGCCAAATGCGCGTGTAGCAAACATACGGCGATCCTCGATATCGGTCTGTGCACCCTTCTTGTTCAGTATGTCGAGCAGCACGCTGTACTCAGCCTTGCTAGGTACGATAACCACATCCTTAAAGTTCTTAGCTCCGGCACGTATCAGCGAGATACCACCTATATCAATCTTCTCGATGATGTCAGCCTCGCTAGCGCCACTAGCTACGGTCTGCTCAAATGGATAGAGGTCTACGATTACGAGATCAATCTCAGGAATCTCGTACTTCTTCATCTGCTCCTGATCGCCCTCATTGTCGCGACGACCCAGAATACCTCCGAACACCTTCGGATGCAGAGTCTTTACACGTCCACCCAGAATAGATGGATAGGTTGTAACATCCTCAACTTTCTGACACTCGTAGCCGAGTGACTCGATAAACTGCTGTGTTCCACCAGTCGACAGGAACTTAACACCCTCATCATTCAGTTTCTTCAAGAGTTCATCCAGTCCGTCCTTGTGAAAAACAGACACCAATGCGGTCTTAATCTTCTTAATTTCAGCCATTTTTTATCCTTATAACGTTATAAATATATGCATTCCTTCAGTCGCTTTAGCGACATTCGGCCGCAAAGGTACAAAAAAAGTACGGATTAACCTTCATTTCTTGAAGAAAATTTAGATTAATCCGTGTTAAAATATGATAGGTCAATTATTTCAGCGTGAAATTCCTCACCCATTCGCGTAGCGGCTCAGCAGCTTCGCTGTATTCGGGTTTGAATCTGGCCAGCACAGTCACCAGGCGGATGGTGTCGTCTTCTATCACCTTGCCGTAATAGTCAAAATCCTCGTCCGATCCCTCCTGTATGCTGTAGTCATCACCCACCTCTACCAGGTCGGCACCCATAGCCAGCATCAGCTGACTGGCAGGGCGGTGCGTACCTTTCAGCGAGTCGACCATCACCGATATAGACATCTCGTCGCTCATAAACACCTCTTGAGCCGTCTCGCCCTTCAGGTCCTGATGATACAGAAACGATGGGTAGTTGATATCTATACCCAGCTTGTCGCTGTGATACTTTATCAGGTCCCACTGGCCCATACGTATGGTCGCACTGTCGTCGGCAGTCATCTCCATACCGCCATAGGCACGTGGCTGCCGCTGCCCTCCACAGGCAGATATAATAATCGCTAGCAGTGCGATTATCAGATAAGATTCATACCGAGCGCCTTGCATGTCTTGCGCATTTCCTCAGGCCATATGCTAGCCTGGATTTCGCCGATATGTCCCTTGTGCAGCAATACCATACAGAGTCGGCTCTGGCCGATACCACCACCTATCGAGAGTGGCAGCTTGTCGTTCAGCAACTGCTGGTGGAAGTACAGCTGTTCGCGCTCTTCCTTACCCTCTATCTTAAGCTGGCGCAGCAGGCTCTCCTTGTCCACACGTATACCCATGCTCGACAGTTCGAAACTACGACCCAGTACAGGATACCATATCAGTATGTCGCCGTTCAGTCCGGCGCGTCCGTCTTCGGCTATAGTGCTCCAGTCGTCATAGTCAGGTGCACGTCCATCATGTTTCTCACCATTGCTCAGTTTGCCACCGATACCGATCACAAACACGGCACCATACTTCTCGCAGATAGCATCCTCACGCTCCTTTGGAGTCTTGTCGGGATACATCTGCACCAGTTCCTCAGCATGTATAAAGTGTATCTTCTCGGGCAGGAAAGGCTTAATCTGCGGATATGTCTCGCAGGTAAGGTACTCTGTGCGGCGGATGGCTGCATAGATACGCTCCACGATGTTCTTAAGGAATGCCAGTGTGCGGTCTTCCTTGCGTATCACGGCCTCCCAGTCCCACTGATCCACATATAGCGAGTGCAGGTTGTCCAGCTCTTCATCAGCGCGGATGGCGTTCATATCAGTATAGATACCGTATCCAGGCTCAATCTTGTATTCAGCCAGACTCAGTCGCTTCCACTTAGCCAGCGAGTGCACCACTTCGGCCTTAGCATCTCCCAGATCCTTGATAGGGAAGCTCACCGGGCGCTCCACACCGTTCAGATCGTCGTTAATACCCAATCCTTTCAACACAAACAGAGGTGCTGTTACGCGCCTCAGTCTCAACTCAGTAGAGAGGTTCTGTTGGAAGAACTCTTTTATCAGTTTTATACCCTGTTCCGTCTGCTTCATATCCAGCAGCGGTTCGTACATCACAGGTTTGATTACTTGTCCCATTTTGATTGTTTATGATAAATTTGCGTGCAAAAATACACATTTTATTTAATTATGCAAGCAAAATCGCGATTATTTTTGCAAAATGACACAAAATTATTGATTTCAGCTAACAAATTGCACCACATAGACAATCTTAAAAATTACTAATTCTCAATTCTCAATTCTCAATTCTCAATTTAAATTCCGTACCTTTGTGGCCGCTTTCAGTAGCTATGCATCCGTAGTTTAATGGATAGAATAACAGATTCCGGTTCTGTTGGTCACGGTTCGATTCCGTGCGGGTGTACACTAAATGCTACGCACGTAGTGCACGCATAGCATTTAGTACAGCAATCACAGTCACACCCACATCGGCAAACACCGCCATCCACATGGTGGCCATGCCCAGTGCGGCCAGTATCAGCACAGCCAGCTTCACGCCTATGGCAAATGCCACGTTCTGGCGTGCTATCGCAATAGTGCGACGCGCTATACGGATGGCCAGTGCTATCTTCGATGGCTTGTCGTCCATCAGCACCACGTCGGCAGCCTCTATGGCGGCATCGCTACCCAGTCCGCCCATAGCTATACCCACATCAGCACGCGCCAGCACGGGCGCATCGTTTATGCCATCGCCCACGAAGGCGAAATTACCTCCCAGCTGCTCTACTTGCGCCACCTTGTCGGCAGGCAATAGCTCAGCGTGATATTCCGTCAATCCCAGCGTGCTTGCCACGTTATCAGCCACCTCTCGGCGATCGCCAGTCAGCATCACAGTGCGCTCCACACCCAGCTCGCGTAGAGCTGCGATAGTCTCGGCACTGTCTGGTTTCACCTGATCGTTTATCACTATATGTCCTGCGTATGCGCCATCTATAGCCACATGTATTATGGTGCCCAGGTGCTGGCAGTCGTGCCACTTTGCACCCATGCTATCCATCAGCTTGGTGTTACCCACAGCCACCTCTTTATCGCCTATGCGAGCCACTATGCCCTGTCCGGCCACCTCGCGCACATCACTTATCTTGCAGCCGTCGGTAGCCTCATCGGGGAATGCATCCCTCAGTGCGGCACCTATCGGGTGTGTAGAGAAGTGCTCCACATGCGCAGCCAGATGCAGCAGATGGTGCTCATCGCAGCTGTCAGGATGCACAGCCGTCACAGCAAACTGCCCGTGAGTAAGCGTACCCGTCTTGTCAAACACCACCGTCTTTACCTTTGCCAATACATCTATATAGTTGGCACCCTTGATAAGTATTCCGCGACGCGATGCACCACCGATACCGCCAAAGAATGTAAGCGGCACGCTTATTACCAGTGCACACGGACACGACACCACCAGGAACATCAGTGCGCGATACAGCCATGTGCTCAGCTCGTCACCCAGCAATGTAGGCACCACAGCCAGAGCTATTGCCGCCATCACCACCACAGGCGTGTACACACGTGCAAATCGCGCGATAAACGTCTCGCTCTGCGACTTATGTTCTCCGGCATTCTCCACCAGTCTGATTATCTTCGACACAGTGCTCTCGCCGAACGGCTTGGTCACCCTTACGCGTATCACTCCGCTCATGTTCACGCATCCCGATATCACCTCGTCGTCTGTAGCCACATCTCTGGGTAGCGATTCGCCAGTCAGCGCCACTGTGTTCAGTGCACTCTGTCCTTCCGTCACCACACCGTCCAGCGGCACCTTCTCGCCCGGACGTATCACTATCGTATCCCCCACTTTCACCTCTTCGGGCGATACGGTCTTTTCTCTCAATTCTCCATTCTCATCTCTTAATTCCAGTGTTGCGCTGTCCGGCTTTATCTCCATCAGATGCGCTATGCTGTCGCGACTCTTGCCCTCGGCATATCCCTCAAACAGCTCGCCCACCTGGAAGAATAGCATTACGAACACCGCCTCAGGAAACTGCGTCTCGGCCCCAGGCAAGAAACCTAAACACAGCGCACCGACGGTAGCTATCGTCATCAGGAAGTGCTCATTAAACGGCTCCCCCTCCATCAGTCCCTCAGCCGCCTCTTTCAGCGTGTCGTGCCCTATTATTATATAAGGTATAAGATACACCAGCAGCATCTGCCATGTCGGCAGCGCCAATGTATGCTCTACTATCACCGCGCCTATCAGCAGCACTGCCGTTATTATTATCAGTCTGAGCTGCTCGCGAGTGTTGTGCTCGTGGTGATGCTCATGTTCGTGTTCATGATGACTGCATGCCTCGCAGTGATCGTGATATTCGTGATTATGTGCCATATTTTTAAATTTTATATTTCTAATTGCAGCGTGACCATTTCTGAATCACGCTGCAAAGGTAAATAGTTCCGACTGCAACCCGGTTGCAATTATGCATTTACGAACTAAATTTCTAATTTATTAAATGGTACACTGGTACGTTACAGCATAATTGACACAAACAGTGTACCATTGTACCATTGTACCATTTGGATTTTTGATTAGCGAATGTGACGAGAAAAAAGAAAATTTTATTTATATTATTATATATATTATAATATATATAATAATATAGATTAATATATAGCATTTGGGGGCTAGTGAATTATCGGAATGGTACAATGGTACATTGGTACGATACAAAAATCTCGATGTCTTTCCCTGTATAGTGTTGACTCCCTCAGAGCCTTGATTTGTTACTGTTTTGTTAATTACTGTTTATTATACTGATTTTGTTGACTTATCTCTCT
>ONGP01000050.1 GCA_900317405.1 uncultured Prevotella sp.
GGAGATTTACACCTCGCTCTCGCAGGACAAGGTGATCAAGGAGGCTGCTCTGCGCAGCGGAGTGAGCAAGGGCATCATGCAGGCATGCTGGGATGCTGCTGGCGAGGTAATCAAGGCGTGGGCCACAGAGGGTCACTCGGTAGCGCTGCCAGGTCTGGGAACCATGCGATTCGGTCTGCGAGCCAAGAGCGTAGCTACTGCCGATGAGGTAAAGGCCGGACTGATCAGCACCCGCCGTATAGTGTTCACCCCAACGGTTGACCTGAAGGACGAGCTGGCTAATACCGCCATCCAGATTACCTGCTTCGACCGCAGCGGCAAGGAGGTGAAGCGAGTAACGAGTTCTGACCCAGGTACAATCGAGGACCCTGAGAATCAGGGTGGAAATCAGGGTGGTGGTGGTAGCACCCGCGTCGATGACGACAACAGCGGTATGGATCAAAACTAGACCACAGGGCTTGGGGCCTGAGTGCCCCAGCCCTTCACATTAAAAATTAAACATTCTTGGCAGAGCCAAGCGGCATAGCCGAGCGAAACATTAAAGATTATACATTATGACTAAAAAGGAGACAGCAAAATTCATCGTTCAGCTTATCGCATCGATTGCATCGGCGATACTGACAGCGCTAGGGGCGACATCGTGCGTAGGCGCGTAAAAAGAAGAAGATAAGACTCGCAGTGATGCGGGCCTTATTTTTTTATGTTTTTTCTTTGTGGTTTCAAAGATTATAACTACCTTTGCATCAGATAATTATAAAACCATTATGAAACATAGAACGCTATTACTATCAATCTTGGCAATGATGATGATGCCTGCCTGGGCGGGCGGGGCTAAGGAGGAAATCGCAAGTAAAATCACGCAGCTGTACGACGCTATCGCTAAGCGTGCTGAGGGCGGAACTACCCAATTTGCATGCAAAAACTGGTGGAAAACCGTGGCCGAAGTGGAGAAAAAAGACGAAACGGCTGAGGAAATCGGCTTCTTTAACGACGACCTGTGGACGCAGATGCAGGACGATAATCCTGACCGATTTGAGGTGCGCGACTTGAAATTTGTGCAGTTTGACGAGCAAAAAGGCACGGCATTGGTAGATTTCCGCCTGTGGAGCGAGGTACAGACCGTACATCAGAGGTTTGAATTCTGCCGCGAGGATGGCTCCTGGCGCATACACAACATCATAAGATTCTTCCCCGACGAAAACGGCAATGAGGAGGAAAATGATATGATGAAAGCCATGACAGAGTATATAGGCGAGTGAATGTAAGCCCACCCTATTTCTCCCTGCTCTTTATTCGGGATCGCATGCTGCGAACTGACGTGCGCTTTACGTCGAGCGCAGCGGCGATGGCTGCATCGTCGTAGTGCAGATCGTCTTGCATTATCAGGAAGATGTATTGCGCCGTAGACAGCCCGCTGTATTTGCGCTCCCACTCCTGCCAACGTTTAGGGCGCAACTGGGCAAAATAGTCAACCAAGGCTTGTTGTTCCTTGGCCGTAGCTTCGGCAATAGGCATGCGCTGCTGCAAATGGTTAAACATCTGCGTTCCCACCAGTAGTGTGGACGATATGTGCTCCATACGACCCTCAAGTTCATCTATCTTTGTGCGATGATCGCTGATGCGCTGCGCATCTTCGTCGAGTCGGCTGCTCAGTCGGCGAACCTTCCGGCGATGTATAATCATACCAGTACCGATGGCGATTATAGCGACCACGATCAGAGTTATTACAAGTCCCTGCATCCACGACAATCGATGGTTAAATTCCTTGGTCTGCCTTACCTCGTCGAACTTCTGCTGCCAGTCTACCATCTGCATGGCGCGATTTACGTATTTCATAGAGTCGTCGTACGCCTGAATAAGTGCCTTGGTTTCCATGTTCAGCTCCTTTTGGCCCGTCAGCTCATATAGCTCCGAAAGCAGCTCCAGGCATTTCATGCGCGTCCGCTCATCCTGTTCAGCAATTTCTATCTCCACCTTGAGCAGTCGGATGGCCTTATCGTACTGTCCCTGGCCCTTCCGGATTCGGGCCATCGCCAAAAAGCCACCGTTATTATAGATACTAGGTAGCAAACTTGTGTCGGCATGTTTTTCTAATTTCAGCGCTCTATCTATATACACGCTGGCACTATCCGTCTGGTCCATATCCGCATAGGCGTTGGCACAAATCAGCAGGTTTTTCAGCATCATCACGCTATCGCCAAGTGCAATGCTGTTGTCGAGCCATTTCTGGGCGTATCTCAGGGTTTGAAGGCGATTGTGGCTGATGATATTGACGTGGTGCAGAATGTCGTACACACGGTTTTTCAGGTCTTTATCGTCGGCATGCTCTGCTACGGTCTCGGCCATCTTAAAGTCGATGATGGCATCCAGTATGTTTCCATAGCGATGCATTCTAAGCATACCTCTATAATAATACGCACGCCCGCGATGCCACTCGTCGCCATGCGCGTTGTAATAGGCGATGCTGGCAGATATCAGCGAGTCGTTGTCAACGATGTTTATGCCATGAATCTTATAGGCCGTTATCGTCTTCAGTAGTCCGTATTCTGCCCTTTCGTCATCCGTAAGTGCATCGGTGTTCACCTTACTTAATATAGAATATGCTTTGTTGGGCTGTTCTTCTACCACACCCCAGGCTTGTTTCAACAGGGGGTGCTGTCGCTCGGTACATCCAGCCATGATGGTTACGGTGATGAGTATGATCAATAGTTTATTCATAATGGTTGTAATTTGCTGGCAAAGTTACGGTCTTTTCATCACATTTGCAAACTTTTTCGATGTTTTTATCTCGTCCACCCCGTCCCTCTCAGCCACTTTATTAGCAACGCGCATTTAGTTATACCGCTCATTATCAAACACTTAGCTCAAAAACACTTGCAACACCCCTACTATCAGTTTTCTGCAAAAATACTTGCACGGTTAGCATATTCATCATAACTTTGCCATCGGCATAAGCCAAACCAATTCAACAAAAAAAGCATATGAACAAGAAATCAATCATCACCATCATGCTGGCTCTCATTGCTATCATGAGCTGTACAAACCAGAACACACTCCTAGCCGAAGTGTATCTGGAGGGGCAACCTGTAAAAATCGACGTGAATAAGGGCTTATGGCCTAAATGGACGCTGGGCGACCGCGTCTATGCCCTGGACCAGGGGTGGAACATTTGTGCTGGTACGCTGACAAAATCGGAGTGGCAGAAGGCTGAAAAGGTTTTAGTACAGGGACAGGGCCAGAACCAGTTTGGTATCATGGAGCTTTCGCAAGCCGACGATGGCGCATTATATGTAATTAATCATCCTTCTGATGGTATGAGTGCTCAGGCATCGATGGCAGCAGTATTCAAAATCCAACCTTCAACCATCAAGGACACCACAAGATGGCAGAAGTTCGACCTTTCTAAGCTATCCGACTTCTGGCAGATGGGAGGTTTCGTTGTCATGTCTGACTCTACCATTCTTACTACAGGCGCACCCGCCAACGATCTGCACCATGTGCTCGGTGTAGTAAACTACAAGCGCCAGACCGTAACACCTTTAGACTATTGGCCCAACGACAGCACGTCTGAGAATCTGACAGAAGAGAAATGGAGCGTATATACGGATGGTAGTGGACTGGCAACTAATGGCAAGGGACGATTCCTGTATTGGAACGATGGGGGCAAGCTGTCATTCATATTCACTATCGACGGCGCAAAGGTGAATATCAAGCACTATCTGTACGACGAGCCCCTACCCTTACCCAGCTTAGGCCGACGCTCAATGGATCGCATCCATTGCTGTGCCAACCACGACAGAATATACTTGCTTTACAATGACTTGACCCGAAAGGGCGAGAAGATGGAGGGGCTTGACATAAAAGATCCATTCCCATGGGGAAACACCGTAGAGGTGTACGACTGGGATGGAAACAAGCTGCAAACCATCCACCTAGACCAGTTAGGCAAGGAAATCATGCTGTCGGCCGATGGCAAGACTCTCTATCTGTATTCCGATTTTATCGACGACGCAACCGATCCATATATTTACTCGTACGATTTAACGGCTCCATCGGCGGCGCCGCGCACCCCAAAGGCATCAGAACAGCCTGCAGCAGCCACAACACAGCACGTGCTGAAGGCGGGCGAACTGGCCGTAGATGCAGAGCTATTCGACCTGCAAGGCAATAAGCACCATCTGTTTGAGGCCTTTGCCGACGGGAAATACGTGCTGATAGACTTCTGGTCGATAAACTGTGGTGCGTGCCGAAAGGCTGAGCCCGAACTGCGCGAGGCCTATGAGCTATGCAAGGGTAAGCTGGAAATCGTGGGCATAAACGCCGACAGTCTTTCTGCTTGGCAGCATCACGATTGGAACAAGCACATCGCATGGACCAACTGGAACGACGGTCAACTAGGCCTCGGTCCAATCCACAAAAGCTATTGTGAGGCGCGAGCCTGGCCACAATTCATCCTGCTATCCCCCGACAAGCGAATCCTGTGGAAGATAGCAGGCTATAAACCAGGTAGTTTCATAGAGATGGCAAACGCCATCAATAAGAATGGTTTATTGTTGTAGTTTTTTTATGCTGAGCACTAGCAGGTTCTTGGTATATTCGTCGGCGGTGGCGTCGCGGAGACGGGCTATTTCGCTTATCACAATCTTCTTCTCGTCGGCATCCAGCACGTCGGCCTTCTTGCAGAGATTATAGATGTTGTTTGCAAAGATGTTGGCCGATGTTGGATTGTGCTCTGAAAGACACTTGCTATACAGGGAACTAAAGGTACTAAAGTGGCTGAGCCACTGAGATGAATTGTTGGCAGCATAAACTACAGAATCCAGCTTCACCGTGAAGCCATAATTATTATTGCTCATCATTTCAAACATCTGGTCCTTGGTAAGTGGGTTGCGATTAATGGTAATGGTGCTGCTCTTTATCCTCTTCTTCCAATTCTCACTCTGCTCGCGATATTTCTGGGTAGTACCATAAGTAGTGGCTATGCGGCCCTTGATACCATCTTGGCCTTCGGCCCATTCTACGGCGTAGGCATAGCGGTACTGCTTTGTAGGATCCTTCTTGTCGAGAAAACAGGCGTACATATACTTCGAACCGGGAATCTTGCCGATAGCAACCGACCCAGAACTGCCGTCGCCAACCACCAGAGTAACGTAGTTCACTCCCTTGTTGTTTTCGCTCGAACTTACGCTATAGGCATTCTCAGAATCCTTATGGATGGCGTCCTCGATATCTAATACAAGCTGTCGCCAAGGATTGCCTGCGGGCAGGGTGAAGTCGTACACATCGGCCTGACCTTTCTTTACACCAGTCTCAGGATCCTTCTCCATGTCGTGGTGTGCAACGACCTTTATCACTTGTTTCTGTTTTAGCAGGGCATCGAATGCTTTCTGGATGTTCTGCTGGGCCATAAGGGCTGAAGGCATAGCAATCAGCATGGCTGATAGAATTAAGCTTTTACTCTTCATATGCAATAAAATTTGTTTGTTCGTTAATATATACTATGGTACCATCTTCTTGCATTACGGGCACGTAGCCATAGGCTGCCAACTGAGCCTCGATAGCTTCTACTTCGGCCTCTACTTTGGCCTGTGCCATCAGTGCGTAGGCCTTGTCCACATCGTGGATGGTGGGCACTATCTTGCGCTTGCTGCGCTTAGTGGCCTTGGCGGGCTTAACAGCGGCCTTTGGAGCGGTAAGACTGTCGGTGCCTACCGTCTCGGGCTGCGATTGTATCACGGGCTCTGCGGTCTGCTGTACGGCTGTGGTGTCGGCCTGGGCTGTGGGCGGTGCTGCGGGCTGGAAATCGGCCTTGTTGCCAGGTGCGGCCAGGTAGATTATGCCTACCACCGCGGCTGCAGCTGCCACGCCCCAAATCATCCAGCGACGTCGACCGCGTGTAGGCTCTTCAGCGGCTACGGGCTGCTCTGCTTCGGTCTCTGGCTTCATCGCCTCGATCTCCTGGAACATCTCCTTGTAGCAGGCCCACTCCTCAGGGATATTGTCTCCCTTGAAATACTGGGCAAGGATGTCCTCCTCCTGGAGCGTCGATGTGCCGTCCATATATCGGTCCAGCAGTCGGGCTATGTATTCCTTAGTGTACTGTATCATTTGTTTCTACGTTTTATTTCTTCTAACAATGTTCGTCGGGCTCGGGCCAGCAGGGTGCTTACCGATGTGGGTTCGATGCCCAGCAGTGTGGCTATCTCCTCGTGGCTGCGCCGTTCCACCTGTCGCATATATAGTAAGGTGCGCTGTGTGGTGGGCAGACTGTCGAGGCGGGATTGCAACCAGCGTTCGTTCTCCTTGCATTCCAGCTCATCGTGCGGACTGGTGGATAGGGTTGCTACGGTAGCCTCGTTGAGCTCTTCGATAGGTTTTCGGCGCTGGTGATTATGGAGCAATTGGCGGGCCATCAGCGAAACGATGGCTTCTACCGACTGGTATCGCTCCAGTTCCTGGTGCATCTGCCACAGGCGGAGCATCACGTCCTGCGCAATGTCCTCGGCCTCGTCTCTGCCCGCCCCGTAGTGGATGCTAACGCTGAGCGCCTTTTCGCGCCACGTGCGGGCCATATGTTCGAATGCACTTTTTTCCATTTTCTTTGCTTTACAACTATTAGACACACAAGCGGCTAAAAGTCAAACAATGATTAACATACTTTAGCAAAAAAATTCTACGTGTACGGGATATATAAAATAAAAAATGTAACTTTGCAGGCGAAAAAATTATCGTTTTGTGTAGCTAAACGCGCACTTGAGTCGTACTAAGTATAAAACGACATCAAAAAAAAGAGAAGAAAACGTCAGATTATGACAAGACAAAAATTTGAAGAGATTTACCGTAAACATTACCCAGAGATGTACCGCCTGGCAAGGACGATACTCTACGACGAGGATGAAAGCAAGGACGCAGTGAGCGAGGTGTTCACGAAGCTGCTACGAGCCGACATCGAACCGCAAGAGGACAAGCTGCAGGGGTATCTGATGACGAGTGTACGCAACAAGTGTCGCGACGTGCTGCGACATAAGAGCGTGAGGCAACGGGTGGAGAACCTGTATGCTGCCGACTTGAAACAGCAGCAGGCTGCGACCACCAGCGACGACGACCGACTGGAACGTATCAACGAGTTTGTGAAGCGCGAACTGTCGCCACTGAGCCAGCAGATACTGCAACTGAGATTTCTGGGCGAAATGAAGTACGAAGAGGTGGCCGAAGCGGCTGGAGTGAGCCGGGTGACAGTGCACCGACATCTGAGCGAGGGGCTACAGCGAATAAGAGAGTTTATTAACGAACCAACAAAACGATAAAGATAATATGAGAGAGCAAGACAAAGCAAACCTGCTGCTGGATATGCAGGAACACCCCGAAAACTACACCGACGAGCAGTTGACTAGCATGCTGGCCGATGACAAGGAACTGGCGGATATGCTGGAGGCGGCCGCCAAGACCAAGCAAGCTATGACAAAGGCCGCTGTGGACAACGAGGAGCTGCCTATGGACGAACTATGGGAGCAGTTTGCAGCTGAGCACGCCGAAGAGTTTGACGCCGAGGAGAATGCTGCCGAGAGTGCTGGCGATGCAGACGTGCCGAAGGCTAAGCGAGTGCAGATGCCGCTGCGAAAAGTGGCTGCAATGACTATAGGAATAATTTTTACTGTAGGAGTAGCATTTGCAGCCATACAGATAGTAAGGAATGCGAGCAAGCCTGCACCAGAGCCCACGCAGATAGAGGCTCCCGCACCCAAGCCGCAGGATGTGAAGCCGGTAGAGCCAGAGCCCACCGACAGCGTGGCAGAAGTGAAGCCGGTGATATTCGACAATGTGGAGCTGGACAAGATGCTGACCACCATGGCCAAGCACTACGGCGCCGAGGTAGAGTTTGACAACGACGACGCTCGCGCATTCCGACTGTACTTTACGTGGAAACCCAATGAAACACTGGAGCACGAGATAGAACGCCTGAACCAGTTTGAAAGCATAAACATAGAACTGAACAACCATAAGATAACAGTAAAATAGCAACTGATGAGAAGAACCATTATAGCGATCGTGTGCTGTCTGATGGCGGCGATGGCTAATGCACAGAAAATATCGCGCGAATACAACAACGTATCGATAAGCGAAGCACTGCGACAGCTGAACGAGAAGTACGACGAGTACACGATCAACTTTATGTATAACGAGTTGGAGGATTTTCGCGTAACAACGAAAATACGCAACAAATCTATACCCGAAGCCATACAGCAGATGATAGGCTTCTACCCTATCCACATGACGGTAGAAGACTACGAGATAACGGTGGAATGTCCGCAGAAGTGCACACAGAGATACAAGGGCACGATAGTAGACGAACACAACCATCCCGTGCCCTACGCCAACATAGCGCTGCTGTCGACCAAGGACTCGATGCTGATAGCAGGAGGAGTATCGAACGAGAGCGGACTGTTTGTGATACCATGTGAGCAGAATCCCGTAGTGGCGCGCGTGTCGTACGTGGGCTACAAGACTATAATGAAGCTGTGCAGCAGCACCAAGATGGGCACCATACGACTGGTGCCCGAAAACCATATGCTGAAGGGCGTGGTAGTAAAAGGTACGCCGCAGTACAAGATGACGATGGGCGGCATGGAGATAGCCGTAGAAAACACGATACTGGCCAAACTGGGCTCGGCCATCGACGTGCTGGCACAGCTGCCACGAGTATCGGTAGAAAACAACACGATAACGGTGTTCGGCAAGGGGTCGCCGCTAATCTACATAAACAACAAGCCTATGCAGAACAGCCAGGAACTGAAACAACTGAAGTCGGACGACATAAAGAGCATAGAGGTGATAACAAGCCCAGGTGCCGAATACGATGCTGAGGTAGAAGCGGTGATACGAATAAAGACCAAGAAGCGCCAGGCTACAGGTCTGAGCATACGCAACGATGCCTATGCCGGCTATAATAACTGGTGGAACGCGTATGAGGAACTGATGCTAAAATATCAGACAAAAAAGTTTGAGATAATTAATGACGCATACGTGTATACAGGCGCGTGGGGCGAGGACAACAACCTGGAGTTTGACATACACGCCAAGGACAACGAAATAGAGGTAAAGCAGCGCATACCTATCAAAGGACGAAGCAATACACTATCAGAATATCTGGCCAGCGACTACTGGATAAACGACAGCAACTCTATCGGCGCATCGTATCAGATGAACTGCTCGTTCGATGACTATTCTACGGGATGGGCACGACAGGAGATAAAGAGAAACGGCGTGATGGAGGGAACAGTAAACGCAACAAATGATATAAAACCCAAATACACGCAGCAAGCGCTGAACGCATACTATCAGGGCAAGATAGGGAAAATGGGCATAGACCTGAACGGCACGTACTATTACGGCACCAACGAGCGCAAGGATCTGAACATAGAGACAAGCGACGAACTTGACGACCGCACTGTGCACTCGAACAGCAAGGAGACCAGCCATCTGTATGCCGCCAAGCTGATACTTGACTACCCTGTGCTGGGCGGAAAACTGAAGTTGGGCACCGAGCTGTCGAAGACAAAATCGCACGGTGTATTCATCAACGAGGAAGGATTTGTATCATCGTCGGAGACTGACATCAAGGAGCACAACATAGCTGGATTTGCTCAGTACGAACTGTCGCTGGGCCACTGGATGATGGGAGCCGGAGTGAGATACGAAGACGTGACGCGCGAGTACTATCTATATGGCGAAAAGCAGGATGATGTATGTAGGAAATATCACAACATTTTTCCGAACCTGTCGCTAGCATGGAGCAAGGGCGACTGGAGCTGGCAGCTGAGCATGAACGAGAAGATGCACCGCCCCAGCTACCGCAGTCTGCGCAACTATATGCAGTATGACAACAGGTATATGTACGAGGGCGGTAATCCGAAACTGCAGCCCGAGAAGGTGTATAACATAGAGACAGGAGCCACATACAGATGGATATCGGCCGCAGTGGGCTATTCATATACAAAGGATGCAATGCTGTGGGTGAAGTATCTGATGGAGAACCAGGAGGTGACATATACCACCAACCTGAACTTTGACCACTATCAGTCGGTTTATGCCACGATAAGTATGTCGCCACGATTCAAGGTATACCGCCCTACCCTGGAGATAAACTACGACCGCCAGAAGTTTGACTCCAAAGAGTATGGTGTAGACAAGAATCTGAACATGCCAACGCTGGGAGCCAGACTGAACAACCGGTTTGTGTTCAACCCATCGCTGATGGCAGGACTGATAATCAAAGGCCGCACACGCGGCTACAACGGATTTGTAGTGGCCAAACCACAGGTCAGCGTGGATGCATCGGTAAGAAAATCGTTCGACAAAGATCGCTGGGTGATAACACTTAAGGCTAACGACATATTTAAGACCGCGCGCGAGCAATGGACAATGTACGGCATAGGCGCCGAAGCCACCAAGGACTGCTATAACTACAATCGCTCCATATCAGTACAACTAACTTACAACTTCAACTCTACCCGCAACAAATACAAGGGTACGGGTGCAGGAAACGAAGAACGCAGGAGACTTTAGGTCTCCTGCGCTCGCTGTTGTCATAATAAATAATGATGCCTTACAGCTATTATTAATTGTTATGATTTAAAATCTTTTTGACTTATGCCTCAGCTGGAGCGTCGATAGCCTCCAGAGCCTCAGCCTCGTCGGCAGCCTCAGCAGCCTCTGCCTTATCAGCAGCAGCCTTCTTGGCATCAGCAGCAGCCTTGATGGCAGCCTCAGCCTCAGCAGCAGCCTGCAGCTCAGCAGCGTTCTCAGCAACTACCTTAACAGGCAGCTCAACGATTACCTCCTTGTGGAAGTGTACCAGAGCCGAGTAGTCACCAATGCGCTTAGCATCCTTCATGGTGATGATCTTGCGATCAACCTCCTTACCGAGCTTAGCGAGCTCCTCAGCAACCTGAGCAGCACCTACAGAACCATAGAGCTGGCCAGTAGCGCTAACCTTGGCAGCAATCTCGAGGGCAACACCATTAAGCTGGGCAGCCTTCTCCTCAGCAGCAGCCTTGAGGGCAGCCAGCTTGTGAGCCTGCTGCTTCAGGTTCTCTGCGAGAATCTTCTTAGCTGAAGGGCTAGCGATAACACCCTTACCCTGAGGGATGAGGTAGTTACGGCCATAACCTGACTTAACATTCACGATATCGTTCTTGAATCCCAGACCGATAATATCTTCTTTCAGTATAATTTCCATAATCTTGCGTCCTCCTCTTTAATTACTTCATCAAATCGGTTACGTAAGGCAGCAGTGCGATCTGGCGGGCACGCTTAACGGCCTGAGCCACACGGCGCTGATACTTAAGAGATGTTCCAGTGATGCGGCGGGGAAGAATCTTACCCTGCTCGTTGAGGAACTTCTTCAGGAACTCGGGATCCTTGTAGTCGATGTACTTGATACCG
>ONGP01000022.1 GCA_900317405.1 uncultured Prevotella sp.
CCCTAATCTCTCACCCAATCTCTCACATGGCAATTCTATGCCAGACTATAAAAGTGAGGGTTGATGTGAGGGATTAGGGAGAGATATGTGAGAGATAAGGGAGGGATAAAAATAATCTCTCACATGCCGAAACGCCTGTGTTTATGCGGGTTTTGAGAGATTATGTGAGAGATGAGGGATTTTTGTCAAAACCTGCGCGTGTGTGAAACCACCAAATAATTGGGGCAAAAGGCACAGATTTGTGACAAACGGGACAATTGGGACAGGGATTTTTATTATCTTTGCAGCCGAAATTGCGTAATATGAACGAGACTAACAAGGGATTTATACAGTTGCACTTGAGTGTGATGTTGGCGGGCTTTACGGGCTTGTTTGGCCGACTGATCACGCTGAACGAGGTGGATATAGTGTGGTATCGCATGGTGTTTACCAGCGCTATACTGCTGGTGTTTACAGGTCTGCCCAAGGTGGGGTGGCGCAAGTTTCTGCAGTTGTGCGGCTGTGGAGCACTGTTAGGATTCCACTGGATACTATTTTACGGCAGCATCAAGGCATCGAACGTGTCGATAGGCGTAATCTGTTTCTCGCTGATAGGATTCTTTACGGCCTTACTGGAACCGCTTATTTACAAGCGCCGACTTTCGTGGACGGAGCTGCTGTTCTCGCTGATAACGGTGGCTGGCGTATTGTGTATTTTTTCATTTGACGCTCGCTATCGCTACGGCATAATGATTGGCGTGGTGTCGAGCGCTGTGTGTGCGCTCTATGCCATCTGCAACAAGAAGGTGAGCGTGGGCGTGCGCAGTCGCACGGTGCTAATGTATCAGATGTCGGGCGGACTGGTACTGGTATCGATGATCATCCCATTGTATCTGATGATTTTCCCATCACAACAACCTGTGGTGGTGATACCCAGCGGATCGAACCTCTGGCTGATGCTGTGCCACTCGCTGTTCTGCACAGTGGCTATGTATCTACTTCAGATTCAGGCACTTAAACGCCTCTCGGCCTTCACCGTAAATCTAAGTTACAACCTCGAACCGTGTTACACGATCATACTAGCTTTCCTCATCTTTGGCGAGGGCCGAGAGATTAACTTCTCGTTCTACATCGGCATAGGCTTGATACTACTAAGCGTGCTGCTGCAAACCAAGCGCGCCTGGAGCCGATAGCAGGTGATTATCTTACCACGTCTTCTTTCTTAAGTTCTACCACCTTGCCGTAGCGGGCGAGGGCTTTCAGGTCGGTGAGTTTCTTGTCGCCGATGATGATCCACACGCGATTGTTGTTGCCTGCGAAGCGCTGCTGGTGGAACTGGATGATGTCCTGAGCAGTGATACCAGGCAGCAGTCGGGCTTTGGCGGCATTGGGGTCGACAGTATTGCCCAGCATACGCTGATTGGCTACGAAAGCTGGCATATTGCGGAAGGCAGGATAGCTGTTCTGTATGTCGTTGAGCACGCTCTGGCGGGCAGCATCCAGATTGTTCTCCTTCATCGGCATCTGGCGCAGCAGCGAATCGACTGTAGAGAGTGCTTCCATCGTCTTGTCGGCCTGGGTGCCAGTGGCTGTGATGTAGCCCTGAACGGCCTCAGGATGCTGGGCAAGACTGGTGGTAAAAGCACGGCCGCCAGTGCTGTAGGCCAGCGAGCGGAACTCGCGTACATTCTGGAAGAGTACTGACGACATGCTACCACCGAAATACTCGCCGAAGAGCGATAGTTTGGCACGATCGTCGGCTGTGGGCAGAGCGCCGATAGCATCGTAGCTTACCACGTAGTTCTGGCGCGACTTGGGCACGTTGTAGAAGTAAACCGTAGGCTCACTATACTGCTGCAGTGGGCGGAAAGTATCAGCCGCCTTGCGTGTGCACTGACTAAGTGGTAATGTCTGCTGCGCAGCAGCTACAACATCGTCGATCGACTTGGTGCCGCAATACATCAACTCGCAATCGTACTGCTGCAACTCGCGGAACAAGCTGAGCAGATCTTCGTTCTTAAGCGCCTTAATCTCCTTCTTACTAAGCTGGTTCAGGTACGCAGATTTGCTGCCGTACATCACGAGTTCGCGCATCGGAGCGAGCACATCGTCTTTCTGTTTGCCAAAGCTCTTGCGGTCCACCTTATCGGCATCCTTGGCATCCTTAAGTGCCTCATCGTCGCCCTTGGACGATCGCAGGAAGTGCGCAAGCAGGCGGAGTGCTGGTTCGAACTGCTTATCAGGACCTGTAAGACTGAATCCGAATGTCTGGTTGCCAGCGCTCACATCCATCGTGGTGTTTATCTGCTGCCAAGCCTTCTCCAGCTGCTGTTTCTTGAGCGAATCGGTGCCTAGCGACAAGAGATACGAACTAAGAACATCGAGTGCCGGTGTGTGCAGCTTGCCATCCTTGAATCGCAGGTTAAACGTAAAGATATTGTTGATAGGATTCTTCTTATAATATAAGGTGACGTGGTCATTAAGCTGCTTGGTATCTGCAGCCGTCTGCAAGTCGACGGTGCGTATATCTGCCTGATTTACAGGTATTTGCTCCAGCTGGCGGGCAAAGTCTGACTTGGCGTCAGTATTCTTTGGCGAAATGGGTTTGTAGCCTGGTTGTTTCAGTGTCTCCTTCTTAGGTGTGCCGTATTTCTTTACCAGCGTTATGTAGTTGGCGCCGTAGTACTTCTTGGCAGCAGCCACTACATCGGCCTTGGTCAGGCGCTTAATGCTCTCAATCTTATCGAGTGCATCCTGCCAGGTCTTGCCTTTCGAGAACAGATCTATCAACAGTTCAGAGCGATCGTCGATGGTCTCCAGTTTCTGCTCAGCACTCATCACCATCTCTTGTTTCAGGGCCTCAAGCTGGCTGTCGCTAAAGTTACCGTCCATCACCTGCTTAACCTGCTCCATCACGCGTTCCTCAGCAGTCTTCATCTTTCCCAACAGCTTTGGGATGATGAGCACGGCTGTACCAGCGGCATCGTCAAAGCCTACGTTCAAGGCGAGCGAAGCCATCACCTTATGCTCGTTCATCAGCGAGTCGAGCAGACCTGCTTTGCCATTAGAAAGCATTCCGTTGGCCAGTTCCAGAGCGTTAGCATCGGGCTCATAGTCGGTTGCACCCTTGAATACCAGTACCTCTGCACCAATAAGCGGTATGGGTAATGTAACCTCCTGTCGCTCGCCAACCCGAATTTCAGGCATCGGGCTATATCCACGCTGTGGAACAGGGCCCGTCTGCACGCGCCCAAATGTCTTCTCAAGCAGGGCAGTAAGTTCGTCGCTGGGAGTAATGTCGCCACACAGAATCAGGCCCATATTCGAGGCCACATAGTACTTCTTGTAGAAATCGGCCATATCCGACAGGCGTGGGTTCTTCAGGCTCTCAGTAGAACCAATGATGGGATAGGCATAAGGCTGAGTCTTGAACACAGCACCCATAACCTTCTCCATAGCATCGCCCATACCATCGGCCGAACGGTTCTTTTCTTCGTACACATTCTCAAGTTCGCCCTGGAATCCACGATACACTGGAGTCATCAATCGTTCAGAGTTGAGCCAGCACCATTGCTCGATGAAATGGGGCAAAAACTCATTATGATAGTAGGTCATATCATAACCAGTACCCGCATTCAGACCACTACCGCCATATTTAGATATCAGTCGATTGAACTCGTTGGGGATAGAAAAATCTGCAGCCTTAATACTTAACTCGTTGATTTTCAGCTGAATACGACTACGTTCGGCATCATCCTTGGTCTGCGAAAGCAGGTCGTACTGGGCAGAGATGCTATCCAGCAGAGGCTTTTCGGCAGCGTAATCGATAGTGCCCAAGCGGTCAGTTCCTTTAAACATGATGTGCTCAAAGTAATGGGCAATACCTGTGTTAGGGCAGTCCTTTGCTCCAGCCCTTACAACAACTGCACCAAAAACCTTGGGTTGTGAGTGGTCTTCGTTAAGCCAAACGGTCATGCCGTTGCTCAACTTTAGTTCTTTAACTTCTAACTGCGCCGCAGCTGTGATTGTTGTGAGCAATGCGGCGATTGAGAAAACAACTCGTTTCATAGGTTATAACTTACTTTTTTATTTAAATCGGTGCAAAAATACAAAAATATTCGTATCTTTGCAACCGTAATAATAAAAAAGGAAAAAGATTATGAAGAAACTGTTTTTGACTATGTTGCTGTCAGCCGCATTCACTATGGGCTGGGCACAAAATGCTAACGATGCGTTTATGACGATCGAAGTAGATGGTTTCCATCACACACTAGAAAACAGTGGCGATGACTGCGTGCTGGTTGATGTCCGCACTCCAGCTGAATACAAGGAGGGACATCTGAAAGGTGCAATCAACATCGATGTAAAGGACAGCCTAACATTTATGAACAAAGCCAAAGAGATGCTGCCAAAGGATAAGACCGTGATGGTTTACTGCCGCACAGGTCGTCGCAGCGCAGACGCAGCTGGAAAACTGGCAGCCGAAGGATACTTTGTATTCAATCTGGAAGGCGGCATAGTGGCTTGGAAAGAAGCAGGAAAGGAGACAGTGAAGTGATATTAAAGTATGATGTAATCGTCATCGGTGGCGGTCATGCTGGTTGTGAAGCAGCTTGTGCTTCGGCCAACATGGGCGCCAAAACTTGTTTGGTGACGATGGATATGAACAAGATTGCACAGATGTCGTGCAATCCTGCTATTGGCGGAATAGCTAAAGGTCAGATAGTAAGAGAGATTGACGCACTAGGCGGACAGATGGGACTAGTGACTGATGCCACATCTATACAGTTCCGTATGCTCAACGTGGGCAAGGGACCAGCCGTATGGAGTCCTCGTGCCCAGTGCGATCGCGGCAAGTTTATTTGGGAATGGCGCAAACATATCGATGAAACCGACAATTTGGATGTGTGGCAGGACCAGGCCGACGAATTGATAGTAGAGGACAAGAAGGCCATCGGCGTGCGCACCATTTGGGGCACAGAGATATATGCCAAGAGCATAGTTATCACAGCAGGTACTTTTCTCAACGGACTGATGCACATCGGCCGCAAGATGGTGCCAGGTGGTCGTATAGCCGAACCAGCAGTTGCCCATTTCACCGAGAGTATCACCCGTCATGGTGTAGTTTCGGCCAGAATGAAGACTGGTACTCCTGTACGTATAGACAGGCGTTCTGTACACTTTGAGGATCTAGAAGAACAGCCTGGCGAGAGTCGCCCTTATCAGTTCAGCTATATGAATAAAGGTGGCGCACTGAAGCAGTTGCCTTGTTGGACAGTGAACACAAACGCCGAAGTACACGAGATGCTGAAGAGCGGACTAGAGGATTCACCGCTATATAACGGTCAGATTCAATCGATAGGTCCGCGTTATTGTCCATCTATCGAGACCAAGCTAGTTACCTTCCCTGACAGGGACAAGCATCCACTATTTTTGGAACCAGAGGGCGAGGATACCAATGAGATGTACCTAAACGGCTTCTCATCGTCGCTACCAATGGACGTGCAGATTGAGGCACTCAAAAAAATGCCTGCATTCAGAGACGTGAAAGTGTATCGTCCAGGCTATGCAATAGAATACGATTTCTTCGACCCAACACAACTTAATCATTCGTTGGAATCGAAGATTATAGAAGGTCTGTTTATGGCCGGACAGGTGAACGGCACCACAGGATACGAGGAGGCTGGTGGACAAGGAACACTGGCAGGAATCAATGCTGCACTGAAAGCCGGCTGTGCTGCCAGCGAAACAGATGCTGCCAACAGAGAGTTCATACTGCATCGCGATGAAGCATATATCGGCGTATTGATCGATGATTTGGTAACAAAAGGTGTCGACGAACCATATCGTATGTTCACATCGCGCGCAGAGTATCGCATACTTCTCCGTCAGGATGATGCCGACGCCCGACTTACAGAAAAGGGCTACGAGCTGGGTATCGTAAAGAAAGACCGCAACGACTGGTGGATGGAAAAGAAACAAGCCATCGAAGAAATCGAAACTTTCTGCCAGAACTTCGCGATAAAACCAAGACTGATTAATCCAACTCTCGAGGCTCTGGGCACTACCCCACTCCAGTTTGGATGCAAGTTGATAGAGCTAGTTAATCGTCCGCAGTTGAATCTTAAAAACCTCTCAGAGGCGATTCCATCATTAAAAGAGGTATTAGATCGTCCGAATAATCGTAAGGAGGAAATAACAGAGGCTGCAGAGATAAGAATGAAATATAAAGGTTATATCGATCGCGAACGCCTGGTAGCCGAAAAGATGCATCGTCTGGAGAACATACGTATTCGCGGAAGATTCAATTACGAAGAACTTCAAGGTCTTTC
This sequence comes from uncultured Prevotella sp., assembly GCA_900317405.1. Lineage (GTDB taxonomy): Bacteria > Bacteroidota > Bacteroidia > Bacteroidales > Bacteroidaceae > Prevotella. Next base: position 6,312 of record ONGP01000022.1, read on the forward strand.
TACAGAATGTCGCCAGAAGTTAACAAAGATTCAACCAGAGACGTTGGCACAAGCTAGTCGCATCCCTGGCGTATCGCCAAGCGACATCAACGTGCTTCTGGTACTGTTAGGAAGATAATGTTCCACGTGAAACATGGGCTAAGTAACAAACATTATAACTCACTGATTATGAACAACAAAACACTGCTTGACAATCTGCGTTGCATACCAGATTTCCCAAAGAAGGGCATCAACTTCAGAGACGTAACAACCCTCTACAAGAATGCCGAGTGCTTACAGATTATGCTCGACGAAATGGAAGCGCTCTACAAAGACAAGGGCATAACCAAGATCGTTGGAATCGAGAGTCGCGGTTTTATCATGGCCGCTGCCCTAGCCGCAAGATTAGGTTGCGGAATGGTGATGGCTCGCAAACCAGGAAAGTTGCCCTCGACAGTAATCAAGGAATCATTCTCTAAAGAATACGGTGTAGATACCATCGAGATGCACATCGATTCTATCGACGAGAATGATGTAGTACTGATACATGACGACCTGTTGGCAACAGGAGGTACTGCAAAGGCAGCTTACAATCTGGTACAACACTTCCACCCCAAGAAGGTTTACATCAACTTTATCATAGAGATAAGAGACGAGGGACTGCACGGCAGAGACGAGTTTGAGGGTATAGACCTTACTACGTTACTCACTATCTAAAATATGTTCCACGTGAAACACAATCTCGCGAAACGCTTTCGTTTAGGGGCTTTCGCGAGATTGACAATTTAAAAAGGCACAAAATGACGAAGGAAGAAAACGAAAAAAGACTTGAGTATCTGAAAGGAATAGTAAGACGGTTGCCAGACAAACCTGGTAGCTATCAGTTCTATGACGAGGAGCATACTATTATATATGTAGGCAAGGCAAAGAGTCTGAAGAACAGAGTATCGAGCTACTTCCATACAGAAGTCGATAGATTCAAAACAAAAGTATTGGTAAGCAAGATATTCGACATTAGCTACACCGTAGTTAATACAGAAGAAGACGCCCTGCTGCTAGAGAACTCGCTCATCAAGAAATACAACCCTAGATACAACGTACTGCTAAAGGATGGTAAGACCTACCCTAGCATCTGTATCACAAACGAATTTTTCCCTCGAATATTCAAAACACGAACCATCAACAAGAAATGGGGATCATACTACGGACCATACGCTAAGGTTAGCGCTATGTACGACGTACTGAATCTGATAAAGGAACTATATAATCCACGAACCTGTCGACAGCCGATCACAAAGGAAGGAATAGAGAACGGCAAGTATCGCGTATGTCTGGACTACCACATTAAGAAATGTATGGGTCCGTGCGTAGGAAAACAGAGCTACGAAGATTATCAGAAGAACATATCTCAAGCACGCGAGATTCTGAAAGGAAACACACGCGAGGTGCTTAGAGATCTAAAAGATGAAATGCTCAAGCTATCAGAAGAACTAAGATTCGAAGAAGCCGAGGAGGTTAAACGAAAATTTCTGGCTCTGGATGGGTTTGTAAGTAAAAGCCAGATAGTAAGTCAGACCATCGATAAGGTAGATGTATTCTCGATAACTTCGGATGAAAAAATGGCTTTCATCAACTATATCCACGTATCCAACGGAACTATAAACCAAAGTTTTACTATAGAATATAAGAAGAAGTTAAACGAGACTGATGCAGAATTATTGCAGCTAGGTATAGTAGAATTGCGAGAACGTTTTAAGAGCGATTCTAAGGAAATTATCGTGCAGGAAGAGGTTGACGTAGAACTGGACGGAGTGAAGTTTACAGTGCCCAAACTGGGAGATAAAAAGAAGCTTCTGGATCTGTCGATAATGAACTGTAAGGAGTACAAATTCGACCGCTTGAAACAGGCCGAAAAACTTAATCCTGAACAAAAGCAAACGCGACTGATGAAGGAACTACAAGACAAGCTACATCTGCCCTCACTACCCTACCAGATTGAGTGCTTCGACAACTCGAATATTTCTGGTACAGATGCCGTAGCAGCATGCATAGTTTTCAAGAAGATGAAGCCATCTAAAAAAGACTATAAACGGTACAATATCAAAACCGTAGTTGGTCCAGATGACTATGCATCAATGAAGGAAGTAGTACATCGCAGATACACAAGACTAATAGAAGAAGAACAACCCCTACCCGACCTGATTATAGCCGACGGAGGAAAGGGACAAATGGAGGTTATCCGCGAGGTAATTCAAGACGAACTGAACCTGGACATCCCCATCGCCGGACTGGCCAAAGACGATCGTCATCGAACCAACGAACTGCTATACGGATTTCCACCAATAAAGATAGCACTAAAGGTAGAATCAGAACTATTCCATGTGCTCACTCAAATACAAGACGAGGTCCATCGCTTTGCTATCACTTTCCATCGAGACAAGCGTTCTAAGCGCGCTTTACACTCTGAACTAGATGATATAAAGGGTATTGGTCCTAAGACGCGTGACGAGCTTCTAAATACCCTCAAATCGGTCAAGAAGATACGTGAGGCAGAACTATCTATCCTATCAGATATAATAGGTCCAGCGAAAGCAAAGATAGTATACGAGCATTTCCACTCTTAGAAGAAAATATTTGGTAGTTTCAAAATAATGTCGTATCTTTGCGGCAAATTAAGAAAAGAAGATGAGAGCAGTTATACAAAGAGTCACCCACGCCAGCGTTACTATCGAGGGCCAAATTAAAGGCAAGATAGACAATGGATACCTTATCCTATTAGGCGTTTGCGAGGAGGATTCGATGGAAGATGTAGAGTGGTTGGTTAAGAAAATAGCCAATCTGCGTGTATTTGGCGATGAGAACGATGTAATGAACCGTTCGATACTAGATATTGATGGTAACTGCCTGGTAATCAGCCAGTTCACTCTATTTGCATCATACAAGAAAGGCAATCGTCCATCTTGGTTCCGCGCTGGTAGCCATAAGCACTCTATCCCACTCTACGAAGCCTTCTGCACACAGCTTTCTGAAGCTATCGGTAAGCAAGTTGCCACAGGCGAATTTGGCGCCGACATGAAAATTGAACTACTGAACGACGGTCCAGTAACAATCTGCATGGACACTAAGAATAAGGAATAAAAACGATGAAGAAATATCTCAGAGAAATCGAATTAGCAAGTGCCCTACTCCTGATAATCGGCGTAGTGCTGTCGATGGTGAAAAGCTATGCCATCGGCGTATGGCCATGTGGTGTAGGCTTGCTGATGTTCCTCATCGTTTTCCTCTACAAAGCATTCCACTGGAAGCAGTACGAGCGCGATAACAAGCAGTACATCGTAATACTGCTGATCTGCATCTTCCTATTAATCATTCAAATGATAACATCACGATGACGATCAAAGAAGCACAAGAAGCGGTTGACCGCTGGATAAAAGAATATGGCGTACGCTACTTTTCGGAGCTGACAAACATGGCAGTTTTGACTGAAGAAGTAGGCGAACTGGCCCGTGTTATAGCTCGCAAATACGGCGATCAGAGCTTCAAAGAAGGCGAGAAAGACAACCTGGGCGAAGAGATGGCAGATATCCTCTGGGTACTACTATGTTTGGCCAATCAGACAGGCGTAGATCTTACTGCAGAACTCGAGAAATCTATCGAAAAAAAGACTCAGCGAGACTCGCTGCGACATATACAGAATAAGAAACTAATGGCATAACAGTTTTAACAATATAACAACAAGCAATTATGGCAGAACACAATCACGAACACGAGCATCATCACCACTTTGAGATGCCACAGAAGAGCCGCATGGAAGAGGTTCTTAGTAAGTACAACCTCGAGATAACAGACGAGGAAGTAAAAGAGGCAGTAAAGGATATTATTGCCAACAAAGTAACCGAGAACGATACTCTAGAGGTAAAGAAATTCCTGATGGGTAGCGTTGAGCTTACTACTCTAAAGACCACCGATAGCGACGAAAGCGTACTGGCCTTTACAGAGCGTGTAAACCAGTTCGAAGAGAACTACCCTCACCTACCCCACGTGGCAACTATCTGCGTGTATCCACGCTTTGCAAAAGTGGTTTCTGAGACTCTCGAAATCGAAGGTGTTGAGGTAGCTTGCGTTTCAGGCTCATTCCCTTCTTCTCAGGCACTTATCGAGGTTAAGACTATCGAGACAGGCTTGGCCGTCAAAGATGGCGCTACAGAGATAGATATGGTATTAAGCGTAGGTGCATTCCTATCAGGCGATTACGAGACTTGTATCGATGAAATACAGCAGATAAAAGAGGCTTGCGGCGATGCAAAACTTAAGGTTATCCTGGAGACAGGTTGCCTGAAGACTGCGGCAAACATCAAGACCGCATCTATCCTGGCTATGTACTCAGGTGCCGACTATATTAAGACCTCAACAGGCAAGCTTGAACCAGCTGCGACACCAGAGGCTGCATACGTAATGTGTCAGGCCATCAAGGAGTACTACGATGAAACTGGCATAATGATTGGTTTTAAGCCCGCTGGAGGCCTTAACAGTGTGATGGATGCACTGATATACTACACCATCGTAAAAGAGGTTCTGGGCGAAAAATGGCTTACAAACCAGATGTTCCGAATGGGTACATCACGCCTGGCTAACCTGCTACTAAGCGAGGTAATCGGCGAAGAAGTGAAATTCTTCTAATTAACGATAAGCTCAGTCCTCCAGTAAGAGGACTGCAGTCCTTTAAAAGCAGTACTCCAGTCCTTTAACGCGAGGACTGGAGTACTTTCATTTATGTACTGAAGCAAATACAAACTATATATTTCGCTGAGCTACGTATTCTAGATAAGCACTGAAGGCAGGCTTGAGCTCTGGTTTCACGCATTCATCTATAAATGTCTGAGCCTCCTTAGCAAACTCTCCCATCTTCTTCTCTGCATATTTGATACCTCCGTACTGCTTAGCAAACTCAACTAAAACAGCGATTTCATCAGAATTAATCGAGCCATTCTTAACCTTTTTAGCAAGAGTCATCATAGCTGATGACTCGTAGTGAGTAAGCGAATAGATAATTGGCAAAGTAAGCTTACCTTCAAGCATATCATTGCCAGTAGGCTTACCTATCTCCTTAGAATCGTAATAATCAAAGATATCATCACGAATCTGGAAAATCATACCGATATTATGTCCGAATTTTGCAGCCTTCTCTACCACATCGCGAGAAGCACCTACAGAAATAGCTCCAAGCTTACAACATGCCTCGAATAGCACTGCAGTCTTCTTGTCAATTACCTGATAATAAACGTCTTCCGAAATCTCCTTATTAGAAATATTCGATAATTGAAGAATCTCGCCTGCAGCAAGAGTACGACCAAGTTCAGCTAATTCTTGTACGATTTCATGATTATTCGACAAAGCCACACGTAGCAAGGCTGTAGACAGAATATAATCGCCAACCAAAACGGCCACCTTATTATTATACTCGGCATTAACTGATGGCTGACCACGACGTTCAGAACTTTCGTCTACCACATCATCGTGCACCAAACTGGCAGTATGTAACAGCTCAAGTCCAAGAGCAGCATTCTGTGTAACATCATTAACATCACCAAAGTTCTTGGCTGCAAGCATTATCAGTATAGGACGCATACGCTTTCCGCCACGCTGACGGATATGCGACAATACCGACTCGAGCAATCCCTCACCCTGCGACAAACACTGTTGAAACAACGCAGAAAAGTCGTTCAACTCTGTTGCAATAGGCCTTCTTATAGTTGACAAATAATCCATAACAAACAGAAATTTTGGCACAAAAATAAGAAATAATTCCGTTATTAAGAAATAATTTGGTAATTTTGAGCCGAAAATTAAGAAAGTTATGCAGAAATTGTTTCTTTTAGACGCTTATGCGCTTATTTATCGCAGCTATTATGCGTTCATCAAAAACCCAAGAATCAACTCTAAGGGGCTGAATACAAGTGCCATTATGGGATTCCTGAACACCCTGAACGAGGTATTGACAAAGGAGAAACCAACCCACATAGGAGTAGCATTTGATCCACACGGGCCCACCTTTCGTAGCGAGGCATTTCCTGCCTACAAAGCTCAGCGTGAGGAGACTCCTGAGGATATACGCAAAGCAGTTCCTATCATTAAGGATCTGTTGAAAGCATATCGTATACCCATACTGCAAGTAGACGGATACGAAGCAGATGACGTGATAGGAACATTGGCAGAAAAAGCCGGTTCCATCGGAGTTGAGACCTATATGCTCACGCCCGATAAGGACTACGGACAACTGGTGCGCGACAATGTTTTCATATATCGCCCACGTCATGGTGGCGGATATGAGACGATGGGACCCAAGGAGGTTTGCGAGAAATATAGCATCCCCTCCCCTATGGCCGTAATCGATCTGCTGGCACTGATGGGCGACTCGGCCGATAATTTCCCTGGTTGTCCTGGTGTGGGAGAAAAAACTGCCGCAAAACTCATCGATGAATTCGGAAGTATTGAACAGTTGTTGGCACGTTCATCAGAAATAAAAGGTAAACTTCGTGAAAAGGTTGAAGAGCATATCGATGACATCAAGATGAGCTACTTCCTGGCAACCATCAAAACAGATGTGCCCATCGAGCTGGATATGGAAAGTTTGAAACTCGTGGAACCTAACGAGGACGAACTTGGCAAACTTCTGCTCGAACTGGAGATGAAGAGCCTCGCTGACCGAGTTCTTAAAAAAAGCCAAAAACCGCAAAAAGTACTAAATCAGCAACTCGATCTCTTTGCAGAATTCGCGGCCGACGGGCAAGCTGTGTACGAAAACACGAGTTTTGAGACGTTAAAAACAACGCCACACAACTACCAACTAGTTGAAAATCAGGAGGATTTAAAGAAATTATGTGACTATTTCTTGACAAACAAAATTCTCAGTCTAGACACAGAAACCACTTCAACCTCTGCAATCGATGCAGAATTGGTAGGTTTGAGCTTCGCCGTGAAGGAATTTGAGGCGTTTTACGTGCCAGTTCCTGTCAATCGTGAAGAAGCGTTGCAAATTGTTAATATCTTTAAACCCGTCTACGAGAACCCAGAAATTTTAAAAATTGGTCAGAATTTGAAGTACGACTTAGAGGTATTAAGAAATTACGGCATCGAACTGAAAGGTAAGATGTGGGACACTATGATTGCCCACTATCTCATCCAACCCGAACTTCATCATAACATGGACTACATGGCTGAGATTTATCTCAACTATCAAACCATCCACATAGATGAACTCATCGGACCAAAGGGCAAGAACCAAAAATCTATGCGCTCTCTCCTACCCTCACAAGTCTACGAGTATGCCGCTGAGGATGCAGACATCACTCTCCGACTGAAGAACAAGCTGGAACCAGAACTGAAGAAGGCTGAGTGTGAAGACCTATTCTATAATATAGAGATGCCACTGATGCCTGTTTTGGCAGAAATGGAGATGAACGGAGTGTGTCTGGACACAGAATCGCTAGCCGAAACGTCAAAACAGTTTACCAACCGTATGAACGAAATAGAAACACGTATCTACGAATTGGCAGGTGAACGATTCAACATCGCTTCGCCAAAACAAGTGGGCGAAATACTCTTCGACAAACTTAAAATAGTAGAGAAAGCCAAGAAAACAAAAACAGGTCAGTACGTCACATCGGAAGAGGTGCTGCAACAGCTAAAAAATAAGCACGAAATAGTAGCTGACATATTGGAACACAGAGGGTTAAAGAAGCTGATAGGCACATATATCGATGCATTACCTAAGTTGATTAACCCCAAAACTGGTCATATCCACACATCATTTAATCAAACGATTACAGCTACTGGCCGCTTATCTTCATCTGATCCCAATCTGCAAAACATCCCTATCAGAGGCGAGGATGGAAAGGAGATTCGCAAGGCGTTTATCCCCGAGCCAGGATGTCTGTTCTTTTCAGCAGACTATAGTCAAATAGAGCTACGCGTGATGGCCCATCTGTCGCAGGATACAGAGATGATAAAAGTGTTTAGAGAGGGCAAGGATCTGCACGCAGCAACAGCTGCCAACATCTATAAAAAGCCTATAGAAGAGGTTACACGCGATGAGCGAACCAAGTCAAAGCGAGCCAACTTTGGTATCATCTATGGTATCACAGTGTTTGGTTTGGCAGAACGACTAGACATCCCTCGCGACGAGGCTAAGATGCTAATAGACGGATACTTTGACACCTTTCCACAGGTGCACGACTATATGGAAAAGTCTAAAGAAGTGGCTCGCCAGAAGGGCTACGTCACTACCCTATTCGGCCGTCGCCGCTATCTACCAGATATCAATAGTCATAACGCTACCGTTCGTGGATTTGCTGAGCGAAACGCCATCAACGCCCCAATTCAGGGCACTGCCGCTGATATAATAAAGGTGGCAATGATTCGCATCTTTAATCGATTTAAAGCGGAAGGAATACGCTCTAAAATGATTCTGCAGGTACACGACGAATTGAACTTCTCTGTATTTCCAGAAGAGAAAGAAAAAGTTGAGAGCATTGTGCTTGAAGAAATGCAGAATGCTCTCAACCTGAGTGTTCCCTTGGTAGCCGACTCTGGATTTGGCCAGAACTGGCTAGAAGCCCACTAATTAGTAATTGAAAGACGATCCGCCAAGGAACTCGCGAAGCAGCGATGTTGGTGGAATCTGAGTCTCAGGAATGGGACGGATATATCGAAGGAATTTCAGCAGGCGATAGGCTTCTGAATATTCCTTCGAGTCTTCTGGTACCTGCTCTAAAAGCGGCTCAGCCTGACTCTTTATCACCGCCAACTCGAACAGCATAGCGGTGTTAAACATCGCATCAGCATTCTCCTGGAAAGGGAAAATCCACTTGTTCTCTCCAGCCCTAACGCTTGGCCAGCGACGGATAGTTTCCTGAGCATTAACACCACGATACTTATAGTCGCGGATAATGCGACGAAGCAGACGATTATCTGTGGTGGGCACATAGTTATGATTATCAAGCAGAATAGTAGTAAGAGCCGAAGCATAAATGCGGAAAATCTGGTCGTTAGGAATCTCAGAAGTAAGTTCTGGATTCAAGGCATGAATACCCTCAACCACCAATACTTCGTTGCCCTTAAGCTGCAGTTTCTTTCCACTCCACTCGCTCATACCTTTCTGGAAATTATAGCGAGGTAGCTCTACCTCATCTCCCCTAAACAACGCCGCCAACTGTTCATTAAGAAGAGGGAGATTAAGTGCATGCAGATGTTCAAAATCGTAGTCGCCCTTATCGTCCTTAGGTGTCTTGTCGCGATCCAAGAAGTAGTCGTCGAGCGAGATACCTACAGGATGGATTCCGTTGACAGCCAGCTGTACGCTAAGGCGCTTGCAAGTAGTGGTCTTGCCAGATGACGAAGGACCTGCAATCAGCACCAGCTTAATACCCTTTCGTTGTGCTATCTCATCAGCAATCCTCGCAATCTTCTTCTCCTGAAGTGCTTCGCTTATCTGTATCAGTTCAGAAGAATAGCCATTCATAATTGTCTCGTTCAGGTCGCCAATGGTTCGCAATCCCAGGATATCCTGCCACTGATGATGCTCCTTGAAGATACCAAACATCTTGTCTTGATGCGTCATCTCACCCAACTCGTTTGGATGCTCGCGCGAAGGCAGTCTCAGTAGCAAACCATCAAAGTATTTCTCTACTCCAAACAGATAAATCTGCTTGGTATTTGTCAACAGCGATCCGTAGTAATAATCCACATAACCATCTATATCATAATAGGTGGTAAACAGTCTTCCAGTACTCTTCAGCAACTTAACCTTAGAGCGATTATGCAGACCATCAAACATTTCGATAGCCTCCTTGGTAGTTGTCTCATGACGATGGATAGGATAACCAGCATCGATAATCTCCTGCATGCGACGACGAATAGCGCCTGCATCATCGAGCGTAACAGGACGTCCGATGTTAAGATTGACATAGTAACCATTGCTAACAGGTATGTCGATAGACACCTTACAAGGTGTAAACAAATCGTGAGCAGCCTTGCAGAGTACAAAGAACAGGCTGCGAGTATAAGCACGCGACCCGCTCGGCGAAGTGATATCAAGAAACTCTACCTGCTTCTGCTTGTACACACGATAGTGCATACCCTCTACCTTATTATTTACATTGGCCGAAATAGGGCCGTGTTCGATCTCTACGCCTGACAATGCATACACCTCCTCGATAGTAGAACCTATAGGCACCTCTACTACCCTATCATTGTTTAATACGTGAACTTTCACCAATTTTTCCATATGCAATATTTAATGTTTAAGCTAAAATTTCTCTGCAAAGATAACATTTTTCTGAAATCTTAACCGAATATTCCGAGTTTTTTTATAACTTTGTAGCCGAATTACTAAATATAGATACGTATTTTATGTCAATCTGGATTATTTTCAAACTTCTGGGATCGCTTGCACTGTTGATGTTCGGTATGAAGTCGATGAGTGAAGCGTTGCAGAAGATGGCGGGTCCACAATTACGCCATGTATTAGGTGCGATGACTACCAATCGCTTTACTGGCATGCTTACAGGTATGCTTGTTACAGCCTCCGTACAATCATCTACAGCCACCACTGTGATGACAGTTTCGTTTGTTAATGCAGGCTTGCTTACCTTGGCCCAAGCCATTTCAGTCATCATGGGTGCCAACATCGGAACCACACTTACCGCATGGATCATGTCGGCAGGTATGTCATTCGATATCACCAGTGCCGTATATCCTGCATTCTTCCTAGGAATCATACTGATTTACCTTAAGAAATACCGCTATATAGGCGACTTCCTGTTTGGTTTGTCGTTCCTGCTTTTAGGTTTGGGAACACTACGAATGACGGGTACAGAGATGCATCTGGGCGAGAATCAGGCCCTACTCGACTTCTTTGCGTCGTTCGATCCAGAATCATTCCTTACCACACTGATATTCCTGTTCCTTGGAGGTGTGATGACCTTCTGCGTACAATCGTCAGCAGCAGTTATGGCTATCACCATGATACTATGCTCTAGCGGAGCACTTCCTATCTATCAGGGTATCGCGCTGGTTATGGGTGAGAACATTGGTACCACCGTTACCTCAAACCTCGCAGCCCTATCGGCCAACACTCAAGCTCGTAGAGCTGCCCTAGCCCACATGTTCTTCAATGTGTTTGGTGTGGTTTGGATTCTATTTGTGTTCCGTCCGTTCATCGATGCTGTTTGCGGAATGGTAGGTTATGACGTAACGATGACCAAGGGTGCTGTTGAAACCAGCGTGTTCCTTGCAAACGCAGCCAAACTAAGCTTTGTACTAGCCGCATTCCACACATGCTTCAACGTAGCAAACACCCTTATCCTGATATGGTTTATCCCACAGATTGAGCGATTTGTATGCTGGGTAATCAAGCCCAAGAAGGTAGACGAGGAAGAGGACTTCCGTCTGCACTTTATCACCGCTGGCTTCATGAAGACTCCAGAACTTTCTGTACTCGAGGCTCAGAAGGAAATCCAGTCGTTCTCAGAACGTATGCAGCGAATGTTCAACATGGTTCGCGAGTTGCTCAACCTCTCGTCGAGCTCTAGCAACAAGAAGGATAATCGCGACGGCGAGTTCAACAAACTATACTCGCGCATCGAGAAGTACGAAGGCATCAGCGACAACATGGAACTTGAGATTGCCAACTATCTTAATAATGTGAGTGATGCTCACCTGTCAGACGACTCTAAAGCCAAGATTCGTGCTATGTTGCGCGAAATCAGCGAGTTAGAGAGTATTGGAGACGCCTGCTTCAACATGGCTCGAACCATCTCGAGAAAGTATAATGGTAAGCAGGACCACTTCAACGATAAGCAGTACGAACACATACACCAGATGATGGAACTTACAGACCAGTCGCTATCGCAGATGAATAGACTGATGATGGGGCGTAAGGAGACGTTCGATGTGAATCGTACCTTCAATATCGAGCACGAAATCAACAACTTCCGCGACCAGTTGAAGTCGCAGAACATCAACGATGTAAACAATCGCGAGTACACTTACGCCGTTGGTACCATCTACATGGACCTGATAAACGAGTGCGAGAAACTGGGCGACTACGTAGTAAACGTGGTTGAAGCTCGTATGGGATTGAGATAATCCCCTATCCTACCCAAAATATTCCCACGTTGGGAATAAAATGTTCCCTGCGTGGGAATGTTTTGTTCCCAACGTGGGAATAATTTATAGGCCTAAAGTTTGGCTGTTTCGATAATAATGATTACCTTTGCAGCCGATTATCAAGGGGTGCCCACGAGTGTGGGCTGAGATGATACCCTCTAACCTGATCTGGATTATACCAGCGTAGGGATGGATAGCAGGCTTAATCAATAAAAACTCTACCCCCTTAACATTATTAATTATTGGTACTATTACGGTATGAAAAGATTATTTTTAGGAACTGCTGCATTAGTATGTGCAGTTAGTGTAAATGCACAGCACAAAGCAGCTCTCTACGATTCTACACATGTAGAAGCGCTAAGCGAGATTGTAGTAAAAGGTGTTAGAGCGCAGAAGAATGCGCCATTTGCTGTGGCAAACATCAAGAAACAGGAACTCAATGCTTTCTCAAAGACAGGTAAGGAGTTACCATTCCTTTTCGCTCAAACCCCAGGCGTGCTGGCTTGGAGTGAGAACGGACTGGGCACAGGTACAACCTATATGCGAATTCGTGGTGCAGGCGATTCGCGCATCAATGTAACTCTGGATGGTGTTCCCTTGAATTCGCCTGAGGACCAGTGCGTATTCTGGGCCAACATGAACTCATATGGCTCGCTGTTGGGTTCTGTACAGATTCAGCGTGGTGTTGGTACATCTACCAATGGCGATGGTGCTTTTGGAGGAACCATAGCTCTGGCATCAGCCACTCCAAGTCAGAAGGCTGGGGGAGAGGTATCTGCTTCGTTTGGTTCGTTTAATACATTTAATGTAGGAGGAAAGTTCTCAACAGGATTACTCTGGAATCACCTTATTTTTGATGGTGCTTATCACGAGACAAACACTGATGGATTTATCCACGGAACTGGCGGACGCAGCGGTTCTTACTATGGTGGATTGACATGGGTAGGCAGCAACTTCCAGATTCGTTACAAGAACATCGGAAATTTTGAAAAAACCGGTCAAGCATGGAATGGAGTAACCGCTGGCGACAACGATATGAGTCTGATGGATGGAACTTACGACATCAACACAGGTATCAAGACCTACGAGGACATGTGGAACGCAGGTCTGGGCAAGTATAACTCGCTATACGAACGCCTGACTGGATACGACAAAGATGCTAACGGCAACTATCCAACAGCCCGTTATCAGGTGGCCGATGGTAGCTATTGGGACAAGACCACAGACAACTTCTGGCAGAATCACAATATCCTGTCGGCTGCTTTCGACATCAACGAGCATTGGAGCACCACAGCATCGCTGCATTACACCTATGGTTACGGCTATTACAATGAATTTCGTTATAATAACAAACTTAAGAAATTCGGACTTAGCTATGATGGTGTAAAGAAGACCGACTTTGTACGCCAAAAAGGTCTGTCGCAGAATACCTACGGCTTTATCTGGAACGCCAATTACAAAGACGAGCTTTGGGACGTAATCGGAGGTTTCTCGCTCCAGGAGTTTGATGGCAACCACTTTGGTTATCTTACATACATCGCCAATGCTGACGTTCGCCAGAAGTATATGTCGAATGGCGACTACAAATACTACGACTCTGACGCCACTAAATTCGATGGCAATGCATTCATTAAGGCTGCTTATCACATTAATGAGCATTGGGATGTGTTTGGCGACTTGCAGTATCGCTATGTAAACTACAAGACTGATGGAATCAACGACAAGTTCTACGAAGAGAAAAGTGTTTACTACAATCAGAAGCTTGATATCGACGAGAAATACCGCTTCCTTAACCCTAAGGCAGGTTTCTCTTGGCAGCTTAATGGTCATCGTGTATATGGTTCTTTGGCACTCAGCCATCGTGAGCCAGAGCGTAACAACTTTACTGACAATTACAATTACCCATATCCTAAAGCTGAGCGTCTTTTAGACTATGAATTAGGCTACACCTTCAATAGCGACATCTTCCGCTTTGGTATCAACGGATACTATATGGATTACGACAACCAGTTTGTACAGACAGGTCAGGAGACTGAAATAGGCGAGAAGGTGACAACAAACATCAAGGATTCATACCGTATGGGTATCGAAATCCAGGCAGCTGTTGATCCTTTCTCATGGCTAACCATTGAGGGAAATGCAGCTCTGAGCAAGAACAAGATTAAGGACTTTGACGAGGTGGCCAGTGTGAATTGGGAAGATGACTTCCGTACCATCCACTACGACAACTCTACACTTGCTTTCTCACCATCAACCATACTCAATGGTTTTGTAAACTTCCATTGGAAAGGTTTGCAGGCTGTTTGGCACACAAACTTTGTTAGTCGTCAGTACCTTGACAATACTGAGAACATCGATCGTTCGCTGCCTTGCTATTCAGCTTCTGACGCCAACGTAAGCTACACTTGGAAACCCAATAAGGCAATCAAGGAGTGCATCTTCGGTCTGAACTTCAACAATATCTTCAATCGTCGTTATGCCGCCAATGGCTGGGTATATTCAAGTATCGTTGAGGATTATGGTCATCCCAACGAGAACCGCTACTACCAGATAGGTTTCATCCCTATGGCAGGCTTTACGATGATGGGTAACGTAACACTTCGATTCTAATGACAGACTTTATACTAGCACACTGGCTCGACATCACAACCACGATACTCGGACTGCTCTATATTCTGTTCGAGTATCGTGCCAGTGCCTGGCTCTGGTTCGTAGGATTCCTGATGCAGACACTAGGCATCGTGCTATACTATCAGAAAGGACTCTATGCAGATTGCGGCATGGAGTTCTATTACCTTTCGATGACCGTCTATGGTTATTGGAAATGGGTTATGGGAGCAGCCAATAAACAAGCCCTACCCATAACAAGATTCCCACGCAAACTTATCATCCCATGGTGTGCATTGATGCTCACATTATGGGGCATCATCTACTGGCTATTGGTAACCTTCACCAATAGCAATGTTCCTATGGCCGATAGCTTTACTACAGCACTCAGTATCGTAGGCATCTGGGCTTTGGCACACAAGTATCTGGAACAGTGGTTCATATGGATTGCTGTCGACATTGTAACCTGTGTTCTTTACTTCTATAAAGACATCCCATTCAAGGGCGGACTTTACGCACTTTACGTCATAATTGCCATTTTTGGCTACAGAAAATGGAAACAGATGATAGATAATCGCGCTATTTGAGCGGTTTTTCGCAATATAATTTGGCTATCTGCAGCATTTTTCTTACTTTTGCAGCGAATTTATAATTCAGAATGCTTATGCAGACGAACAGTCATTTATCGCGATTAATTCATGACCAGGCCAAGAAGTATGGCGACCGTGAGGTTTTGATCTACAAGGACTTTGGCGGATCAGAGTGGAAATCATATTCGTGGAATCAGTTCTCGGATATGGTCAAGAAGGTGTCTAATGCCTTACTAAATCTGGGTGTAAGAGTACAGGAAAATCTGGGAATATTCTCTCAGAACTCTGTACAGTATCTGTTTTGCGATTTTGGTGCGTGGGGAGTTCGCGCAGTAACAATCCCGTTCTATGCCACCAGCTCAGAGCAGCAGATCCAGTTTATGATCAGCGATGCAAAGATTCGTTTCCTCTTTGTAGGCGAACAGGAGCAGTACGACAAGGCACGTCGGATTTTCTCTACTTGTCCTACACTCGAGCGCATCATCGTATACGATAAGAACGTACATATTTCATCACTCGACCTCAGCTCGATGTATTTCGATGATTTCCTGAAGTTGGGTGAGAATTATCCCCGTCAGACCGAAGTTGAGTCGCTTCAGGCTCAGGCTTCGATGGAAGATATCGCAAACATCCTATATACCAGCGGAACTACTGGCGACTCAAAGGGTGTGATACTTACCTGCGGACAGTATAATGCCGCAATGATAGCCAACGACAAGTGTGTGCCTGTTGGCGAGAATGATAGAGTACTCAACTTCCTGCCATTCACTCATATCTTTGAGAAAGGTTGGAAGATTCTGTGCCTTACAGAGGGCGCCACACTTATCGTAAACACCTATCCACAGGAGGTACAGCAGTCGATGAAAGAGACTCATCCCACATGTATGTCGTCTGTTCCCCGTTTCTGGGAGAAGGTATATATGGGCGTACAGGAGCAGATTGAAAAGTCAAGTTTGGCCAAACGCAAACTGTTCCGCCATGCTGAGGCCGTGGGCAAGAAGCATAACATTGACTATGTCTCAAAGGGCAAGCGTCCACCATTGGCACTTCATCTGGAATACGAGATGCTGAACAAGACCGTATTCTCGCTGGTTCGCAAGGAACTTGGCTTGGAGAATGCTCACTTCTTCCCAACAGCAGGTGCAACAGTAAATCCTAAGGTTGAGGAGTTTGTACATTCTATCGGCCTAAATATGATTGTAGGTTATGGCTTGACAGAGAGTCTTGCTACCGTAAGCTGTAATCATCTTGGCAAGCCTTACACCGTAGGCGGAGTAGGTATCCCCATCGATGGCATCGACATCAAGATCAGCGAAGAGGGCGAAGTACTGCTCAAGGGTCCAACCATCACTAGAGGATATTACAATCGTGAGGATCTTACCAAGGCTGCATTTACAGAAGACGGCTACTTCAAGACAGGCGATTCCGGCTATCTGGAAGGTGGCGAACTGTTCCTCAAAGAACGTATCAAGGACCTGTTTAAGACCTCTAACGGAAAATATATTGCTCCACAGATGATTGAATCGAAGCTGTTGGTAGACAAGTATATCGACCAGATTGCCATCATCGCCGACCAGCGCAAGTTTGTTTCGGCTCTGATTATCCCTGTATATTCGCTTCTGGAGGAATATGCACGCGAACATCAGATAAAGTTTGAGAACAGAGAGCAGCTCTGCAAGGATCCTAAGATCAACGAAATGATGAAGGAGCGTATCGACACGCTTCAGCAGTCGTTGGCTCACTATGAGCAGATTAAGCGCTTCACCCTGCTTCCTTATCACTTCTCGATGGAAAAGGGAGAGCTTACAAATACATTAAAAATTAAGCGTCGCGTACTGAACGAGAACTACAAGAAAGAGATTGACGCGATGTACGAAGATTAAGATATGATTACTCAGGAACAGCTGAAAGATGTTTTAGAAAGAGCGGATGCACTTCACCGCTACTTGGAAATAGATAAGAAGAAGATAGAATTCGAAGAAGAAGATCTTCGCACCCAAGCTCCTGACTTTTGGGAGGATCGCAAGCGTGCCGAAGAGCAGATGAAGAAGGTGAAGGGCATTAAAAAGTGGCTCGACGGCTATAAGGAGGTTCGCACTCTGGCCGACGAGTTGCAATTGGCGTTCGACTTCTATAAAGACGAGATGGTAACAGAGCAGGAGGTAGATGACACCTATGCCAAAGCCATCAAGGCCATAGAAGACTTGGAGCTTAAGAATATGCTCCGCCAGAAGGAAGACCCCATGGAGGCTGTTCTCAAGATTAATAGTGGAGCAGGCGGCACTGAGGCTCAGGACTGGGCATCGATGCTTATGCGAATGTATATGCGCTGGGCCGAAGCTCATGGATATAAGGTAACTATCTCAAACTTGCTTGATGGTGATGAAGCAGGTATCAAGAGTGTAACCATGCAGCTCGAAGGCGGCGATTATGCATATGGATACCTGAAGAGCGAGAACGGTGTTCACCGTCTGGTTCGCGTTTCGCCATTCAATGCCCAGGGCAAGCGTATGACATCATTTGCTTCTGTATTTGTATCGCCTCTGGTTGATGATACTATCGAAGTATATGTCGACCCAGCAAAACTATCTTGGGATACCTTCCGCAGTAGTGGTGCTGGTGGTCAGAACGTAAACAAGGTAGAATCAGGTGTACGTCTGCGCTACTGGTATACAGACCCAGATACAGGCGAGGAAGAAGAAATCCTCATCGAGAATACCGAGACTCGTGACCAGCCAAAGAATAAGGAGCGCGCAATGACACTGCTCAAGTCGCAGCTATACGATCGTGCGATGAAGAAGCGTTTGGAGGCTCAGGCTAAGATCGAGGCTGGCAAAAAGAAGATAGAGTGGGGTAGTCAGATACGTAGCTACGTGTTTGACGACCGTCGAGTAAAAGACCATCGTACCAACTATCAGACTACAGATGTAGACGGAGTGATGGACGGAAAGATTGATGACTTCATCAAGGCCTACCTGATGGAGTTCCCTGTAAACGACGACGAACAATAACGAATAACAAATAAAAATCATTAAAACTATGGCTCAAATTGCAAAATCAACTAAGTCTACCCAGAAGAAGGAGGCTTATCAAAAGAAACAAGAACAAGGTGGAAAGAAAGTACTGGAGTACATCTTCGGCGCACTCATCATTCTTGCAGTACTGTTTGTTGTATATTCTATTTTCGTAGTATCGTAAATGAGCGGACTGGAAATAGAACGCAAATTTCTTGTAAAGAACAACGACTACAAGCGACTTGCTACTAGTAGCAGTCGTATTTGTCAAGGTTATATCTGCAGCGATCGCGGACGTACCGTCAGGGTACGTATCCGCGATAGCCGCGGATATTTAACTATTAAAGGTCCTTCTGGTATAGGAGGACTAGCACGCTATGAATTCGAAAAGGAAATTTCGCTGGATGAAGCACAACATCTGATGGAAATATGTGAACCAGGCAAGATAGACAAGACTCGCTATCTTGTGCCCAGCGGCAAGCATACATTCGAAGTTGATGAATTTTATGGCGAAAACGAAGGACTGGTAATGGCAGAAGTTGAACTTGGGTCAGAGGATGAAGCCTTTGAAAAACCAGATTTTATCGGCCAGGAAGTAACAGGCGATCGCAGATACTATAACTCTTGCCTGCTTAAGAATCCGTTTACCTCTTGGAGCAAAGACTCCAAATAATCAATCCAACAACAGCAGCCAAAGTAACGCCAGAAGCATTGGCTGCAAGATCTAGCCAATCACCACTACGACGTCCACCTGTACAATACTCTTGTATCAATTCTATTGCTCCACTCATCAAGATTGGAGCTAACCAGGCCCAAAAGAACAACTTCTCATAATCCGCCCGTCTATGCTTGCGGGTATATTCTATCCATACTACTATAAACGAACAACCATACATCAGTATATGTACCCATTTATCGATAAACTCAACATTATCAAGTGGCGTCTCAGGAAAAAAAGGAATAAGCGAAAGTATCCATATCATTGCGATACAGATCATCGAGAAGGGGTATTTTCTTAAGAAATGAAACAAAAAACTCATATTTACTTGCAATTTCGGTGCAAAATTAAGAAATTATTTATATTTTTGCAACCAAATTAAAAGAAAAGTGAGTATGTCACAACTTGAAAGGGCAAGTTTCGGTAGTAAATTAGGCGTTATATTGGCAACAGCAGGTTCAGCTGTTGGTTTGGGTAACATATGGCGCTTTCCATATATGACAGGCCAAAACGGTGGAGCCATTTTCATTATAATATATGTGTTCTGCGTTTTGTTGCTTGGTCTTCCTTGTATGATCAGCGAGTTTATCATTGGGCGCCATGGCCAGGCTAATACAGCTCGTGCCTTCCGCATCATGTCAGGTGATACCATTTGGTCGCTGATTGGATATATGGGAGTACTTACCGGTTTCTTGATTTCAGGCTATTACGCAGTAGTATCAGGTTGGTGTCTCGAATATGTATGGGCTTCTGTTTCTGGCAAGTTGTTAGGTAATCCTGAATACATCAAAGAATACTTCTCCACATTCTCTCAAGACCCCATCAAACCTATTTTCTGGACGCTTATTATTCTTATAGCCACATATCTTATTATTGAGAATGGTGTGCGTAACGGCATCGAAAAGGCTTCGAAACTGCTAATGCCTATATTATTTATTCTTCTGCTTATTATCGTTGTGGCATCGTGTATGCTACCTAATGCAGAGAAGGGTATCGAGTTTATGTTTAAGCCTGACATATCCAAACTTAATAGCGATGTATTTCTTGGCGCTCTTGGACAGTCATTCTACTCGCTGAGTATTGCTATGGGATGCATCTGCACCTATGCCAGCTACTTCTCAAAGCAAACCAATCTAACATCGGCAGCAGTAAACATCAGTGTTATCGACTTCATGGTAGCGTTGTTGGCAGGTCTCATCATCTTCCCTGCAGCATTCTCTGTAGGAGTTAATCCAGATAGTGGTCCATCACTTATATTCATAACACTACCTAATGTTTTCCAACAGGCTTTTGATAGTATCGCTGGTTTAGGATATATTATCTCTGTACTGTTCTATGCACTGCTGTCGATGGCTGCACTTACCTCCCTGATGTCGCTCCACGAGGTTAGCACAGCATTCCTTGAAGAGGAACTGGGCACTACTCGCAAACGTGCTGCAATATTTGTAACAATAGGATGTATAATTGTTGGCACCATATGTTCGCTGTCATTAGGACCATGGGAAGGATTCCACCTGTTTGGCATGAACATCTTCGACCTCTTCGACTTTGTTACTGGTCAACTATTCCTGCCTATCGTAGGATTCCTGACATGTATCTTTATAGGATGGTTTGTACCACATAAGATAGTACGCGACGAGTTTACTAATATGGGCACCTTGCGAAATAGTAATCTGTTTCACTTCTACATATTCCTTGTGAAGTATGTTTGTCCTATATGCATCTTGTTTATATTCCTTCACCAATTCGGACTTTTGTAAATGGATAAGAGAGGAACATTTGGCAGCAAACTGGCGATAATACTTACTACTGCAGGTTCAGCAGTAGGATTGGGTAATATCTGGCGTTTCCCGTTTATGACAGGTCAGAATGGTGGTGCAGCTTTTATTCTTATATATCTTGGATGCGTGCTTATACTTGGCATACCTGGCATGATAAGTGAGTTTATCGTTGGTCGATATTCTCAGTCTAATGCAGCACGAGCTTATGGCAATTTGGGGTTTAAAAAAGCTCGATACGTTGGCTATCTAGGCATTCTCACATCTACAATCATACTTGGTTTTTATGCCGTAGTAGCTGGTTGGTGCTTGCAATATCTGTTTGCCTCGATAGCAGGAAAACTAAATGGAGATACAAATTATATCATCGAATACTTCAAGACCTTCTCAAGCGATCCTATTCAACCCTGCTTGTGGGGAGTTGGATTTGTGCTTATAACACATTACGTGGTGGCCAAAGGCGTGAACGATGGCATAGAGCGAGCATCTAAACTATTGATGCCACTATTATTGATACTCTTGGTTATTCTGGTTGTCGCATCATGTCTACTTCCTGGTGCGTCAAAGGGTATAGATTTCTTGTTGAAACCCGACTTCTCAAAGGTAAGCAGCGATGTATTCCTTGAGGCTTTAGGTCAGGCATTCTTCTCGTTAAGTCTTGGTACAGCTTGCTTATGTACTTATGCCTCGTACTTTAAAAAGGACAGCAACATACTGAAGTCGGCCACACAGATAGCACTACTAGATTCGTTTATAGCCATTTTGGCAGGACTGATGATATTCCCTGCTGCATTCTCTGTGGGTGTACAACCAGATAGCGGACCATCGCTGATATTCATC
This sequence comes from uncultured Prevotella sp., assembly GCA_900317405.1. Classification (GTDB taxonomy): domain Bacteria; phylum Bacteroidota; class Bacteroidia; order Bacteroidales; family Bacteroidaceae; genus Prevotella. Next base: position 28,006 of record ONGP01000022.1, read on the forward strand.
ACACTACCAAATGTGTTCCGTCAAGCTTTCGAGACTATGCCGATTGTTGGCTTTATCATATCCATTTTGTTTTATGCCCTTTTGGTATTTGCAGCACTTACTTCTACCATCTCTATGCACGAGATTGGTACGGCATTCTTCCACGAGGAATTGCATCTGCCCAGAAACAAGGCTACATGGATACTTACCACTGTTTGTGGACTGATAGCAGTATTCTGCTCGCTATCAGTAGGCGCTTATAGTCAACTGCAACTGTTTGGTATGTCGCTGATGGACTTCTGCGATTTCCTCACTGCACAGTTTATGCTGCCTGCTGGCGCATTCTTAACAAGCATATTGATTGGATGGTTTGTCGAGAAGCAACTCATCGCTAACGAGTTTACTAACAATGGAACGCTTAAAGACACGTTTCTGAAAGCATATATTTTCTCGGTGAAGTTCATCGTTCCTCTCTGTATCTTATTAATATTTCTACATCAGTTCCACATTATATGAACAACCATTTTTACTATTATAACAAGTCAGACCGTAAATCATTAATCACATTATTAGTTTTAATAGTATCTGCATTTACTATCATATACCTAGCAGGGGGAGATGAGGCAGATACAAACAAAACGCAAACTGGTGTGCATAAATCATCAAACCATAAAAGCTATAACTACGCCAGCTATACACCAAAGAAAGTTGAACGCTTCGTCTTCGACCCAAATACTGCTGATAGTACACAACTGCTTCGCCTGGGCCTGCAACCTTGGCAGGTTAAGAACATCTACAAGTATCGCGCAGCAGGAGGCATCTATCGAGAACCGCTCGACTTTGCCAAGGTTTATGGACTCACTGTCAAGCAGTATCGTGAACTAGAGCCATACATCCGCATATCTAGCGATTATCTGCCTGCATCTACATTAGTAAAGGGACGCGAGAACTTTAGCCAGAATGTGACAAAAGACTCTGCAACTTATCAACGACCCATTAAGATAAAGGAAACAGAACACATCGTTCTTAACACAGCTGATACCACATCGCTTGTTACTATACCAGGCATTGGACCTTACTATGCCCGCAAGATAGTGCAGTATGGCAATAGGCTAGGGGGATACGTAAGTGTAGACCAACTTGACGAAATAGAGGATTTCCCTACAGAAGCAAAGAAATATCTTGTTATCAACAACCCTGCACCAAAGAAGCTTAACGTAAACCAACTATCACTCAATGAACTTAAGCGTCATCCCTATATCAACTTCTATCGCGCCAAGGCCATTACAGACTATCGCCGACTGCATGGAGCCATCAAGTCGCTCAATGATCTGCGACTAAATAAAGACTTCACTCCAGATATTATCAAGCGCCTTACGCCCTATGTTGCGTACTGATTTGTTAATAAATCATAGCGAATGATAGTTGATTCGTAGAAATGTTGTATATTTGCAGAATAAACAAAAAACTTTAGAAAGATGTTTGGATTAGGATTCCAGGAGATACTGGTTATTGCACTGATAGTATTGCTGCTTTGGGGCGGCAAGAAGATTCCTGAACTGATGCATGGCCTTGGAAAAGGCGTAAAAAGCTTCAAGGATGGTATGAACGAAGTTACTAACTTAGAAGAAGTAAAAAAGGAAGAACCCGAGAAAAAAGATGAGTGATACGCCCAACCTTACGTTTTGGGATCATCTCGACGAACTCCGTTCTGTCATCATCCGCATCATCGTCATTTCAGTTCTGGCTGCATTGGTGGCTTTCTTCCTGAAAGACGAGTTGTTTGCCATTGTACTAGCACCTCGCAGTAGCGATTTCATCTCTTTCCGTCTGATGGGCGTAGAACCATTCTCCATCCATCTGATGAACACAGGACTAACGGAACAGTTCATGATCCACATGAAAACGGCCCTTTATGCAGGCGTAGTTGTGGCGTCACCTTACATCATCTACCAACTCTTCCGCTTTGTCTCGCCAGCGCTCTATGACAACGAAAGGAAATATGCCACAGCATTGGTGTCGAGTGGTTATCTGATGTTTATGTTGGGCACACTGCTCAATTACTTCTTGATATTCCCACTAACAGTAAAGTTCCTTGGAACCTATCAGGTAAGCGAAGATGTGGCGAATATGCTCACCCTCCAATCGTATATGGACACACTCATTATGATGAGTCTGGTGATGGGCATAGTGTTCGAACTGCCAGTAGTTAGTTGGCTGCTCGGAAAGATGGGACTTATCAACGCTGGCATGATGCAAACCTGGCGCAAGCACGCTGTAGTAGCGATACTAGTTGTTTCGGCCATCATCACTCCAACTACTGACGCCTTTACGCTCTTTGTGGTGGCTCTACCCATATGGTTGCTTTATGAGTTCAGCATACTTATTGTAAGATTAACTAAATAGAACAAATACTTATATAATATTAGACTTATGCTTCGCAAAATCAGAACCATCCTTGCAGCAGTGATGTTTGTACTTATCACGCTGATGTTCCTCGACTTCACAGGGACATTACACCATTGGCTCTCATGGTGTGCCAAGATTCAGTTCTTGCCAGCTGTGATGGCACTCAATGTGGTAGTAGTTGTTGCACTATTGGTGCTCACACTTGTGTTTGGACGCATCTACTGCTCAATCATCTGCCCATTGGGTATCTTCCAAGACTTGTTTGCCAGATTGCGCAGAAAGAAGAATAAGTACAGCTATTCTAAAGAGGTAAGATGGTTGCGATACCCCATGCTGGTTGTGTTCATCATTGCTTGTGTTGCACACATAGGCTCGCTGTTCCAACTGCTTGCACCTTATAGCAGCTACGGACGCATTGCTACTATGCTCTTCCAGCCCCTTTGGAAGATGGGTAACAACCTGCTGGCTGTATTGGCCGAGCGTGCTGACAGCTATGCATTCTATACCGTTGATACATGGATGCGTTCATTGCCAGTATTCATCATAGCAGCAGTTACCTTGGTGATTCTTGTTGTATTGGCTTGGCGAGGTGGTAGAACATATTGCAACACCATCTGTCCTGTAGGAACCATACTGAGTTTCTTCGCTCGATTCTCATTCCTGAAAATCCACTTCAACGAGGATAAGTGCAAAAACTGCTCACTTTGTTCTAAGAACTGTAAGGCAGCTTGCATCGATTTCAAAACTCATACCGTAGATTACAGCCGTTGTGTGGTTTGCGGTAATTGTATCGATAGTTGTAAGTTTGGTGCATTGTCATATTCAAAGCCATCAGGCAAGGCAAGCAAGACCAGTGATGGCAACAAAATCGACACATCAAAGCGCTCGTTCCTCTTGGCATCAGCGTTGGTATCTACAGCAGCTTTAGCCCAGAAGAAAGAGAAACTGATGGATGGCGGCCTTGCTGAACTTGAGGATAAGGTAGCCCCAGAGCGCCAGACTCCATTGACGCCTCCAGGATCGCTTTCATTCCAGAATCTCTCTACTCACTGCACAGGTTGTCAACTCTGTGTATCAGAGTGTCCTAACCAGGTTCTCCGTCCTAGCAGCGATCTTATGCATCTGATGCAGCCTACAATGTCGTACGAGCATGGCTATTGCCGCCCAGAATGTAATCGTTGCTCTCAGGTTTGTCCTGCAGGAGCTATCAAGCCTATCGACAAGGAGGAGAAGACATCTGTCCAGATAGGTCATGCTGTATGGATCAAGAAAAACTGCGTGGTACTGACAGACGAGGTGGAGTGCGGCAACTGTGCCCGCCATTGTCCTTCGGGTGCTATCGAGATGGTTCCACTAGATGAGAACAATGAGGAATCGCCAATGATTCCTGTCATCAACGATGCCGCTTGTATCGGCTGTGGAGCCTGCGAATATGTTTGTCCGTCTCGTCCGTTCTCGGCCATCTATGTAGAGGGACACGAAGTACACAAGAAGATTTAAGGAGGATACAATATGGAAAAGAAGAATATATCACGCCGTTCGTTCCTGAAGCTCTTTGGAGCAGGATCAGTAGCTACCGCTGCCACACTTGCAGGATGCAAAAGTGGTAATAAGGCAGGTAGTCAGGCTAAAGAGGAATATAAAAACCAAGTTGAACCATCAGTAGGACAGATGACCTACCGCATAAACCCCAAAAATAAAGATAAGGTATCTATTCTTGGTTATGGTATGATGCGCCTGCCAACTAAGGTTGACAACGAAAACGAGTTCGATCAGGATATGATCAACAAGCAGATAGACTATGCCCTGGCACATGGACTCAATTACATCGATACATCACCCGTATATTGTCAGGGCAAGTCAGAGCATTGCACAGGTATTGCCCTGAGTCGCCACAAGCGTAGCGAGTACTATGTAGCCACAAAGCTATCCAACTTCAACCACGACTACTGGACATTCGAGAAGTCGAAGGAAATGTACCTCAACTCTATGAAGGAACTTCAGGTAGATTATCTCGACTACTACCTGCTTCACGCCGTTGGTGGTAGTATGGAGGAGTTTAATGGCCGCTATGTGGATAATGGCATTATGGACTATCTGCTGAAAGAGCGCGAGGCCGGACGTATTCGCAATCTTGGATTCTCGTTCCATGGCAAACAGGAGGTTTTCGATGAGGTATTGGCCTTAAATGATAAGTACCACTGGGACTTTGTGCAGATAGAGCTAAACTATCTAGATTGGGACTACGCCGACGAGATTAGCAAGAACAATGTAGATGCTAGCTATCTGTATGCCGAACTGCAGAAGCTTGGTATTCCAGCAGTCATTATGGAGCCCCTGCTTGGTGGTCGACTGGCCAATCTGCCCCAGTACTTGATGACAGAGCTAAAGAGCCGCGATCCTGAGCGTAGTGTAGCATCATGGGCTTTCCGCTATGCTGGCACTCCTGAGGGTGTGCTCACCGTACTTAGTGGTATGACCTATATGGAGCACCTTAAGGATAACCTCTTGAGTTATTGTCCACTCAAACCGCTATCAGAGGATGAGATGCGATTCCTCGATAAGGATATCGCTCAGAAGATTGTAGGCCTTGAGAATATTCCGTGCAACGACTGTAAATACTGCATGCCTTGTCCTTACGGCGTTGATATCCCTGCCATCTTTGTACATTACAATAAGTGTAAAAACGAGGGGTCGCTGCCTATGGGAGTAGGGGATAGCGAGTATCGCAAGCATCGTCGCCAGTATCTCATTTCGCTCGATAGAGTTGTTCCACGCGACCGTCAGCCTGATCATTGCATCCAGTGTGGTCAGTGCGAACCTCATTGTCCGCAGAGCATCCATATTCCACGCGAGTTGGCTAAGATCGACGAGATGATTGAGAGTCTGAAGCGTAACCCAGAGGGCCTAGAAGTATAAAAAGTGTAGAAAATTTGGTTAATTGCCTAATTTGCAGTACCTTTGCACCCGAAATAAACGTTTATAGAAGAAAATGGCATTAAAATGTGGTATTGTAGGACTGCCAAATGTGGGCAAGTCTACCTTGTTTAATTGTCTGTCGAGAATCACCGTACCTGATGAAAGACTTACCAAACTCGCAGAGTTGGTTCACCCAGGACGCATCGTTCCTGCTACATGTGAGATTGTAGACATCGCTGGTCTCGTTAAAGGCGCCTCTAAGGGCGAGGGACTGGGCAACAAATTCCTTGGAAACATTCGTGAGACTGATGCTATCATCCACGTGCTCCGTTGTTTCGAGGATGAGAATATCACCCACGTTGATGGTACTATCGACCCCATCCGCGATAAGGAGATTATTGATACAGAGCTTCAGCTGAAGGACCTCGAGACTATCGAGAGCCGTCTGGCTAAGACTGAGAAGGCCGCAGCTGCAGGTAATAAGGACGCTAAGATCGAGGCTACCGTGCTGCACGCTTATAAAGAAGTGCTCGAGCAGGGTAAGAACGCCCGTATCGTAGAGTTTGAGAGCAAGGACGAACAGGATTGCGCTCGCAATCTGTTCCTGCTCACATCAAAGCCTGTGCTCTACGTCTGCAACGTGGGCGAGACTGATGCTAAATCAGGTAATGACTTCACCAAGAAGGTTGAAGAACTTGCTAAGGAGGAAGGCGCAGAGACAATGGTTATCGCAGCTAAGACTGAAGAAGATATCGCAGAACTCGAGAGCTACGAGGACAAGCAGATGTTCCTTGAGGAACTCGGCTTGGAGGAGAGTGGCGTAAATCGTCTGATCAAGAAGGCCTACGCTCTGCTAAACCTCGAGACCTTTATCACCGCTGGTGAGATGGAGGTTAAGGCTTGGACATATAAAAAGGGTTGGAAGGCCCCTCAGTGCGCTGGCGTTATCCATACCGACTTCGAGAAGGGTTTTATCCGTGCAGAAGTTATCAAGTACGACGACTATATCCAGTACGGCTCAGAGGCAGCTGTACGCGAGGCTGGTAAACTGGCCGTTGAGGGTAAGGAGTACGTAGTACAGGATGGCGACATTATGCATTTCCGCTTTAACGTATGATGAACCTTCTCAACTATATTGTTTGGCAGCCCGATCTCGAGGCATTCCGCTTGGGTCCCATCGCTGTTCGTTGGTACGGACTGATGTGGATTATCGGCTTGGCTCTGGCCTACTTCGTGGTTAAGCGTCTGTACAAGGAGCAGAAGATTAAGGACGAATACTTCGATCCACTCTTCATTTACTGCTTCTTTGGTATATTGATTGGTGCTCGTCTGGGGCATTGCATCTTCTACGAACCCGATTATTTCCTGACCTCAGGCAAGGGTTTGATAGAGATGATACTCCCTATACGCATACTGCCCGAAGGAGGTTGGAAACTGATAGGCTATGCAGGACTTGCATCGCATGGCGGAACACTCGGTCTGATGATAGCCTTGTGGATGTATGTGCGCAAGACCAAGCTTGGCATCTGGACTGTATTGGATAATATCGCCATTGCCACAGGTACCACGGCATGCTTTATCCGTTTGGGCAACCTAATGAACTCTGAGATTATCGGCAAGATAACAGATGTGCCCTGGGCATTCATCTTCGAGCATGTAGATGCTGTACCACGTCATCCAGGACAGCTTTACGAGGCTATTGCCTATGCTATCCTGTTTGCCATCATGTGGTATCTGCATAAAAAAATGCCAGAGAAGATTGGCACAGGTTGGTATTTCGGCTTCTGCCTTACGTATATCTTCACCTTCCGCTTCTTTATCGAATACACTAAAGAGATACAGGAAGCTTTCGAAGCATCGCTACCAATAGATATGGGTCAGATACTTTCTATCCCATTCATCATCCTGGGAACATATTGTATGGTTAAGGCCAAGAAGAAATAAAATAATCATAGGTAGATATGGCAAAAACAGCGGGGAAAGAACTAACCCCAATGATGAAACAGTTCTTTGATCTTAAGGCGAAACATCCTGATGCAGTCATGCTGTTCAGGTGTGGAGACTTCTATGAAACATATTGCGAAGATGCTATAACTGCCTCGAAGATTCTTGGTATTACGCTTACCCATCGTAACAACGGTGCAGGTGGCAAGGGCGACGAGATGGCTGGATTTCCACATCACGCTCTTGATACCTATCTGCCCAAGCTGATTCGTGCTGGCAAACGTGTGGCCATCTGCGACCAGCTGGAAGACCCCAAACTCACCAAAAAACTTGTTAAGCGTGGCATAACAGAACTGGTAACTCCAGGTGTGGCCATGAGCGACAATGTGCTTAACTACAAGGAGAACAACTTCCTTGCGGCTATCCACTTTGGCAAGTCGAGTCTTGGTGTGGCCTTCCTTGATATCTCTACGGGTGAGTTCCTTACTGGTGAAGGAACAGCTGACTACGTAGAGAAACTGCTTGGCAACTTCTCGCCAAAGGAGGTGCTCTTCGACCGCAATCGCAAACAAGACTTTGAGCGCAACTTTGGCACTAAATACTTCACATTCCAGTTAGACGACTGGGTGTTTACCGATCAGACTGGTAAGCAGAAACTGCTTCATCACTTCAATGTGAAGAACCTGAAAGGCTTTGGCGTAGACCATCTGCAGTCAGGAATCATCGCTGCTGGAGCCATTCTGCAATATCTTGAGCAGACTCAGCACACCCAGATTGGCCATATCACATCTATCTCGCGCATCGAGGAAGATAAATACGTACGACTGGATAAGTTCACCATCCGTAGTCTGGAGTTGGTTTATCCCATGCAGGAGGATGGAAAGTCGCTGCTGGATGTTATTGATAAGACGGTAAGCCCTATGGGTGGCCGATTGCTGCGTCGCTGGCTGGTGTTCCCACTCAAGGACGAGAAGCCCATCAACGAGCGACTGGATGTGGTGGAGTACTACTATCGCGAACCAGAGTTCCGCGAGTGCATCGATGATCAGATACATCGCATTGGCGATCTTGAACGTATCATCTCGAAGGCTGCCGTAGGTCGTGTATCGCCTCGAGAGGTGGTGCAGCTTAAGACAGCTCTGCAGGCTATACAACCCATTAAGACGGCTTGTCTATACGCCAAGAACGAGTCGCTTAATCGCATTGGTGAGCAACTTAACCTCTGCGAATCTTTGAGAGATCGCATTGAGAGGGAGATTCAGAACGATCCCCCACAGCTAGTGGCCAAGGGAGGCGTGATTCGCGACGGGGTTAATCAGGAACTCGACGAACTGCGACAGATAGCTTATTCAGGTAAGGATTATCTGCTTAAGATACAAGAGCGCGAGGCGCAAGAGACTGGTATCCAGAGCCTTAAGATAGGCTACAACAATGTGTTCGGCTACTATCTTGAGGTTCGCAACACCTATAAGGAACTGGTACCACCAGAATGGGTTCGCAAGCAGACGCTGGCCCAGGCCGAGCGATATATCACTCAGGAGCTGAAGGAGTACGAAGAGAAGATTCTTGGTGCAGAAGATAAAATTCTCTCACTAGAGGCCAAGCTCTTCAACGACCTGATTATGAGCATGCAGGAGTTTATCCCGCAGATTCAGATCAATGCCAACATCGTTGCCCGTCTGGACTGCTTGCTCAGCTTTGCCAAGGCTGCTGAGGAGAACAAGTATATCCGTCCTGTCATCGACTCATCAGAGGTTATTGACATCAAGCAAGGTCGCCACCCTGTTATCGAACAGGAGTTGCCCCTTGGCGAATATTATGTACCAAATGATATCCTGCTCGACAATGAGCGCCAGCAGATTATCATCATCACTGGTCCAAACATGGCAGGTAAATCGGCGCTGTTGCGTCAAACGGCACTCATAGTGCTACTGGCCCAGATAGGATGCTTTGTGCCCGCAGAGGCCGCCAGAATCGGTCTTGTGGATAAAATCTTCACCCGTGTGGGAGCCAGCGATAACATTTCGCTGGGTGAATCAACCTTTATGGTAGAGATGACAGAGGCTTCTAACATCCTTAATAATGTTTCATCGCGCTCGTTGGTACTCTTCGATGAATTAGGTCGAGGCACTAGTACCTACGATGGTATCTCTATCGCTTGGGCCATCGTAGAATATCTGCACGAGAATGCCAAAGGCCATCCTCGAACACTGTTCGCCACCCATTACCACGAGTTGAACGAGATGGAGAAGAACTTCAATCGTATCAAGAACTACAACGTATCAGTAAAAGAGGTTGATGGCAAGGTTATCTTCCTTCGCAAACTGGAGCGAGGCGGCTCTGAGCACTCATTTGGTATTCACGTAGCCGAAATAGCAGGTATGCCTCGCTCGATAGTAAAGCGTGCCAACGTAATCCTGAAGCAGCTGGAGAGCGATAATGCCCAAGTAGGCACCGTAGGCAAGCCTACCACAGACATAGCCAACTCTCGCGAAGGCATGCAGCTATCATTCTTCCAACTCGACGACCCCGTGCTTTGTCAGGTGCGCGACGAAATCCTAGGTCTCGACGTTAACAACCTTACCCCCCTCGAGGCCCTAAACAAGCTCAACGACATCAAGAAGATAGTAAGTGGAAAGTAACCTTTTCTGCTATGACTAAGAGTTATCTTAACACAGAAAATATACGTCGCAGTAGCAGTGATGTGGAGTATCATCCGTTGATACCCTTTCTGCCAACGAATGCCAAAGTGCTGTTCCTAGGCAGTTTTCCACCACAACGCAAGCGATGGTGCATCGATTTCTACTATCCCAACTTCATCAACGATCATTGGCGCATCGAGGGACAAGTGTTCTTTGGCGATCGCAATCACTTTGTAGATCTTGCTGAAAAGCGCTTTAAGATAGATGATATCGTGGCCTTCTGCGAGGAGAAGGGTATAGCCTTCTTCGATACCTCCTCAGCCGTCCGTCGTCTTAAGGATAACGCTTCCGACAAATTTCTCGAAGTGGTAGAACCAACGGATATTCCCGCTCTCATCGCGCAACTTCCCCATCTGCGAGCCATCGTAACCACTGGCGAAAAAGCCACAGACACCATCTGTGCCTCGCTCAATATCCCAACGCCGCCCAAGGTTAACACCTATGTACCTATCCCCAACACCCGTCAGCTAGTGCTCTACCGCCTCCCCTCATCCTCCAGAGCCTACCCCTTGGCCTTCGACAAGAAAGCCCAAGCCTACCAGCAGATGTTCAGGTTCGTAGGATACTAATTTCCTTATTAATGTTTAATTCTAAAATACTTCAGCAGTTCCTTGTACATATCTTGGGCTGTCAGGCAAGTATCCGTCAGATATCCATTAATGTGTCCCCATTCTCGCAGGCCTCTGTAGTAGTACATCTTCAGGTCGTCTGTGATAATGAAAGGAACGATATTATTGGCCAGACACTCCTTAAACATCAGCAAGCGGCCTACACGTCCATTACCATCCTGAAATGGGTGAATCTGCTCAAAGCGCACGTGGAAGTCGAGTATATCCTCTAAAGACTTCTTCTTTTTCTGATTATACTCATCCAATAGTGCCTTCAACTCCTTGTGAACATCCTCTGGTGCACAAGTATCTTGTCCACCTACTTCGTTTGGCAATCGCTTATAATCACCCACAGCAAACCAATCCTTACTGCTATCTGATGTTCTTGATTTAAGTAACAGATGTAGATGCTTTACTAAGGTTTCAGTAAGTTTGTCCTCTGTATGGTCAATGATATAGTCGATACATCGAAAATGGTTTACAGTCTCTACTACATCGTCCACATTCACAGCACTATCAGTAACACCAATCGTATTGGTTTCATAGATATATCTGGTCTGATCATGCGTCAGTTTACTACCCTCAATATGGTTAGAGTTATAGGTAAGGTCTATCTGGGTACGATGATAAATACCACCTTTTAGCTTCGAAACCTTTTGTTCTCTTAATGCCTTTAGCAATGGAGATTCCTTTTTCTTGTTCTCACCACGCTTAGGCAAAACGGCATCTGCAGGAATATTCCAAGTCTTTCCTGTCAGGAAAGCCCCCTCTATCTTCCCCTGAGCACAATAATTTCGAGCCGTACGCTCAGAAATACCATACTTTTCTGCAAACTTACTAACTGATATATACTCCATATTTCCACTCTATCGGCAAGTTTTCGCGCCAATTTCTGCTGCAAATATACAACTTTTTGCCGATACCGGCAAGAAAAATGCCAAAAAACAGAAGTCAGAGTATATAATCATTATCTCCAAACCAATGATTTTGGCATAATTCTTATTATCTCCTTCTAAATTAATTCAATTATAACTTTATCTTCCGTTTTTTCCTCTCCCCATTCAAAGGATACGTATAACTCTTTGTTATTATTTAGTGCTTTTCTTATATTATCAACAAGGTCTTTTTCTGTTTTAAAACACCAACTCATTGTTGCAGAAACACGCATGCGCTCTCCAAGTGAACCACTAGTCTTTTGTATGCATCCATTAAGGAAAAGCAGATAAAGATTCCCAGCTAGGGAATGGGTTGTTCCCACGTTGGGAATGAAGCGTTCCCACGTTGGGAACAAAGTGTTCCACCGAAGGGAATACCCCCTAAGGACTCGGTCGAACACTTCGTTAGCATCAGTCGAACACCTTGTAGACATAATCCGAACGACTCATAGACATAACTCGAATACAATAACCAATTTATAAATATAGTTCTACGAAAAATCTCTCTTCTCTCACATAATCTCTCAAAACCCGCATAAACACAGGGGATTCGGGCGATGAGAGATTGTCAGAATCCCTCCCTCATCTCTCCCTAATCTCTCATGTCATCTCTCACTCTATATCTCAACAACTTTTGCATTTTAACATTTCAA
>ONGP01000015.1 GCA_900317405.1 uncultured Prevotella sp.
GAGCTTATCAACCTTACCGAGCAGGTTCTCGATGATACCAATCTTAGAAGATACCTTAGAACCACCCATGATGGCAACGAAAGGACGCTTGATGTTAGACAGTACATTGTCAACAGCCTGAACCTCCTTCTCCATCAGCAGACCCAGCATCTTGTTGTCAGCGTCGAAGTAATCAGCGATAACAGCAGTAGAAGCGTGCTTGCGGTGAGCTGTACCGAAGGCGTCCATTACGTAGCAGTCAGCGTAGCTAGCCAGAGTCTTAGCAAACTCCTTCTGGCTGGCCTTCATTGCCTTCTTAGCCTCGTCGTACTCGGGAGTACCCTTCTCAACACCTACTGGCTTACCCTCTTCCTCAGGATAGTAGCGCAGGTTCTCGAGCAGCAGAGCCTCACCCATCTTCAGAGCCTTGGCAGCATCAGCAGCCTTAGCGCAGTCGGGAGCGAAAGCAACGGGAACACCCAGTGCCTTCTCAACAGCCTCGCGGATCTGACCCAGAGACAGCTTTGGGTTTACCTTACCTTTGGGCTTACCCATGTGGCTCATGATGATAGTAGCACCACCATCAGCCAGAATCTTCTTCAGGGTAGGCAGGGCACCACGGATACGGGTGTCGTCTGTGATCTTACCATTCTCATCGAGGGGTACGTTGAAGTCTACACGTACGATTGCCTTCTTACCGGCAAAGTTGAATTCGTTGGATACTAAAAATCATCGAACAATGAACATTGTGCAACGAATATTTAAATCTTTTTTGCGTAGTATTATAAATAATGTAAGGCTGACTTTACAAATAGTTAGCCAAACAGTGCACGCAGTGCCTCTTCTACTTTGCGAACAGGGTGCAAATGGATTGAATATTTATTCTTGTCGAAGCCCTGAAGGTTGTATTTTGGGATGATCATATCGGTGAATCCCAGCTTCTCGGCCTCAGCTATGCGCTGTTCAATGCGATTGATGGGACGAACCTCGCCAGAGAGACCAACTTCGCCAGCCATGCACCAACCAGACTCGATAGGTGTGTCGACATTCGACGAGAGTACTGCAGCGATAACACTGAGGTCCATCGCAAGGTCGGTAACTCGCAGTCCACCAGCGATATTTACAAACACATCCTTCTGTGCCAACTTAAATCCCACGCGCTTTTCGAGCACTGCAAGCAGCATATTCAATCGGCGCTGATCGAAACCTGTGGCTGAGCGCTGAGGTGTGCCATATGCCGCAGTAGACACGAGAGCCTGAGTCTCGACCAGGAACGGACGAATGCCCTCGATGGCCGATGTGATGGCGATACCTGATAGTCCGTCGCGATCCTGTGTGAGCAGCAGTTCCGATGGGTTTGATACTTGTCGCAGACCGTTCTGCTGCATCTCGTAGATGCCCAGTTCGGCAGTAGAACCAAAGCGGTTCTTGATAGATCGCAGTATGCGATACATATAGTGCTGGTCGCCCTCAAACTGTATGACGGTATCCACTATGTGTTCCAGAATCTTTGGTCCAGCAAGTGTTCCCTCCTTGGTGATATGGCCAATCAGGATTACAGGCACACCACTGGTCTTGGCAAATCGGAGTAGGGCAGAGGCACACTCGCGCACTTGAGCGATAGAGCCTGCGCTCGACTCTACATCCTCAGTCGAGATGGTCTGTATAGAGTCGATGACTATCAACTCTGGCTGTACCTCTTTGATATGGTCGAAGATAGATTCGAGCGAATTTTCAGTGAGGAGAAGGAAATTTTCATTCTTTGCAGAGCAAAGCGGCAAAGCCGAGCGTTCTCCCTCCAAGCGCTCTGCTCGCATCTTCAGCTGATGGGCACTTTCCTCACCACTAACGTAGAGAATCTTCTTCTCAGGCATATTCAGCATGGTTTGCAGCGATAGGGTAGATTTTCCTATACCAGGTTCGCCCCCCAGTAGTACTATGCTGCCAGGCACGAGTCCACCACCAAGCACACGATTCAACTCTGCATCGTGCATATCGATACGAGGATCGTCTTTCGAACTGATGTCGCGCAGACGTTGCACCTTGTTCTGTCGCAGTGCATGACCTGCTGTAGCAGCTGCAGTAGTAGCCGCTTGCTGCTTGGTATCGCCTGCTATCTTTATCTCCTTAAACGTGTTCCACTGCCCACAGGCGGGGCATTTTCCTATCCACTTGGGCGACTCTTGGCCGCAGTTGGAACATACGTATGCTGTTTTGTCTTTTGCCATAATGGTTGCAAAGGTAATAAAAAAAGCAAAAAAAAGAAGCTTTTTTTGAAAAAATCAGTACCTTTGCACCCGATTATGAAGAATTTAGTTTTAGCATTCATAGCTCTCGTGATGCTCGCTGCTTGCGGACAATCGTACGAAGAGACCAAGCGCTTGACACGTGCCCAGCGCCTAAAGATGTGGCGTGAGGATTCGGCTGCACTCAAGATTGCCGTGATACCTACACTCGACTGCCTGCCTGTATACGTGGCCAAAGATCGACAGATGTTTGATACGGCAGTAGATATCCGACTGAAGCGATACAATGCACAGATGGATGTAGACACTGCCCTGATTCGTGGTCGTGCTGAGGGGGCAATCACTGACCTTGTGCGTGCAGAGAAGATGATAAAGGAGGGTACACCTCTGCGATATGCCGCTGCCACCAATGCCTATTGGTTGATGATAAGCCAGCGCCAACTACGTATCACTAACTTTAAGCATCTCGACGACAAGATGCTGGCTATGACTCGATATTCTGTAACGGATATGCTGGGCGATATGGCAGTGGATAGCGCCAAGCTGGCCCCAGAGCGTGTGTTCCGTATACAGATAAACGATGTGAACATTCGACTGAAGATGCTTGAGAACAACGAGATGGACGCCATGTTGCTGACAGAGCCACAGGCATCGCAGGCACTTATGAAGAAGCACTATGTGATGATGGACACTCGCAAGCAGGATATGCAGATGGGTGCACTCGTGTTCCGCACCAAGAATATGGGCGACCAGAATCGTAAGCGCCAGATGGATGTATTCATGAAGGGATACAAGCAGGCTTGCGATTCAATCAATCACTACGGTGTAAAGCACTATCGCGAGATACTTAAGAAGTACTACGGACTTAACTCCCAGGCCATCGACGCCCTGCCTGATTCGCTCAAGTTTACCTACCAGGCACCACGACAGAAGGATATCGACTGCGCTAAGCGCTGGCTTGAAAAGAAGAAAAAGTAAACAATGAAACAAGACGAATTACTATCATCGATAAGCGCTGATATAGAGGTACGCGACCTGTGGCGGGCCATCAAGCATATGGAGAACTACCTGGCCCTGCATCCGCACCAGATAAACTCCGACCGACTTTTTGCCATCAAGACCGACTACCAGATGATGATGGACTACTGGCGAAAAGGCTATAAGGATCCACAACAGCCACAGCAGTACGAGAAACTGCTGCATCGCATGTATGTGCTCTATGCCAATGTTACTACCAATGCGCGAGTGCTGCAGTCGCCACTGCTGGCTTCGCTTCTGATGAAGGTCCACATGAGTCCTCGCGACTGGTCGATACAAGTGGTGCGCGAACAGCTGGAATCGTTTGTTTCGGATATAGCTATGCTCGACCTAGAGCCCAAGCATACAGCCCAGGAGCGTCGTAAGAATCTGCATCGCCAGCATCACCAACTGCTGAGCGAACTCTTTGCCTACATACTTACAGCCGACCTGTGGAGCGACGGACAGGGCGAGGAGATAGAGCAGCTATTGCTATCGCCCACAGTCGATTCTTTCGATCAGCAGGTCATCATCAGCGCCATCACTCTGGCAGCTATGAACTGCTACGATATGGTGAAGTTCCGCACCCTGATACATGTGTACCAGCAGGCCTCAGACCAGTATGTGCGCCAGCGTGCTTTGGTGGGATGGGTGTTCTCGATAGACGAAGGCGTAGAGGAATTCCTGTTCCCTGAGATGAGTGAGCTTGTAAGAGCCACACTGCAGGATACCGAGTGCATGAAGGAGTTTGTAGAACTGCAGAAACAGGTGTACTTCTGTCTGGGTGCCGACGAAGATCGCGACGTGATACAGAAGGAGATAATGCCCGATATGATAAAGGGTCAGAATCTGAACATAACACGTGGTGGTGTGCTGGAACAAGACGAAGAAGCTATGCTCAACGATATATTGCACCCAGGCGAGGATGAGGAGAAACTAGAGAAGATGGAGGCTGGTTTCCGTAAGATGGTAGACATGCAGAAGCAAGGCTCTGATATCTATTTCGGAGGTTTCTCGCAGATGAAGCGATTCCCGTTCTTCAATGAGATTATCAACTGGTTTACACCTTATTATATAGATCACCCAGGTATAGCACAGGCTGTTGAGAAGTTTGGCGGCGAGACTTTCCTAAAGAGAATTCTGGACTATGGTCCATTCTGCAACAGCGACAAATACTCGTTTGTGCTTGCCTTCGAGACTGTGCTAAATCAGATACCACAGAACGTGCGCGAGATGCTGAACAGAGGTGAGGCCGAGATGGTGCAGAAGATGGATGATGCAGAGATGAATACTCCTGCATATATCCGACGTATATACCTGCAGGACCTGTTCCGTTTCTTCCGTCTTAATCCTGTGCGCAATGAGTTCCGCAATATATTTGGCGAATACTCTCGCAAGTGCCTGTTTATTAAATATCCTTTGCTCGAAGGAACAGACCACCAGGCTTATTATAAGGAGATTGCCACATTCCTCATCAAGCGCAATCGCAAGGATGACGCTGAGAGACTGATGAGATCGTACTATGATGATCAGTATAAGGACTACGACTACCACATGCTGATGGCATATCTGGAAGTGGATTCTAAGTTGCACTACGAGATGGCGCTGAAGCTGAACCCAGACAGCGAGCGTGCACTGTCAGGCTTGGGCCGACTGTTGTTCGCAGATGAGTACTACGATCAGGCTCTGAATGTGTACAACCAGTTGGTTGAGATTAATCCTGATAAGAAGTCATATCAGCTCAACAAGTCGGTATGTCTTACCAACCTGCAGCGTTATGATGAGGCCGAACAGATACTGTTTAAGCTTAACTACGAGGATGCCGTCAATCTGAATGTAGCTCGCGTGTTGGCCTGGACGCTTACCTGCAATGGTAAATACGAACAGGCCGGACGACTATACGACCAACTGATGGCTGAGGAGAAACCAGCTGCCGACGATTGGAGCAATTATGGTTACTACCTGTGGTTCTCAGGCAAGATTACAGAGGCTGCTGACTGTTTCCGCAGATACGTAGTTGATAACTTTACTCCTGAGTATAGATGGGGCGAAAGCTATCATATCACACGTCGTGAGCGTAAACTCTGCGAAGCAAAAGGCATCACTGATGAGGAGATTCAGATGATGACCGACTTGATCGACCTCTAGTCTTCAGCTTTTCTACTGCCCATGTTCCTAATAATGGTATACCTACACCAGCGATGGTGTAGAGTATCCAGAACATGTCTTCCTGCGAGTGTTCGTGGATAACCATATGGCATCCTATCTGCTTGAAATCCAGACCGTAATACCATATCTTTATCAGACTCACCACCTTGTAGGATATGATGTGGAAGATAAAGATGTTCAGAGTGTGGTCGCCTGTATATACCAGGAATCGTTTTATCCATGTGTCCTTCTTGTCGATGAGCATACTGATGTTGTAGGTCATCAGGAATCCCAACAGTGCTGGAACGGGCAGCGACAGGAATTGGGTGTAGGTAGAGCGCCAGTTCATGTTGGCTATCAGATAGTGCGAGAACAGATATACTATCACACCAAACACCACGCTCAGTGCCAGTTTTACTCCGTCGTTGTGTGTAAGCTTGTTGTACTGCTCAACCCACTGGCGGAAGATGAATCCGCATCCAAAGAAGAAGCAACCCATCAAGTCGCGATAACCGCCCTGAACCAGAGTGATAATCTTCAGTCCCTCGTAGGTTTTCCATCCGCAGAGTATCAGCAGTATGACACAGACCAGGTAGGGGATATACTTCTTGTATCTGTCGGCCTTGATGGTGATGTCCATCACCTTATATATAATAAGGTATAGTATGCTGGCCACAAACAGTCCGCGGAAGAACCAGAACGCACCACATAGGAATGCATCATATCCAGCCATCGACGTAACGATGGTCCACAGGTTCTGCTGTATGTTGTGCCAACTGTAGGGGTGGGTCACTCCGCCCATCTCGTTGCCGTAGGTCTCATTCAGTATTCCTATCTTGAACATCAGGTTGTGGATGGCCAGAAAGAATACGCTCCACTTTACGAATGGCACATAGAGTCCCTTAATACGCTTCTTCACAAATGTAGCCTCGTCGTTCAGATACTTCAGCGAGAAGAAGTAGCCTGCCGTAATAAAGAATAGCGGCATGTGAAACTCGAAGATAAACGCATTGAGCGCACCTGGAGCTTCGGCATGGGCTATCACCATCAGTATGATGGCTATACCCTTGGCTATCGATATCACCGTGTTTCTGTTCATACGCTATTATAGGAATGGTGATAACAGATTAGCAAACCATCCGCGGAACTTCTGCCAGCCTGTGCGGAAGTTGTTCCACTCTTCAGGGGTTAGCTTTACGCTCTTCTTGGTGTCACGGATAAACATATCCTGCAGTTCCTGCGTTATCTTCTGGTTTACGATAAGTGCATTCACCTCGTAGTCGAATCGCAGACTGCGAGCATCCAGGTTGGTGCTGCCCACTGTGCAGAATTTACCGTCTACCATCATTATCTTGGAGTGGTGGAATCCTGGCTGATACAGCCATACGTTTGCACCTCGCTTCATCAACTTATGCACATTGTAGTACACAGCATCAGGCGTGAGTGGTATGTCGCTCTTGGCCGATACCAGAATGTCTACCTTCACTCCACGATCGATGGCACGATGTATGGCCTTCTTTACTGATGGCGTCAGGGTGAAGTATGGGTTGATTATCTGGATAGAATCCTGAGCATCGTCGAGTGAGTTGATGTACAGTTGACGCATTATCTTGTTGGTTTTGTTGGGTTCGCGATTCACTATGCCCACAGTCATGTCGCCCTTCTTCTCGCCACGATAATACTTCTGGTCCCTTAGGTGTTCGTTGGTTACTTTTAGCCATATGCGTGCGAAGATATCCTGCAGCTCATCCACCACAGGCCCCTCTATGCGACAGTGCATATCGCGCCATTCGCCCACCTGCTCTGTGCCCACTATGTAGTAGTCGGCCACGTTCATTCCGCCTGTATAGGCTATGTGTCCGTCGATAACTACTATCTTGCGATGGTCTCTGGGCCAGATGTGGTTTACCCATGGGAAACGCACTGGGTCGAACTCGTGTATGTCGATACTGTCGTTGCGCAGACTCTGAATGTGATGTTTCTTCAGCGGACGATTGTTTGAATCGTTGCCGAATCCATCAAACAGCGCACGCACCTCAACACCCTGCTTACGTTTCTCGCGCAGAATGTCGAACAGCAGCGATGCTATCGAGTCATTGCGGAAGTTGAAGTACTCCAGGTGCACGCTGCTCTTGGCATTGCGTATGTCCTCGAACATCATCTCAAACTTCTCGCGGCCAGACATTATCAGTCTTACCTCATTACCATCATAGAACTTTACGCCCGCAACACCCATCTGATCCATGATACGTGAATCAGAACCTCGGGCTTGTCCAATCAGAGAAATCATCAGGAATAGTATGGTGACTATTCCTGACAGATATTGCTTTCTTATAATCATTTACGATGTTTCAATCTATACTCCAGTGGCGTCATGCCGAACTTCTCCTTGAAGATGTTGATAAAGTTCTCGGCAGTCATAAATCCAATGTTATTCGCCAACTCACTCATATTAATATTTGTACGCTTAAGCAGTATGCAAGCGTGTTTCAGTCGCATGTCTCTTACCAGCTCGGCTGGGGTCTTGTTGGTCAGGCTGCGCACACGGTGGAAGAATGGTACACGGCCCATACCCATCGCATTGGCCATCTCCTCCAGACTTATCTGTCCGCGGCTCATGTTCTGCAGCACGTACTGCTCGATGTTCTTGATGAGCTGACGGTCCATTGCGTCCATCATCGAGAAGTCGTTGCCACCGCCTTCATCCTCATCAGCGTCGGCAGCCTTGATACCCTCAGGCAGATTGCTTGTAACCACCTGACTGCGTGGGTTCTTCACCTTAGTGTCTACCTTGTTCATTGGGTCGTCGGCATCCACCTCGGCCAGTGCTGTGGTGTTTATCTCGCCAGCGTCCAAAGTCTCGGTAGCTGTGGTCATACTGCTGCTGTTGCCCTCCAGTCGGCGTGTCTCAGCACCCTCAATCAGGTTGTCGTCCATCTGTACAGCACCCAGACCCAGCACCTTGTTGAATCGCATGGTAGCCTCCTGCAGGTTGAATGGCTTAGCCAGATAGTCATCAGCACTCAGTGTGATGTTCTTAGAGCGCATATCCTGTGGTGTGAGCACAGTGTCGGTCATCAGGATAAACTTCATGTTCTGTGTCACGTAGTTGGTCTTCAACTGGTTACACAGATCACTACCCGTCATACCAAACATATCCTGCTTACAAACCACCAGGTCGCACTTCATCTGCTCCAGGTCTTCGGCAGCCTTTTCGATATCGTTATACACGTGGAAGTTGTATACAAACTTCAGTCGTGCAGCAGCAAACTCCAGGAACTCCTCGTTGTCGTCGATCATGATGACGGTGAACTTGGCAGTAGGCGAGTCGATAGCAGCACGCGAGTGAGTTGACTCTGTTGTAAGTACCTCGCTTGCGATTTCCGGCAACTCGATTTCTCCCTTGTTGTTCATCTGCAGACGATCGTGTACGCTGTTCTTTGCCTTCTCCTCTGGGTGCTCCAGATTCATCTGCATATCAGCCACACGGGTGATGATCTGCAGCATCTGCGAGTGCAGAGCGTTCAACTGCTCCTTCTCCTCCAGGCTCTTCTCCTTTTCCGATAGGTTACCTATGATAGAAGTCATTCGGGCCATTGGTTGGCGCAGATCGTCGCTTGCAGCCTTTATTTCTTCGCGCTGCAGGTGCAACTCCCTTATCACAGCCTCTTTCCTGTGCTTGATAGCCTTAAGCTGTTTCAGTCCGATTCGCCAGAAGTATATGATCACTGCCAGCACTATGATGTAGGCAGTTATCATCCACCACGACAGCAGGAAGTGGCGCTCTACAGTTATCTCGAGCACTCGCTCCTGATTACTTACAGCACCCTCGGCATTGATAGCCTTTACGTGCAGTATATAGTTACCTGCTTTCAGGTTCTCGAATGTCACACCATGAGTCAGTGCGTCGCCATTGCGCCAGTCCTCATCGCGACCCTC
Organism: uncultured Prevotella sp.; assembly: GCA_900317405.1. Classification (GTDB taxonomy): domain Bacteria; phylum Bacteroidota; class Bacteroidia; order Bacteroidales; family Bacteroidaceae; genus Prevotella. The sequence continues at coordinate 9,330 of ONGP01000015.1, forward strand.
CATCCAGTACATAAACTGCAGACGCTCGCTCTGGTTGTAGTTACCAGCGGCAAACTTTATGGTGAATGTGTTCTGACTATGACTCAGGTCGATGCGACTGGTCTCGTTCAGTGCCTGATTCAGTATCACCTTGCCATGATACTCATGTCCGGCCAGCACCTCTTCTTCGCCGATGAACAGCTGTGTAAGCATTACTCTTGGCAGTTCTTCCTTCTCGGCATTCTCGCGATGCAGCACCCAGTTTACACCATACAGTCCACCCAGTAGCACCTCGCCGTCCTGCTTGGTAAGTATGGCGCCTGTATTAAACTCGTTGCTCTGCAGTCCGTCGGCAGTGGTGTAGTTGTACAGACCGTAGTTGTTCTTAGCGTCCTCGTGGTTACGCTGTATCACTATACGGCTCACACCTCGGCTAGTGGTCACCCAGATGCAGTGGTTCTTATCCTCGGCTATACCGCAGATGTTGTTGTTGCAAAGTCCCTGCTTCTCTGTCAGGTAGTCCAGCTCGTCAGTTTCCAGGTTCAGTATGTTCAGTCCCTCGCGTGTACCTACCCAGATAAGTCCGCGTGAATCCTGGAATATCTGTGTGATATAGTTGTTGGTGAAACTCTTCAGATTGGTGCTGTTACCCGTCATCACCTTTTTCTCTGTGGTCGACAGGTTCAGTATTATCAGTCCCTCGCTGGTTCCGATAAGCAGGTTATTGGCATTGGCATCCTGCTTGTAGAACAGACAGGTGATGCTGTTGGTGCTCAACTTTCCATTCTCGCGAGTGTAGCTCGAGAATGAGTTCATTCGCGAGTTGTACACCTGCAGTCCGCCGTTGGTGGCTATCCACAGGTTACCTATCTTATCAGTAGTAAGGTCGTTGATGTGGTCGTCGATGATGGTTCGCACGCTGTCCTTGGCTACAGAGTAGATGGTCGATACGCCATCCTTGATACGTGTCAGACCGTTGCGCTTCGAACCTATCCAAATACTACCATCAGGAGTATTGCTCATACACGACACCTTGAGGCTGGCCAACTGTCCGTTGAAACCTATCACACCCTTGTCGCTGGTTCCATACCATATCGATCCGTCGGCATGCTGTGCCATAGCTGTCACATCACCTATCAACTCTGAGCCGAAACGATAGATGTACTTACCCGTAAATGCCACACCCGATTTCTCAGTACCTACCCACAGCAGGCCTGTATCGTCCATATACAGACTCTGAATGCTGATATTATCTGTGATAAGCTGTTTCTCGTTGATGTTTCGTGGCTGTACAGGCTGAATCTCGAAAGTGTTTGGATCCATTCTGAGCAGTCCCAGCTGGTCGCTACCTATCCAGATGCTGCCAGCGTTTCCTGCCATTCCGTTTATGTTGCGGTCAACACCCAGTCCTGTCACACCAAGCTTCTGACTTACAGTATAGTCCCACTCGCCCTTCTTGCGATTATACATCACCAGAGTGCCCTGTCCGTACAGCCATATGTTGTCGTTCTCATCGGCATATGCACGCAGCGACTTTGTGTTGTGGTCCTTCAGTGCAGGTATACCCTCGGCCACCCATAGTGTGTTCTGCTGGTGCATCACGTCGCAGCAGGCTATCTTTCCGTCGTCGTACACTATCAGTGCACCCTCCTTACACTCGCTGATAGAGCAAACCACACCTTGTGGCACACCCTTCGAGTCGTCGGTATATCCAAACTCGTGCAGTGTCTGTTGCTGCTGATTGTAGCATACCACACCCTTGTTGGGGATAGCTCCCCACAGGTTCTTGTGCTTGTCTACATATACTACCGATGGAATGGTCTCGATACCGAATCGTGCGAAGGCCTGTTTCATGTCGCGCTCAAAGCTCTCAGTCTGCGGATGATAGATGCAGTAGCCCTGAGCAGTCTCGATGAGCAGGTTTCCGTCGAGTGTCTCCTGTATAGAGTTGATATAGCTGTCGCTAAGCGAACTACCGTTCTGCGAGTCGCTCTGGAAGTTGCGGAATGTGTATCCGTCGAATCGGTACAGTCCTGCAGGCGTACCAAACCACATATATCCGCGCGAGTCTTTCAGTATGCAGTTCACCTGGCTCGATGTCAGTCCGTCGCGAGCTTCGAGTGTTTTAAACAGGTAGTCGGCTGCCACTGCCACAGGCAATGCCAGCATCAAAAAGATCAATAGTTTCTTTATAGTCTTCATCATCGTCATATCATACAAGAATAATGGTCAACTACTCCCAGCAGGTGCTTATCTCCGTCAGTCACCAGTACCGAGTGAACCTTGTATTTGTTCATGATTTGTTGAATCTCAGTAATCTTCGTCTCAGGCTTCACCATCTTTGGTGTGCGGGTCATGATGTCGCTCACGGTGCGGTCGAAGAATTCGGCCTGCCATTTCTCCATAGCGCGACGAATGTCGCCATCGGTAATCAGACCTACTATCTCGTCGTTCACCATAGCTATACCCAGCCCCAGCTTGGCCTTGCTCACCAGTATGATAGCCTCGCCCAGATGCATCTCGGGTGGCAGTACTGGCATATCCTCTGTGCGCATTACGTCTTGTGCAGTGGTCAGCAGTCGCTTACCAAGTTCGCCACCTGGGTGGAACTGTGCAAAGTCGTGTGGCTGGAAGTTGCGCTTCTCCATCAGCGCTATCGCCAGCGCGTCGCCCATAGTCAGTTGTGCAGTGGTGCTGCTGGTCGGTGCCAGATTCAGCGGACAAGCCTCTTTCTCTACCAGCACGCTCAGGTGGATAGTAGAGTATTTGGCCAACAGCGAATTAGGGTTGCCGCTCATTCCGATGATAGGTATGTGCATGTGCAGCACCATAGGTATGAATCGCAGCAGTTCGTCTGTCTGTCCAGAGTTTGATATCGCCAGCACCACGTCGTCGGGTGTCATCACACCCAGATCGCCGTGGAATACGTCCAGCGGATTGGTAAAGAACGATGGTGTGCCTGTGCTGGAAAGGGTAGATGCTATCTTGTCGCCGATGTGGCCACTTTTGCCCACACCTGTTACGATCACCTTGCCCTTGCAGTTCAGTATCAGGTCCACAGCCTTGTCGAAGTTCTCATCGAGCTGTGGTATCAGACTCAACACTGCCTCCGCCTCGTCCTTAATGCATTGTATCGCGATTTCTCTTGATGTCTTCATTCTCAGTCTTTAATAAGTTTTTCCACAAGCGATTGCAGCTTGTCGAGTTCCAGCATGTTGGCGGCGTCGCTCAGACCCTGATCGGGGGTGGGGTGTACTTCAAAGAAGTATCCTGTGGCTCCGAAGGCTTTTGCTGCCAGCGCCATCTGTGGCACAAATCGGCGATCGCCACCAGTCTTTCCATCGCTTCCGCCAGGACGCTGCACGCTGTGAGTGCAGTCCATTATCACTGTTGGCACTATCTCCAGCATGTCGGGTATGTTGCGGAAGTCAACCACCAGATTGTTGTAGCCCATCATGTTGCCACGCTCTGTAAGCCAAACCTCCTTGGCACCAGCGTCCTTGGCCTTACCTACGGGGTACACCATGTCCTTGCCGCTTAGAAACTGTGCCTTCTTGATGTTAACCACAGCGCCAGTCTTGGCTGCAGCCACTATCAGGTCAGTCTGTCGGCACAGAAATGCTGGTATCTGTATCACGTCGCACACCTCGCCTACAGGCTTGGCCTGCCAACTCTCGTGTATGTCTGTAAGTATACGTAGTCCGTACTTCGATTTTACATCGGCAAGCATCTGCAGACCGCGGTCTATGCCAGGTCCACGAAAGGATGTGATCGACGTGCGGTTAGCCTTGTCGAACGATGCCTTAAAGATGATGTCGGTGCCCAGTAGCTTGTTTATTTCCACAAGCTTTTGCGCCACGGTGTCGAGCAATTCTGCCGACTCTATGACGCATGGTCCTGCTATTATTGTTGCCATATTACTCATTTTATGCCGCAAAAATACGCAATTTCTACAAATCAGCCAAATTTTTTATAAAAAAACTTTAATTATTCACTATGTGAATATCTCGCTGTGGGAACGGGATGTTGATGTTGTGCTCGTTCAGTGTGTCGTAGATGCACTTCAGCACCTCGCTGATTACGTGCGAGCGCTTAGGAGCCTCGGCCCATACAGCTAGCTTGAAGTTTACGCTCGAATCGCCCATCTCTGTAGCCACACACTTAGCGCGCTTCTCCTGGTCGATATACTCATTGTGCATGTTGTTTACTGCCTCTTCCACCATGTTGGTCACCTCCTTCAGGTTCGAGCCATAGGCCACTCCAAACGGTATGGTCGTTAGCACATATCCATGGTTGCGCGTCAGGTTCTTATAGTTCTTGGTGAACAGCTGTGCATTCTGGAATGTAATCACCTCGCCCTGTATCGATTCTACCACTGTCGATGTGTAGCTGATTGATACCACTTTACCCATTGTTCCGTCTACGTCTATCCAGTCGCCCACCTTTATACGTCCAGCCATCAGCGAGGCACCATAGTAGATGTTTTCGATGATATCCTTCGACGCAAAACCGATACCGGTTGACAGACCACCTGAGATAGCTAAGAGCCAAGCCAGACTGATGTTGAGCAGCGACAGCGAGAACAGCAGCCATACGCCCCAAACCAGCACCTGTATCACGTTCTTGCCCATCACCTCTCTGCTGGCAGCTGTCGATGGGTCGCTTATCTCGTAGTGCATCTTCAGGAATGCCAGTACGGTCTTGGTAATGTAGCGGAACAGGAACCATGAGTTGATCACCATGATGAGTTTTAGAATGGATACCGTTAGGGTAGGTTCTCCCTGCGCATTTACCATGTTGATAAATGGATGCTTGAATATCATGAAACACATGTCCGTAAGGTTGAACACCTTAGCAGCCCAGTATACGCTTAGCAGTATAGAGTGTACGCCCATTACTGGCATGGCCACCTTTTCCACCAGATAGTACCACCATGTCTGCGATATCGGCTTCTGTGTCAGTCGCTTACGCTTTGCGTAAATCTCCAGGTAGCGGCTTATGCAGGTGATGGTGAGTATACACGTAAGCTGCATTATCCACCAGATGATGAGCTGCACTGCAAACAGCGTGTAGCCTATGAACGAGCATACTACCGATGCCACGAATACTATCAGCGATACGTAAGTATAGAAAATGTCGCTGCGTGGTATGTTCTGATTGTGACGGCGGATTACGCTCCACTGCCACAGTGCGCAGAGCAACAGTATCGGGGGCAGTGTCAGATTTACCAACTCATTAGGTATCAGGATGATGCGACATCCGATAACGATGAATCCTACTGCTATCAGTGGCGCATATATGCGGAATGCGCTCTTTATCTGGTCGCCCTTCACTCGCATCAGTAGCGATATCAGGACTACACCCAGCAGCCATGCATACTCCACCAGCAGGCCCGATGCCATTATCAGGAAGTTCTGGCTCGAGTTGTTTATCACCAGTCCCTGCAGTATGGCAAAGGTCACAGTGGTGGTGGCCATTATTATGCACACACGCTTCTTCTTAAATTCCTCTGTCTTAAACTTGTTGGGCAGAGCAAACTTAAAGAACAGCAGGTTCAGCACTATGGCCACTAACACGTAGAACAGTATACCCAGGAACATGCCGAATATCCACTTCGGACTCCATTGCGAGTTGGCGTTGGTGCTGAAGCTGTACTTCTTCCTGATGTTGTCTGATATCTGTGTCCATCGTCGGCTCAGATTGCTTATCAGGGTGGGGTAGCTGTCGCCTCCATTTATAAAGATGCTCTGCTGTATCTCGTTGTAGCGCTTGTTGGCGTAGTCGTTCAGCTCGCTCAGTCTGTTCTCTGCCTTGGTGTACAGATAGATGTTGCGTCGCAGCGTGTTGGCATTGTCCTCCAGTTTGCCACGAATGCTCTGTGCTATCAGCAAGCATGAGTCGCGATTCTCGGCTCCGTATTTTGTCATCATTCGTGTGGGTATGCCCTGCAGATGGTTTATCAAGCTGTCGTAGCGAGCTATCTCGCCCTCAGTCTTTTCCAGAAAACTGGTAAACGGCAACTGCTGTCGATGAAAGTTATGATACTGCTGGGTGGCCTCGTGGCAGGCATATGTCAGGTCGAACACGTTGTCCTGCTGCTGCGAGTATAGCATCAGTGCATTCTGGTCGGCCCGCTTCATGGTGGCCATCAGCTGCTGTATCAGTCGCTTGGTGCGGTCCTTTCGCATGGTCGATCTGCGATCCAGTTCGCTGTCATATTGTTTCAGTTCCGTACGCAGTATACCCAGTGTCTGTTCCAGGTCCTTCTCCTTCAGCACTGCACCTGCCTCTATCACTATGGCAAGTGTAAACACGCAAAATAACAGTATTCTCTTCATATTTCAGTTCTATGTTTCTTTATTACATTGGTGCAAAATTAGTGTTTTTTTCTTTATTTTTCTGCATTTTCTTTCGAAACTTTTGGATTTTTGGTGATTTTTTGTTACTTTTGCCCCAAATTTACGTAAATTATATCGTATTATGGCGATACTGATAGCCGATAGCGGCAGCACAAAGACCGATTGGATATGCCTGACGGGCGACGACGAATCCACGCAGATTGAGGTCCAGACAGTGGGGCTCAACCCCTTCCATGTGTCCGACAACGAGATACGTGGAGTGCTCGCTCACGACGTGTTGCCCCAGTTGGGCGACTCTAAGGTAGAGGCAGTCTACTTCTACGGCAGCGGTGTTCGTCCTGAGGTCGAGGGCCGTGTCGAGGGATTGCTGCGCGAGTCGTTCCCCGATGCTAAGACAGTCCAGGCACATAGCGATCTGCTTGGAGCCTGCCGTGCGCTCTGTGGCGATGAGGCTGGTATAGCCTGCATACTTGGCACAGGTGCCAACTCGTGTGTGTACGATGGTAAGAAGATCGTTCACAACACTCCCGCTCTGGGTTACATCCTGGGCGACGAGGGTAGTGGAGCCGTGCTGGGCAAGCATCTGCTGCACGACCTCTATACAGGCGTTCTGCCCCACAATCTCCGTCTCACGTTCGAGAAGGAGATGGGACTCGAGTTGTCCGAAATTATCAATAAGGTTTATCGCGAGCCACAGGCCAACCGCTTCCTCGCGTCGCTGTCAGAGTTCATCCATCGCCACCTCGACGAGGAGGGCATCCGACAGATGGTATATAGTACCTTCAGCGATTTCATCAACTACCACGTGTCGCGCTATGGTCGTCACGACCTTCCATTGTCGTTCGTGGGCAGCATAGCTTTCTATTATCAGGAGCAGTTGCAGCTCATCGTCCAGATGCTGGGCTACCCCATGGGCACCATCCTCAAGAGTCCGCTGCAGGGGCTTGTGGCATATCACAGCAAGTAAACGTATCAAACTGAAACTTAATAATAATATTTATAGTATGGAAAAAAAGGAAACTATCAACGTATGTAAGAAAGTTTTAATCGCAATTGTGGCTACCGTTGCCATCTTCTGGGCAGTGCCTATGATACTGCTGGCTATGGAGGTGATAGCACATCGCATGATGCCCGAGAATGTCGACCTGCCGTTCACACTCAGTCGTCTGGGTCTTAACGGTATCGAGGAGAACACTCCAGGTCTGTTCACTGCCTACATCATTGCTCTCCACGTAGTTATCGCGTCAGTCATCTATATGCTTGCGCGCAAGTGTAAGGGCAAGATCGAGCGCATCGCATCGTGGGCTGTGTTTGCAGTAGCCCTGTGTGTGCTCGTACCGTCATCTGTCAAGATTCTTAAGGAGACTAAGAAGGCCCTGATGGCTAAGCAGGAAGACCGCAACTCGTATATGGGTATCAAGATGGACGAACTTAGCAAGAGCTACCTTAGCAAGGGTGGTTGGACACTCACTCAGCACGAGGATTGCTACGACTGCTATGTGCGCAAGGGCGAGTACTATAACGGCGACACCGAGGTGGCTTATCTCGACGCTTGGAACCCCAACAATCGCCAGTTGTATCAGGCCGAGAAGACACAGCCTGTTGAGCCAGGCACATATCGCATCATCTGTGCTGCACGTGCCGAGGGTCCTGGTGTTTACATCTTCGCTACCACCAAGAGTGGCAAGGCTGGTGTAAAGATGGTAGAGGTTCCACACTACGGCAATACCGAGGGTGAGATCTGGGAGAATGCTCCTGAGGGTTCGGCCGAGAAGGAGTGTAATAATGGTTCAGGCTTCGGATGGAGCAAGGTGGTTGTTACCATCGAGATTAAGGAACCAGCCACACTTGTCTACGGTATCACCAGCGACAGCAAGTTCACCGGCAAGCTCTACAATTCGACGTGGTTCTCAGCAGCCGACTTCGAAGTTGAACGCTTAGGTATCAACTAAATACAACAAAAAAGAGGATTCGCAGATGAATCCTCTTTTCTTTTATTTCCTATTCGAAACTAAACTCAGTCTTCGTAACTCCCTCACCGTATATCGTCTTGAAGTCATCACGCATCGATATCACGTGATAGCCCGAATCGCGCCATTTCTCGCCCAGCGTCAGCGCCTTTTCGCGGTTAGCGTGGTCGCGCGCTTCGTCATCAGCTATCAGCATAAATGCCTCGCTGCGATACTTGGTGTTGCTCAGAGCGTAGTTGTGCATAGCGCAGTCGCCACCACTGTTGCCAAACGACAGCACGGGCACCTTACCTATCTCCTGCGAAATCTGCAGCACCTTGTTGGTCTTCAGGTTCTTTATTATCAGTTCCGATGTGCGCTTCAGGTCCTCATTCTTGCTCATGGTGAAGTTCACGCCAGCCTCTTCGCCCTGATTGCTAGTAGTCAGTTTCACGTCCATGCCTATCACTCGGTTGGGCTCTATGCCTATGCTCTCCACTAGTGCTCTGCAGATAAATCGGTCGGAGCCCGATACCACATAGAATGTAAAGCCGTTGTCCTTCAGATAGTCGAACACCTCCAGCATGGGGCGATAGAAACTCTGTCCGTAGGTCATGCCGCTGAATCCGTTGGCAGGCATTGCAGCGTAGGCCTTCACGTATGCGTCAAACTCAGCCAGCGTCATGCCGGCATAAGCCTTAGCAGCAGCGTAGGCGTGCACCATGTCGAAGTGGTCGGGCAGTGGTGTACCCTGGCGTACAAAGTCGCGAATGCTCTGTGCAGCCTCCTTCACGTCCTCAGGAGCCCTGTCACGATAGTCAGGATCGTCGAGCACGCGATACTCCAGCAGGTTGTACTCAAAGTACGTCGGGTATAGCTCGCCCACAAACGTTCCGTCCATGTCGAACGTAGCTATGCGGTCCTCCACAGGTATGAAGTTGGCCGATTTCGGGTTAGTCACGTCCTCCACATACTCTGTCAGAGCCGTCAGCGCCTCGCACTTGTTCCACGATTTCAGATACTTTTTCTGCGCCAGTTCGATCTCGTTGTCATCGTTGTCGCCGCACGATGTCATCACGCTTGTGCCGCACATCAGCAGGGCAGCAAGCATCAAAAGGGTTAATTTCTTTTTCATTTCGTTTATAGTGTAATTTTATTATTAGGTTGTCCTTATTTGTAGGCCTTCAGCAAGCGTTTGTATTCCTTCTTGGTTATCTGTATCACGGTGCCGTGTCGCGGGGTAAACTTGCCCTTGGTCTCAGTGTTCTGCACAAATGTGAATGTGTTCAGGTCCTCGCTGCGTGTAAACTGGTAGTGTCCTGAGGTGTAGCAGTCGTACATCAGACACCATCCTCCACTTATCAGCGGAAACACCCCTGCACCCTCCACGGGCTTGTCGGTAGTCTCGCAGTATCCCTCGCGCAGCTTCCATGTGTCAGGTCGGTGCAGGTCCTTCAGTGTAAACTTCTTTATGCCCCTGCGCTCGCCCGATTCCGTCTTGAAAAACAGGTGATACGTGCCCTCCTTGTCTTGCACTATGTCAGTGTCTATACTTGCCGCCTTCACGTCGTACAGCACCTGTGGCGCTGTCGCCAGATCGCTGAAGTCATCGTTGGCATAGCACCAGTACACACGGTCGTAGGGTATCGTGCCGTCATCCGTCAGCAGCGAGAAGTACACCATATACTTGCCAGCTGCCTCGTCGTAGATGGTCTGTGGCGCCCATACGCGCGTCACGTGTTCCATATTAGTACCTGCAAATCGCTCAGGGAAGTGCACTGTGTGGTGCTCCCAGTGTATCATGTCGCGCGATCGCAACATCACTATTCCTCGGTTGCTGGCCCATCCCAGTGTGCAGCGCATATCCGTCACCACCATACGGAACCATCCGTCCTTACACCTCAGTATGTGCGGGTCGCGCACGCCCTTGGCTCGGGCTATAGTGTCGCTCGCCACCACTGGTCGTCCACCGTTCAGCGGTGTGTAGTTAAAGCCGTCGTCGCTCACCGCGAAGCATATCTGCTCCTCCTTGGGATCGTTGCCTGTAAAGTAAGCAAACAGGTACTTGCTCATCTTCTGCGCCTGGCAGTTCAGAGCCATCATCATCATGGTAATTATAATGCAATTTTTCCTTTTCATGCTGCAAAGTTACAAAAAAATCTCAAACCATGCAGCGATTTTAGATTATTTTTACATCTTTGCATTCATATCCAGAATTAGAACCTCCCCGCTCATTTCAGTGAAGCCCCCTCGCTTGCTTTTTTTTGACCATTTATGATTATATTTTGCAAAGGGGCAAAAAAATATCAAGTAAAACTTGTGTGTATACTTTTATTATTTTATCTTTGCAACCGCAATTAGAAAAGCTAAAAACGTAATTATATATATGAAAGGTATTAAACTATTGGGCGCGATGGCGTTGGTGGCGTGTCTGGTGGCTTGTGGAGCCAGCAAGCAGGAGGCATCGACGGATTTTGTGAAGGTGGAGAACGGGCACTTTGTGCGCGACGGTAAACCTTATTATTATGTGGGCACAAACTTCTGGTACGGTGCGATACTGGGCAGCGAGGGCCAGGGCGGCAATCGCGAACGACTGTGCCAGGAACTGGACAAGATGAAGGAGATGGGTATAGACAACCTGCGAATACTGGTGGGCAGCGATGGCGAGCGTGGCGTGACTACCAAGGTGGAGCCTACACTGCAGGTGAAGCCGGGCGTGTATAACGACACGATACTGGCGGGTCTGGACTATCTGTTGCAGGAGATGGGCAAGCGAAAGATGGTGGCTGTGATGTATCTGAACAACTCGTGGGAGTGGAGCGGAGGATACGGATTCTATCTGGAGCACGCAGGACTGGGCAAGCAGCCGCGACCCAACGAGGCTGGATATCCGGCATTTATGGAGGCAATGACGAAATATGCTACAAACGAGAAGGCACACCAGCTGTTTTATGACTACGTGAAGTTTATAGTGAGCCGCACCAATCGCTATACGGGAGTGGCCTACAAGGACGATCCGGCCATCATGGCATGGCAGATAGGCAACGAGCCGCGTGCATTCTCGAAAGAGGCGCTGCCAGCATTCGAGAAGTGGCTGGCCGAGGCATCGGCACTGATTCGCAGTCTGGACCCTAACCACCTGATATCTATAGGTAGCGAGGGCGCATGGGGCTGCGAGGGCGACTACGACTGTTGGGAACGTATCACTGCCGACAAGAACATAGACTATGCTAATATACACCTGTGGCCATACAACTGGGGATGGGCCAAGCAAGACTCGCTGATAGAGAATCTGCCACGAGCCAAGCAGAACACCAAGGAGTATATAGACCGACACCTGGAGATATGCGAGCGCATACAGAAACCGCTGGTGATGGAGGAGTTCGGATACCCGCGCGACGACTTTAAGTTTGCCCTGGGCACACCTACCAAGGGCCGCGACGGATTCTACGAATATGTGTTTGCTCTGGTGGGCGAAAATGCCGAGAAGGGCGGCAGCTTTGCAGGATGTAACTTCTGGGGATGGGGCGGATTTGCCCAGCCCAAGCACGAGGACCAGTGGCAGGTGGGCGACGACTATACAGGCGACCCTGCACAGGAGGCTCAGGGACTGAACTCGGTGTTTGCAAGCGACACAACGACACTGAGCGTGGTGAAGGAACAGGTGATGCGTATGAACAATCTGATGAAATAGTGTAATGAAAAAGCAATATAATATGAAGAGAGGTTTGGGCCTGATGATGGGCTTGATGGTGTGTGTGGCCATGATGGGCCAGATACGCGGAAACAGTGTGGTGGTGACGGTGGAACCCGACCACCAGGACTGGCGATACAATACTGGCGAGAAGGCTACCTACACGATAGAGGTGCGCCAGGAGGGTACGCTGATGAAGAATGTGGCAGTGGACTATGCTGCAGGACCTGAGATGTATCAGAACGTGAAGAAGAGCATGGTGCTGAAGGACGGCACGCTGAAGCTGACAGGCACCATGAAGCAGCCCGGATTCTATCGTGTGGACGTGACTGCACACGTGGGCGGCAAGGACTATAAGGGTGCATGCGGAGCAGCATTCAGTCCGGAGAAACTGCAGCCATCTACGGTGATGCCGAAGGACTTTGAGGCTTTCTGGCAGAAGGCCATCGCCGACGCTCGCAACACGGCACTGGAGCCCACCAAGCGACTGCTGCCCGAGCGATGCACCAAGGACGTGAACGTGTATGAGGTGAGTTTCCAGAACGAGAGTTGGGGCTCGCGTACATATGGTATACTGTGCGTGCCCGTGCGCGAGGGCAAATATCCTGCACTGCTGCGTGTGCCAGGTGCTGGTGTGCGCCCCTACGGAGGCGACGTATACACTGCATCGCAGGGTGTGATAACACTGGAGATAGGTATACACGGTGTGCCTGTGACGATGGAGCAGCACATATACGACGAGATGAACAACGGACCACTGAAGTGCTACTGGGAGTATAACATGGACAATCGCGAGAAGCACTACTATCACCACGTGATAATAGGTTGCGTGCGTGCGATGGACTATATAGAGCAGTACACCCCATGGAACGGCAAGAAGGCTGCTGTATCGGGTTCGAGCCAGGGAGGATTCCTTACGCTGGCTACGGCCGGACTTGACAAGCGTATAACCAGCTACGCCCCCGTGCACGCTGCGCTGTGCGATCATACCAACTGGCAGAACGGTGCTGCCTGCGGATGGCCTCACTACTTCTACTGGAACAAAGGAAAGGGTCAGGAGAAGCAGATAGAGGTATCGAGATACTACGACGGCGTGAACTTTGCGCGACTGATCGACGGCAATCAGAAGGGCTGGTTCTCGTTCGGATACAACGACGACGTGGTGCCACCAACAACAGCGTGGGCTACATACAACACGGTGAAGGGGCCCAAGGAGCTGAGCCCATATCAGGCCACATGGCACTACTGGCATCAGGAGCAGTGGGACGAGTGGGAGAACTGGTTGCTGGATACATTAAACATTATACATTAAACATTAAACATTATACATTAAGCATTAAACGTGAAACAATAAAAACACTATATGAAGAAGCTAATGACTATGGCAGTGGGGGCGATGATGATTGCCAGCTGCACTGCAACAAAGAAGGTAGAGGCAGAGAAAACACAGGCCGAGCAACTGTTTGAGCGTCTGGACACTCTGCGACAGAAGGGGTATATGTTTGGTCATCAGGACGATCCATTCTACGGTTTGACATGGGACTACCAATCCGACTCTAGCGACGTGAAGAATACCTGTGGCGACTGGCCTGCTGTGATGGGATTTGAACTGGGAGGCATAGAGATGGGCGACCAGAAGAATCTGGACAGCGTGCCATTTACCAAGATGCGCGACGAGATAATAAAGCACTACGAGCGCGGTGGTGTGGTAACCATAAGTTGGCACCCACGCAACCCGATGACAACTATCGAGGGTGGCGGACTGGCTGGACAGAAATTCCCCGAGGGAACGGCATGGGACGTGACCGATACAACCGTAGTTAAGAACATACTGGAAGGAGGAAAGAAGCACGAGCTGTTTAAGACATGGATGCAGCGCGTGAGCGATTTTCTGGCACAGCTGAAGACAGCCGACGGCAAGAAAGTGCCCATCATCTTCCGTCCGTGGCACGAGAATACCGGCAGCTGGTTCTGGTGGGGCGAGAAACTGTGTACTGCCGAGGAATATAAGGCTCTGTGGAACATGTTGCAGGACAAACTGGATGCTGATGGTTTCGACAATCTGCTGTGGGCATATTCGCCAGGCATGGCACCCGATCTGACTGAGCAGAAGTATCTGGAGCGCTATCCAGGCGACGACCGCATAAAGCTGGTTGGTATCGACGGATATCAGTGGGGCACCAAGGAGGACTTTGTGGCTCAGCTCGACGCCAATCTGGCCATGCTGACCAAGTTTGCCAAGGATCACGGAAAGATAGCCGCCCTGACAGAGTGCGGACTGAAGAATCTGACTGACCCTACATGGTGGACATCGACACTGACACCAGTGACAGACAAGTACGAGATAAGCTACTTCCTGGTATGGCGAAACTATCGCGAGGAGTGGTTCGGCCCATCGCCATCGCAGCCCGACGCACCATACTTCCGCGAGATGTACAACAAGAAAAACGTGATGTTCCTGGAGGACATTAAAGATTAAACATTAAACATTAAAGATTAAACATTATATTTAGATATGACAGAATTTGAGAAGAAAGTAGCAGCATTGAGAAAGCATCATGAGGAGCTGCTGACAATGAAGAACGAGCCCCTGGAGTGGGGTAATGGTATCTACGAGAAGTACAAGAACCCTGTAGTGACTGCAGCACACGTGCCCCTGGAGTGGAAGTACGACTTCTGCGAGAAGGACAACCCATACCTGATGCAGCGCATAATGTGCAACGCCACACTGAACGCCGGCGCAATGAAGTGGCAGGGCAAGTACATTATGGTGGTACGCGTGGAGGGAGCCGACCGCAAGAGTTACTTTGCTGTGGCCGAGAGTCCCAACGGCGTGGACAACTTCCGTTTCTGGGATGAGCCCATCACCATGCCCGACGACGTGATACCTGCAACCAACGTGTACGACATGCGACTGACACAGCACGAGGACGGATGGATTTACGGAGTGTTCTGTGCCGAGCGTCACGACGACTCGCAGCCTGGCGACCTTTCGGCCGCTACAGCTACTGCTGGTATCGCTCGCACCAAGGACCTGAAGACATGGTACCGTCTGCCCGACCTGAAGACCAAGAGTCAGCAGCGCAACGTGGTGCTGCACCCAGAGTTTGTGGACGGCAAGTACGCATTCTACACACGTCCACAGGACGGATTTATCGACACTGGTAGCGGTGGCGGTATCGGCTGGGCACTGGTTGACGATATTACACACGCAGAGATTAAGGAAGAGAAGATAATCTACGAGCGCAAGTATCACACCATCACTGAGGTGAAGAACGGCGAGGGTCCACACCCCATCAAGACTCCTAAGGGATGGCTGCATCTGGCCCACGGAGTGCGCGCCACAGCCGACGGACTGCGCTACGTGCTGTATATGTATATGACCGCACTCGACGATCCCACGAAGGTTATCGCACGTCCGGGCGGATATTTCCTGGTGCCCGAGGGCAACGAGTATCTGGGCGACGTGATGAACGTGGCATTTGCCAACGGATGGATAGCTGATGAGGATGGCAAGGTGTTTATATACTACGCATCGGCCGACACCCGCATGCACGTGGCTACTTCTACCATCGACCGACTGATAGACTACTGCATGAACACCCCTGAGGACGGCTACTACACAGCCGCAAGCGTAGAAACTATCAAAAAACTCATCGCAAAAAACAATAATGTGAAACATTAAACGTTTATACATTAAACATTCTTGGCGGAGCCAAGCGGCAAAGCCGAGCGAAACATTAATAAATATGGCTACACTAAAAGAGAAGATCGGTTACGCCTTGGGCGATGCCGCTGCTGGAGGAATCACATGGAAAATCATGTCGATAGCCTTCCCATTGTTTTTCACAAATGTGTTTGGACTTACGTTTGCCGACGCTGCTACGCTGATGCTGATAGCACGTATGTTTGACGTGGTGACCGACCCGCTGATGGGCTCGCTGGCCGACCGTACGCAGAGCAAATGGGGTACATACCGCCCCTGGCTGATATTCGGCGCCATCCCATTCGGACTGATATTCGCACTGCTGCTCTACACTCCCGACTTCGGACCTGTGGGCAAGCGTGTGTGGGCTTACAGCCTGTATCTGCTCATGATGGCAATGTACACTGCAGTGAACGTGCCTTACGGATCGCTGCTGGGCGTGATGACAGATGATGACAATGAGAAGAACCAGTTCTCTAGCTTCCGCATGGTGGGTGCCTATGCAATGGGATTTATCACCCTGCTGTCGTTCCCATATCTGCAGCGCCTGGTGGGTGGTACAGAGCAGCACCAGTATGCTGTGCTGGGTGCATTCTTCGGTCTTATCGCTGCAGCCGGAACACTGGCTTGCGGACTGATGACCAAGGAGCGACTGAAGCCAGTACGTGCCGAAAAATTCTCGTTCAAGCAGTTTGGCGATCTGTTTAAGAATAAGCCATGGATTATCCTTACGCTGATAGGAATTTGTACAAACTTTTTCAATGGATTCCGTTACGCTGTAGCCGGATATATGCTTGAATACTGTCTGCATGGCGACGTGACCGTGAGCGGACTGATTATCAACTACACCGTGTTTATGACCTTTGGTGAGCTTACTTGTATGATTTTCGGTGGTGTGTCGCCATCGTTCACCAAGATGATAGGCAGCAAGCGTATGGCGTTTATGGCAGCTGCGCTGATTTGTGTAGTATTTTCAGTAGCATTTTTCTTTGTTCCAATGGACCCAGGTTACATCTGGGTGATGGTGGCTCTGGTAGTGCTTACATCTATCGGTATCGGCCTGTATTCGCCACTGCTGTGGAGTATGTATGCCGACGTGGCTGACTATGCTACCGAGAAGAACGGTACATCGAGCACAGGTCTGATTTTCTCATCAGGTACCATGGCGCAGAAGTTTGGTACAGCCATTTCTGGTTCGCTGGTAGCCCTGTTCCTGGGTATCGCAGGAGCAAGCATGATAACAGACGATATGGGCAACACGATGGTTGACCCGGCATCGATCACCGACTCGGTGCTCACGATGGTTTGGAGTCTGTTCTCTATCTTCCCAGCTGTCATCGCTGGTTTGATAATACTGTTGTGTTGGATTTATCCTATTAAGAAATGAACGGGCGCGTAGATATGATGAGGCTGGAAATGCAGGATGTGCTGGAGAACAACATTCTGCGATTCTGGCTCGACAAGATGCAGGACCACGAGAACGGTGGTTTCTACGGTCGCATAGACGGCAGCGGACAGCTGCACCCAGAGGCCGAAAAGGGAGCTATACTTAATGCCCGCATACTGTGGAGCTTCTCGGCCGCATATCGTGTGCTGGGCAACCCGGAGTATCTTGAGGCCGCTACACGAGCCAAGGATTATATTATCGACCACTTTGTGGACGAGGAGTATGGTGGCGTGTACTGGAGCGTAGACTACAAAGGCAATCCGCTGGACACCAAAAAGCAGTTCTATGCCATCGGCTTTGTCATCTACGGTCTGACGGAATATGCACGTGCTACGGGCGATAGAGAGGCGCTGGACTATGCGCTGAACCTATACGACTGCGTAGAGGAACACGCTCTGGACCGTGAGCACAACGGCTACATAGAGGCCTGCACACGCGAGTGGGGCGAGATAGCCGATATGCGCTTGTCGGAGCTGGATGCCAACTATCCTAAGTCGCAGAACACTCACCTGCACATCATCGAGCCATACACCAATCTCCTCAGGTGTCTGAAAGAGATGCAGGCTAAGGAGTCGTGCGACTACGTGCCAACCATCGGATCGGTGCTGCCAGTGAGCATAAGTGTGCCCATGGAGACCATCGTAAGTGTGGAAGGTTCGCTTAGGAATCTGATTGATATTTTTACCGACAAGATTCTTAATCCTGAGACCCACCATCTCGACTTATTCTTCGATATGGACTGGACTCGCGGAGCTGGCCATCTGGAGAGCTACGGACACGATATCGAGTGCTCGTGGCTAATGCACGAAGCAGCGCTGGTATTAGGCGACCAAATGGTACTGGAGAAGGTGGAAAATATCGTACAGATGGTGGCCGAGGCATCGGAGAAAGGACTGACCCCTGAAGGAGCTATGATACACGAGGCAAATCTGGACACAGGCCATGTAGACGACGACCTGCACTGGTGGGTTCAGGCCGAGAATGTAGTAGGGTGGTTCAATCTGTGGCAGCATTTCGGCGACGAAGAGGCATTCAGCAAAGCTGAAAAATGCTGGAAATACATCAAGGATCAACTGATAGACTGGGACAACGGCGAGTGGTATTGGAGTCGCCATAAGGACGGCTCGCTGAACACCACCGACGACAAGGCAGGCTTCTGGAAATGCCCCTATCACAACTCCAGAATGTGTCTGGAAATCATTGAGAGAACAGCCGAGGAATAATCGTTAGGCAAATAGATTACAAAATTTTCGCCAAAGTGTTTGGAGCTTTGGCGGATTTTTTGTACCTTTGCACACGATTATGAGGAGAATATTACTATTCATTGCGCTAATAGCGTGCTATGTGACTGAAAGTCAGGCACAAACACAATTCAACGAGCGTCCGAAGCTCGTGGTGGGAATCGTAGTTGATCAGATGCGTTGGGACTATCTGGGCAGGTATTACGACAAGTATCAGGAAGACGGATTGAAACGTCTGATAACCAAAGGATACTCGTGTAATAACTGCCTGATTAATTATTTGCCCACGGTGACTGCCATCGGACATACGAGTGTGTATACGGGCACGACACCAGCTTTCCACGGCATCTGTGGTAACAGCTTCTACAAGAACGGAGTGAAAGTAAGCAGCTGCGAGGATCACGACGTGACTACAGTGGGTAGTAATAAGAAAGACGCTTCATCGCCAGTAAACCTGTTGGCAACTACCATTGGCGATCAGTTGCGACTGCATACCGACTTCAAGTCGAAGGTAATCGGTGTGAGCTACAAGGACCGTGCGGCCATCCTGCCTGCTGGTCGTAGCGCTAATGCTGCCTACTGGATTGACACCAAGGCCGGACAGTTTATCAGCAGCACATGGTATATGCAGGAGTTGCCACAGTGGGCTAAGGACTTCAATGCCCAGATGGCAAAGAACAAGGAACTGAAGAAGGTGGGTAAAGAAGTTGGTAGTTATCCACTTTGCGGTCATCTTACAGCCGATATGGCCATCGCCGCCCTGAAGGGTGAGCAGCTGGGCAAGGGCGAGGTGACCGATATGCTCTGCATAAGTTTCTCGCAGACCGACGTTATTGGACATGAGTTTGGTACTCGTGGCGAGCGCACCGATGAGGCTTATCTGGAACTTGATAAGGACATCGCAAAACTGCTTAAGGCATTCGACGAGCAGGTGGGCGAGGGTAACTATCTGGTATTCCTGACAGCCGACCACGGTGGTGCACACAACTTCCAGTATATGATAGACCACAAGCTTGGTGGTGGTGCATGGAAGGGCGACGAGGAGCACTTGGTAGAGTCCTACAAGAAATTTGCTAAGGAATACGGACTGACCAAGAATATTATCAAGGACTGTCTGGACTACCGCTTGGTGCTGGATAAGGATGCCATCCGCGAGCAGGGACTTGACGAGCAGGCCATTCGCGATGCTATCGTAAAAGAGCTGCTGAAGCTGCCACACGTAGCATTTGCATTCGACTTTAAGAAAGCAGCCACAGCTCCTGTGCCAGAGATGCTGAAGGAGCGAGCACTTAAGGGATATCATCACGACCGTTCGGGCGACATCATCTTCATGCTGGAGCCAGGATGGTACGGATTTAATAGCAACTGGTCGTCGCCCATCGGAACCACCCACGGCGAGTGGAATCCATACGATGCCCATATCCCCCTGCTGTTCTACGGCTGGAAGGTTAAGCATGGTGAGACCAGCAGAGAGGTGCACATCACGGATATAGCTCCGACAGTGTGCCAGAAGCTGCACATACAGCAGCCAAACGCGTGTGTAGGCGAGGCAATCACAGAGGTGATAGCTCAGTAGTAGAAACGACAGAATAATTAAAACATTAGTAATATTATTTTAGCTTTTTATGAACTTTACTTTGTTAATTACCGTCTTGGTGACGGCTATTACATTGGTGGTAGCGGCTTACGTGGTAGCCAAGCTGATAGGACCAAGGTCCTACGCTAAGGTGAAGGGTGAGCCGTATGAGAGCGGTATCCCAACCCGCGGCAGTTCATGGCTGCCCATCTCGGTGGGATTCTATCTCTTTGCCATCTTGTTCCTCATGTTTGATGTAGAAACTGTGTTTCTGTATCCATGGGCAGTGGTAGTGAAGGAGTTTGGTTCGATGGCACTGCTGTCAATCGGCTTCTTCTTGGTAGTTCTAGTATTAGGCTTGGCTTATGCTTGGCGGAAAGGAGATCTGGAATGGAAGTAAGAAAGCCCCACATCAAGAGTATTCCCTACGACGAGTGGAATGACAACTCATCGCTGGAGAAGATTGTTGACGAGCTCCATGAGGGCGGCGTCAACGTGGTTACGGGCTCGCTTGACCAGCTGATCAACTGGGGCCGCTCTAACTCGCTCTGGTCGCTGACCTTTGCCACATCATGCTGTGGTATCGAGTTTATGGCTTGCGGTTGTGCCCGTTACGACTTTGCACGTTTCGGTTTCGAGGTTACTCGTAACTCTCCACGTCAGGCCGACCTGATTATGTGTGCTGGTACCATCACTCACAAGATGGCCCCCGCACTGAAGCGTCTGTACGACGAGATGGCCGAGCCTAAGTACGTTATCGCCGTAGGTGGTTGCGCCATCAGCGGTGGTCCATTCAAGTCGAGCTACCATGTAGTTAAGGGTATCGAGGAGATCGTGCCCGTTGACGTATTCATCCCTGGTTGCCCCCCACGTCCAGAGGCTATCATGTATGGCATGATGCAGCTGCAGCGTAAGGTGAAGATTGAGAAATTCTTTGGTGGTGCCAACCACAAGCAGACCGCTGAGGAGGCTGCACTGGGAGTATCAAACGAGGAGCTAACATTCCGCCAGAAGCACGGCGACCACCGTCGCGAGCCAATGGTTATCACAGAGGTTCCCCAGGAGTTTGTTGATGAAATGAAAACTGCTCAGGCAGAAGCAAAAGTAGAGGAGGACAAGGCATGAAATTAGAATTCTTATCATTCGATTTTGACAAGTTCGCCTCTGAGATGCTGAACTTGAAGAACAAGAAGGGCTTTGACTATCTTGTTACCATCGTAGGCGAGGACTTCGGTGCCGAAGAAGGTCTGGGATGTATCTACATTCTGGAGAACACCAAGACCCACGAGCGTTGCAGTGTGAAGATGCTGGCCAAGACTCAGGTTTGCGGCGACGGCATGCAGAGCAACGGCGTGAGCGCACTCGAGGGACAGATGGTGCCCTACATCCCAACAGTATCTAACATCTGGAAGGTGGCCGACCTGCTGGAGCGCGAGGTATTCGACTTCTACGGAATCGTGTTCCTGGGTCATCCCGATATGCGTCGACTCTTCCTGCGTAACGACTTCAAGGGTCACCCATTCCGCAAGGATTGGCAGTTTGACGACAAGTACACACTTGAGGACGACAACGAGCCCGACTACGGACTGGAGTTCTATCTCGACAAGGATGGCAACCTGCAGAGCAAGCAGAACCGCCTGTTTGGCGCCGACGACTATGTTATCAACATCGGTCCTCAGCACCCAGCTACACACGGTGTGCTCCGACTGCAGACAGTGCTGAACGGCGAGACCGTTAAGCGCATCTATCCACACCTGGGATATATCCACCGTGCCATCGAGAAGATGTGGGAGGGTATGACCTATCCACAGACTCTGGCTCTTACAGACCGTCTGAACTATCTGGGTGCTATGCAGCATCGTCATGCTCTGGTAGGTGTAATCGAGGAGGGTATGGGCGTAGAGCTCACAGACCGCATCAAGTACATCCGTACCATCATGGACGAGCTTCAGCGTCTCGACTCACACCTGCTCTACACATCGTGTGTGGCTCAGGACCTTGGCGCACTTACAGGTATGCTGTATGGTATGCGCGACCGTGAGCACGTGCTGAACTGCATGGAGGAGACCACTGGTGGCCGACTGATCCAGAACTATTATAGAATAGGTGGACTGCAGGACGATATCGATCCTAACTTCGTAAAGAACTGTAAGGATCTGGTTAAGTATCTGCGCCCAATGATTCAGGAGTATATGGATGTGTTTGGTGACAACGTGATCACTCACAACCGTCTGGAGAACTGTGGTCCGATGAGTCTCGAGGATTGTATCAACTACGCTGTTACAGGTCCTGCCGGACGTGCATCGGGCTGGAAGAACGACGTGCGCAAGAACCACCCATACGACATGTACGACAAGGTGGAGTGGGAGCAGTGCACACTCGACACATGCGACTCTATGGGCCGCTACCTGGTTCACATCAACGAGATGTACCAGAGCCTGAACATCATCGAACAGCTCATCGACAATATCCCAGAGGGCGACTTCTACGTTAAGCAGAAGCCTATCATCAAGGTGCCCGAGGGACAGTGGTACTACTCTGTAGAGGGTGTAGCTGGTGAGTTTGGTGTATATCTCGACAGCCGTGGCGACAAGAGCCCATACCGCATGAAGATGCGCCCAATGGGACTCTCGCTGGTAGGTGCCTTCGACCCGATGCTTCGTGGTCAGAAGATTGCCGACCTGATTGCAACATGTGCTGCTATCGACGTTGTAATTCCTGATATTGACAGATAATAAAGCGTTTGGATTATGATTTTTGACTTTAGAATTGTTACACAATGGTTCGACGCTCTCCTTCGCGAGACACTCGGCTTGGGAGATTTTCTGTCGATATTGATTGAGTGCGTGCTGGTGGGCACAGGTATCCTACTGGGATATGCCCTCATAGCGTGCGTACTGATATTTATGGAGCGTAAGGTATGTGCCTACTTCCAGTGCCGTCTTGGCCCGATGCGAGTAGGATACTGGGGACTGCTTCAGGTGTTTGCCGACGTGCTGAAGATGCTCATCAAGGAGATCTTCTTCGTTGACCGTGCCGACAAGCTGCTCTATGCCGTTGCTCCACTTCTGGTGATTATCGGTAGTGTAGGTGCATTCTCGTTCCTGCCTTGGAACATGGGTGCTACCATCCTCGATTTCAACGTAGGTGTATTCCTGCTCACCGCCATTTCTTCTATCGGCGTGGTAGGTATCTTCCTCGCAGGTTGGAGTTCTAACAATAAGTACTCTGTGGTTTCGGCCATGCGTGGTGCAGTGCAGATGATTTCTTACGAGATGTCGCTCTGCCTCTGCCTGATTACAGCTGTAATCCTGACAGGAACCATGCAGATGAGCGGTATCGTTGAAGCACAGACAGGCCCATGGAAGTGGCTTGTGTTCCAGGGTCACATCCCTGCTATCATCGCCTTCTTCGTATTCCTCATCGCGGGTAACGCCGAGGCCAACCGTGGCCCATTCGATATGGCTGAGGCCGAGAGTGAGCTTACAGCCGGTCACCATACTGAGTATTCAGGTATGGGATTCGGTTTCTTCTACCTCGCTGAGTTCCTCAACCTCTTTATCATCGCAGGTATCGCTGCTACAGTGTTCCTGGGTGGTTGGGCTCCTGTAAACATCGGTGTCGACGCCTTCGATGCAGTGATGAACTACATCCCTGGTATCGTATGGTTTATGGGTAAGACCTTCTTCCTGGTTTGGATTCTGATGTGGATTAAGTGGACATTCCCACGTCTGCGTATCGACCAGATCCTGAAGCTTGAGTGGAAGTACTTGATGCCTCTGGGACTCATCAACCTTGTAATTATGACTGTTGTTGTGGCCCTTGGCCTATATATTAAATAAGGTATAGCAATGGAAGATAATAAGACATATTTCGGAGAAATCGGGCATGGCATGAAGACTCTGGCCATTGGTATGAAGACCACCTGGAAGGAATACTTCAAGGACTTCTTCACCAACAAGTCTACAGAGCAGTACCCCGAGAACCGCAAGACCACACTGCACGTGGCTAAGCGTCATCGCGGCCGCTTGACATTCAAGCGCAACGAGGATGGCAGCTACAAGTGCACGGCTTGCACATTGTGCGAAAAGGCCTGTCCTAACGGAACCATCAAGATTACAGCCCACATGGCCGAGGATCCTGAGACAGGTAAGAAGAAGAAGGTGCTCGACGACTATCAGTACGACCTTGGCGACTGCATGTTCTGCCAGCTCTGTACTAACGCCTGCAACTTCGACGCCATCGAGTTTACAAACGACTTTGAGAACGCTGTGTTCGACCGCTCTAAGTTGGTGCTCCACCTCAACGAGGAGGTTTACCAGGGTGGTTCGCTGCCTAACCTTATCGATGGTGGCGCCGAGTGGGAAGTCGGCAAGTTTAACACTAAAACGAAGTAACGCGTTATGGGTAATACAGTTATGTTTATCATTCTCGCGGTGTTCATCATCGGTTCAGCGCTGATGTGTGTCACCACGACGAAGATTATGCGAGCCGCAACATTCATGTTGTTCGTGCTCTTTGGTGTAGCAGGCATCTACTTCCTGCTGGATTACACCTTCCTTGGAGCCGCTCAGATCTCAGTATATGCCGGAGGCGTTACTATGATCTATGTGTTTGCCATCCAGTTGGTAAGCAAGCGCACTCTTCAGGGACTTGAGGAGCGAGTTAAGAGTAGCAAGATGATAGCTGGCGGTCTGGCTGCACTGGCCGGACTGGTGGTAGTAACACTCATCCTGCTCAAGGCTGGTTTCTACACTCAGGAGATAGCCAACGTAGAGGTTCCGATGAAGGAGATCGGTATGGCCCTGGTTGGTTCAGGTAAATATCAGTATGTACTGCCTTTCGAGTTCATCTCAGTATTCCTGCTGGCATGTATCATCGGTGGCCTGGTAGTAGCAAGAAAGGAGGATAAGGCATGATACCTGTAGAATGTTATTTCGCACTTAGTGCCCTGTTGTTCTTTATTGGTGTATATGGTTTCACTACCCGCCGCAACCTTATCGCCATGCTCATCTCTGTAGAGCTGGTATTGAATGCGGTCGACATCAACTTTGCTGCCATCAACCGTCTGCTCTATCCAGAGGGAATGGAAGGCATGTTTATGACTCTCTTCGTGATCGGTGTTGCCGCTGCCGAAAGTGCAGTTGCCATCGCTATCATCATCAATGTATATCGCAAGTTCAAGAGCGACAGCGTTGATGCCATCAAGAATATGAAACGATAAATTAACGGTAAAGGATTATGTTTAGTTACACATTATTTATAATGCTGCTGCCGCTGCTGTCGTTCATCGTTCTTGGACTGGCTGGCATGAAGATGCAGCACAAGGTGGCCGGACTCATCGGCACCTGTTCACTGGGAATCGTCACTATACTCTCTTACCTCACAGCATTCCAGTACTTCGGTATGGACCGTGTGGATGGAGTATATCAGACATTTGTTCCGTATAACTTCACATGGTTGCCTCTGGGCAATCTGCATTTCGACCTCGGTATACTGCTCGATCCTATCAGCGTAATGATGCTGATCGTAATCTCTACAGTATCACTGATGGTACATATCTACTCATTCGGCTATATGCACGGCGAGAAGGGATTCCAGCGTTACTACGCTTTCCTGAGCCTCTTCACCATGTCGATGCTGGGCTTGGTACTGGCCACCAACATCTTCCAGATGTATATGTTCTGGGAGCTTGTGGGTGTTTCATCTTACCTGCTCATCGGCTTCTACTATCCTTTGAAGCCCGCTATCGCAGCCAGTAAGAAGGCATTCATCGTTACTCGCTTTGCCGATATGTTCTTCCTCGTAGGTATCCTTACCTTCGGCTACTTCGTAGATTCGTTCAGCTTCTCATTTGCTGGCGACATCGTGATGGGCCAGGGCACCACACCTTTCATCGAGGGCAACATTGCCAAGGCTGTAGCCGCTGGTGGTTTCATCATTCCTACTGCACTCGTGCTGATGTTCATCGGTGGTGCTGGTAAGAGTGCTATGTTCCCACTTCACATCTGGCTGCCCGATGCCATGGAGGGTCCTACACCTGTATCTGCACTCATCCACGCTGCTACCATGGTTGTAGCTGGTGTGTTCCAGATTGCACGTATGTTCCCACTCTGGATTGAGTATGCACCACAGGCCATGTCGATTGTGGTTTGGGTGGGTGTGTTCACCGCTTTCTATGCAGCTGCTGTAGCTTGTGCTCAGAGCGACATCAAGCGTGTGCTTGCCTTCTCTACCATCTCTCAGATAGCCTTCATGATGGTGGCTCTTGGCGTATCGCTGCCAGGTCATCATGGTGCCGTGCTCGACAACCACGCACAGCTGGGTTACATGGCTGGTATGTTCCACCTCTTTACCCACGCTATGTTCAAGGCTTGTCTGTTCCTGGGTGCCGGATGTATCATCCACGCCGTTCACAGCAATGAGATGGCTCTGATGGGTGGTCTGCGCAAGTATATGCCTATCACTCACATCACCTTCCTCATTTCGTGTCTGGCCATCGCTGGTATCCCATTCTTCTCGGGCTTCAGCTCAAAGGATGAGATTATCACCGCCTGCATGGAGTACAGCCCAGTAGTAGGTTGGATCATGACTGGTATCGCCGCCATGACTGCCTTCTACATGTTCCGTCTGTACTACGGCATCTTCTGGGGAACAGAGAACAAGGAGGCTCATGAGCATCACACTCCACACGAGGCTCCTCTCACAATGACTATTCCTCTGATCGTACTCTGCGTTATCACCGTTGGTGTGGGTGTTTACACCACTCTCGGTGGATTCATGGAGTGGGGTGGTTCGTTTGGTAGCTACGTAAGTGCTGCCGGTACCGACTATACCATCCACTTCAACACACAGATTGCCCTTACCTCTACAGTTATTGCGATTCTGAGCATCTGTCTCGCCACCTATATATATAAAGGTGAGAGCCAGCCTATTGCCGATCGTCTGTATACTACGTTCCCCAAGCTGCATCGTGCAGCCTACAAGCGTTTCTATCAGGACGAGATCTGGCAGTATGTTACTCATCGTATCATCTTCCGCTTGGTTTCTACACCTATTGCCTGGTTCGACCGTCACATTGTGGATGGCACATTCAACTTCCTGGCTTGGGGTGCTAACGAGGCTGGTGAGAGTATCCGCGACTGGCAGAGCGGCGACGTTCGTCAGTATGCCGTATGGTTCCTCACGGGTACAGTTGCTTTGACATTAATCCTTTTATGCATCTAAAGATATGAGTATATTAAGTGTTTTCGTAATAATTCCCGCTCTGATGCTGTTGGGTCTTTGGCTTGCCAAGAACCTCAATCAGGTGCGTGGTGTGATGGTTGCGGGTTCTAGCTGTCTGTTGGCTCTGAGCATTTGGCTTACCATCTACTTTATCCAGGAGCGTGCTGCTGGTAACACAGCCGAGATGCTGCTCACATACAGCACCCCTTGGTTCAAGCCTCTCAACATTGCCTACAGCGTGGGTGTTGATGGTATCTCGGTGGTAATGCTGCTGCTGTCTAGCATCATCGTGTTCACAGGTACATTTGCCTCATGGCAGCTCAAGCCGCTCACCAAGGAGTACTTCCTCTGGTTCACCCTGCTCAGTACAGGTGTGTTCGGCTTCTTCATCTCTACCGACCTGTTCACCATGTTCATGTTCTACGAGGTGGCTCTTATCCCGATGTACCTTCTGATTGGTGTATGGGGTAGCGGTCGCAAGGAGTATTCGGCCATGAAGCTTACTCTGATGCTGATGGGAGGTTCTGCCCTGCTTATTCTCGGATTGCTGGGTATCTACTACTTCAACGGTATCTATAGTGGCAACTATACATTCGAGCTTACCACTATCGCAGCTAATCACTGTATTCCTGGACATATCCAGAATATCTTCTTCCCATTCATCTTCATCGGATTCGGTGTGCTGGGTGCTCTGTTCCCATTCCACACATGGAGCCCCGATGGTCACGCTTCGGCCCCTACAGCAGTATCTATGCTGCACGCTGGTGTGCTCATGAAGCTGGGAGGTTACGGCTGCTTCCGCGTAGCTATGTATCTGCTGCCTGAGGCTGCTCAGGATCTCTCTTGGATCTTCCTCATCCTCACCACCATCTCGGTAGTTTACGGTGCTCTGAGCGCTTGCGTACAGACCGACCTTAAGTATATCAATGCTTACTCATCGGTATCTCACTGCGGACTGGTGCTCTTCGCCCTGCTGATGATGAGTCAGACAGCCGTTACAGGTGCTGTGCTGCAGATGTTGTCGCACGGACTTATGACAGCCCTGTTCTTCGCCCTCATCGGTATGATCTACGGTCGTACCCACACTCGTGATATCCGCGAGCTGGCCGGTCTGATGAAGATTATGCCTTTCCTGGCAGTAGGTTATGTTATCGCAGGTCTGGCCAACCTTGGTCTTCCTGGATTCTCAGGTTTTATTGCTGAGATGACCATCTTCGTAGGTTCGTTTGGTGCTCACCCAATGAGTGGCGACCCCAACACCTCATTCCGTATGGTGGCTACCATCATCGCATGTACGTCGATCGTTGTAACAGCTGTCTACATCCTGCGTGTTGTTGGTAAGATACTGTATGGCGAGGTAGAGAACAAGCACTTCCTTGAGCTCACCGATGCTACATGGGATGAGCGTGTTGCAGTTATCTGTCTGATTTTCTGCGTAGCCGGTCTTGGTTCTTTCCCATTCTGGGTAAGCAACATCATCTCGCCTGCCGCAGGTACTATCTTGGAGTCAATTGGTGTAATGTAAAGTAAGGAGGACTAAAGATATGAATTATAGTGAATTTCTGAATATGGTTCCAGAGTTTGCCCTTGTGGTATCTCTGTTGATAGTCTTCTGTGTAGACTTCATCTGCCCACGTTGTGGTACAGATCGCACCAAGATGATGAACATTCTGGCATCGCTGCTGATGGTAGGTACAGCCGTAGTAAGCGCTACCAGCGAGCCCTCGTCAGCCTTTGGCGGCATCTACGTTACCTCGCAGGCCATCAATGTCATGAAGTCTATCCTGGCATTCGGTTCTCTCATCGTGGTGGTTATGGCCAATCCATGGGTCGAGAAGAACTGGAAGCATGCCGGCGAGTTCTATATGCTCATCATCAGCACCCTGCTGGGTATGTTTGTGATGATGTCATCAGGTTCGTTCCTGATGTTCTTCCTCGGTCTCGAGATGGCCTCAGTGCCCCTGGCATGTATGGTGGCCTTCGACCGCGACCGCAAGGAGAGCGCCGAGGGAGCAGCCAAGTACATCCTCGTAGCCACATTCTCAAGCGGCGTAATGCTGTTCGGTATCTCGTTCATCTACGCTGCTACAGGTACTCTCTATTTCGACGACGTAGCTACTGTAGTCAAGGGCTCGCCTCTGTGCATCATGGGTCTGGCCTTCTTCTTCAGTGGTCTTGGCTTCAAGATTTCGCTCGTACCGTTCCACTTCTGGACAGCCGACACCTATCAGGGTGCTCCTACGCCAGTAACCGGTTACCTCAGCGTTATCTCTAAGGGTGCTGCCGCCATCACACTGTGCACCATCCTTATGAAGGCCTTCGCTCCTATGGTAGAGTACTGGAACTACATGCTTTATATCGTTATCGTGCTCTCTATCACCGTGGCCAACCTGTTTGCCATCCGTCAGAGCGAGCTCAAGCGCTTCATGGCGTTCAGCTCTATCTCACAGGCCGGATACATCATGCTGGCAGTGGTAGGCAATGGTCAGCTGGGTGTAGCCGCACTTACTTACTACGTGCTGGTTTACATCGTAGCCAACATGGCCGTGTTCACCGTTATCAACGTGGTAGAGCAGAACAACAATGGCCGCACTGATATGGCAGCCTACAACGGTTTCTATCAGACCAACCCCAAGCTCTCGTTCCTCATGACGCTTGCTCTGTTCTCGCTGGCTGGTATCCCACCGTTTGCAGGTATGTTCTCTAAGTTCTTCGTGTTCATGGCTGGTGTGCAGAATGGCGATCCAATGGCCTACGCAGTAGTGTTCATTGCCCTTGTCAACACCGTAGTATCACTCTACTACTATCTGCTCATCGTCAAGGCTATGTACATCACTAAGACCGACGAGCCTCTGCCTACATTCCAGAGCGACTCTTCAAGCAAGCTTGCCCTCGCTGTATGTACAGCCGGCATCGCCCTCTTCGGCGTTGTAAGCTGCATCTACGAGTGGATAGCTGCTGCAGGATTGTAAACACAATACTAAGTAAGGTTTTTTATAATTGCAGAATCCCGATGGCTCGTGAGAGCTGTCGGGGTTCGTTTTTTTGTGAAAATACGCAAAAAGTTTTGGTAATTTAAAAAATGTGCCTACCTTTGCACGCAGATTATAATCACAACTAATTTAAAATTATTCGTATGATGATGAAAAATTGTATTAGAATCTTTATAGCTGCTGTACTGTTGGCACTGCCCGTAGTCTTCACTGCTTGCAGTAGCGACGATGGTCCTCGTGTACCTAAGGGCCCCGAGGCTTTCGAGTATCAGTGGGAGCTGGCCGGTACAGTCATTGCGCAGGGCACAGCAGCCGAGAAGCGTGCCGCACTCGATGCCGAGGAGGAGATTAACGCCATCCTGGTAGCATCGTTCAGAGCCAAGACCATCGAGGGCGCCACTGTGTCGGTCGACTCTGTTAAGCAGATATTCAAGGTGGTAGGCAGCGATGCCGATTCGAACGACGATGTGGTTCGTGGTGTTTACTATTCGGCCAAGGCCGACCTTAAGAAGGCCGCAGCCAAGGGATTGCCTAAGCAAGCCACTATCAGCATCAAGCGTGATAACACGTTTATCATCAAGCAGGAAAAGCTTAGAGACTAAGGCTTTACAAATTCTTCTTACATAAAAAAGAATCGGGGGACGAGCATCGCTGCTGGTCCCCCGTATTGTTATCTCTTGCTTTTGCCCTCCTCGTATGCCTTATCCAACTTGTTCTTTATGTCCCTTCTTACTTGTATCATCGAGTCTAAGAACGCCTTCTCCTCATCGTTAAACTTTGTAGCCTTCTCCAGCTTAGTGCGATTCTGGTGGTATTCGTCCAGTTCCTTGTCGCTCACGTTGGTCAGCATTCTGCAGGCCCTGTAGTTCTGGCTGATAATACGGGCATTCACGGCACTCACAAATCGCAGTTCCTCTGCCGTATCGCGCACGTTGGCCAGGCTGTCGTAATTGTCGGTTATGCCGCCCGTCACCATTTTCGAAAACTGCTTTGTCACGTTCTCATTGTAATACTCACGCATTCTGTAGAAGTCGCTGGCCTTCTCCACAAAGTTTATGTTGCCGATGGTGTTTATACTCTCTATGTTCGAGTTGAATATGTTCTCCACCGTTCTGGTGTAGTCCATCTCGATATAGTTCCACTTCAGCAGGTATCCGCTAGTGTCAAAGCTGTCGGGATTAGCCAGATACATAGCCTGATCCTCCACAAACTTGCCTATCATCGAGTCCACCTCATTTATTTCGTCCATCGACGTCTTCATGTCGCACAGCACCATCAGCAGTATCTGGTGCTTCTCGTTCTCCTTCTTGTTTTTGTCTACTACGGCAGCTGTGCCAAACGTCAGCGCTATCGACACTGTGGTAGCCAGCAGCGACAGCATAAACTGCTTCATCGTAGCCATTCCGCTGCCTTTTTTCAGGCTCTTTGGGGTATGTAGTTTTATATTCATAATTCAGATTACTAATTGTCCCCTGTCATCCTAGATTATTCTTCAACTCTTTCCCAATCCACGGTTTGTTCAAAGGTGGTGCCGTCTTCCTTCGCACGCAGGGCTTTCCATTGCATCTTGCCGTCTTTCAGGCTATTGACCTCC
>ONGP01000029.1 GCA_900317405.1 uncultured Prevotella sp.
TATTCATCCAGAAAACTATCGCCCCGTCGTATTCAAGGATATGTCCAACGGCGATATGTTCCTTACGAAGTCTACTGCAAAGACAAATGACACTGTAGAATTCGAAGGCGAAACTTACCCAGTGGTAAAAGTCGAAATTTCAAGCACCTCTCACCCATTCTACACAGGTAAGAGCAAGCTCGTTGACACTGCAGGACGTGTCGATAAGTTCATGAGCCGCTACGGTAAGGCTGCGAAGAAGTAAGATAAAACCGCAAAGAACATTAAAAGATGCGTCCATGGTAGTTGCATATGCCAAGGCCGCATCTTTTTATTTTATAACTACACGAATATTATTACAACACGATATGAAAACAGTTTATGACTTCACTGTCAAGGACAGAAAAGGTAAGGACGTATCCATGAAGGAATACGCCAACGAGGTGCTGCTGATTGTAAACACAGCAACCAAGTGTGGATTTACACCACAGTATGACGAACTAGAGAAACTCTACGAGAAGTATCACAGTCAGGGTTTCGAGATTCTAGACTTCCCCTGCAATCAGTTCGGACAGCAGGCTCCTGGTACTGATGATAGTATCCACGAGTTCTGTAAGCTGAACTTTGGCACAGAGTTCCCACGCTTTAAGAAGGTAAAGGTTAACGGCGACGACGCAGAACCTCTCTACAAGTTCCTGCAGGAGCAGAAAGGGTTTGCCGGCTGGGATATGAATCATAAGATTGCCCCTATCCTCGAGGATATGCTTTCGAAAGAGGATCCCGACTACAAGCAGAAGCCAGACATTAAGTGGAACTTCACCAAGTTCCTTATAAATAAGAAAGGTCAGGTAGTAGCTCGCTTTGAGCCAACTGAGAATATCGAGAATATTGCAAAGCAGATCGAAGAACTGTTGAAGTAATCATGGAACATACCAAATGTTTGATCATAGGCAGTGGTCCTGCTGGATATACTGCAGCCATATATGCCTCGCGTGCTAATCTCAGCCCTATCGAATATAGCGGCATGCAGCCTGGTGGACAGCTCACACAGACTACCGAGGTGGAGAATTTTCCTGGCTATCCACAAGGCGTGGATGGTAACCAGATGATGATGGATCTGCTTGAGCAGGCCCAGCGCTTTGGTACTGATATCCGTAGCGGCGAGATTGTTAAGGTTGACTTCTCGAAGGCTCCTTACATCTGCACTGCCGATGATGGTACAGAGATCGAGGCTGATACAGTTATCATCGCTACTGGAGCATCAGCCAAGTATCTTGGACTGGATGACGAGCGCAAGTACAACGGACAGGGCGTTTCAGCCTGTGCTACCTGCGACGGATTTTTCTATCGCAAAAAGACTGTAGCCGTAGTAGGTGGTGGCGATACAGCCTGCGAGGATGCGCTCTACCTGGCAGGATTGTGTAAGAAGGTGTATCTGATTGTACGTAAACCTTTCCTGCGTGCTTCGCAGGTTATGCAGCAGCGAGTAAAGGATAATGAGAACATCGAGATACTGTTCGAGCACAATACACTAGGACTCTATGGCGAGAATGGCGTAGAGGGTGCACGTCTGGTTAAGCGTAAGGGTGAAGCAGACGAGGAGATGGTTGACATCGCCATCGACGGATTCTTCCTGGCTATCGGACATAAGCCCAATACAGATATCTTTAAGGATTGGCTGGATATGGACGAGACCGGATACCTGAAGAAGATTGACGGAACACCAAAGACCAAGATTCCCGGAGTGTTTGTGGCAGGTGACTGCGCTGACCCTGTATACCGTCAGGCAATCTCTGCAGCAGGTTCTGGATGTCAGGCTGCCATCGAGGCAGAGAGATTCCTTCTTAACAGATAAAAATCAAATAAGGCTCGTTTCACAACGAGCCTTATTCTTAATTACTTAAAAAACTAAATTAATCAACCATAAACCTTAACCATTAAAATCTTTTTCTGTTGCAAATATACATCAAGAAAAATAAACTGATGTTCACTTATCGTTATTTGATGTTTAAAATGCGTGAATTCACGGATTTTCGACCAAATATCACGATTTTTAAACATTTTAACCATTAAAATAGCAAATTTTACCGAAAAATTATCCTCAATTCCATTTTTTTATCTATATTTGCAAATGTAATCAATAACTATATATGGACAGCCGTATACTATTAACCCTATTGGTAGTGGCCTTGCTTGCCATTATTTTCTTCGCAGGACGTCGTTTATACCTGCGGGATATAAGAGTACGGAGACGATTACAGATGAGTGCAATGTTTACTAATATCACTCACGAACTACTTACCCCACTTTCTGTTATTTCTGCCTCAGTAGACAAATTACGTGATACTGAACCTGAGTATAGTCACGAATACGACATGATGCAATTCAACATCCAACGTATGGTGCGACTACTACAGCAGATTCTGGAAACCAGCAAATCGGAGGCCGGACAGCTACGACTACTTGTGGCTCAGGGCGACGTTATGAAATATGTACGCGAGACGGCAGAGTGCCTGGAGCCGCTGATAGCCAAGAAGGATATGAATTTTACTATCAACTGTCAGCCAGAGAGTATGATGGGATGGATTGATACAGACAAGCTCGACAAGATCATATATAATCTGTTGTCGAATGCAGCAAAATATGGCAAAGAGGGCGGTAATGTAACTATCGACGCTATTACCAACGACAAATATGACCATATTATAATAAAGGTGAGCGATGATGGCGATGGTATCTCACCCCAACAGATGAAACACTTGTTTAAGCGATTCCAGGATGGTAATTATCGCCAGCATCAGACGTTCGGCACAGGATTAGGTCTGTCGCTCACCAGAGATTTGGTATATTTGAACAAGGGAACAATCAATTGTCAGAGCGAAGAAGGCAAAGGCACCGTATTTACAGTCACACTACCTATCAAGAAAGAGGCTTTTGCACCTGACCAGATAGACGAGAAACATAAGATTGACTTTAACATATCGAAGAACGCAATAGTCGATGTCAACACTGTTATTCCTGACATTACTGAAAATCCTGAAGAAATTGAGTTAACTGACGAAGACGCTTATAAGCTACTGCTTGTAGAGGATAATCTGGAACTACTCATGCTGATGCAACAGCTGCTCAAGACCACATATCGAGTATACATAGCACGAAATGGCAAGGAAGCACTTAAGGTAATCAATGAAAAAGATCTCGACCTGATAATATCAGATGTTATGATGCCTGAGATGGGCGGACTGGAACTGACACGCACCGTCAAGGCTGATCCTAACTATAATCATCTGCCCATAATACTCCTTACAGCCAAGACTCAGGATGAAGACGAGCAACAGGCTTTGCTGATTGGAGCTGACGAATATTTGCGCAAGCCATTCCGCCTGGCCGACCTGAAACTTCGCATCGACAATATTATTGAGAACAGGAAGCGCATGCAGACGGAATTCAGCCAACTGACTGCCGAGGAAGAAAAACAGCATATAGCCAATGCACCAAGTCCTGACGAGAAGTTTGTAAATCAAGTTATGGCACTTGTGCATAAGCATATCGATGACGAGAGCTATGACCGCGATGCCTTGGCTGCCGATATGGGAGCCAGTGCCTCTACCTTATATAATAAGTTACGTTCAATCACGGGTATGCATGTGTCGGCATTCATTCGTGATGTCAGGATGAAAGAGGCACGACGTATGGCTATCGAGAATCCCCAACTGCGTGTAAGCGACTTGGCATACAGCGTAGGATTCCACGACCCACGCTACTTCGCGACATGCTTTAAGAAGCAGTTTGGCATTCAGCCGAAGGAGTTCTTGGAGAGCTTACTGCAAGGAGAGCGAGGAAAGTAAGCGCACCATTCATCATCAACAGTTCATAGCCGAATCGATAGCTTGCCACACGCCAGGTTATCGCATCGATGGCATAGCAAACCAGCGGCGAAGCTATGCAAATATAAGGTACGTAGTGGTCGCGAGGTGTGCGATGGGTCATCATACCAAAAGCAAAAAGACCAAGCAGCGGGCCATAAGTATAGCCACAGATGGTATATATGGCATCGATAACACTCGTTGAGTTGAGCAATCTGAACAGCAGTATCATTACCACAAACAGAATGCTTATCATCAGGTGAGCACGCTTACGCAATTGTTCATCGCCTGCCCTACCCCTTATGTCAACACAATAGCTGGTAGTGAGTGATGTAAGAGCCGAATCAGCACTCGAGAACGACGCTGCAACTATGCCGATGGTAAATGGGACAAGCACAGACAGACCGCTACGCTCCACAAATCCCGGCAACAATGTATCAGATACCCCACTCTCGCCCAGCATCACAAGTAGCACACCTAACGAAAGGAATAGCAGATTGGCTGGCACAAAGGCCACACCATAAGTACACATATCCTTCTGAGCCTCTTTTAGGGATTTACAAGTCAGGTTCTTCTGCATCATATCCTGATCGAGACCAGTCATCACTATCACAATAAACACACCACTAAGGAACTGTTTCCAAAAGTTTTGCTTGCTCACCCAGTCGTCCATCACAAACATACGGCTATGTTCATCGGCAGCAATAGCACTAACAGCCTCAGGTATCGTCATACCTAATTGCCCCACCACCTTATATATAATAAGGAGAAGTGCTGTGAATAGGCATATGGTCTGGAATGTATCAGTCCACACCAATGTTTTGATGCCACCACCACGAGTGTATAGCCAAATGAGTGCAACCATACCCGTAACAGTAATCACAAACGGCACACCCATATCATCAAACACAAACTGCTGCAGAATCATGCATACCACATAGAAACGCACTACAGCACCTATCATCTTCGACAACAAGAAGAATGATGCACCAGTCTTATATGCCCGCTGCCCCATTCGCTTGCCTAAATACGAGTATATCGTGGTGAGATTAAGTCGGTAATACAACGGAAGCAGGATGAATGCTACTGCGATATATCCCAAGATAAAACCTAAGCAGGTCTGCATATAGGTCATATCAATACTGGTAACCATACCTGGCACTGATACAAACGTCACACCTGATATCGATGCACCAACCATGCCAAAAGCCACCATATACCAAGGCGACTGACGATTGCCACGAAAGAAGGTATCGTTCGTGGCTCGACGTGCAGTCAGTCGGCTGATGGCAAACAAAACCGCAAAATATCCCAATATTATTGCAATCATCCACATAATCGGGTGCAAAGTTACACTTTTTTTCAAAATTATCAATTATCAACTGTCAATTATCAACTAAAAATGTTATCTTTGCAGACGGAATTCCTAATTCTAAAATTTATTATTATGTCTAGACAAAAAAAATTCATCCTCCAAGAGAGTGAGATTCCCACACAGTGGTACAACATTCAGGCAGATATGCCAACCAAACCTATGCCTCCCATCCACCCTGCAACCAAGCAGCCTCTGGGTGTAGACGACCTGGCACACATCTTCCCTCGTGAATGCTGTGTACAGGAGTTGGACACAGAGCATCGTTGGATTGATATACCTGAGGAAGTGCTCGAGAAGTACAAGTTTTATCGTAGCACACCGCTGGTTCGCGCCTATGCACTCGAAGAGGCTCTGGGAACACCTGCCCATATCTACTTCAAGAACGAGAGCACCAACCCACTTGGTTCACATAAGATTAACTCTGCTATCCCACAGTGCTACTACGCCAAACAGGAGGGCACCACTAACGTAACTACAGAGACTGGTGCCGGACAGTGGGGAGCAGCTCTGAGCTACGCAGCCAAAATTTACGGTTTGGATTGCGCTGTATATCAAGTAAAGATAACCATGCAGCAGAAGCCATACCGCTCTAGTATCATGCGCACCTTTGGTGCTGTAGTTGAGGGTTCGCCTTCGATGTCGACACGTGCTGGTAAAGACATTCTTACCAAGGATCCTACACATTCTGGTTCGCTGGGTACAGCTATCTCAGAGGCTGTAGAGTTGGCCACTACAACACCTAACTGTAAGTATACACTGGGATCGGTACTAAACCACGTTGGTCTGCATCAGACTATCATCGGACTCGAGGCTGAGAAGCAGATGGAGATGGCTGGCGAGTATCCTGATATCGTAATCGCCTGCTTTGGTGGTGGTAGTAACTTTGGTGGCATCGCCTTCCCATTCATGCGTCACAACCTGTGCGATGGTAAGAAGACCGAGTTTATCGCAGCCGAGCCAGACAGTTGTCCTAAGTTGACTCGCGGTCAGTTCCGCTACGACTTTGGCGACGAGGCTGGTTATACCCCACTGCTGCCAATGTTCACACTGGGCCACAACTTTAAGCCAAGCAACATCCACGCAGGTGGTCTGCGCTATCATGGTGCAGGTATGATTGTAAGTCAGTTGCTTAAGGACGGACTGATGCGTGGTGTAGATATTCCACAGCTTGAGACATTCGAAGCAGGTATGCTGTTTGCTCGTACAGAGGGTATTATCCCTGCTCCTGAGAGCTGTCACGCCATCGCTGCCACTATTCGCGAGGCCAAGAAGTGCAAAGAGACAGGCGAAGAGAAAGTAATCCTCTTCAACCTCTCAGGCCACGGCCTCATTGATATGCCAAGCTACGATTCATTCATCAAGGGCGACCTGCAGAACTACACTGTAACTGATGAGATGATTGCCGCTAACCTGGCAGAGTTGGATAAGTAATCACATTATTATTTCTGATATAATAGTCCCTGCTAACATCAATTTGTTAGCGGGAATTATTATGTCTAGTCGAACATTTTTTAAGAAAAACTTGCAAATATCAAAAAAAGTATTTATCTTTGCAATTGATATGAATATGGTATTACTAATTTAAAACAATTACTGATATGAAAAAACTATTTATTGCATGTTTCGCAGTGCTGATGGGAAGTGCATCGGCATCGGCTCAAGAGTGGTGGGATGATATGGAACGCGGCGTGTTTAACCACGTAGGACTGAATGTTTCGGCTAGTACAGAGGGTATCGGCGTAGGCGTTGCTGCTCCTATTACTGACTATCTGGAACTGAGTGCTGGCGTAAACTTCATGCCAAGCATCAAGATTAAAGGGGATGTGAACGTAGACTACAACATTGGTCAATTACCAATAGACATTCCAAGTCACGACAAGGTTAAGATAACAGGTGATCTGAAGCGCACAACGATGGATGTTAAGTTGAACATCTATCCATTTGGAGGCAACTCCAGCTTTTTCATTGCAGGTGGTTTCTCGTTTGGAGGAGAAAAACTTGGAACACTGACTGGTCATAGTGACGTTATACAGCAGGCCGTCAATGATTATCCTGCATACAAAGACCTGATTTTGAGTAGCATCACAGCCGAACTCGACAAATATAACGTAAAATTCGACGAGAAGGGTAATATTAATGGCGATATCCGAGTAAAAAAATTCCGTCCGTACGTCGGACTGGGTGTTGGTCGTCTGGTGCCCAAGCATCGTATAGGATTCCGATTTGAGGCTGGTTGCCAATTTATGGGAAAGCTTAAGGTTTATCAGGACGATAAGGAAGTTAAGATAAACGAGTTGAATGATAACGACGACACACTGTCTAAGATCGTTGACAAATTGACTGTTTATCCTGTACTGAAACTCACTATAACAGGACGCATATTCTAAGCGACGAACATAACAGGAAACAATAATCCCCGCCATGTGGCGGGGATTATTTGTTTTATCTGATTCTGTCCATTG
Source organism: uncultured Prevotella sp. (assembly GCA_900317405.1). GTDB lineage: Bacteria > Bacteroidota > Bacteroidia > Bacteroidales > Bacteroidaceae > Prevotella. Next base: position 7,683 of record ONGP01000029.1, read on the forward strand.
AGCGGACTAGTTTTTCATCTGCCAGGATGGCGCGGCGGGCCATCAGGTAGAGTATCAGCGAAATGGCAGGAAAAACTGCGGGCCATGAGGGACGGAATTCAACAGCTCCCCACGACTTGTCGCCAACCATCTGGCCTACAACAAAGAAACACACATACCAACCAATAATAAACAACACATTGAACAGACAGAACAACGCCTGCATCTTGCGGTTGTTATATATAAATATGGTATAGGTAGCTATTGCAGCTGTAGGCAACAGTACTGCCATCAGTGGCCACGTATCAAAGTGGTGCTTGCCTAGGGGATCGGTAAACCAAAGGTTGTACACACGAGCCACCTGCAGGCCGCCCAACTTGAACGAACCTATCTGCATACAAAGACAAATGACGGTCAAAAAAATGGCCGCCAAAAGATATAATGTCTGCTTACGCTGTATCATATTAATCTTCCTGAGTCTGGTTCTCACGAGAAGGGTCACGCCAGTAAACCTTGTTCTCTACAAACTCCTGAGTTGCGAGAAGACTTGGCTTTGGCAGTTTTTCGTAGTAACGTGAAATCTCGATCTGCTCACGATTCTCGAATACCTCCTCGAGTGAATCGTTGTACGAAGCGAACTCAGCCAGCTTCTTAGACAGATCGTCCTTAATCTGAAGGCTAATCTGGTTGGCACGCTTACCAATGATAGCTACACTCTCGTAGATATTACCTGTGTCGTCACACAGATCCATAATGTTACGTGTTACGGTGTTTACCGGTGCTTTTGACTTCTTATAATCCATATCTTAATCTTTAATTACTTTTTTGCACTTATTGATATATTTCTCTGCCAACTGGGCATTCTTCGACTCAGGGAACTCGTTGATGAAACCATAGCACTCGTCCTCTGCATCGCGATAGCGGTCCAGTCGTTTCTCTTCAGAACTATTCTCAGCCAGTTCGAACTTAGCCTTCATAATCAGCAGCATCAAGTCCTCACGAATACTGCAGTAAGGATAGTTCTTAAGGCAGTTCTGGGCAGTGATGATGCAAGCTGTATAGTTGCTCTCCTCGTTAGAGTTGATATTACCAAAATATCCTCCCAAGTTGTAGTAAAGCTCGGCCGAAAGATATTCCTTCTGTATCAGTTTGTCGTGCAGCTCGTAGAGACGAGCCTGAGCCTGGGCACGAAGCGACGACTCAGGATAGAGATCAATGAACTGCTGATAGGCAGTGATGGCGCCATTAGTAGGCGACTGATCTAGTCTGGGCTCTGGAGCACTCTGATACAGCGACTGACCTACATAAAAGTAAGCCAACTCAGCATAGGTGCCACGAGGATAACTGGTAGTATATTTTCTGAAAGTCTCAGAAGCAGCATCATAGTCCATATTGCCATACTGGGCCATACCTAACATATATAAACACTCCTGAGCATCATCAGTACCCTTCTTGATAGTCACAAGTTCTTCCAACAGACTTGTAGCCTGCTGAAACTTTCCACATGCGAATGCCTCTTTGGCATACTCATACTTATAATCAGAGTCTCCATACTTGTAGACACTGTTAAACTCTGAGGCACAACTGCTAAGCAGTAAGGCCGCACATGCCAATGTAATGATACCTTTATTCATATTCGGGGTGCAAAATTAGCACTTTTCGCGCAAATAACAAAGTTTTATATGATGTTTTTGGCGTTTTTTGATGTTTTTTTAATAACTTATTCGTATCTTTGCACACTCAATGAGCAAATTTATACTTACATCGGATTATAAACCCACTGGCGATCAACCAGAAGCGATACGCCAGTTGACTGAAGGATTGGACCGTGGAGACCGTGCACAAGTGCTACTTGGAGTTACGGGCTCTGGTAAGACTTTCACTATGGCGAACGTCATCGCACAGCACAATCGCCCCACCCTGATTCTTAGTCACAACAAGACGCTTGCGGCTCAGCTTTATGAGGAAATGAAGGGATTCTTTCCTCAGAATGCAGTAGAGTATTATGTAAGCTATTATGACTACTATCAGCCTGAAGCCTACTTACCCACAACAGACACATACATCGAGAAGGACTTGGCAATCAATGACGAAATTGACCGACTAAGACTCTCTGCCGTATCTAACTTATTATCAGGCCGTAACGATGTAATAGTTGTTTCATCAGTTTCATGTATTTATGGTATGGGTAGTCCAGTAGCTCTACAGGAAAACGTGATAGAGCTAAAGAAAGGACAGATACTGGACCGTAATGCATTGTTAAGAAAGTTAGTTGCAGCATTATACGTAAGAAATGACCTCGATTTGCAGCGAGGCAACTTTCGTGTAAAAGGCGATACAGTCGACATCGCAATGGCATATAGCGAGGTGGTTCTGCGAATCACATTCTGGGATGACGAGATCGATGCAATCGAAGAAATGGACGCAGTAACATTCGACCGCTTGGCCAGTTTCGACGAATACCGCCTATACCCTGCCAACCTTTTTATGACATCGCAGGAACAAACAAACATCGCCATACGTCAGATTCAAGACGATCTGATGAAGCAGGTGCTATATTTCGAAGAAATAGGCGACCCGATAAAAGCCCAGCGAATAAAGGAGCGAGTGGAATATGATATGGAGATGATAAAGGAGTTGGGACACTGCTCAGGCATAGAGAACTATAGTCGTTATTTCGATGGTCGCCAAGCAGGTGAGCGCCCATACTGCCTGCTGGATTTCTTCCCTGACGACTATCTGCTGTTTATCGACGAAAGTCACGTAAGTGTGCCACAGATTGGAGCCATGTATGGAGGTGACCGCAGTCGCAAGCAGAACCTGGTAGAATACGGATTCCGCCTGCCTGCAGCATTTGACAACCGTCCACTGAAGTTCGAAGAATTCCAAAAGGAGGTGAATCAGGTAATCTACGTAAGCGCTACTCCAGCCGACTACGAACTGGAAGAGGCTGAGGGCGTAGTAGTAGAACAGGTAATACGCCCAACAGGACTACTCGATCCGGAAATCGAAGTACGTCCAAGTGAGAATCAGATTGACGACCTGCTCGACGAGATTCTGACACGAAGTCATCGTGGCGAACGAGTACTCATCACCACACTGACCAAACGTATGGCCGAAGAACTGACAGAATATCTGCTTAATCACAGCGTAAGCACAGCATACATACATAGCGATGTAGCCACACTTGACCGAGTAAAGATCCTGAGCGACCTGCGCCAAGGAGTATACGATGTCCTGGTAGGAGTAAATCTGCTACGTGAGGGTCTCGACCTGCCAGAAGTATCGCTTGTAGCAATACTCGATGCCGACAAGGAAGGATTCTTGCGTAGTCGTCGAAGTCTTACCCAGACCGCAGGACGTGCAGCACGAAACGTGAATGGCAAGGTTATAATGTATGCCGACAACATCACCGCCTCTATGCAGCAAACCATCGATGAGACCCTGCGCCGCAGAATGAAACAGATGAAATACAACGAGGAGCATCACATCACACCAAAACAAATCGTCAAGAATCTTACATTCAGCGCATTGCAGAAAGAGAATCGTGCCGACACCAAGGAGCTTATGCGCGACATCTCGCTGGCAGCCGAAGGCGACAACAAGGTGCTGATAGCAGCCGACCCAATAGAGGAACGTATGACTCGACCACAGATGGAGAAGCTGATAGAAGAGACAACCAGAAAGATGAAGGAAGCAGCCAAGAATCTCGATTTCTTACAGGCGGCACAGTATCGCGACGAGATTGTAAGACTACAAAAGGAGTTGGAATTAAAGTAAAAAATCATAAAATCCGTGTTAATCCGTGTAATCCGTGCCTGATTATAAAAAATTCTTAGTACTTTTGCACGGTTTAATTAAAATAAGGTGAATATGAAAAAGTATCTTATAGCCATACTGATGGCGATGCCCCTGATAGCTTCGGCTCAGGACAACACATGGGAACGTATTGAACAGGTTCAGGAAGACAAGGAGAATCCAGATGCAAAGTATCTGGCAAAAGGAGCCGTACCTGAAGTTGACGGCATAGTATGCTGGCAGACTACCATCAACGCCCCAGGCAAAACAGCCCAGCAAATCTACGACATTCTTTATAAGCAGATGGACAAGATGACCCACGAGCCAAATCAGATAAAGAATAGCGCTCTTGTAGTACAAGAGTCTGAACAGGGTAATCTTGGCGCCATCTTCCACGAGTGGCTGGTATTCAAGAGTGCAGCACTCTCACTTGACCGCACTCAGCTTAACTTCCAGTTGAAAGTGAAGTGCAGCGATGGAAAGGCAGAGGTACAGATGCTACACATAAGCTATGACTACGATGTATCACGTAAACCATTCCATTATACAGCAGAGGAGTGGATTACAGACAAGTATGCAGTAAACAAGAAGCATACCAAGCTGTATCCTGTTTCGGCAAAGTTCCGCAGAAAGACTATTGACCGCAAGGACTTCATCTTCAATAAGTTCACCACCCTGCTTAACGAAAAGTAAAACATGAGCAAAGACCAGATACGCAACATCCTGAACATCATCTTCATGATTGGCGCAATCGTGGGCGTTATTCTATTTCTTTCAAAGAACGAAGAACGCCACAATCTCGGTTTGTACATCATTCTATTCTCGATGTGCTTTAAGATAGCCGAATCGTCTATGCGATTGATAAAGTAATATATGTACAGAAGACTAACACTATTAATAATAACACTTTCGGCACTTATCCACGTTAGTGCCCAGGATAATCGTACTTTCAACCAGATTGGCGAAGACGGAACTGTTACACAGCGTAGCGGTAACAGTAATGGAAATTTCAACAAGCATAACAATGATACCACAAAAAACAAGGTGATACCCAAGGGACTGTATACATGGACCATCGACAGACGCTTTGGCGATGTAATTCCTGTAGAACCCGACACATTACCACACTTGTATATGAATACCACATTCAATAGTGGTATGTATGGCGACTACAACACCACAGGTAGTAACTACACTGCACGTTTGAGTCGTATATACATCGACCGTCCGTTTGGTGAATACTTTATATTCAACGAACCATACAGTTTCGTAAACAAGAAGCCAGACACCTTCCTGTTTATGAACACTTTGTCGCCATATACCAGAATTGATTATGACAACTGCGGAGACAAGACCAACGGCGAGGACCACATCGACGCCAAGTTTGGAGTAAATGTCAACAAGCGTCTTAACTTTGGTTTCGACCTCGATTATGCCTATGCTTGCGGATACTATAGCAACCAGAACATCTCTCACTTCAGCGGATCGCTATTTGCATCATATCTGGGCGATCGCTATCAGATGCATTTCTTCTTCAATGCAGCGCATCAGAAGGCTTCAGAGAATGGAGGTATAACCACTGATGACTACGTCACTCATCCAGAGTCGTTCCAGGACAACTATCAAGAAAGCGAAATACCTACAGTACTTTCACAAAACTGGAATCGTAACGACCACCAGCACGTGTTCCTTACCCATCGTTATAATCTGGGATTCTATCGTATGGTCAAGATGACCGACGAGGAAATAAAAGCACGCAAGTTTGCAGAGGAATCACAGAAGGAGCATGAGGCTGACCGCAAGAACAAAGATTTGAGCGACAGAGATATACGCAAGAACAAAGACGAAAAGATGCCTGCAGGTCGCCCCAAAGGAGCAATCGTAAGAGGTAAGGAGCCCCAGAGAGATTCGCTTGATATTGCCGCAGATACCACTAGAATAAAGGTTGACGGACAGGCTGCAATCGATAGTCTGAATCGTCTGCAGGCCATCCAGGACTCAATAGATGCTACAATGAAGCGCGAGTATGTGCCAGTAACCAGCTTCATACATACTCTCGACATAGATAATTATGACCGCATCTATCAGTCGTATTACACCCCAACTGATTATTATAAAAACACCTATTATAATCAGGGATTGGAGTTTGGTAATGACTCTATTTACGACCAGACCAAGCACTTCCGCGTAAAAAATACCCTTGGAATTGCACTGCTCGAAGGATTCAACAAATGGGTGAAGGCCGGACTGAAAGGTTTTATTACCTACGACCACTGCATCTATCGCATGCCAAGCTTAGACAATGGTATAACCTATTGGGACAGATGGCACGAAGACAACATCAGTCTGGGCGGACAGCTAAGTAAGACTCAGGGTAAGACTCTGCATTTTGACGTGACTGCAGAAACATGGATAGGTGGTGCCGATGCCGGTGACTATACCATCGACTTCAGTACTGATCTGAATTTCCCATTGTTTGGCGATACTGTACAGTTGGCAGCATCAGCTTTTTATTACCATTGCAACCCAGTATTCTTCCAGGCAAAGTATCACTCAAAGCACTTCTGGTGGGACGCTGACGACCTTGATCGCGAGACAAGAAGCAGAATTGAAGGATTATTCTCCTATCAGAAAACAGATACCAAGCTTCGTGTTGCCATCGAGAATATCAAGAACTACACCTACTTTGGCATGAGTTATGATATGACATCAAATGGTGGACGCAAGAATATGACAGCCGGCATATATCAGGAAGGCAGTAACCTTACTGTATATACAGCCCAGTTGAGCCAGAACTTCCGTCTGGGGCCACTGAATTGGGAGAACGTATTGACATATCAGAATTCTAGCAACAAGGATGTTCTGCCACTTCCTGACTGGAACATCTTCAGCAATCTGTATCTTAAGTTTAAGATAGCCAAGGTGCTTGGAGTTGAACTCGGAGCTGATGCCACTTACTTCTCAAAATACAATGCTCCCGACTTCTGTCCTGGCATCAACCAGTTTGCCGTACAGCAGAACAAGGACAGCCGTGTAGAGTTAGGAGGTTATCCATTTGTCGATGTATATGCCAACATGGTTCTTAAGGGAGTAAGATTCTTCCTGGTGATGAGCAATGTGGTGAATGGTGGCGGCAATCACATGAAATTCCTAACCCCACACTACCCCACTAACGGGTCTGTGTTGCACTTTGGAGTTTCATGGCCCTTCTTCAACTAAAGAAGCACAAGCCCCAAACTTACGCACACACCATAGATAAATATATTACGCGCTGTTTCTCCCAGGCAGAGATTCAGCGCTTTTCCTTGATATATACGCTTGATCTTAAGATAGGTAAAGAAATGGAGCACCAGATATATTAATGGGAACAAGAATGCCAGCAAATGACCATTAATAAGGAAAGTTCCACCAAGAATGATAGCTCCTATGCCTACACCTATATATAATTGTAGACCAGCCTCAGCCCCCAGACGAACGATAATGGTATTCTTGCCAGCCTCGCGATCATTGTCTCTATCACGGAAGTTATTTACAATCAGCAGTGCATCAATAACAAGACCACAAGCTAATGAAGCTAGAAAAACCTCCCATGTAAACTCATGTAACTGTACATAGTACGAACAGCAAACTGGCACAATACCAAAGAATACGAGCACCAGCAAGTCGCCCAATCCTTGATATGAGAACCAAGTGGTATAAAGAAATGCGAAAACCACACATAACATTCCTATCAGCACCATCTCATATCCACCATAATATACCAATGGCAATCCGATAACGCAAGCTATACAAGTGGTAAGCGCAATGGCTTTCTTCATTGCATCAAGCTTAACCCACCCTTGTGCACAGGCTCTTCTTGGTCCAAGACGAGTCTCAGCATCGTCAGTTCCATTCACATAATCATAGAAGTCATTAATAAAATTGGCATCTATCTGCATTGCAAACGAAAAAAGCAAGCAGAGCAAAGCCGCAGTCCAGCTAAATGCTTCGGCACCATACGCCAGTGAATCAACATAAGCCAAAGCCACTCCAATCATCACAGGGACAGCGGCTCCAGAAAGAGTCTTTGGGCGCGCAGCAAGTAACCACGCCTTAACCGAATTAGTCTCAATTTTATTATCTTCTGCCATAATTTTCCAAATTTTCTTGCAAAAGTAACATCTTTTTTGTAAATTTGCAAAGAAATTAGAAACTTTTATGACAAACAATACACCAAGCTTAGATCTAGTGGAGTTCATCGAGACCCAGATACTCCCCAAATATGCAGAATTCGATCGCGCCCATAATCTTGAGCACGTAACCAGAGTTATACGTAATTCATTAGAGTTGGTGCGTTCCACTGGTGCCGATACAAATATGGTATATACCATTGCAGCTTATCACGACCTGGGTATGTGCGGACATCGTGCCGACCACCATATCAGGGGCGGTAAGATTCTTGCTAGCGATGCAAGACTAAAGAAATGGTTCTCGCCCGAGCAAATCAAGATTATGAGAGATGCCGTAGAGGATCATCGTGCATCGGCAAGCCGCAGTCCAAGAACCATTTATGGTAAGATCGTTGCCGAGGCCGACAGAGATATCGATCCAGAGAGAATACTTCGTAGATGTGTGCAGTTTGGACTTGCTAATTATCCAGAAAAGACAGAAGAGGAACACTGGACACGCTTTAAGGAGCACTTGTTCGACAAGTACTCTAAGGATGGATATATCAAACTATGGATTCCCAATTCACCAAACGCCAAGCGCCTGAACGAATTGCGTAGCATTATAGAAAAGCCCCAGCTGTTGCGTGAGGCTTTCGATCGTATCTTTCCTGAAGAAAAAGCTATCTCAGATACAGATAGTAAATAGCAGCAAGAGCCACTACCATAGCAATCAGAATAGCCGACTTGATGAGACAAGAAGCCACCTTCTTTATCACCAGGAAAGCTACTATGATGGCTACGAGTACAAAAATGTAATATCCTACGTTCTCCATATTACTTGAATAGTTTCTTGAATGCTGTGGGAACCGGTGTTTCAAACTCCATTGGTTCACCAGTTATAGGATGATGGAAGCAAAGCAGCCAAGCGTGCAGACACAGGCGATGGATAGGATCATCGCCATTGCCATATTTCGGGTCTCCACACACAGGATGTCCCATATCCGATGAGTGTACACGTATCTGATTCTTTCTACCTGTCTCAAGTTTAAACTCTACAAGCGAGTGGTCAGTGGTACGATCCATCACGTGATAATGGGTTACAGCATATTTACCACCGTTATCAATTGGCGATGAATATGTAACGTATGCCTTATTATCCTTCAACCAGTTAGCAATGGTGCCTTCGTCATTCTCCATCTCACCAGAACAAACAGCCACATAACGACGGTCATAAACTATATCATGCCAGTTATGCTCCAGTATCTGTTCTGTCTCCATATCCTTGGCATATACCATCAGTCCGCTGGTATCACGATCCAAGCGATGAACCACGTGGGCTCTACACTTCTGACGTGACTTCTTGAAATAATCATCAAGTACAGTCTTTACATTCAGCGAAGAATGTCCTGCTGCCATCGAGAGTATTCCTTCGGCCTTCTCGATAACAATCAGCCACTTATCCTCATATACTATCTTAACATAGCGACTCTTGAATGAGTTTTGATTGCGCTTAGTCTTACTGATGGCAACCTTCATTCCCGGCTCCAACTGGAAGTCGAACTGACTTACAGTCTTACCATTAACCTTGATACCTCTACCCTGCAGAGTCGCTTTAATTTTCGAACGACTTTGCTGAACATTGGCCAACAGCCACTCTAGCAATGGCATCGACTCATTTACCACCAGGTGCTCATAGTCACCTTCACGGTTATAACCTGCGTTGTATCTCATATCAACATCTTATTTCGGCGGCAAAAGTACAAAAAAAACCGCAGATATTCAAATCTGCGGCTCTTTTTTTATTAATAGAACTTGAAGTATCTTCGAGCGTTGTTGTAACTGATATCCTCAACCATACGTCCAAGAATCTCCATATCGCATGGCAACAGGCCCTTCTCTACATCATTACCAAGCAGGTTGCAGAGTATGCGACGGAAGTACTCATGGCGTGGATAGCTCAGGAACGAACGACTGTCGGTAAGCATTCCAACAAAGCGGCTAAGCAAACCAAGAACAGACAGGGCGTTCATCTGGCGAACCATACCGTCCATCTGATCGTTGAACCACCAACCAGAACCAAACTGAATCTTACCTGGTTCGCCACCCTGGAAGTTACCTAGCATTGTAGCAATCATCTCGTTGGCACATGGATTCAGTGTATATAATATGGTACGCGTAAGCTTATCCTTCATGTTCAACTTGTTAAGGAAGCACGACATGGCCTTGGCAGTATTAAACTCACCAATAGAGTCGAAACCTGTATCAGGACCAAGCTGATTGAACATCTTTGTATTGTTATCGCGGATAGCACCATAGTGGAACTGCTGTGTCCAGTCTGAATCGGCATCCATCTCAGCCATCACTGTCAGGAAACAGTTCTTGAACTGGCGAACCTCGAACTTAGAAAGCTGCTGACCGCGCATTGCCTTCTCGAAGATAGTCTCAATCTCAGAATCAGTATACTCCTCGTCGTAGAACTCCTCGATACCATGGTCAGACAGTTTACAGCCATTCTCTGCAAAAAAGTCATGACGCTTCTGCAGAGCATCAACCATATCAGCAAACTTCACGATGTTAACGCCACTAACCTCAGCCAACTGCTCAACATACTTTGAGAAATCAGCCTTCTCGATGTTCATGGCCTTATCAGGACGCCAAGCAGGAATCATCATTGGGTCATCCTTTGCCTTAGTCTTGGCATACTCAATATGGTTATGCAGGTCGTCTACAGGATCATCGGTAGTACAAACACACTCCACGTTATAGTGCTTCATCAGTCCACGAGCAGAGAACTCTGGCTGCTGAAGTTTCTCATTACACTCATCGAATATCTCACGTGCAGTCTTTGGCGAAAGCTGCTTGGTGATACCGAAAGCAGTCTTAAGCTCAAGGTGAGTCCAGTGATAAAGAGGGTTACGGAATGTATATGGCACTGTCTCAGCCCACTTTTCAAACTTCTCCCAGTCGCTGGTATCCTTTCCTGTGCAGTACTTCTCGTCGATACCGTTGGTACGCATAGCACGCCACTTATAGTGATCGCCACCCAACCACAACTCGGTAATACTCTTAAACTTGTGATCCTTGGCCACCATCTCTGGAATCAGATGACAATGATAGTCGATAATAGGCATTTTAGCCGCATGATTGTGAAACAAGTCCTGTGCCACCTGGGTCTCCAGAACAAAGTTTTCATCATTGAATTGCTTCATAATTTTGTTTTGTTTACAGGTTCTTCTAAAATTTTCTGCAAAGATACAGAAAATCTCGGATAAAAACACTATCTTTGCAAAAAAAATAAAACGTAAACGATGACGTATCAAAGCAAAGTCCTCTTAATTTACACAGGAGGCACCATCGGAATGAACCGGAATCCGCGTACAGGAGCTCTGGAACCATTTGATTTCGAACACCTATTATATAATGTGCCCGAACTAAAGCAGTTTGATATTACGATAGAGACCTATCAGTTCAACCCGCCTATCGATTCGAGCGATATGTCGCCTGCCATGTGGACAGATCTGTCGCACTGCATAGCCGACCACTATGAGTTATACGATGGTTTTGTTGTGCTTCACGGAACTGATACTATGGCATTTACCGCCTCTGCCCTGTCATATATGTTGGAGAATCTGACCAAGCCTGTGATATTCACCGGCTCTCAGCTCCCCATCGGACAGCTTAGGACTGACGGAAAGGAGAATCTCATCACTGCCATAGAGATTGCTGCAGCCAAAGATCGCGAAGGACATGCACTAGTTCCAGAGGTTGGCATCTATTTTGGTGGTCATCTGCTTCGTGGCAATCGCACCACCAAACAGAGCGCCGAGGAGTTTAATGCTTTCGAATCATTCAACTATCCCCATCTGGTTGAAGCCGGAGTTAATATCACTTATCACCACGACCGTATACTGAAACCAGACTGGGACAAGCCGATGATTCCCCACTTCCGAATGGACAATAATGTAATCATCTTCTCTTTGTTCCCCGGTATTCGCGAAGATCTTATCCGCCATATCATCCACACGCCTAATCTTAAGGCGATTGTAATGCGAACCTTTGGTAGCGGCAATGCCCCACAACGCCCATGGTTGCTTAATGCACTGCGTGAAGGAACCCGTAATGGCAAGGTCATTGTAAATATCAGTCAGTGTATGCAAGGAGCAGTTGAGATGGGCCGTTATGACAACGGATACCATCTTCAGGAAGCAGGAGTGATAAGCGGTCGCGATTCTACAGTCGAAGCTGCCGTAACAAAACTGATGTTCCTTCAGGCGCATTACCCCGATGATCCTGAAACCATTCGCAAGTATATGCAGCAAAGTATAAGAGGAGAGATATCATACTAACGATATCTCTCCTACTTTTTCCAGAAACGGAATGTTATATCCTCCATCTCACCATTTTCCTTTATCCTAAATAACCTCTGATTAGTTTTCGGATTCTTCAGGGGGCCCAGATGTTTGATAAAGGGGCCTATCTTGATATAATCAAAATCAAGTCTGTTTATGGCCGATGAAATTACCGTCTTTCCACTATACCACGCCACTTTGAACTCAGGATACTGTTCGTGAATATACAGTGCCAATTGGTTTACCGATTTAGGGTCTGCATCACCGCCCATAAACGATATACAAGTAATATCAGTACCAAACTTCTCAACGAAAGCATCAATTGCATCAGTATCGAGTGGGATGCCGATATCTTCCCAGAGATAATAGCTATGACACCCAGGACAGCGACACGGGCAATTACTTATGTTAATTGCCAGTGTCACTTCGTCGGGTATCTCCTGAAATACTATTCCTGTATTTACGTATTTCAGCATAGTTTATTTTCTCCAGCGTAGTAGCGGCGTGAAGCCTCCTCCTGACGAGCCTGCGAGAAGTTACTTACGCGCTTCAGATAGCCGATGATACGAGTCATGTAGTCCACATTCTTTGAGTGGCAGTGTGGGCACTCCTTCAGATAACGCTTGTCGATATGACCGCACTCGTTACATACGGTGTTAGGAATGTTGAATGTAAAGTAGTTACATCCCTCCTTGGCAGCAACCTTCAGCAGGTGCAGATACTGCTCCTTTGAAAGATGCTCATCAAGATTCATATGCAGAGCCGAACCACCGGTAAGATGCTCGATATATGGTGCTCCGTGCAACTTGAACTTATCAATGATAGTCAGCGAATCATCCTCTACTACATAGAAGTAGCTGTTGTAGCAGTCGCGTGGTACAAAGTATCCATCCTCACGATCCCACTTAGCATGCTTTACACCTACATTCTCGGCAGGAATCATCTCACAGTTGAACATCACATCCTTAGTACGATACTGACGGTTGTACTTCTCTATCAGACCAAGGATACCCTGTACAAAGTGCAGATAGTCATCGTTAGGAGTAATCTTCAGGCCCATGAACTCAGCAGCCTCAACCAGTCCGTTGATACCGATGGTGAGATACTGACGACCGATATTGATATAACCAGCATCAAACAGTGGCAGCATACCATTCTCCTGCAGTTCCTTCAGATTCTCGTTGTAAGCCAACTGTACCTTGTGGCAGAGATCGATAACTTCACCAAGATACTCCAGGTAGTCCTGATTGTGGTTTACAGCATACTGTATGCAACGGTTCAAGTTGATAGTGAGTACACTCTTTGAACCTGTACTTACACCACCAGCACCAAGTGTATAGCTGAAGCCGTTGTCGGTAATCTCATTACGGAGTCGGCAGCAACTTGACAGCGAGTCGGCATTGTCGCTCATATATGTAAAGAACGAGTGTCCCTCAGCATACATCTCGGCAGTGAATTCACCCCACTCCTTATCCTTGCACTCACCATTCTCGTCAACCAGCAGAGCCATTGTCTCAACAGGGAAAGTAAGCAGTGTCTTAGTACGCTCGTTGTTGAACCACTTCATGAATCTCTTCTGCAACCAAGAGAGTCCTTCCCAATCTGGCTTTGATCCATCGGGGAAGTAAAACTCGCCGAAGATGCTCTCGAAATAATAGCGATCGTAGTAAGCGATATTCCAGAACACGGCCTGATAGTTACGTGCACCAGTAGGCTGGTTAAGTGTATATACTATCTGCTCGAAATAGTCTGTAATAATCTTATCGATAGTACGCTTCTTCAAACTCAGGTCAGCCTGATCGCCAGAACGCTTGTAGTAGTCAAGTCCGTACTCCTTGCCCAGGAAGTAGTTCATATACATCAGGAACTCTGGTGTAGCACAAGCACCACTAAGCATCGAACTAACCATGAACACCATGTTAACGAAGCCTCCGGCAAACGACTTCATGTTTGTAGGAGCAGTAGAGTTACCACCAATAGCAATTGTACCACCGATCAACCAAGGATACATAGTAATCGAAGCACAATAGTTGGCCAACGATGTCTCGTCGTTCTTATATATAAAATGGTGTGTAAGCTTATCAATATACTCATCAGCCAACTGCTTGCCATACATTTTCTTGATACGGTCAGTAAGCAGACGACGGTTCAAACGAATAAAGTTCGACTTAGGCAGCTCGCCTATCAACGTGGCAATATTCTTATGCTCCACGTTGGCGTTAGCATCGTACTTCGAACCAGTAGCAGCGTTAACAGATTCACAATACTCTGAAAGGAAAACCATCTTCTCGAGAGTTTCACGATCCTCAGAGTGCAGCTGTCGATAGAGAATGAACGACTTTGCCACCTTATAATATCCTTCGCGCATGAGAGCTTCCTCTACCTGGTTCTGGATATCCTCCACAGTGATGTTGTCGTGCATGTCAAGGTGATTCAAGATCTTAGATACGATGGCTAGGTCAGCAGGTTCTTGAACACTCTCAAACGCCTTAACGATGGCATTCATAATCTTGTCTAGCGAGAAGAAGTCCTTCGAACCGTCTCGTTTGGTGATAGTAAAGTTTTTAATTTCCATTTTGTTGTTACTATTATTTAAGTTTTACATTTCTATTTATTCTCTCAGTTTTTCTTTTTGGGAAACTTTTTTGTTTTTTAATTCGGAAAAGTTTTCCAAAAAGGAAAACCGAATTCGATTGCAAAGATACAAAATTATCACAAATACGTATTCTACGACCACATAAATTTTCTATAAAAGAATGTTAATGACACCCCCTCACGCTCTAACAAATTAAAGTTAAAACATTGATTACCAACACCTTAGATAACTATAAAACCATAATTGATTTATATCAATAGCATTCAAAATAGCAAACCCCAACTTAGCAATCTGTCACCGACATGCACAACTTCACTTACAACACAAATTTTCTTTTTGGAAAACTTTTCCAAAAATTCCAAGCCAAAAGTTTTCCATTTTAGACAACTTTCATATTCTCTCGCGCACCCGCGCGTACATTAATATTATATAAAAATGAGCCAAATACTTGCACAATTCAAACAAAAACATTATCTTTGCCAAGAATTATTATATCACTCAACTAAACAATTAGAAACATGAAAGATCTTAAAGGAACAAAAACCGAGAAGAACCTGCAGGAAGCATTCGCAGGTGAGTCACAGGCACGCAACAAGTACACCTACTGGGCATCAAAAGCCAAGAAGGATGGTTATGTACAGATAGCAGCTATTTTTGAAGAGACAGCCAACAACGAAAAGGAGCACGCAAAGATGTGGTTCAAACTACTTGAGGGTGGAGCTATTAAGAGTACCCCCGAGAATCTTGAAGCAGCAGCCAATGGCGAGAACTACGAGTGGACCGACATGTATGCCCGTATGGCAAAGGAGGCTCGTGAAGAAGGATTCGATGTAATTGCTGCCAAATTTGAAATGGTAGCCAAGATTGAGGCCGAGCACGAAGCGCGCTATCGCAAACTCCTTGACAACGTCAAGAAGGAATGCGTCTTCTCAAAAGACAATGATGTTATCTGGCAGTGCAGTAACTGCGGACATATCGTTATCGGAAAGAAGGCACCTGAGATTTGCCCCGTTTGCGACCATCCACAGGCTTACTTCCAGGTAAAGGCTGAGAACTATTAAGCCACCAGCTGGTTAAGCCATTATTATCTGCACAATGCGCTCTGCTGTTCTACCATCCCAACGGTCAGGCAGAGCGCATTTTTTCCACTCACCTCTAACCATCTTCTGTACAGCCTCACGCAGTTTATCAGCATCCTCGCCAACCAATACATTCGAACCAACATTCACCGTTTCTTGGTGTTCGGTATAATTGTTAAGCGTGATACATGGAACACTATTGAATGTAGCCTCCTCCGAAACATTACCCGAATCGGTAATTATTCCAAGAGCATGAGCAGTAAGCCATCCGAACTCAAGATAGCTAAGTGGATCAACAATATCGATTGCCAGCCCCATGGCCTCAACTACCTTACGAGCCTCACCACGCAATGGAGCAATGATTCTCATACCATCGGCCGACTCAACCAGAGCCTTCAGCATGCGCTCCAGGTTTTCCACATCAGCAATAAGCGCTTTTCTGTTCAGAGTAAACACCAGATACTTCTTATCCTCAAGCGATGGTATTGCAGATGGTTTCTTAAGTCTGTCGTAGTTGTAGCGAAGAGTATCCATAAGGATATTTCCCACCATATAGGTTTGCGAATTCTCCGATTGTTCGCGAGTTGCCACGCCCGTACTCTTCACACCTGCAGTAAACAGATAATCAGACAGTGCATCTATAACCAATCGGTTTATCTCCTTCGGCATATTGATATTAAACGAACGAGTACCAGCAACTAGGTGGGCCAGACGGATACCACGCTTCTTGGTTACGATAGCCGCAGCCATAGTCGAAGCCAGATCATCCACTACTATGACTACGTCGACAGCATGCTCATCCAGGAAAGCATCGAAACGAGCCATCACCTGACTTGTAATCTCATTCAGACTAGTCGAGTCTACACCTAAATAATATTGTGGACGCGGCATTTGCAGGTCATCAAACAGCGAAGGTTCCAAAGTCGGATCGTTCTCACTACCAGCATACACCAACAGACAAGTTGCCTCAGGATTCTTATCAATTGCTCTAACCAAGGGCGACACCTTAACGAAATTGGGGCGTGCACCCGCTATGATACATACAGTCTTTCCCATTTCTTTCTCTTTTTGAGTGCAAAGATAAAGAAAATCTTTCTATTTACCAAGAAAAAAGGAAAAAGGTTTGGATAAGTCACAAAATAGTTGTATCTTTGCAGCAGAAACAGTGGGTCGTGCCTGATAGATCGGGATACTCTACATTAACAAAACAAATCGGGATCGTTTCCCTTGCCAATGGCGGGCCACGATTATCCTCCACGAGGAGAGCAGCAATGCCGGTGGATTACAACAGCAGGGAGCCCCCACATCGTGTGAAACAGGAGTTTTCACCAAATCATCGGCACGTACCCTTTTTCTTTATAAATTAAACATTAAAGATTAAACATTAAACATTATATTTCAGGTATGTTTTCTGGAATCATCGAAGAATTTGCTACCGTTACAGCTATCCGCAAGGATCGCGAAAATATCGATTTCACATTGAAGTGTTCATTTGTCGACGAGTTGAAGATCGACCAGAGTGTCGCTCATAACGGCGTATGCCTCACTGTTGTCTCAATCGAGAATGGTGAGTATACAGTTACCGCTATGAAGGAGACTCTCGACCGAAGGAGACTCTCGACCGCACCAACCTCGGACTCCTGAAGGTTGGCGACAAAGTCAACGTAGAACGCTCTATGCTGATGAACGGTAGACTTGATGGCCATATCGTTCAGGGCCATGTCGACGAGACAGCCCGCTGTATCGCATTGGAAGATGCAAATGGCTCAACCTACTTCACCTTCGAATATCCCGAAAACAGAGAGATGGCACTTAAGGGTTACTTTACTGTCGACAAGGGCAGTGTAACTGTCAATGGAGTTAGTCTTACGGTTTGTAATCCTACAGCCAACACCTTCCAGGTTGCAATCATTCCCTACACATTCGAGCACACCAACTTCTGCGATATTCGCGTAGGTTCGGTTGTCAACATCGAGTTCGACATTCTGGGCAAATATATCGCTCGATTGCAGCAGATTTAGTCCAATAGTTCCTTAGGACTTGTAATAAAGGTTGTTGCACCGTGATCCAGAAGAAATTCCCGATCACGAAATCCCCATAGTACCGATATGCACGGCAGACCGGAATTACGGGCTGTAGCCAGATCTACATCACTATCACCCACATACACAGCATTATCCCCGCTTACACCAAGCTGTTTTAATGCAGCAAACACTGTATCAGGGGCAGGCTTCTTTCTTATTCCTTCAGCTTCGTTTTCACCGATAGCCACCTCGATGGTTTCAGGAAAGAAATACTTGCAAAGTTCCACAGTAGCCGCCATCATCTTGTTGCTTACCACAGCAAGCCTGCATCCACGGGCCTTTAACTCTGCCAACGCATCCATAATGCCTGGGTACGGCTTAGTGGTATCTAGCGAGTGAACCATATAATGCTCACGAAATGTAGCAAACGTAGCTTCAAAATCAGGATTAGCATCACCATCAGGGATAGCACGTTCCATCAGTTTCCGAACACCATTTCCAACAAATCGGCGCACATCATCTATCGAATGTTCCGGCATTCCGTGAGTGCGAAGTGCATAATTGCACGATGCAGCTAAATCAGTAAGTGTATCTAGTAAAGTTCCGTCAAGATCAAATATATAAGTGCTGTACATTAAACATTAATCATTAAACATTAAACATTAGCGTTTAGAACGCTGAATCATTGTTTTCACCTTATTATTATATTTATCAGCCTCCAACAGGTCCTCTATCGTGATATGCATACGATATTTCCAACGGTTATATGGATCGCTGGGCACATTTATGCGCTCTTCACGAGTACTCTTGCTTCTTAGTTCGCCATCCATAGCCAACCAGTCCTGTATTGACAACATACACAGCATCGACGGACAATACAGATGACGTGCTATAATCTCCTCGGCCAGATGTGCAGGCAATTGCTCCGGAGCCCTACCCTGTTTCTGTAGCATCGACACATAGTAGCGCTGTGTACGCTCCGGACTCTCATTCCACCACATTCGCAGAGGCGACATGTCATGAGTAGATATTGTGGCTACCGAACGATACGGATTGCCTTCAAGATGGGCAAACTCAAAACCACTCTGCTTAGGCATCGACTGGATTTCGAGCGTAAGTATACGCAGTTGGTCTAGCACATGCCCCACACAATCAGGCAACATACCCAGGTCCTCTCCGCAACACAACATATTAGTTGCTCCAAATACATTGGTCAGTTTGCGCATAGCCTCAGCTCCCCAGAAGAAGTTATGTCGCTGATAATAGTAGTTATTATACAGGCGCATAAACGCATCCTTCTCTTCGGCAGTAAGCGCATCAAACACCGGTTCTCCTATCACCCCGATACGTGGATGGTACATATCCGGTTGGTTAGGATCAGCCAGGAACAGCACACCACTTATCAGTCTATACAGACCATCGCGAATCCAGAGACTATTCTCATCGTTACGCCCTTCAAAATACTTCTGCACCTTTTTCTGAGTGTCGAATTCCGGTTTTATATCATATAGTCCGTAGCTACGATGAACAAGGAAATGTTCACGCACATAAGGAGCATGCATACCGAATAGTTTATCGAGCACACGATCATTTACAAACGGACGAGTGAACAGATCCTTTCTGAAAGGCAGCCCGAAGTATTCTATCTCTCCGATAGTCATTGGCAACGATGGAGAGAAATGTCCCAACAGCCCGAACACAGCATCACTTGGAATCTCCCAAATACGGAAGAATCCCAGAATATGATCTATGCGGATAGCATCAAAATACTGTTCCATCCACTTCAAGCGCTTGTGGAACCAGCCCACCAGTCCTTCACACCAATGGTATGTCGGGAATCCCCAGTTCTGTCCGTTCTGCGAGAAACCATCAGGCGGAGCACCTGTTTGTGCATCAAGATGGAAGTATTCCGGATGGGTAGCAGTCTCCACACTATTACCATTCACACCTATGGGCACATCTCCCTTAATAAACACTCCTTTAGAGCGAGCATAATCAGTAGCCGACTTCAACTGCAGATGTAGATTATACTGGATATAACCTATAAGATCCACTGCTGCACCCAACCACTTGGCATAGGGTTCCAGCCAATCCTTATTATCACTCAGCCATTGCTTATACTCTTTTGATTCCAGCGTCTGTTTACCTCGTTCAGCAAACATCTCTTCGATATAGGCCCGTTTCACACGGTCCACAGCCTCATAGTCGCTATACCCAAGAGCATT
>ONGP01000020.1 GCA_900317405.1 uncultured Prevotella sp.
AGAGAGATAAGTCAACAAAATCAGTATAATAAACAGTAATTAACAAAACAGTAACAAATCAAGGCTCTGAGGGAGTCAACACTATACAGGGAAAGACAATCAGGAATCAGAATCAGTTTTATTTTTGAGCCACAATTACACTTGTATAAAATGTAATATTTATAATAATTATATTATTAATATTATATATATTATAATATATATAATATTAATCTTCAGAAGAGATCGTAAGAAGGGGGTGTTCATTTTTAAAACTGATTCTGATTCCTGATTCCACTACACCCCCCTTCTCTTAAGTAAAGACTTTATACAAAATCCACTACTAATAAAATAATAGATAATGCGCGTGCACGTGGAAAAAGTATTTCGCAGGTGTGGCAGATAAATTTCTCTCACGTGGCCGCAAAAACGGCTCCATGCTTTAACAATTCATTAACATTTGATATTTGTTTACCTCGCGTTTTCTTTGTACCTTTGCATTGTCAAAATCGATGGAGACACAGAGAGTAAATTACATCATTAACAACAACACAAAAAACAAGACAAAACAATTATGGCACTGAAAGTTAAAGCACAGGAAAAGTTGCAGAAGATTGGCACTCACGCAGGCAAGTACCGCTATGTGATGATGCCGGAGATTTACACCTCGCTCTCGCAGGAGAAGGTGATCAAGGAGGCTGCTCTGCGCAGCGGAGTGAGCAAGGGTATCATGCAGGCATGCTGGGATGCTGCAGGCGAGGTAATCAAGGCGTGGGCCACAGAGGGTCACTCGGTAGCGCTGCCAGGTTTGGGAACCATGCGATTCGGTCTGCGAGCAAAGAGTGTGGCTACTGCCGATGAGGTAAAGGCCGGACTGATCAGCACCCGCCGAATAGTGTTCACCCCAACGGTAGACCTGAAGGACGAGCTGGCAAATACCGCCATCCAGATTACCTGCTTCGACCGCAGCGGCAAGGAGGTGAAGCGAGTAACGAGTTCTGACCCAGGTACTATCGAGGACCCCGAGAATCAGGGTGGAAATCAGGGCGGTAATACCTCTGGTGGCGGAAATACCGGTGGTGACGACGACAGCGGTATGGACCAGAACTGATGGAGCAGCGAGCACAGAGCCATGCTTGCATGAGCTCTGTCGAGTCGCGACAGAAGTCGACCGAAGGTCAACTAGACCACAGGGCTTGGGGCCTGAGTGCCCCAGCCCTTCACATTAAACATTAAACATTAATACCATGACTAAAAAGGAGACAGCAAAATTCATCGTTCAACTTATCGCATCGATTGCATCGGCGATACTGACAGCTCTGGGCGCTACGTCGTGTGTAGGCGCGTAATGGAAAATTTCTTTTCTTTCGTATTTTTACATATTTCGTTTGAACTTAGCATTGAATAAGGCTCGCAGTGATGCGGGCCTTATTTGTTTTATGCTGACAACAGCAAATTGTTTAATGAAATATTTGTAAGTATCAGATATTCTTCTTATCATTGCTGCGATGTTTGAGATAGAAATTAAAGAATACGAAGACATCCGTTAGGAATATCAGCAGAAGATAGCCGACAGGATGAGTAAATTTCATCCGCTTTGTGGGAACTCACAGCGAATATGACAAGATAGATGCAGCAACAATATAAATAAGGAGGAAAGAATATGAGTAAGATTACAAAGGAAAAATACGAGTTTGCATTGGCACGCATTGAGGAACTGCTGCCGATGGTAGATGACAACACCCCTGCAAATGATCGCAATGCGGTGGAACTGACAATGATGTCGGATGTTGTTATAGAGTATGAGAAAGAGCACTACCCATCGCCAAGCCTACTGTAGCCCAGCTCATCCAGTTGTCACTCGATGAAAAGAACATGAGTCAGAAGCAATTGGCAGATGAGATTGGAGTAAGCCCATCACGAATTAGTGACTATATTTCTGGCCGTGCAGAGCCTACGCTTAAGATAGCGCGTTTATTATGTGCTACACTTGGCATAACACCTGCAGCAATGTTGGGTTGCTAAAAAAGTGGCATGATTACGGGATTCAATCCCTCTCAAAACGATAATCGCTGAGCATCACTGCCCAGCGATTTCTTTTTTATTTCTAACGTTTTTACTATTTTATGTATTCACCTTTTGTCTTTCTCGACAAGTGCTATCACCTTAGCTTGGGCACGCTTGTGCATCTTAATGCAGAAGTAAATAAGAACAACGAAACCAATGCCTCCTGCGTAAGGATTGACTATGCTAGCCATAGCGAGGGCATCATAAATGCCATGAGCAAGGACAGGAGCTAGCAGCACACATATTGCAACCTTGGATGAGCGATTAACAAAGTGGTAAACAGAATAGTAATACCCCATCAGCACTGCAAAAGCATAATGCCCAGGCACTGCTAGCAACGCACGGGAAATAGCCACAGTTGCCCAATCTTCATGACTGAACACATACGAGATATTCTCAACCGCAGCAAAGCCCAATCCCACACAGACGGCATAGACTATTCCGTCAAAGTGTTCATCGAAGAAAGGATTCTTCTTCAACACCATCCAAAGCGCAAGCAACTTAAAACCTTCCTCAGGTATAGCTGCAACAAGAAAAGCCAATGCTGTAGTATCTACAAGTGTAGTTGGTGAGCCATTCTCGCCAAATAGCATCAGTTTCAGCAAACTTTCCACCACAGCCACAGGAATAATGATTCCAATCCCCCACGCCACGGCCTTCACCAACATATATGTAGGTTCTTTCTGCGTATCCTTCTTCCATATATACAGCAGTAACAAAACTGCCGGAAGAAGCGAAGCTGCTAGCATTATCATTATATTCATTACCTAAATTTCTAAAGAAATCGCTGGGCAGTGATGCTCAGCGATTCTTTTATCATTAGTTCTCGTAGTCGATCTCGTGGTCGAGTTTTGAGAGGAAGTCTTCGTAGACATCGCGCTCTACGTCGCCCATCTGGAACTCCTTCTCGGCATCCTTGCGAATCTCGGCAATCCAGGCGCGACGGGCTTTTACGTAGTCCTCGCGTATGCGCTCGCAGGCTGCTTCGTCGAGCTCTGTCAGGTTGTAGTAGTCGAGAATCATCTGATAACTCCAAGCCCAACGGTAGTCGCTGTAGTTGTTGTTGATCTCAGAGAAGCGGTCGAGCACCTGCTGGATGTTGTCGATAGCGCCACTCTTGATGTCGTCAACCAGTCGCTGCTCCTCGCTCTCAGGCAGCAGCAGTCCGCTCATGTCAATCCAGCGGCCCTTGCCTACTGTGCTTACAGGGCGATCGATAGAACCATCCTTCTGTGCACGCTTGAGCACAGCACCCATATAGATGCGCAGGGCGATGTCGTAGTACTTGAGTCCCTTGCGCAAAGATGTGGCGTTGATTACATACTCATGGAAATTGTATGTAGTAACATTGTCGCCTGAAGCCTCGCGCAAGGCCTTAAGTATCTTGATACCCTCGACGATTTCGCCAACGGTGAATGGCGACAGCCAGTCGAAGTTGATGATTGACTTACGTGACTGTTTAGAGCGCTTGTCGCGCTTAGGCCACTTCTTGATGTCACGATACAATCCCACGGTGGTGATGTTGCGTCCTGGCACCAGATAGCAGTCGTCGCCATAGGCCAGAAGATAGCTGAATGGCAGGTTGCGAGTGTCAGGATGGTGCATCAGCTTACCAAAGCAGACAGAGAATGCACCTATCGTAGCAGGCATCAGCACGTAAGCACCTGAGGCGGTCTTAGTGCCTCGCTCCAGGGTTCCATAGTGCATTGGGCCCATCTTGTAAGCGTGGTTAGAGAAGTTGGTGTTTGAGCCGGCATTGTAGAACGAGAACTCGCCACCAATCAGCAGCGAACTCTTGTGGTGAGATGCTGAGAACGGACCGCAGAATGCAGCACAAGCCTCGCCATTGGCCATAAACGAGTTGGCAAAGAACAGGCTGGCCTCAGCCGTAAATCCATTGGTAATCTGACAAGCCTCGCCCACAAAGCAATCCTGCATCTTCACAGAGTTGTTGATAGAGCAACCGTCGCAGATGATAGAGTTCTCGCAGATAACACCTGTGCCGATGAATACAGGGGCATCCATAGATGACATCACAGTACACTCAGAGAGGCGGGCTGCACCACTGATTTCGCAGTCGCCCTTGATGATGGTATTGGTGATATCCTTGGCATTGATAATCTTTACGTTGTTGCCGATATAGCCGCGATCAGGACGCGATACTCGCAGCTCGTCCTCGATCATCTGCTGCAGCGTCTGGCGCAGGTTCTTATCGGTATTGTGCTTAACCATAAACGAGGCCAACTGGCTGTTCAACTCGCGGAAAATGGTTACATTGCCATCGCCCATCTCGTTGAGCACAGAGATGACAGAACCCTCGCCATAGGTGGCATCGTCGGTAGTCTCGAGCGTACATATATTAGATATGTAGCAGTCGTTGCCGATAGTGTAGTTATTGATATAGTTACCTATCTTCTCAATCAAGCAGTCGTTGCCCACTGTAACGTTGCGCAGTGTGGCATCGTTGATACCAGAGTGCTTAAGAAAGCCCTTACTAACCTCTACCATCTTGTCGAATGATCCCAGGCGGATGTCGCCATAGAATATCACACGATGGAAGTTGTACGGTTTAAAGTTTTCGTCGACTAATACACGCTGCCAGTCTTCAGCCCAGCACACGTTGTTTTCCAAAACGTCAATCTCGTTTTGGGTTAGTTGTCTGTAATTACTCATAATCTTGATATAAAAAATCGTTATACGGATATTTCTGTACATGGAGCTCGCGCACACGCTTATACATAGTGTCGCGCAACTCGTCGATATTCTCCTTCTGCTTGGCAGATATGAACAGACACTCCAGATAGTGCTGGTTCTCGCCTGTGCGAGCCATCCAACTCTTCTCCAGGTCCATCAGTGTCATATTCTCCTTAGTGGCTGGTGTAAGGTCGTCTTCCTCCTTCTCTACCCATGTATAGGCGTCGATCTTGTTGAACACCAGCATTGATGGTTTATCGGCGCATCCCAGTTCCTTCAGAGTCTCCTCTACTACACGTATCTGCTCTTCGAAGTCAGGGTGCGATATATCTACTACGTGTACCAGCAGATCGGCCTCGCGCACCTCGTCGAGGGTGCTCTTGAAACTCTCTACCAGATCTGAGGGCAACTTGCGGATGAATCCTACTGTATCGGCCAACAGGAATGGCAGATTGTCGATAGTCATCTTGCGCACTGTGGTGTCGAGCGTAGCAAACAGCTTGTTCTCGGCAAACACCTCGCTCTTGGCCAGCAGGTTCATCATGGTGCTCTTGCCCACGTTTGTGTATCCTACGAGGGCCACACGTATCAGTCGGCCACGATTCTTACGCTGGGTGGTCTTCTGCTTGTCGATCTCAGCCAGACGCTGCTTAAGCAGTGTGATGCGCTGCAGGATGATACGGCGGTCCATCTCCAGCTGGGTTTCACCAGGACCACGTAGTCCTACAGAACCTTTACCACCACCAGAGCCTGATCCACCACCCTGACGCTCAAGGTGGGTCCACAGACGCTGCAGTCGTGGCAGCATATAGCGGTGCTGTGCCAACTCTACCTGTGCCTTAGCCTCAGCAGTCTGAGCACGCATGGCAAAGATGTCGAGGATAAGAGATGTGCGGTCGAGAATCTTAACCTGAAGTTCCTTCTCGATGTTACGCATCTGCTTGGCGCTGAGCTCATCATCGAAGATGACCATACCCACTGGCTGTGGGGCATTCGACTCGTCGAGCAGTCCATCGGCAAACAGCGATGCATCCTGTGCATCGAGCCAGTCGTCGTAGGCATCCTGGCACTGCTTGATATACTCTTTTATCTCAAGTAGCTTACCGCTACCCACGTATGTAGTCTGACTGGGTCCACCCACCTTTTGGGTGAATCGCTTAACGGTTACAGCTCCTGCTGTGTCGGCAAGAAACTCCAACTCGTCGAGATATTCTTTTGTCTTAGCTTCGTCCTGCTCTTTGGTGATGAGTCCCACCAGCACAGCAGTCTCGGCTTTAGCTTCTGATATTACAAATTCCTTCATATTGGGCACAAAATTATAGAAAATAATCGGCGCGATGAAAAAATCTGTGTTAATCCGTGTTAATCTGCGGCCAAAAATAAAAATTCGTTGTATTTTTGCACGGAATTAAGAACCAAACTTAAAACAAATAGTATTATGAGAGTAATTATTCAGAGTGACTACCAGAAAATGTCACAGTGGGCAGCAAACCACGTTATCGAGAGAATCAACGCGTTCAACCCAACACCAGACAAGAAGTTTGTACTGGGTCTGCCTACAGGTTCATCGCCAGTAGGCATGTACAATGCACTGGTAGAGGCTAACCGCGCTGGTAAGGTTTCATTTAAGAATGTCATCACATTTAATATGGACGAGTATGTAGGTCTGCCAGAGACTCATCCTGAGAGCTATCACGCTTTCATGGCTCGCAACCTGTTCGACCACATCGACTGTCCAAAGGAGAATATACATATCCTGAATGGTAATGCTGCCGACCTGCAGGCTGAGTGCAAGCACTACGAGGAGATGATTAAGGAGGCAGGTGGTATCGACCTGTTCATCGGCGGTATCGGTCCTGACGGTCACATTGCATTCAACGAGCCAGGTTCATCACTGCGCAGTCGCACACGTATGAAGACTCTGACCACCGACACTCGTATTGCTAACAGCCGTTTCTTTGGTGGTAAGCCTGAGAACGTGCCTGCACACGCACTGACAGTTGGCGTAGGCACAGTGATGGATGCACGCGAGGTAATGATTCTGGTTAACGGTCATGGCAAGGCTCGCGCTATGCAGGCTGCTATCGAGGGTGCAGTAAACCACATGTGGACGATCTCTGCACTGCAGATGCACGAGCACGGAATCATCGTAAGTGATGAGGAGGCTGCCGACGAGTTGAAGGTTTCTACCTACAAGTACTTCAAGGATATCGAGAGCGATCAGCTGCTGTAAGATTAAACATTAAAAATTAAACATTAAACATTTTGAAAAAAATATTTTTATCGATAATGCTGGCGTCATCAGTCCTTTGCTGGGCTGATGACGTTCGCGTTTCATCGCCAGATGGGAATTTGGTGGTGACTGTGAGTGATGCTGGCGGACGACTGTACTATTCAGTAAAACTGGATGGTCAGCAGGTGTTGGAACCATCGGCACTGGGACTGAAGACCAGTTTTGGCGATATAACAAAGGACCTCTCAATTGTCGACTCTCAAATCTCAACTGTAGACACAGTCTATCAGATGCGTGGCACTAAAGCCTCATCAGCCACATATCAGGCCAACGCGCTTAAATTCAAGGTTGAGAGCAAGGAAGGTCTGAAGTTTAAAATGGAGTTTCAGGTGAGCAACAACGACATAGCATATCGCTATCTGATGTCGCGCAAAAATCTGAATGGTCGCGAGTACAAGCGCGTGCGCATACTGTCTGAACTCAGCAGCTTTAATCTGCCTGAGGGCACTACCACATTCATTTCGCCACAGATTGGCCCTGAGAGTGGTTGGGAACAGACCAAGCCAAGCTACGAGGAGGGATACTCTAACGATGCGCCTATGAACAAGCCATCGCAGTATGGTCATGGATATATCTTCCCTGCCCTATTCCATCTGCCTAACGGATGGATGCTGGTGAGCGAGACTGGTGTTACAGGCGGCTACTGCGGCAGTCATCTATCTGATTATCAGGCTGGTATCGGCTATACTGTAACCTATCCTGACAAGGGCGAAAACAATGGCTTTGGTATAGACCATGCAGCCATACCCCTGCCTGGTGCCACCCCTTGGCGCACCATCACAGTGGGCAATACACTGAAGCCTATCCTCGAGACTACCATCAGTTATGATGTGGTAGAGCCACAGTTCAAGGCTTCGACCAGCTATAAGCCAGGCCGCTACACTTGGAGTTGGCTGATAGGTCAGGACAAATCGATAAACTACGACGATCAGGTACGTTTCATCGACCTGGCATCGGCCATGGGATTCGAGTACTGTCTGGTAGACAACTGGTGGGATACGCAGATTGGTCGTGATCGTATAGCAGAACTCTCTAAGTATGCACAGAGCAAAGGTGTACACCTGCTGATGTGGTATAACTCGAATGGTTTCTGGAACGATGCCCCACAGACACCACGCAACTGCATGAACACAGCAGTGGCACGCGAACGCGAGATGTCGTGGCTGGAGAGCATTGGCGTGAAGGGTATCAAAGTAGACTTCTTTGGTGGCGACAAGCAGGAGACTATGCAGCTGTATGAGGATATACTCTCAGACGCCAACCGTCATGGACTGCAGGTGGTATTCCATGGTTGCACAGTGCCTCGCGGCTGGGAGCGCATGTATCCTAACTTCGTGGCTTCAGAGGCTGTGCTGGCATCAGAGAACCTGTTCTTTGGCGAGGGTGCTACCATCAGCGAGGGCTTCGACCTGACACTCCACCCATTCTGTAGAAATGCTACAGCATCGATGGACTGGGGAGGCATCATCATGAACAAGTGGATGTCGACCGACAACAAGAGTCGTCACACACGCAAGACCACTGATATCTTTGAACTTGCCACTGGTATCACCATGCAGACATCAGTGCAGTGCGTGGCCATGCAGCCAAACAACCTGCAGGAACTGCCACAGTTTGAGATGGACTACCTGCGCCAATTGCCAACAACCTGGCAGGAGACACGATTCATCGACGGCTATCCTGGACGCTATGTGGTGATGGCACGTAAGGCTACCAATGGTAAGTGGTACATCGCAGGACTGAATGCCCAGAAAACTCCACTCACACTGACACTCAATCTGAACGACTACGGCAATGATCTTTCGAAGTTGCTGATAGACGACAAGAAGATACAGCCCACTCAGCAACAGCTGAAAAAAGACAAGAAAGGAAACGTAAAGGTAACCATCCAGCCAAACGGAGGACTGGTAATCTACTAAATAAAGAATCCCCACCAGAAACGGTGGGGATTTCTATTTTAATATACAAACACTTGATAATCCTTGATACTACCAGGGGCACCTTGTTCGGCCCTGGGCAGATAGTCGATACCTGTAACGGTCTGCTCGCTACCCAAGTCGATCACCATCAGGTGTGGCAGCTCTGCATTCTTGGCAGTTCGCCAATAGGTTGACTCCTGCAGGTCGAAGGTCTTATCGACAGTGAAGTTGCCACGACGGATATCCTCGCTGTCAGAGTACTTGACAGTCCACTGCTCACGGCTCATTCTGCTACCATTGAGACCAATCGCATAGATTTCGGCCACAGCTACATCTGATTTACCAGCGTGGGTAGAGAGTGCCTGCAAGGCAATATAGCGACCTGTCTTTGGAGTTTCGAAACGCACCTTCTGCCAACCATTGCCCGCAAAGAAGCTACCCTTAGCTGCAGGAGTGGCAGAGTTAAGGTCAGGCTTATCGCCAGGGTTATTATGAGTGCGAGATTTCTCAACGTTCAGTTTGTCGAGTTCTGGAGTGGCCTGACCCATAATAGTGGGCTGCTTAGGACCTATAACATCGACTACAATCACTTCGTTCTTACCCTTCTTGAGCCAACAGCCTGGCACATAGAGAGTCTGCTGTGGACCAATGCTCCAGAATCGGCCAACAGCATGACCATTAACGTAAACCTGGCCCTTGCCAAACTGTTCCATATTAAGGAATGTGTCGCCCACCTTCTTAAGATTGAAGTGACCACGATAGTAGCCCATATTAGAGGTGATGGGCGCAGGGGGTGCGTTGAGTGCCTTCTTTGCAGTGGCGTAGTCATCAGGGATAGTCAGGATAGTCCAACGCTTCAGGTTCCATATCATATCATGGCCATCCACCTCTGTAGAGATGGTTACGCTATTTGTAATACCCTTATAGTCCTTAATGGCACGACCAAAATTGATACGTCCCATTGCCTCAATGTATATCTTCAACTCCTGTCCCTTCTTGACAGCAGGCAACTGTAGGCTGTTCTCGTTGCGAACACGATCTATCTTACCTACGTACTTATTATCAATGTACACCTGTGCAAAGTCGTGCCCCTCGTTCAGCGTCAGCACACTGGGGATATCGATTTCAGGCAAGGTGGTTACATATACTATCGAGCCCCAGCCCTGATTCAGTTCTTCCATGGTGCGCAGCGGGCTATCCATCACCACGCTGTCTACTCCCATCAGCATGTCGGCATGCTCTGTAAGCTGGAATGGTGGGATGGCTATAAACTGTGCTGGCATCTTGGGGATGGCAGGCAACTTGGTCTTGCTGTACTTCTGCATCATCTTGCGCAGTTGGAAGTACTTATCGGTAGTGCCACCATACTCATTTATAGGGGCATCATAATCATAGCTGGTAACATCAGGTGCAAAGCCAGGTGAGTTGGCACCTGCCCAGTGGCCAAACGATGTGCCACCATGGGTCATATAGAGCGAGAAGCTGATGTTCTTCGACAGCATCTCGTCCATACCGTCCACCATATCCTTAGCAGGACGTGTCTCGTGGTTGGCTCCCCACTTGTCAAACCATCCGCTCCAGAACTCAGAGCACATCAGTGGGGCATCAGGGCGAAGTTCCTTCAGACGTGCAAACTCATGGTCGATATTTGCGCCTGTACCAAAGTTCATGGTCCACACCAAGTCGTCGAGTCCGTTCTTTTCGAAGTTAGAACTCCAATCGCACTGGAACAGAGTAAGCTTGTCGCCATATATGCCACGCAAGCAATCGCGAATGGCACTGATATAAGGCTTGTCCTCACCATACGATCCATACTCGTTCTCGACCTGAACCATGATGATAGGACCACCATTCTGGATGGTGAGTGGTGCAAGCTGCTCGCCCACCTTCTGCTCGAATATCTTTACTCGCTCCATAAAGTATGGATCCTGCTCGCGCAGGCGTATGTCCTTCTTCTTGAGCAACCACCAAGGCAGTCCGCCCATCTCCCACTCTGCACACACGTATGGACCAGGGCGTACTATCACGTACATACCATTCTTCTGTGCCAGTCGGCAGAACTCAGCCACATCGTTGTTGCCTGTAAAATCGAACTGGCCCTCACGCTGTTCGTGGATATTCCAGAACACGTAGATGCACAGGGTGTTCATACCCAAAGCCTTGCACATCTTGATGCGATGATCCCAATATGCCTGTGGAATTCGAGGGTAGTGCACCTCGGCCGCCTTTACCACAAATGGCTCACCATTAAGCAAGAAAGTCTTGTTGCCAACGGTGAAATCACCTGCATGCATGAGCAATGGAAAAACGGCAAATAAAACAGTAATCAGTAGTTTAACCTTTTTCATTTTGTATCTTTTATTTCGTTATTTTGCGCAAAGATACTAAATAATTGATAATTGACCATTGAAAATTGATATTTTTTCGTATCTTTGCAGAAAATTCTAAGATTATATGAAGAAACTATCATTACTGATTTTGATGTTTGTCTTTGCAGGAATAGCAAAGGCTGAGGATGGCCACAAGCTGTGGCTGAGATACGAGCAGAACGGCAATGCCGTGGTAAAAGGTCCAAGATGCAAGGCTGCTGAAGAACTGGTATACTACAGCAAGAACAATGTAGAGTTGCTGCTCGACTCGAAGATGGAGGATGATGAATATCGTATCGAAGGCGACAAGATTTATGCCAAAGGCGAAATAGGATTGCTGTATGGTGCTTACGCCTATCTGCGTGGCGAGCGTACTGGTAGCAAACCATTTTACAAGTTGCGCATACTGAACCACTGGGACAATCTGGATGCAAGCATTGAGCGCGGCTATGCAGGCAAGAGCATATTCTGGGCACTCGAAGACCCACAGACTCGTCGAAACAGTAAGCTATGGCGCCCTAAACCCATTGACAAGGAACTGATTGAGGAATATGGTCGTGCCAATGCCTCTGTAGGCATCAATGGTACTGTGCTGAACAATGTAAATGCATCGCCAATGATGCTATCTGATATATATATTAGTAAGGTGAGCGAGATAGCCGACATACTGCGCCCATATGGCATCAAGGTGTATCTATCAGTAAACTTTGCATCGCCAATGTCAATCCCAGCCAAGGGTTTCAACAAGGGAAAGGTGCTGAAGACTGCCGACCCGCTGAACCCACAGGTTAAGGCATGGTGGAAGGCTAAGGCCAAGGAGATATATGAGCAGATACCTGACTTTGGAGGATTCTTGGTAAAGGCCAACAGCGAGGGACAGCCAGGTCCGTTCGACTATAAGCGCACGCATGCTGATGGTGCCAATATGCTGGCCGATGCTGTTAAGCCTTATGGTGGTATCATAATGTGGCGCAGCTTTGTATATGGCGCTGCACACAAGGGTGAGGATCGTGTTAAGCAGGCTGTAAGCGAGTTTGCACCACTGGATGGCAAGTTCAGAGACAACGTCATACTGCAGTCGAAGAATGGTCCTCTGGATTTCCAACCACGCGAACCATACGCTCCTATCTTCGATAACATCAAACACACCAAACAGATGGCTGAGCTGCAGATTACTCAGGAGTATCTGGGACAGAGCCGTCATCTGGTTTACCTCGCCACAATGTGGCGCGAGTTCTTCAGCTACGTAGCACCAGAAAAACTGGTGGGTATAGCAGGTGTGGCCAACATCGGACTGGACAAGAACTGGTGCGGTCACCACTTCTCGCAGGCCAACTGGTATGCCTTTGGCCGCCTGGCATGGAACCCATACCTGACAAGTGAGCAAATTGCCACTGAATGGCTTGAGGCGACATTCTGCCTGCCAGGGGACAGGTTCCTGGCAGGAGCAAACGAACGCAAATGCCTGCCAGGAACCTGTCCCCTGGCAGACCTCCTCAGCGTTATGCTTCGCTCGCGTGAGGCATGTGTAGACTACATGATGCCTATCGGACTGCACCATATCTTCACATTCGACCATCACTATGGTCCTGGCCCTTCAGAGTATCAGCCCAACGCCCCAATAGAGTGGTGCCCAGTGTACTACCACAAGGCCAACAACGACTCAATAGGTTTCGATCGTACACATACAGGATCAAACGCTACAGCACAGTATCGCGAGCCATACTGCCAGATGTACGACGACATCAACACATGTCCTGAGCGCTATCTGCTGTGGTTCCATCGCGTGCCATGGAGCTATCGACTGAAGAGCGGACGCACTGTGCTAGAGGAGATGGACTATCGCTACACACGTGGCGTACACGAGGTTGAGGACTTTATCCAGACATGGAACGAGGCCAAGCCATACATCGACGAACAGCGCTGGCAAGAGGTTGACGCACGACTGCAGCATCAACTGGAAAACGCAAAAGAGTGGAAGAAAGTCTGCATGAATTACTTCAGCAGTTTCAGTAAGTAAACAGAAAAATAAATCCCCTAGCGAATTGCTAGGGGATTCTTTTTATCTAGAACTTTGGTAGTTCAGGTTTGTCAATAGCTTTTACAGCTGTACACTCCATCTCAACAAGCCAGCCTGGGCGGCATACTGGTGCATGGACTATGACAACAGGTTTGCCAGGGAAACGCTTCTGGTATAATGCGCAAACCAAATCGTAGTCGGCAATATCGCGCAGGTAAACTATCATCTCGCAAACATCATCGTATGTACACTCAGCCTCAGCAAGCAGAGCTTCGACATTCTCCCACATGCGGCGTGTCTGCTGCTCAACATCCTTGGCATACATCACCTCGCCCTTGTTGTTGATAGAGGCTGTGCCAGATATGAATACATGGCGACGATCGGCATAGTCGACATAGGTGCCACGCTCGAACGACACACCATAATCGCTGGTGCGGTTGAGATGTGTGGGAGCATAGAGGTAATGTATCTGCTCAGGCTTAACACCAGCGATGGCATAGTTGTCCATCTGCGACAGGACGTTAGGATCCTGCTGGCGTCCACCAATGCCTGTAGAGGCAATGAAATGGGTATTCTGAGTGAGGCCCTGAGTGAAGAACACCTGATTGCGTGCACGCACCACTCCACCATAGTTCAAGTCGATATCATTTACAAACAGCCATGTACGTATGCAGTTATCGGCTAGTGTGCATCCCTCCTCGGCCAACTGCATGACATACTCATTGAAGAGCAGTCGCATCTGGTACTCTGAGTTGGCTGCCAGGTTATGAGCCGAAGCATTGAACAGATGGCGGAAATCGCCGTGACGAACCTCATAGAGACCTGACTTGGTCATACCAGTCTGCACACCAGTCATAAGCCATACCCACAAAGCCACCTTAGTACCGTTAAGAGGTGCCTGCTGGATGATACTCTTGGCGCAATCTGTAACATCGGCCACAACTACATCATCAGCCTGGTTAGCAGCATCGCTCAGGAAATAGCGCTTGAACACAGCCTGGGTGTCAGGCAGACGGTCAAGCAAAGCGGCGTAGGCACTGATAACAGCCTCAAGCTGCGCAGCAAATGGCAGTCGGCGGTCGGTTATATGTATCATGGCATGGTATTCGCGCACATCGGTTCCACTATCAAAACAGAACACATCGGCACCAGCATGCTCAAAGTCTATGTGGGTAAGTTTCTGATTCATAATTGTCTTCTTTTGGGGTGCAAAGATAGCAATAAAAATCGAGAAACTAGCAGAATGACTAAAAAAATTGCCGCAATAATAGTAAGCTGTGCAGAAGAGACTGGTGATGTAGCTTTAGAACCACCAAACTGGCACTGATACTGCAGCATCTTATCGATGTAAGCATCGACAGTACTCCAATCGCCAACCTCAACCTGTGCTATCAGACGAGGGAACACCTCGAGTATATACTTACGATGCTCAGCATTGATAGTGGATGGCAACTTATCGGCTGCACTGTACCACACCACATCGTCGCCCTCCTGATGAGGAAAGAATCGCATGCCCTGCCAGTTGTCGTCCTGAAGAATGAAACTGGCAAACAACTGCTCTATACTTAGGGTGTCTTCGGCCTGTATCATGTGGCGGGCATGATAGAACAGAGGCGAGGCTCCTGTACCATCGTTGAGCATAAGTTGGCAGAAATGTTCTGCCTGCTGACGGGGCATGATGAGCCTTGAAGCCGAGACAGATGCTGACCCTACCATAAAAAGCAGGGCCAGCACAACGTAGTATCGAAAAAGAGAATTTTCCTTTATCATCATATAGATTCGATAAACTTAACCACAGCATCACGATCGGCCTTTGGAAGATTATAGAACTTCTCTGTAGGACGATAAGCATCGCTCTGCTTAGAATAACCATGCCACATGATAGCCTCGATTACAGAACGTGCACGACAGTCGTGCAGACGATCATCAGCACCTGTGAGTCGGCGGCTCAAACCACGTCCCCAGAGTGGTGTGGTACGACACCATCCTGTGCGGATATCATTAGCCATGAACAGACGGTGCTGAACCATATCAGTGTATGGCCAGATGGTCTGATTAGCATATTTAGGCAGCATGCTGCTTGCACTCTTACCAACTGACTGTGCGTAAGACTTGATGCTGGCATCTATCCACATATTGTCAGAACCAGTCTTCCAAGATGGACGGTGACAATTGGCACAACCTATCTCTGAGAATAGTTCCTTACCACGCTGTACATCGGCATCATTAAGATTACGTGCAGCAGGAACAGCCAGTCCACGATGCCATACCATAAACTGGTAGTACTGCTTGTCGCTCATCTCGTCTTCGCCATTGTAAGGCGCACCTTTGAGCAGATACTTCTCGAACGTGTCCTTATAGGCTATAGATGGAGTATTGAGTACCTCATATACACGATTGGCAATACCCTCGCTAGTACCATCAGCATAATATGGATAAAGTATGCTGGTAGGCGAAGAACCATGCTCCTGGATATAGCTGATAACCTCAGGATCCTCGCTCTGAGCCTTAGCCCAGGCTGCAGTGGTGTACAACCAATGGCGATCAGAACGTGTAACATTGGTGATATTCCAGATAGCATTTGAACCAGCACCATCCTGCAATGAACCACGTGTCATGGCATAGGTGAAACGCTTGAGCGGACCATGAGAGCCATGATGTGAACCTGTGTCATTATAAGGAGCAGAATAATATGCACTAGCCTTGAAGGTATTAGTCTCCTTATCCCACATTGCAGGATTAAGCTCTGCATGCTTAGCCTCCTTGGCCCACTGCTCTTCGATATCGGCATCGTCGATAGCATCGAGCAGACCAGTGCCATAAACGCCAATGGTAGACTCAAGGCGAACAGCATAGTCAGTAGGCTTAGGATTGGTATTGAAAGCCGACTGAGGAATGCGAACCTCAGGATATATAAGCGAATAGCTCTCACCATCAGGGAAGGTCATAGAGAGGCCACTCTCCATCGCAGTAACGCTCTTCCACTCTATCTCAATCTGATTCTCATCGATAGGAGCCTTGAAGGGAGCCATAGCCTGAGTCTGCGGCATACCTGTAACCTCAGAGATATAGGCGTTGGTCTCAGGATGGTAGATAACCAGCAGATAGCCATTGCCAACGGTATTAGCACGATACTCTGTCTGGCGTTTACCATGGCCATAAGAGGGATGGCAGGTGATACAACCATTGCGCACCCATGCTGGTCCCAAACCCTTACGAGGAGCCTGCTCGAAGGTATAGAGTTTCTCAAAGAAGCCCTCACCTACATTAAAGTCTTCCATCATGCCTGCCATCTGCTCTACAACAGGTGTAGGGGCTGAATAGCTGGCTTTCTCAGTAGTTCCAAGCTGTCCGCCTGGAAACCACTCATCGGCAGTAAAATTGCCAGTAGCCTTACCAAATGCCTGCTCTTCCTGTTCAAGTTCGCCAAGTCCGCTAGGATCGTCGCTAGAACATGCAGAAAGCATAGGGGCTGCTACGAGCGCTGCAATTGCCAAGTTCTTAAAATTCCAAGTATTTGTCATTGTTTTGTCTTTTAAGCCAATTAAGCGCCCCATCTGTTTTACCAGATGAGTCGCTTTATTGGACGGTTATTATTCTATTTTACTCCTCAACTTCCCAATCCTCATCATCCTCGAATGCGATGTTCCAAATGGTGCAGCAGTACTTAACGAATGGTGATGGCATATTGCTGATACCCTCGATAGCACTTACATAGGCATTCTCAACACTATTGTTTACAGCATCCTTCTTAACGCTGGCAAAGAAGGTGTGGAAACTGAACTTGTTAGCCTTCTTATCGGTAGAACCAAGCCATACGTTGCGGATAGAACGGATGTTATCACGGAAATCTGTAATAGAGTTGTAGCTGTAAGGTGACTCAACATACGATACATCGCCTGCAGAGAATGGATTGGCAATCTTAGCTGTACCAACCTCGTTGGCAATAGCCAGACAGCTACCTTCATCGTCAGAGAGTACCTGAGCAATGGCATCCTTAAGTGTTGGAAATGAGCTGTTGCTACCAGCTACACCAGCATTGATCAGGTTATCGCCATAAGAGAGGCCCTTCTCAGTCTGATAGTCGAGACCAGCAGCCTTTACAACCGACAGACGGATGGCATCCTTACCACCATCCCATGCGCACTGCAACTGGAATGTGCGCTGCTTGAGCAGGGTACAGATGGTCTGAGCATATGCCAACTCCTTCTCGCCAGAAATATTCTCGAAGTTTTTATAGGTGTCGTTACCCTTGAGCTCTGCAACCTTACGTGGCTGTCCATCGCGGAAAAGAATGAACTCGAGAGCGTGGAAACCAAGGATAGTAGCATCGTCGAGCATTTCATCGTTCATACCATTATTGAAGTAGCTGAGCAGCAGTGAACGATTAAGTGGCCATGAGTCGATAGTAGGATCGACATCGAAATCAGATGCGGCACCACCAAGGAAAGCCTCGCTCTGCTCCCAATACATACGGGCAGCCTTAAAGTCCTTACAAGCCTCATCGATCTGAGCCTGTGTGATGGTGCTTGTGGTGAGGCCGTTAAGGGTCTTCTCGAGAGCCTCTGTGTTATCGGCCAGCTTGGTATATGTAGGAACAATTACATTGCTAACAAGATTCTTGAGTACCTCGCGCAGATAAGCCTCCTGAGCCTCAGTAAGCTTGGCTGAACCAATGATGGCATTGGCGGCCTCGAGCTCGCTTACGATATCAGCACAACCATCTACTGCTGACTCGCCAAATGACTTGACGCTGAAGTTTGCAGCTGTAGTATTAGCTGAATAGCTATCAGCATCTACAACAGGAGTGGTCTCGGTTACATTGAAATCTGTTTCATCATTCTTGTTGTCATCATCGCTGCTACATGCAGTGAAAGAGAGTCCCATCATCAGGACTGCCATTGAATAAAAAGTCTTTTTCATTTCTATACTTATAATTTATTGGTTATGATAATCAGTGATGTTTAAAGGAAGAATCCCTCGTAAGTTACACCTATATTAATAGAGGGCTCGTTGTTATAGGCGCTCTTAAGCATACGGTTAGAATACTCGGCCTTGATGGCAATCTCTGGTATAGGATAGTAGTTTACACCAAAGGCCATACGCTTAACCTCTGTATAGTCGTAGGCTGCATTCTTGGTATTGCTGGCGTATGGATTATACTGCTCGTAGCGACCAAAGACATACAACTTTTTGTCATCACGACGCAGGCTGCTGATCTGCGAAAAGATGTCGTAACCAGCCTCAATACCTACTGCATAGGCATTCTTGCTGACAAAGGCAGAGTGGTGATAAGGCGACTTCTTATTGGTGCGATTGTAGATATACTTAAGTTGTTCAGCATCGCCCAGATAGCCATAGTCGGCCTGACCACGTATAATCCAGTTGTGAGCATCGTAGGTAAAATCGAAAGCTCCAACCAGCACCTGACCTTTATACTGTGCATCAACGCCATTTGCATTCTTAGGATAGCTGTTGCCTATGCTCTCGCCATAATAGCCACTAAGACCAATACGAAGGCCTGGTACAGAGTAGTTGTCGATGCGCAGAGCTACACCATACTTATTAGCTACCTCGAACTCAAGAGGATTGGCAGCACCCTTCTTAATCCAGTTTACATTGGTAAAGTTATCGGCATTAAGACCTGCCAACAACTGTGCCTCGTAGCGGAATGACTTATAGCGACCAAAGAATGAAACACCCGTCTGATGCCAAGTGCTGGGCATAATGGTGTTTTCGCCTTCAGGACGATATACAGTAAAGAAGTTGAGAGGCTCGTGGTGGGCATTGTTCAGACCTACTGGAACAACAATATGGCCAAAGCGCAGATTGGCTGCACGCGAAAAGGTTTTCTGAATCCAGAACTGCTCAAGTTCTACCTCACCACCCTTCTCAGTCTCCTGTTCCCATTCGCCGCCTTCCTCGTCTTCTTTCTCATAGGCAAGGCCAGCACCGCCATGTTCGAACTCAATCTCAGTGCCAAACGACCAGCCTTTGCCAAAATCGTAGCCAAGGTATATTACCGCATGGGGGATATCGAATCGGCCATGGCTAGGGTCATTCTTATGCTCCTCTGGCTGACTGTATCTACTAACATGATCACTAAAAAAATTGCGTGAGTAAGCTACCTCTCCGTAGCCACCCACGCTTAATTTGTTGCCCTTAGCGTGCTGCATCACGCTGTCGGCAGCATTAACCTGTGCATGAACAGTAGCCACACCTGCTACCGCTAAACAGCACATAGAAAACTTCACAAACTTATTCATTACTAACTCAATTTTTTCAATTCTGGGTGCAAAGGTAACAGCATTTTGGCGGATAACCAATACCTAAAAATGATGAAATAGGCCGTTTTTGCTAGTTTTGTAGGAGTTTGATACTCAAAAATACCTAATACTAATTATTGCACATATCAAAAAATAGTATTAATTTTGCACCCGTAATAATTAATAGGTAGAAGAAGGAAATGAAGAATCAGAAAATGTATGAGGCCGATGACAAGATGATATCGCTGATACGTGATAACTATGACCTGCTGCAGAGCCTTGGCAGCTTTGGAATCAATCTGGGATTCGGCGATAAGACAGTACGCGAGACGTGTGAGGACAACAATGTAGACACCTACACATTTCTGGCGGTGGTGAACTACACCATCAACGGATATGGCGAGTTTGAGGCCGACACACAGTTAAGCGTGCCCACACTGCTGCAGTATCTGGAGGCCTGCCACGCTTATTTCCTTGAGTTTCAGCTACCTTATATACGTAGAGAGCTATCAGAGAGTCTGGATGAGAACGACTCACTGGGACGACTGATACTTAGATTCTATGACGAATATGCCCATGAGATAAAACGACACATGCAGTATGAGCAGAAGACACTGTTCCCATATGTAAAGTCGCTGATTGACGGGCATCCTGCCAACGACTATAACGTTGAAACATTCTCGAAGCATCATGGTGCAACAGACAAAAAACTGCGAGAACTGAAATTGCTGATAATCAAATATCTGCCACAGGACGGACTGCACAACAACCAACTGACAGCCACTCTGCACGATATCTATGAAAACGAGGTATGGCTGCGACAGCATGCTGAAGTGGAAGATCACATATTTGTGCCTGCCATCCGCCGACTAGAGCAGATAACCAAGCAGAACGATGTGAGCCGCAACATATCAGGAATGGTATTTGGAAGTGCACAGGCACAGAATCCTGATGCACTAAGCGACAGAGAGAAAGATGTAATTATATCGCTGGTTCAGGGCATGTCGAACAAAGAGATAGCCGACCATCTGTGTATATCGATCAATACGGTTATCACTCATAGACGCAACATAGCCAGAAAGCTACAAATACATTCACCAGCCGGATTGACCATTTATGCAATAGTCAATGGGCTGGTGGACATATCAACTGTAAAGTTATAAAAGGTGTGTAGTGTTAGCTTAAGAATGTAAGAGCAACACAAAGCGTGTACCCTTAGTGAACTCGGCATCGATGTCGAGGTCACCCTTCATCTTCAATGCCATCTGCTTACAGATGGGCAGTCCAAGACCATCACCCTCAGTAAAGTCCTTTACCTCAGTAAATGGCTTGAAAACATCATCGCGTTTCTCCTCTGGGATACCTGCGCCTGTATCAGATACAAGGAACTGGTGAACATGTGCACCACGTTTCTTGTAATCCAACCATATGGTACCATCACTAGGAGTATAGATAGCTGCATTGTTAAGCAAGTGGAGAAGTATGTGAGATACATACTCCTTGTTGATCTTTGCGCTCATATTTGGCACATTAACCTTCAGAGTTACTCCTGACTTAACTTTTTCGCGAATATCATCCATAAGTTCCTCGCAGAAAGGAGTGAGCTGAACATCCTCAAGTTCAACCTCTTCATCTATAGAATTCTCAAGGTCTGAAAGCTGAGAAATATGCTCAGAGAACTGCAGCAGTGCCTTAACCTCAGGAATCTTTTCGTCGAGCTTATGCAGTGTAGGATTAAGCTGGGCTGAGATATTGCTGATGAACTTAGCCTTCAAAGCATTGGTCTCATTAGCCAGGTTTATTGTCTTCTTCTGCTTGCGGGTGAGCAGGATGAATCGCATAAGTACGATACCACCCAGTACCAATGCAGCAGCCAGTGCAGCAGCCAGTATGCAGAGACCAACGATGATGGCCTGACGTGCTGTGAGCGAACTATCCTGATCGTCGATAACCTTCTCATTATCAGCAATCTGCTGCTTCAGCGCACCAATCTCGTCGGCATGCTTCAAGGTATTTACAGAATCCTTCCAAGCCAGATAGTTGCTATACGACTGGGCTACCATATTGGCATTGCCACTGCGGCGAGCATTAGCTATCAGTGTTTTGTAAACGTCATCAACCTTGTCGTACTGCTTAGAGGCTGTAAGTTTGCTAGCCATCTCTTTGAATACAGCATTACCCTGGGCATTCTGACCAAATGAATAATAGTATACTGCCTTATTATAGAGAAGGTCATTCTTGAGC
Organism: uncultured Prevotella sp.; assembly: GCA_900317405.1. Lineage (GTDB taxonomy): Bacteria > Bacteroidota > Bacteroidia > Bacteroidales > Bacteroidaceae > Prevotella. The sequence goes on from ONGP01000020.1 coordinate 21,852, forward strand.
GCCTCATCAGCAGCATATGTCACCTGGTTCTCCATAATATCAATCTGATCCTTGGCACTGTCGCCCTTGCGCAGCTTGATATACATGGCTAAACGCTCCTTGGTGATGATATAATGGAGGGAAGCCTTCTCCTTGGCATTCTTGCCACTAGCTTCTACCTCCTGATCGGCACGACGAAGCAGGTCGAAAGCTTCTTTCCAGTAATTCTCCCTGTAATACATTGCAGTGCCACGTGCAGCACACTCCATACCTGACTTAAGGTCACCCTTCTTGGCATAGTCTTCGAAAGCACGGATAAAGTGGAATCGGGCACTTGCCACATTTCCTTTCTCCAAATCGCTTTCTGCACGCTGATGTAACTCGCTTTTCTGAGCTTCCTGTGCATTAACAGCAGAGAAGCCTAAGCTTAAGCTTAAGAGTAGAATAAATACCTTTTTCATAATAATTATAGATTAGATTAAAACTTAGCCATCTTGATAGCTACTACGGCGCACTCATCACCCTTATTACCTAAGCGTCCACCTGCACGGTCGAGTGCCTGCTGCATGTCATTGGTGGTAAGGAGTCCGTAGATGACTGGGATATTGCTAGTAGCATTAAGACGTGCTATACCCTCGGTCACACCCTGACAGATGTAATCGAAGTGGGGAGTTTCGCCACGGATAACACTGCCAAGTACGATGACTGCATCGTAACCATCATTCAGCGTCATCTGATGTGCACCATAAATAAGTTCAAAACTACCTGGTACAGTCTTAACGTGGATATTTTCAGGCAAAGCGCCATGCTTTTCGAGTGTGCTAACACATCCGTCAAGCAGGGCGCCAGTTATTTCAGGATTCCACTCGGCCACGACTACTCCGAAAATCATGTTCGAAGCGTCGGGCACAGTGGTAATATCGTATTCTGATAAGTTTTTAGTAGCCATGGTTATTATTTAGCTGAAACACGCTCAATATAACCATCGATAGTCTGATAAGCCATTGAGTTGAAATACTTATCCTTAACCTCTTGATACAGCTTCAGGGCCTCGTCGTTCTTACCCTGACTCTCAAGGATCTCACCAGCCTGAATAAGGAATGTGGGAGACAGAGAGTTGTTGTCAGCCTTCTCTGCAGCCTTCTTAAGGTGAGATACAGCCTTATCGAGCTGATTGAGGTGAGCGTAAACATTGCCCAGAGCACCCTCAGCAGCAGGTGAAATCATCTGATCGTCAGCACCATCGAACTTCTCGATGTACTTGGCAGCATCCTCCCACTTGTTGAGCTTAGCGCAGCAAAGACCTGCATAGAGGTTAGCCAGATTACCGGCTGCTGTACCACTGAACTCGTCGGCCAACTTAGCAAAGCCCTTGAAGCTGGCGCTGTCGCCATTAAGTGCCTGCTGGTAGTTATCGGCCATGAACAGCTGCTGTCCCTTGGCAATAGCTGTGCTAGCCTTAATCTCCTTAGGACCGCTGACATAGGTCTTGTAGAGAACTACACCAGCAATGATTACTACGATAGCTACTACTGTAGCAATAACTGCCTTCTTGTACTTAATGAAGAAGGCCTCACTCTGATTCAGGCTCTGTTCAGCTGTCTGAGCGGCCTGCTGTTGATTTGTTGTATTTGCCATTATAATATTTATATTTAATTTCAAAAATCGGGTGCAAAGTTACTAAAAAAGACACATATTTTACATATTTTCAAGGAAAATATTTATTAATCTGTGTTAATCCTTGCCATCAATGCCCAAAAATAGCTACCTTTGCGCCATGATTCTACAAAAGTTATCGGTAATCAACTACAAGAACATAGCAGAGGCTACATTGGAGTTCTCACCCAAAATCAACTGTATGATAGGACAGAACGGGGTGGGAAAAACCAATGTGCTGGATGCCATATACTATCTATCGTTCTGCCATTCGGCTAACAATCCCATCGACTCACAGGTGATACGCCATGGTGCAGAGTTCTTTGTGCTGGAGGGGACTTACGAGGGCGACCTACACATCTATTGCGGCATGAAGAAAGGTGTAAAAAAGCACTTCAAACGTAACAAGAAGGAGTACCGCCGGCTGTCTGAGCATATCGGACTGATACCTATAGTGGTGGTATCGCCATCCGACACCTTATTAATAGAAGGTGGTAGCGAGGAGCGACGCCGACTGATGGATATGGTGATATCGCAGTATGATAATGGTTATATGGAGGCGATGAACCGATACAACAAAGCACTGCAGCAACGTAATGCAATGCTGAAACAGGATGAAGAGCCAAACATAGATGTGATAAGTCTGTTTGAGGAGCAAATGGCTACTGAAGGTGAACGTATATACCAGAGCAGAAAGGCTTTTGTAGAGGAACTCACGCCGATTTTCCAGCGTATACATGAGACTATCTCAGAAAATCGTGAGCAGGTGGGACTGAACTATATATCACACTGTCAGCGAGGTCCACTGCTAGAAGTTATCCAACGTGACAGATTCAAGGATCGAGCTATAGGTTACTCACTACATGGCATACATCGTGATGATCTAGAGATAACACTGGGCGGACACTTAATGAAGCGCGAAGGCAGTCAGGGGCAAAACAAGACGTTTGTAATCGCCCTAAAATTGGCGCAGTTCGATTTTCTGAAACGTACAAACTCGAAGACAACCCCACTGCTGCTACTCGACGATATATTCGACAAACTGGATGCACAGCGTGTGGAGCAGATAGTAAAGCTAGTTGCAGGCGATGAATATGGACAGATTTTCATCACTGACACCAATCGCGACCACCTGGATCTGATTCTTAGCAGATCTACACTCGATTATAAATTATTCCACGTAGACAACGGAGAAATAGAAGAAATAAAAAAGGATGTTTAAACGCGACGTACACGATATCAAGGAACTTATCCTTAAGAATCTAAGGGTTCAAGGACTTGAAACACCTCTGCTACAGAAACGACTGATTGACTCATGGCCTGAGGTAGCAGGTAACATTGTGGCTAATTATACAGACAACTTATATATCAGGAACCAGACACTATATGTGCATCTGACAAATCCTGCATTGAGAGCGGATTTATCAATGATGCGTGTAGAACTAGTAAGAAAGCTTAATGCCCACGTAGGCAGTCAGGTGATAGCTGATATTAAGTTTAATTAAACAACCACATCTACAGAAACATCAAATGGCTCTGTAGGTACAAAATCTACTTTCTGAAAATCAAAGCAAACTCCTATCAACTGTGGGAGTGGGCTAGTTAATGATGATAGGAAGCGGTCGTAATACCCCTTACCCCTACCCAATCGATGGCCTTTAGCATCGAAAGCCATACCAGGAACCAGCACTGCGTCAATATGTGTATCAGTTGACATAGGTTCACCTATTGGTTCCATTATTCCAAAAGCTCCTTTACTAAGACTATTTGTGCCAGTATAGCGACAAAGCAACATTTCATTTTCACTAACGACCTTAGGCAAATATATGTTTTTACCATCTGCCAACAGTTCATCAATAAGATCATGCGTATCAACCTCATCGTCCAATGAGTAATATGCCACAATAGTATCAGCATCACTAAGCATATATCTTAGGTGATCTATAATAGGCAACGACAGTTCACACAGCTGCTGCTGAGTGAACTGTCGCTTGCGTTGACGCATCAGAGAACGAAGTTCGATTTTATGCATGAGCAATGTGCATGTTTAGCATACGCAACTCACGACAATCAGAGGCTTTTGCCACCTGTTTTCCCTTACCACCTGCTACAGGTTTCTGTGGGAATGCGCCCTCATTATGGAACAATCGTAGTGTCTCAATAATAACAGGATCATCTTGATTAAGATACTCTGTCCACGACTGCTCGCTATGGATATTGTAAATGATACGACTTATCACAAAACGCTCCAACAATTTCTGTGACTTTTGTATCATCAGATTACGACGCTTAAGTCCATTCTTATCTGCATAAACCACAAATTGCTCAAGAATATTCTGACGCTTAAGATATGTCTCCATATCTTTTACATTAGCTATAGTACTAAGTTTTGAACGATTCTGATCGGTATAGGTAAATGCGAACTGAAGAATGAGTCCAGACATGGCTGCCTCTTTATAATAAGAGGTAACACCAAGGGTATCCTCTGGGATGAAGATATCAGGGGTAATACCACCACCGCCAAAGACTATACGGCCATTATTGGTGTGGTACTCTGGACCTGTATTCTTTATACTATCCTTTGAGAAGAACTCACCATGCTGATAACGTGTGAGCCAATCGTCATCATAGTGATTGCCATTGTTGTATGGTTTCTGAATGCAACGGCCTGAAGGTGTATAATAACGGGCGATAGTAAGGCGAATCATAGAATGATCGCTGAACTCCATTGGTTTTTGAACCAATCCCTTACCAAACGAACGACGACCAATGATGGTACCACGATCGTTATCCTGAATAGCACCAGCAAGAATCTCTGAAGCAGATGCAGAACTCTCGTCGACCAATACAACCAAAGGCAAACGCTGATATGAACCTCGTCCATCAGCACGATAGTCCTGACGTGGGAATGCACGTCCCTGAGTATAGACAATAAGCTGGCCACGCGACAAGAACTCGTTGGCTATCTGAACAGCTGACTCGAGATATCCACCAGTATTACCACGAAGATCAATAACCAGATTGCTGAAGCCCTGCTGCGCGAGTTTTGCCAAAGCAATTAGCAATTCTGGATATGTATTCTCACCAAAGTTACGAATCTTGATATATCCACACTCTTCGTCGAGCATATAACATGCAGTCACGCTCTTGGTAGGTATCTCGCCACGAGTGATAGTAATGTGGTGAATCTTATTCTCGCCATAACGGATAATACCAAGTTTCACCTTAGTATCCTTTGGTCCTTTAAGACGATGCATAGCTTCCTCGTTAGTTACCTTTTTGCCAACAAATACAGAATCATCTACCTCTACGATCTTGTCGCCTGCAATCACTCCTGCACGCTCAGCAGGACCATTGCCAATAACATTCTGCACACGGATAGTATCCTGACGAATAGTAAACTCGATACCGATACCAAAGAAAGAACCACGCAGATCATCGTTGGCAATCTCACCATCACGAGCACTGATATAAACAGAATGTGGGTCGAGCTCAGCCAAAATCTGTGGCATAGCCTTCTCAACCAAATCGTTGATGTTTACTGTATCTACATACTGATCATCAATGATATGTAGCAGATTATTCAGCTTATTACCGCTAGAATTGATAATATTAAGACGATTGCCCGAGAAATGGTTGGCGTAAAATGTACCAATCACTATTCCAACAACCACACATACGGCCATCAGAAGGGGCATTAATCGATTTGTATTGTTTTTTATCATTTTTCTATATTTTCTAATCCTAAGTAGATAACTTCTATACCAGCACGTTCAAGGAGTTCGATTCCGTCTGTCAGGCGATACTTTTCACCATAAACAACACGTTTGATACCAGCCTGAATAATAAGTTTAGCACACTCAATACAAGGCGAGGCGGTAATATAGATGGTTGCTCCTTCGCTATTATTGTTACTGCGGGCTAACTTGGTTATAGCATTGGCTTCGGCATGAAGTACATAGGGTTTGGTTACATTATCATCGTCCTCGCACACATTCTCGAATCCACTGGGGGTACCATTATAACCATCACTGATGATCATCTTATCCTTGACCACCAGAGCGCCTACCTGACGACGCTGGCAATATGAGTTCTCTGCCCATATACGCGCCATACGCAAATAGCGTGCATCCAGTTTACTTTGCTTGTCGTTTGATTCCATTTCTTTTAAGTAATGCGTCAATGGTGGGTTCACCACCCTTGAACCGTTTATATAATGTCATCGGATTTTCTGTACCACCCTTAGAAAGAATATTCTCTCGGAAACTATCGGCAGTCTTCTTATCGAATATACCATGCTTCTTAAACACACTAAAGGCATCTGCATCCAGTACTTCAGCCCACTTATAACTATAGTAGCCTGCAGCATATCCGCCTGCCATAATGTGCGAGAATTGTACTGTCATACAAGTATCTGGCAATTGGGGCAGAACCATTGCTTTCTCCCAAGCCTTCTTCTCGAACGAAATGATATCGTCAGTAAACTCATCTTTCTTAGTATAGTAGGCCATATCCAACAAGCCGAAACTAACCTGGCGCAAACAAGCATAGGCAACATTGAAGTTGCGACTCTTAACGATACGATCAATTAGTTCATCTGGCAATGGCTCGCCAGTCTGATAATGGAATGCAAAGGTACGCAGGAATTCTTTCTCGATAGAAAAATTCTCCATAAACTGCGATGGCAACTCAACAAAATCCCACCATACATTAGTACCGCTGAGACTCTCGAAACGGGTGTTGGCAAACATACCGTGAAGCGAGTGACCAAACTCGTGGAGGAATGTTTCAACCTCGCCAAGAGTAAGCAGGGCCGGTTTTTCCTCTGTAGGTTTGGTAAGGTTCATAACAACGCTTACGTGCGGACGAACATTACGCATATTATCATCGCCAAAAGGTTTCTTCTGGTCGATACGTTCTTTCCATTGACCTTGATACTCCGTCATCCAAGCACCACCCTGCTTACCCTTACGTGGATGGAAATCAGCATAGAACACTGCAAGGTATGATCCGTCCTTATCGTAAACTTCATAAGCCTTTACATCGGGATGATACACTGGGATGTCCTTATTTTCCTTGAAGGTGATGCCATAAAGTCGATTAGCCAAGCCAAACACACCATCGATAACCTTTGATAGTTCAAAATAAGGACGAAGCATCTCGGCATCGATATTATACTTGGCAAGCTGCAACTTATGAGAATAGAAAGAGAAATCCCAAGGCTGCAACTGAAATTCTTTACCCTCCATCTTACGTGCCATCTTCTCGATAGCTTCTATCTCCTTGATAGCTGTAGGTTTGTAAGCTGTGATAAGATTGTTGAGCAACTTATACACATTACGTACATTACCTGCCATACGATGTTTAAGCACATAGTCGGCATAGGTTTTATGCCCTAACAGTTGGGCTAACTCGCGGCGCAAGTTTATCAGACGCTTACATATCTCTATATTGTTTTCTGAGTTATCGTGGATACACTCAGTATTCTTGGCCATATACAACTGACGTCGGAGTTCACGCTGGGTCGAGTAGGTCATGAATGGAGAATACGAAGGGAAGTCGAGAGTAAACACCCACCCTTCTTTGTTATGTTCCTTTGCAGCAAGTGCAGCAGCCTCACGAGCTGTTTCTGGAAGACCATCAAGCTGACTCTCGTCTGTGATATGGAGAGTAAAAGCCTTGTTCTCCTTAAGTAGATTCTGCGAGAACTGCAAACTAAGCATCGAAGCCTCTTCTGTAAGTTGGCGCAGACGTTCCTTACCGTTAGCATCAAGCAACGCACCACTACGCACAAATCCATCGTAGCAGTTATCAAGCAACATCTTCTCCTCAGGAGTTAATTTTCTGTGATGCTGATGTACATACTTTACGCGTTCAAACAAGCGCTCATTCAGGCGGATATCGTTTGCATGTTTAGTAAGAATCGGACTCATCTTCTGAGCTAAAGCATCCATATCGTCATTAGTCTCAGCAGAGAGCAAGTTAAAGAATACTGTTGATACACGTCCCAACAGATCATAATAACCATCCTTATCCTTCTCGTCATCTACACTGATAATGGTGTTGTCAAATGTAGGTTTTGCTGGATTGTTGATAATTTTCTCTATCTGCTCATCGTCACGACGTATTCCCTCAAGCATAGCCTCTTCAAAATCCTCCATACGGATACGATCAAAGGGGGCTGTGTTGTGAGGTGTGTTATAAGGTTCGAAAAACGGATTCGTTCTCTCAATATTCTCGTTCATCTTCATACTAACATCTTTTGGGGAGCAAAGTTACTACAAAAAATTGATACTTCACAAAAACTATACATTAAAAAAAATGAAAACAGTCTGATTAGCTATTTTATGTGGTATAAAGAAGTCTTTCAAGTTGCGGAATCTCTATTTTTCCTCTTCCAAGCGAAATCACTCCCTTATGTTGCATCTCGTTCAAAACACGCGACACATTGAGTCTACTATCATTAACTTCATCAGCCAATCTGGTCATTAGAATATTAAACACCTTATGACCTGCCGGATAGGTGGTATGTTGCACCAAGAATCGAATGACACGCTCCTCGAGCGATTGGGGAGGACGACTCCACACTTGTCGCATCTTTTTCTGTGTCATAGTGGCAAAGTGGTTCATTATGTTCAAACGAAACACAAGAAAATCCTCTGTCAGTCGCATCACCTCTTCCTTATCGATAGTGATGAAGTTCACATCTGTCTGTGCAATAAAATCGTGGGTATAACGCTGGTAATAGCCAAACACAGATTCTAGTTGAAGAATATTTGGCGCCAGCATCTGTTCCTCGACCGAGTAGCCATAATCATCAGAATATGTTCGTACTCTAAGGTTGCCATTTATCAGAAAATGAAGTTGGTTACAATTATCGCCCGACTTAACAACAGTTTTGCCTGCCTCTAGTTTCAAAAAACCAAATCTGGTATGACCCGCTATTATCTCCAAATCATCACGGCTCATTCCCAGAAACAATGGAAATTGCAACAACTTATCAAGCAACTGAAGAGCAGCCATACATTAGTTCTGTATTTTATTTTTCAATGAGGGGGAATACCAAACGGCATTCTTGCCATCGCTATCACTATAGATAAGGTAGGCCATGAGTTCTGGATGCTGTTCAAGTATATGCTTTGCTTTTTCTAATCCCATCACCATAAACGATGTTGCATAAGCATCGGCAATAGCACAACTCTTAGCAAATACCGTTGCCGAAAGAATGCTATGCTGAACAGGATAACCTGTCTTAGGATCTATTGTATGAGCATATCGCTTGCCATCCTTATAGTAGAAGTTGCGATAGTTCCCGCTAGTAGCCATAGCTTTATCTGTTATTGCAACGATACTCTGAACCCCCTGATCTGCCCCCATCGGATCTTCCACAGGTTTTGAAATACCAACTCTCCAAGGCTTTTGTTCTGGATTAACACCACTTGTAACAATTTCGCCACCTATCTCTATCATAAAATTGGTTATCCCCTTGCTGCGCAACAGTCTTGCTACAACGTCAGTTCCATACCCCTTAGCAATCGCAGAACAATCCAACATGATTCTGTCGTCAGTCTTGCTAATCTTACCTCTCTTTAAAGATACCTTTTTATAACCAATTATCTGCATCAAACTATCAACTTGCTGCTTGCTTGGTTCTATACCGTTTTTGAATCCAAATCCCCAGGCATTGACTAAGGGAGCAACTGTAATATCAAAAGCGCCATCAGTCTCGTCAGATATCTTCATAGCCAGATTAAATACATCCAGAAACATATCGTTTAGCTTAACATCCTGATTATGATTAACTGCAGTGATGATCGAGTTTGGATTGAATGGCGACAAAGATTGATCTACCTTGGCTAGTTCCTGATCAATACTATACGTAAGGTCTGAATCACACTGATAAGTTGCATGATAGAATGTACCAAACACCTTATCACCACTTTTCTGATATGGAATATTACGCTGTTGACGTATAATAAATATTGTACCAACAATCAGCAGTACCAAAAAAGGTAATTGCCACAGGAGTTTCTTATTTTCAGGTTTCTGCATTAGTCTAGATGTCTATGATAACATTAAATGTTCCACCCAATCTGGTATCACCATATATACCGAATCCAGGCACATACCATGTCTTCTCGAATTCGCCCTCTTTGTGGGCAATGCGACGTTTGTACCTGATACTCCACCCCAAATGTAACGGACCGAATATTTTGGCATCAACACCTACTACAGCCTCTATCCAATGGAAGTTGCACTGAGCATCCTTAATACCATAGCCTGTATCCCACAGCCAAACAGGATCAGGAAAATCTGGACGGAAAATATCCACCTTATACGATGTAAAAGCATAGCGCAATCCACCATACAGTCTATTCGCACCGTGTTTATCCTTTAGCAGATTCTTGTCGATTCCTATTTTAAAATAAGGAGCAGATGTACTATAGTGAATCTTTGTCACTTCGTCGTTGTGATTAGCTTTTCCCCAACCTGCCTCAATAATAGGAAACCACTCGTCGTGCAGATTTATTCGCAATGCGCCTTCATACTGTCCGTTATCACTAAATGCCATCAATCCTGCACCAACCAGGTCGAACGACACAGCAAATCCACGGAACATAGGTACAGAGTCTTTCTGAAATGAGAAAAACTTCTGAGCCTGTGAGGGAAGTGCCGCAGAAAGCACTACAAGACTAATCGTTGCTCTTAGGATAGAGGTATAAATGAACCGTTTGAGAGTCATAAGTTACCGAAGAATTATTAATCACTATTGAGTCGATGTAGTTACAAGTATACTTCACATCAGTAATGGTGTGGAAATAAGTCGTATTGCAGTCAACAGATTCAAAATGAGGATAGTCATATTTCTTTATCCACAACGTATCGGTGATATGCAGGTTATTATTACTGTTGTCAAACTGGAACACCAGCACATCCTCTGGATGGGTATAGCTTACAGGGAGCGTAAACTTGCTTATGCCGATACCTTTATTATATAATATAGTGTCCTTGCCGTCTGAGCGCACTGATGTAACGGTCATCGTATCGCTAAGCGTATGCTCTGTTCCATCGCTGTTCTTTATCTGATACTGTGTTGTAACAGTAGCATCTACAGGACAGTCGATAGACGAACAAGCCGTCATCAATACTACCAGCAACAGATATGGGATACGTTTAATCATATTGTCTCTTCAATCTGATAATCATTACGCCCGCTTGAAGAACGACTAATCAAGTCGCCAAGGAATCCCGTCAGGAATAGTTGAGTTCCAAGTATCATCATAGTCAGAGCGATATAGAAGAAAGGAGAATCTGTTACAAGTCGCTGGGGAATATGATTGGCCAGACACCAAAGCTTATCAGCGCCAATCCATACTGCAGCAATAAAACCGATGAAAAACATCACTGTACCTAGGAAACCAAATACGTGCATAGGTTTCTTGCCGAATGTACTCAAGAACCAAAGTGTGAGCAGATCAAGATAACCATTTACAAAACGGTTCAGTCCCATAAACTTTGACGAGCCATACTTACGAGCCTGATGCTGTACCACCTTCTCACCAATCTTATTGAAACCAGCATTCTTAGCAAGATATGGTATGTAGCGATGCATCTCGCCATACACTTCGATATTCTTAACCACTGCTTTGCGATAAGCCTTCAGTCCACAGTTAAAATCATGCAAATTCTTAATACCACTGATTTTTCGAGCAGTAGCATTAAACAGTTTTGTAGGAATTGTCTTTGAAATGGGATCGTAACGCTTCTGCTTATATCCGCTTACTAAATCGTAACCATCTTCCTTAATCATGCGATATAACTCAGGAATTTCATCTGGTGAATCCTGCAAATCTGCATCCATGGTAATAACCACGTCGCCCTGAGCTTGTTCAAAACCACAATACAGTGCAGGACTCTTTCCATAATTTCTGCGGAACTTAATACCCTTTACCACATCCGGCTGTTTTTTATTCAACTCAGAGATAATCTCCCACGAACGATCGGTAGAACCATCATTGATAAAAATAACCTCATAACTGAAGTTATTAGCCTTCATAACACGTTCTATCCAAGCATAGAGCTCAGGTATCGACTCGTCCTCATTATACAGAGGTATTACTACTGATATATCCATAATATTATTTGTTTTTTCTTTGCATAATCAAACCGATGGGAACACCCAATATAAATCCCAACGATATATTAATAGTCAAAATATTCAAAGCATAGTCAATTGGACGGGTAGCAGCCATTTCTGCCAAACTTTCATCAACGACCTTACTCATCCCATATTGTTCAAGCATCAACTTACCCTCATCTGTCGACATCATCTTCGCAAATGAATTAACAAGATATCCATTATCAAAATAAGCAAAATACAAATACTGAACAACAGCTAATAAAACCGCACCATAGAAGAATACAAATATGGTATAAGCATAGCTACGACCAAATGAAATAAAACCTTCTCTGCCAACATCACGAAAATTACGCAATCTACTTGCAACAAAGAAAGGACTAACTATGGCCATTATCAATGATGCCATAGCCAAAAGTGAATTACTAAGCCCTATTATATAGAATATAAAGCTGGTAATCCACAGTAATGCCAAGAAGAAACCATCCTGACGCGCATATGCCTTTAATTGTATATATTCTGGTGCTGTCATTTTAACAATTTATCTTCTAGGGTGCAAAATTACGCATTTTCCTGCATATAAAAGGGTGTTTGTCTCAAAAAATAGTTAAAATCTAGAAAGTTTTCACATTTTGCTATACATTTCTCACTTTTTTATTGTACCTTTGCACCCGCTTTCGAGCAATTAGTTCTTTAAAATTATACGGGTAAGTCCTGTACGGCCAGCTCCCTTTGAATCCCCCAGGGTGGGAACGCAGCAAGGGTATTAGGTCGTAGCGGCGCGATGCAGATCGCTTACCCACCCGCCTCTTTAGCTCAGTTGGCCAGAGCACGTGATTTGTAATCTCGGGGTCGTTGGTTCGAATCCGACAAGAGGCTCAAAGGATAGGTTCTAAGCCTATCCTTTTTTTATTCTATATTAAACAAGCCAATTCATTAATACCAAATTTGCAAAGAAAAAAGAGAACAGTTTTTTCTTTAAGATCTTTACGATTGAAAACTATTTGGAAAAAATATTAAGTTACATCATAAACGAAAAAACCCCGAGAATATTGTATTCTCGAGGCTCTTCTTTAAAAAAAGACGGCGGCTTCCTACTCTCCCGCATTGCATTGCAGTACCATCGGCGCAGGTGGGCTTAACTTCTCTGTTCGGAATGGGAAGAGGT
>ONGP01000041.1 GCA_900317405.1 uncultured Prevotella sp.
AGCATAACTCCCTTAGAGAATCCTGTTGTTCCGCTGGTGTAGTTGATTACAGCCAACTCCTCAGGACTCTGTTCCTGATAATAGTTTACGTGCTCCTTACGGAAATACTTAGGGAATTTCTTTCCGTACAACTCGTTGAGATGCTCACGGGCATAAGTAAGCTTGTCTGTGCGTGATACCATCAGCGAGTAGTCGGGATTGTTGATGATACCTTCGAGTGTAGGCATTGCCTGGGGATCGATAATTGTAGCCACATGGTCGCCCACAAAGAGTAGTCTAGCCTCTGAGTGGTTTACGATGTTGTGCACCTGTTCAGCATTGAACTCGTGCAGAATGGGCACAGCTATAGCACCGTATGTAAGTGTGGCCAGGAAAGCCACTGCCCATTGTGATGAATTGCGTCCGCAGAGAGCAATCTTGTCGCCCTTCTGGATACCGCTGTTTTCGAAAAGTATATGCAACTTTTCGATTTTTCTGGCTACGTCATGAAACTGCAGTGTCTGGCCCTTGAAGTCGGTCAGCGCATCGCGATCCCAATTGTCAATGATACTTTTCTGTATCAGAGCGTTAAAACTAGGTATATGTTCCATAAGCTATTAGTTATTCTTATATAGGTAGCGTTTTATACTTTTCTTTGGCGTCTTGGCAAATTCTTCGTCCTGAAGTTCTATTGCCGAGATGCGACTATAAGCAGGAAGGATGCTGTTAAGCTCCTGACGGTTCTGCTCCATAATGTCTTCCAGCTCCTCACGGGTAAAGCTTACAACCTCGTCCTTGTCGGGGTGAACGAGCGCAACGAGTTTATCGGCACGCTGAATAATCAGGCTTTCTGAAACCATAGCCATAGCATTCAGCATGTCTTCTATCTCCTCAGGATATACATTCTGGCCATTAGCGCCAAGCAGCATATTCTTAGAACGTCCGCGGATAAAGATATGTCCACTTTCGGCCATTGTGCCAAGGTCGCCAGTGTGATACCATCCATCCTTGTCGATGGCTTCATTGGTAGCTTCTTCGTTCAGATAGTATCCCAGCATCAGGTTGGTTCCTTTGGTCACGATCTCACCGGGAATATTCTGTGGGTCGGGACTAAGAATCTTAACCTCCATGCGGTCAACAGGCTGTCCGCACGAACCACCGATAAAGTCGTGGTAATCAGAGAATGAAATCAGTGGAGCGCACTCTGTGGTGCCATATCCTACTGTGATTGGGAATCCGATTGAAAGTAAGAATTCCTCAACTTCCTTAGACAATGGAGCACCACCCACGATAACCTCATAAAGATTTCCTCCGAAGGCATTATATACTTCCTTGCAGATACGGTGCTTGACCTTCTTGCTAACTACTGGCATAGTAAGCAGCAGTCGCATACGGTTGTTCTGTATCTTTGGGAATACCTTCTTGCGGATAATCTTCTCGATAATCAGTGGTACTGTAATGATACACGCTGGCTTAACTGTAGCAAATGCTTCGGCAATGATGGCTGGACTCGGGAGACGTGTCAAGAAGAACAGGTGACATCCGTTGCAGAATCCGAAAAGGAATTCTACTGCCATGCCATACATATGTGCCATAGGCAGAATGCTAAGCATGTTGTCGCCGGCCTTGACGTTACGGCCAAGCACTCGAATGATAAACTCTACATTGCCCCAAAGTGCACGATAGGGGAGCATTACCCCCTTAGAAAAACCTGTGGTTCCGCTGGTGTAGTTAATCAGGGCCAATTCTTCAGAGGTGTCCTTGTGGTAGTGAACATTCTCTGCTCTGAATGCCTTTGGGAACTTGCTGCCAAACATCATATTAAGATGTTCGCGCGCGTACGTAATCTTCTCCGATCTCGAAATATACAGCGAGAAGTCGGGGAGGTTGATAATTGCCTCAAGGGCAGGCATTGCTTCTGAATCGATAGTTTTTACAGCAAAATCTCCAATAAACAAGAGTCTGGCACCAGAGTGATTCACAATATTCTGAATCTGCTCACCATTAAACTCGTGCAGAATGGGTACTGCAACGGCTCCATAAGTGAGAGTGGCCAGAAAAGCAACAGCCCAGTGAGCAGAGTTGCGGCCACAGATCGCAATCTTGTCGCCCTTAACTATACCACTGTTCTCGAACAATATATGGATCTTCTCGATTTTGCGTGCAACGTCGTGAAACTGGAGCGTAATGCCCTGATAATCAGTAAGGGCATCTTGGTCCCAGTTCTTCACTATGGCTTTTTCTATTAAAGCATTAAAACTGCTAAATTCTTCCATGAAAACTGCACAAATTTTGAAATTTTGTGCAAAGGTAATGCATTTTTTGCACACTACCAAATGTTTTTGTGCAATTTTTCAAAAAATTATTCGTATCTCATCGATTTCGCTGGGTGAATGTGCGAAATCAAGAAACTTGGAGCAATCAAAACGAAAACACAGATAAGCAATGTGGCCAAATTGATCATTACAATTAGAGGAATGTTTAGCTCCATAGGAGCTTCGCTCACATAGTAAGTCTGTGGATCGAGTGTGATAATTCCGGTGTACTGCTGAAGCAATACAAGGCCTATACCTACGATATTGCCAAACAACAGTCCCTGACTGATGATAAACACAGAGAACCACAAGAAAGTGTGGCGGACTGTCTTGTTTCTGGCACCTAGTGCCTTAAGTATTCCTATCATCTGTGTACGCTCCAGTATAATAATCAGCAGTCCGCTAATCATTGTGAAACCTGCTACACAAACCATAAGTGTTAGGATAATCCAAACATTTATGTCCAACAACTCTAGCCATGAGAATACCTGTGGGTAGAGCTCGTAGATGGTATCTGTGGTAAGAGCGTTGCCCTGTTCGTCGCTGGTGCGGTTTACATTATCTATAAACTGGTCGGCAGTTTCGACCAAACGGTCGAAGTCTTTTACGATAACCTCTATGCCTGTGGCCTGATTATCAGTCCAGCCGTTTAACTTGCTGGCTGTATATAGGTCGGTGAAGCATAGTGTTTCGTCGAACCGCGTCATGTTGGTTTGATATATACCGCTGACAGTGAACTTGCGGGTTCTCACATCTTCGCCATCGATAAAGTAGCCATACACACGATCGCCTGCCTTCAGACGCATCTTGTCGGCAATCATCTTTGATATCAGTAGCTTATAATGGCTTACTGAGTCGCTGAACTCAGGGATACTACCTTCTACAAGATGCTTGTGCAGGAATGTTGTGTCGTATTCTGCAGCTATACCTTTAAAGGCTACTCCAAGAAAATCCTCGTCTGTTTTCAGTATTCCTTGGGTAGTGCTGAATCTTTCGGCATGTGCCACTCCATCTATCGACTCGATAGCTTTAATCAGACTGTCGTTTGCGCAAATGGGGTGTGGGTCACTACCGTTGTAGTTCATTATGTTGTGCACTTGGATATGACTACCAAATCCCACCACTTTGTCGCGGATGGTGTGCTTGAATCCTAGTACCACACTTACCGTTATTATCATCACAGCCAAGCCTATAGCCACTCCGATGGTAGCTATACGAATAGCTGGGCGACTAACTTTACGTTTGTCGCCCTGATCGCTATATATTCGTTTGGCTATGTATAACGGTAGATTCATTCTTCGTATACTCGTCCTGGATACTGTTCAAGAGCCTTGCGGAGCACTACCAATGCGCGCTCAAGGTCTTGCTTTTTAAGTACGTAGGCTATACGGACCTGATTGATACCTGCACCTGGAGTAGTGTAGAATCCTGCAGCAGGAGCCATCATTACAGTTTCGCCTTCATACTCAAACTCAGAAAGACACCAACGACAGAACTTCTCTGCATCATCAACAGGCAGTTTTGCTACTGTGTAGAAAGCACCCATAGGTATTGGTGAGTAAACACCTGGTATGCGGTTCAGTCCATCAATCAGACACTTACGGCGTTCTACGTACTCATCGTATACATCGCGATAGTAGTCTTCGGGTGCATCAAGTGATGCTTCAGCAACAATCTGTCCGATAAGTGGGGGAGAAAGACGTGCCTGACAGAATTTCATCACGGCCTTACGTACCTCTGCGTTCTTTGTGATAAGTGCTCCGATACGGATACCGCACTCGCTGTAGCGCTTAGATACTGAGTCGATAAGGATTACATTCTGCTCAATGCCTTCCAAGTGGCAGGCTGAGATATATGGTGAACCTGTATAAATGTATTCGCGATATACCTCGTCGGAGAACAGGTATAGGTCATACTTCTTAACCAGATCGCGAATCTGGTTCATCTCGCGACGTGTGTAAAGATAACCCGTTGGGTTGTTAGGGTTACATATCATAATAGCGCGCGTGCGCTCGTTGATAAGCTCTTCGAATTTTTCAACCTTAGGAAGGGAGAAACCCTCTTCGATGGTTGTGGCAATGGTGCGGATCTTGGCTCCCGCTGAGATTGCGAATGCCATATAGTTGGCGTAAGCAGGCTCTGGTACAATGATTTCGTCTCCTGGGTTCAGACAACTCAGGAATGCAAAAAGCACGGCCTCGCTACCGCCGCTGGTGATAATGATATCATCGGCTGTTACGTTGATATTGTACTTGGCATAATAGTCAACCAGTTTTTCGCGATAGCTCTGATAACCCTGCGAGGGTGAATACTCCAGGATCTCTCGGTCTATCTGCTTCAGAGCATCAAGTCCTACTTGCGGCGTTGGCAGGTCTGGCTGACCGATGTTCAGGTGGTACACTTTTGTACCTCTTTTCTTTGCGGCTGCTGCTAGAGGAGCGAGCTTTCTGATTGGCGACTCGGGCATCTCTAGTCCGCGAACTGATATCTCAGGCATCTTTCTATTTATTTTACCATTTTACATTTTTTCGGCGCAAAGGTACAACTTTTTTTTAAAAACGCGTCTTTTTTTGGATTTTATATTGTACTTTTGCACCAAAATTTGAGCAAACGATGAATTTTGAGGAATTATTAGAAACGCGTGACGTCAGAAAAACCACTAAAGTCCGTCTTCCTTACGGCTACTTCTATAAGCGGTTGATTGATGGGAAGTACTCAAACTTCGTGGAGTTTCATGACGAGGTGGCCGATCATGTTGCATTCAGCAATTGTGTTCGCACCGAGGCTGCCGATATGGAGAAAGTTGCCAATAAGCACCAGTTGCACTTCGTGCCCAACGAGGGCGACGGAGGCGTATATGCCATAGCCGTTGAAGTGGGCAATTTTATCACTTTCGAGCAGTTGCTGAATGAGAATCCATCTGTTATCGCTCGTGAGGAATTTGCCAATGAAACCTTGCGTGATTTGGCAGAACTTACAGAACAGCTCAACGATAAAGGTGTGTATCACGTATGTTTTGCTCCTAACAATGTGCTTGCCCGCAAAAATGATTCCACAGTTCGTTTGCTTTGTCATGGATCATTTTACGCCAAGTTGGATCAGGAGACACTCTATGATGGAGTAGAGGATTTTGTTGCTCCTGAAGTTCTTGCTGGTGGCGAGATTACGGCACGTGCCGATGTGTATTCTCTGGCTAAGTTTGTTACCTGGCTGTATCATTCTGCAGGATTGCCATTCGAGTGGCGCAGGGTTATTGCCAAGGCAACGGCCGAGGACCCTGAGCGTAGATATCAGAGCGTTCACGAATTGTATCATGCTCTTATCAATCATAAGAATATGCGTCGCACCGCTTTGGTGGGCTTTGCGGCAATTGCTATAGCACTGGCCATTGTGGGCAGTTATTTCTATATGTTGCCACAGCCTGAGGCCGTAGAGTATGTGAAAGCTGTAGAAGAGCCGATACCTGATGATCTGCTCGACGAGGATAATGAGTTGTATGGCTTGGGTGCCGATGCCGACTCGGCTACCATTGCAGCTATCGTCGCCAAGCAGATGCGTATGAAGGATTCGCTTACTATCGACGAGAAGGAGATGAAGGAATATCAGGCCAAGGCCGAACAGATCTTCCGTAAGCAGTTTACCAAGGAGGCCGATCGTATATTATCTAAGGTATACAATAATGATAAGATGAATCTGTCGGAAAAGGATTTTATGGCTCGCAGTCGATCTATGACCGAAGAGCTGGCCAAGGCCGAACAGGAACTTGCCAAATCATCAAATCTTGGAAATGAGCGCTCGCAGCGTATTGCCAGCGAGATTATCGACCAGCTAACAACCAAGAAGATGGAGGCACTCGATAAGGATTATTTAGGAATAAAAAAGAATAAAACTGAAAAGAAATGAGAAGTAGAACAGCAATGTGGTTTGAATGCAAGATCCGTTACGAAAAGGTAATGGAGGATGGCTTGCAGAAGAAAGTAAACGAGAATTATGTAGTCGACGCACTCAGCTTCAGCGAGGCTGAAACACGTATTACAGAGGAGATGTCGGCATATATTAGCGGCGAGTTTGAAGTAGCCGATATCAAGAAAGCTGCATATAAGGAGATTTTCTTTACCGATGATAATATCGCAGATAAGTGGTATAAGGCTAAGCTGCAGTTCATCACTATCGATGAGAAGACCGAGAAGGAGAAGCGCAGCACCGTAAACTATCTGGTTCAGGCTGGTTCAATGAACGGCGCTATGAAGAATATCGATGAGGTTATGGGCGGCACAATGATCGACTATGTTATCGCATCTGTAGCCGAGACTACCCTGATGGATGTTTTTGAGTACGGCAAGAAGAACGACAAGCCAGAGTTCGAGCAGCAGTAATGATGGATTACGACGTTAAAACTCATCTGCACGAGGTTATAGACCATTTGCCACAGGGCGTTCGCCTTGTGGCTATCTCTAAGTATCACCCCAACGAATATATCGAGGCAGCATACGAGGAGGGACAACGCGTGTTTGGCGAGAGCCATGAACAGGAGCTCCGACTAAAGCATCAGTCGTTGCCGCAGGATATCGAGTGGCACTTTATCGGACATCTGCAGACCAATAAGGTAAAGTATATAGCCCCATACGTAACGATGATTGAGGCTGTAGACTCGCTAAAGCTGTTGCGCGAAATCAATAAGCAGGCCGAAAAGTGTGACCGTCGTATCAAGGTGCTTCTTGAACTGCATATAGCCGAAGAGGCTACCAAGTACGGTCTTACGCTCGATGACTGTCGCGAACTGTTGGCTGCAGGCGAGTGGCGTGAGATGCAGCATGTGCAGATTTGTGGTATCATGATGATGGCTTCGCTCACCGATGATACAGAGCAGATTCGTCGTGAAATGCAGACTGCTCGCGACTTCTTTGATGAGATAAAGGCGCAGTATTTTGCTGGCGATGAGGCTTTCTGCGAGCGATCATGGGGTATGAGCGATGATTATCCCATCGCCCTCGAAACCGGTTCGACAATGATCCGTGTGGGTACTAAGATTTTTGGTCCCCGCGTTTATTAAAATAGTATTGCCCGCGCTTACGCGTAATCTTACCGAAGTTTATCGCATGGGTGGGGCAGTAGTGATAACATGCAAGGCATGATGTGCACCGTCCGTTGTGAATCCACTCGGGCGGTGTTCCTTGTATATTGTCCACAGGACATACCTTGGCACACTTGCCGCACTTTATGCATACGTCATCGTCAACCGTAAATTTCTTGTCGGTAATCATCCGCGCATTAAAGTATCCGCCTATAACGTATGAGTAGAGTCGGGGAGTCGCTCCTTTCTCCAGTTCTTCCACGCCTGTACGTCGCTCGCGTATACATTCTATAATATGTGGCAGTTGCTGGCGGGCAGTTGCTATCTTCCGATGCTCCTTTTCCTCAGTGTCGGTGTACATAAACGGCAGACAGACATAGCTCTCGGGCATGATTACTGAGAACATTGCCGAGGCTTGTAATCCAATATTCGCTAGATCTTTGTTCAGAATGGTCATTGCTTCGCCCATGTTGTCACCGCAGGTTGTTGCCGCCCAGCAGTAGTGCGACTCAACCTTCAACTTGCTGATGAAATCACGTACAATCCTTGGTGGTTGCCATCCGTGAGTGGGGAAACAGAAACCTATTGTCTCTTCCTCGGTTATAGTGTACTCATACTTGTCGTTACGGATAGCATCTGGGATATACACCAGTTCCTCGCCGATAGCATCGGCTATCTGCTCAGCCACCCATCGGGTGTTTCCTGTACCTGAAAAATAGAATATCATTATACGTAAGTTTTGTGGTGCAAAGATACGAATAAGTGACCAAAAAAGGACAAATATCTAAAAAAATCCTCATCATTATAGATATAAAGGCGTTTTTTTTGTAATTTTGCAGCCGAAATTAAGAAATGGTTGAGAAAACAGATGGCAAAGAGATATTTTATATGGTTGAGTTACGATGGTACCAACTATCATGGATGGCAGGTGCAGCCTAACGGTATTTCCGTTCAGGGCGAACTGCAGCGTGTGCTCTCAACCTTACTTCGACAGGAAATTAGTATTACAGGCGCAGGCCGTACCGATGCCGGTGTGCATGCCCGAGTAATGGCGGCTCACTTCGATTTTGAGGGCGAGATTGACTGCAAACAGCTGGCATATAAGATGAATCGTATGCTGGCTGGCGATATCGTGATAGACAGGATAGAGGAAGTTGCGCCTGAGCTGCATGCCCGTTTCTCAGCCACAGAGCGTACGTACCATTATTATATCCATACACGTAAGGACCCATTCTTACGCCACTATTCGTGCGAGATTCATTATCCGCTAGACTTCGAGAAGATGAACGAGGCTGGCCGGATACTTACTACGTACGAGGATTTCGGGGCATTCTGCAAGGCACATAGCGATGTTAAGACTACTCTTTGCCACGTCACCCGTGCCGAATGGATACAGACGGGTGAGACTACGTGGTATTTTGTTATCACAGCAAACAGATTTTTAAGAAATATGGTTCGCGCCGTAGTGGGAACACTTGTGGATGTAGGTCGCGGCCGATTGACAATAGAAGATTTCAGAAAAGTAATAGAGGGCAAGAAGCGTACAGACGCCGGCGATTCGATGCCGGGCAATGCGTTGTTCCTCGAAGATGTTAGGTATTAGTATTTATGTGGTTAATTTTAGCTTTTATGTCGGCAGCTTTGTTGGGCTGCTATGATTCGTTGAAGAAACATGCCCTGAGAGGCAACGCTGTTATACCGGTTTTGTTTCTAAATACACTGTTTTCTAGTATTATATTCCTGCCGTTCATCATTATGAGCGGTGCTACCGATGTGCTGGATGGTAGCATATTCCACGTGGCCAGTGGCGGATGGGATATGCATAAGTATATACTGCTTAAGTCGCTTATCGTATTGTCCAGCTGGATTCTTGGCTATTTCGGTATGAAGCACCTGCCGCTTACTATCGTTGGTCCTATCAACGCCACACGTCCCGTGATGGTGCTGGTTGGAGCGCTTCTGGTGTTTGGCGAGCGCTTGAATCATTGGCAGTGGATTGGTGTCTTGCTGGCTATCGCTTCTTTCCTGTTGCTCAGCCGTAGTGGCAAGAAAGAGGGTATCGACTTTAAGCACGACCATTGGATATACATGATCGTGGGCGCTGCCGTGCTGGGAGCAGTGAGCGGACTCTACGATAAGTTCTTGATGGCGCCTGTAGAGAGTGGTGGAGTGGGGCTCGACCGTATGATGGTACAGTCGTGGTACAACATCTACCAGTGCTTTATGATGGGAGCTATGCTTTGGTTGCTGTGGTGGCCTAAGCACGAGCAGACCACGCCGTTCCATTGGTCGTGGTCGATTGTTGGCGTAAGCCTTTTCCTTTCAACAGCCGACTTCATGTATTTCTACTCGCTCTCTTTGCCCGAGGCGATGATTTCTATTGTTTCTATGATTCGCCGTGGCAGCGT
This sequence comes from uncultured Prevotella sp., assembly GCA_900317405.1. Classification (GTDB taxonomy): domain Bacteria; phylum Bacteroidota; class Bacteroidia; order Bacteroidales; family Bacteroidaceae; genus Prevotella. The sequence continues at coordinate 9,777 of ONGP01000041.1, forward strand.
GATCGTAAGCTTTATGTTTGGCGCGATGTTCTTCCACGAGAAGAACCTCAAAGCGAAGGCTTTCGATTTGGCTCTCGTACTACTTGGTATGGTTTTCCTTTACATCGGCAGTCGTTGATTTCTTCTTTCGCTTCTTTGAAGTGAACAGGTCGCGCAGACCATTGAAGTCCTTCTTCATGATGAGGCCGATACCCTGGGTGTTGAGGCTTGACTTCGTGAAGTAGCGGTCGTTGGTCTGGTTGTAAACCTTCAGCGCCAGGTTGCCGTTGGGGAAGAGCAGGTACTGCAAATCAAAGTCGCCGATGAACGACGGGCTGGCTTGCGTGGCATTGTCGCGATAGCCAAACTGACCATTTATCAGTAGTCGGTTGTTAAGCATTCTGCCGTTGATAACTCCCTCATATTCAGCATTATGCCATCCTTCGTTTCCAGTAGAGATGTTGGCTCCGAAATTCCAGTTGTCGTTCTTGATAAACTGGTTGATGAGGGTGTTGATCTGCGATGAAAGCGTACCCGAAAGGAAGCTCTGCATGGCTCGCGATGTCTGGTCTGTGCGCTCGCCTGTAGAACTGGTACTGTTGTTGGCACCCTGATTGTAGAATTTTCCGATGGCCAGCAGATATACCACCTGTTGGTTCATCTCCTGCTGACCGTTGATGATTGAGCGTACCATCTGCTGCTCGTCGGCATTTACGGTTGGCATCTCAAGGTCGAAGTCTACCTGTGGGGCGGCGGGCTGTCCGCCGATATTCATCAGACAGTTCACGCGGATGGTGTTGCTGCTGAATGAATTGCCGATGTTCAGGTCTGACAGGCTTACGCCGCTAACCGTGTAGACGGCCTGCAGATTAAGCGCTGCCTGATAAGGATCGCCGCCAAATACTATGGTTCCACCGCGATTAAATGTGAAGTTCTTCTTGATGATGTTCTGGATGGTGATACCATAAGTACCGTGGTCGACGGTGTATGTGCCGAACATATTGAATGAGCCCTTATTGTGGAACGAAGCGCGTAGCGAGCCGTTGCCGTAAAGGGTTATATAGTCCTTGGTGTTCTCGTCCATCAGTAGCTTAAGTGCGGCATCTGGTGTGGCGTTTATCAGGAAATTAATGTAGATGTTGGTATCGTCGGCCCTGGAGCTTGCTGGGGCGGTGCTACTGGTCTTACTTGTAGTTGCGGATTTGTTTGGCTCTTCCCATGTGATAAATTCCTGATTGCTGATGGCATCAGGGCTGGCGGCGTTGTATACGAATACCGAACCAGGGCGTGGCGTAACGTTGCAATTGATGATTACATCGTTGCCGTGTCCGCTGATAGATACGTCGCCCGAGGCATAGACAGTGCCGTAGAATGTCGACTCGCTGCCGTCTGGATTCGAGAAGTCCTTAAAGTCGTATGCCAGCAGGTCGTTTGCCTCTACAAACAGGTCGTAACTCAGATTTGTAAGGTGCTCATGATGGATGCCGCCCGAAAGGAAGCCCTCGTTACCCAAAGCATCGACGATACGCATGTGCTTTAACTCGATTTCATCGGGTATCATCACAACGGTATCACGTACCAGTTTGTATGTGGTGTTCAGTGGGGTAACGCTTGCCTCGCCATCCACTATTAGTTTACCTGTCAGGTTTATGTTGTCGAGTGTGCCTGACAGGCGTGCCAGACCTTCGCCGTGACCTGTTATGCTCGACAGGAAACTCTTGGTGAAGTTGTGCATAAACTCTATGCTGGTGCCGTCGGCCTCGATGGCCAGATCGATAGTGTTATGTACGGGCGATACGTATCCGTTGATACGTGTCTTGGCGTCGGGGCCATCGTCGGCCACGGCGTGGATGTCAATCTGTTGTGCCTCGTGGTTCCAGTTGGCCAGGGCATGCAGCACTCCCATGCGTCCACGCTCAAACTTGAATTCATCGACATTTAGGTCGGCATTTGCCTTGAATTCATCGAAAAGCGACCAGGCGCGGGCCTTACCAGTGGCCTTGCCGCTGAACTCTACGCTGTGGAAGTTTACGAGGTCTAGGATATATCCCACCTCTACGTCGCGCAGGTCTACGGTCAGCGAGTCGGTCTCGTTCTTTGATGCTATTCCGTCTACGATGATATGCTGTGTTCCGTGGTGTACCGAGAAGTGGTCTACCAGCAGGAATTTGTCGCTGTAGAGCACGTCTGATGGCTCTACATCCCATCCCTCGCCACGCAGTATGATGTGCGACGGCATTATGCGGAGATGTGCCTCAGGCTTGTTCGTCACGTTGTGGTACAGCTGCATGATGGTGTTTAACCGTCCGCTCATACGTTCCGTTTCATCGTGGTTGTCCCATATCAGCGATGTTGTGAGGTTGTTGTTGGCAGCATCGGCCGATAGGCCTAGTTCAAAGTGCTGCCCGTTGTCCATCAGCTTCTGTATGCTCACGTTGCAACGCATGGTGTCGGCTGGCGATGAGATATTCACGTATCCATCGCTATACCACGAGCCGTTGTAGGCAAACGATGGAATGTCGCCGTTCAGGTAGAGCTCGTTGGTAAAGTCGTTTACACGGGCCTGCAGCGTTACAGGCTGACGCAGCTGCAGGTCGATGTTGAAAATGCGGCGCAGCCAGTCACTCTTGCTCACCATCAGTCGCAGCACAAAGTTGTTGTTGCTCTTTGTGGTCTTGTCGGGCAGGAATGGCAGAGTGGGGAGTTTGCTTTTCAGCAGATTGATAAAGCTGGCTGGCAGTGTCATGTAGTCAAACTGTCCCTTCAGCTCTGCATCAGCAAAATCGCTCTTAACGGTAAGGAACCGGATTCCGTCATCGTGACCAGTGGTGATGTTGAGGTTATCCAAGCGGTAGGCAGGATGAGTGTCTGTAGCCGAAATTGTGAAGTTACTCAGACGTATATTTCCCTGCGCATCGTTCAGGTTGTGGGCGGCTAAGTCGGCCTCCAGCTGTCCGCTCAGCGTTGCACCGCCCCATTGGTCGGTCAGGTGCAAAGCCTGTGGATTGTAGTGGTTTATTAAAGCTTGTAACTTTATGCTATTCAATGATTTATCATTAATGTGTTCATCTGATAGTTCAGTGTTTATCTGTGCCTCTATGTTTGGATCTTTGATATCGAAAATACCGCTTATAACACCCTTGTTGTATCCGCCGTTGATGGCTAGGTTATGGTAGGTGTAACCCTTGTAGTCGAATTCGCTGATGGTTCCCTCTACGTTCACGTCTGGCTTCTGTCCTTCGTGTAGCTGTCCTTTCAGGGCTAGGGTGGTCGACAGCTTACCCAGATCGTTAGTGCCCAACAGTTTCTGCAGCTGCTTAGCTGAGATTTCAACCGATCCAAAAAATGATTGGTCGGCTGCCAGATCGATGGCTACATTAGCTTCGCCAGCGCCTGTCTGCAGGTTGGCTTGCAGATTGCCGGCTCCCTGATTGTTGCGCTCGCAGTCTGCCGTCATCTGCACATCGCCCAGACGTGTCAGTTCCGATGGAATCTGTGGAAATGCGTTGGCGAGCAAATTAAGATATCCCTCTGATACAGCCAGACGATTAAGTTGTACGTTCCACGACGGACGCTTCTGCCAGTCGGCTACCCAACCGTTGGCATTGATATCCAGTTCGTGGTGGGCTGATGATACCTGCAAGCTGGGAACGCTTAGCTGCGAGTCGGTTCCCTGAAACTTGGTTGCTACCGAAATTCTACTCGATAAATTCTTAAGCGCAGGAATGAAACATGTTAATTCTGAGGGAGTTATACTTGTATTGGAAATCTTTCCGTAGTAGTCTAGCGAGCCCTTTTGCAGTCCGCTATCCGTCATAAGATAGGTGGCGCTGAGGGTGTCTATCTGCAGGCGAGACTGCGGTAGTTCTACTAATAGATTCTCCAGCTGCGAGTGCTTGCGACCTGCTGCCAGGTAGAACTTCAGTCGTTTCACCACCAGTCCGCTGCGCTCCTTCAGTTCCAGTCGTTTAACGTTCACGTTCAGCGAATCGTCAGTAAGCGCACGCAGGTTGATATGGGCGCTCAGGTCGCTTATACCCAAGTGCGAAGGGTTGAATACACCATTCGTCGCGGGCTTGTACTTTTCATCGTATGTAAGACTAGACCGGCGGATGATGAGCGATTTGATACGCAGGTCGAGTGGTGTGTGGCTGGTGGTATCCTTCGACGCCAGCGAGTCGAGTACAAACTGGAAGTTGGTCTGGCTTCGCTCGTTCTCCTTATATAATAAGAAATGTGCGCCAAACAGCTGGGCCGATGAAATCGAGATTTTACCATCGATAAGCGGCCATAGTTCCAGACGTACCGACAGACGGCCCACGCGCAGCATATCCTGCTGCTGTTGGTCTTTGATACGTACGTCGTCGATAATCACACGGTTGAATAGTCCCAGATCCACGCGTCCTATGCTTACCTGGATGCCTAATTTGTCGGCAATAGCATCTGCTACCTTGTGGCCAAGGTAGTTCTGAGTTTGTGGTATATATGATACAATCATGAGTGCCACATTCAGCAGAATGACACCCCAAATTGTCCAACTTATTAATCGTTTAAGTAACTTCACGAGGCAAAATTACGACATTTTGTCGTGATTCGGGCATTTTTTTTCCATTATTTGTTATTATATGGCTTTTTTTATGTAATTTTGCACTCGCATAGAACACTATTCAATAATTTCTGATATAAATGGCAAATGTAATTAAGTTACGCAAAGGCTTAGACATTACCCTTGAGGGCAAGGCCGAGGAGAAGAAAATCCAGCTGAAATCGAACGGCAAGTTTGCGCTTGTTCCCGACGATTTCGAGGGTGTGACTCCGAAGGTTGTTGTCAAGGAGGGCGACCATGTCAAGGCCGGGGATGCCTTGTTTGTCAACAAGCAGTATCCTGAAGTGAAGTTTGCCTCACCAGTTAGCGGAACGGTCCGCGAAGTGGTACGTGGCGAACGCAGAAAAGTGCTCAGCGTGAGAGTGGATGCCGACGAGCAGCAGGAGTTCACAGACTTCGGTAAGAAAGACGTCAGCAAGCTGGTAGGCGAGCAAGTGATTAATGCGCTGTTAGAAGCAGGAATCTTTGGCTACATCAACCAGTTGCCCTACGCTGTATCCACCAATCCGAGTGTAAAGCCGAGGGCAATTTTTGTTTCTGCCCTGCGCGACAAGCCTCTGGCATGCAACTTTGAGTATGAGGTAGAGGGTCAGGAGGCCGACTTCCAGACTGGTATCGACGCGCTGTCGAAGATTGCTACCGTTTATCTGGGTGTAGGAGTTGGCTCAAAACTCGAGAACACCGCTAATGCTGAGGTATGCGTGTGGGATGGTAAGTGCCCTGCTGGTAACGTAGGCGTACAGGTTAACAACACCGCTCCTGTAAACAAGGGCGAGGTGGTTTGGACCATCGGCGACCCAACTGTAGTACTGTTCATCGGCCGTCTGCTCAATACAGGTAAGGTTGACCTGCGTCGTACCGTAGCTCTGTGTGGTAGCGAGATTAAGAATCCTGCCCACGTGGATATGCTGGTAGGCGAGGAGCTCTCTACACTGCTTAGCAACAGCTATGATGCACAGAAGAGCGTTCGTATTATCAATGGTAATGTGCTGACAGGCCGACCCACCACAAAGGATGGTTTCCTGGGTGCTCACACATCTGAGATCACCGTTATCCCCGAGGGTAACGATGCCGACGAGATGCTGGGTTGGATTCTGCCACGCTTCAAGCAGTTCTCTGTCAACCGCAGCTATTTCTCTTGGCTTTGCGGCAAGAAGAGCTATGCACTCGATGCCCGTGTTAAGGGTGGCGAGCGCCACATGATTATGAGTGGTGAGTACGACAAGGTGCTGCCTATGGACATCTACGGCGAGTACCTCATCAAGGCTATCATCGCTGGCGATATCGACCGCCAGGAGGCCCTGGGTATCTACGAGGTTGCCCCTGAGGACTTCGCACTTGCCGAGTTCGTTGATTCATCGAAACTTGAGTTGCAGCGCATCGTGCGTGAAGGTCTGAACATTTTACGTAAAGAAAACGCATAAGACTATGAGCTTTTTAAGAAATTATCTCAATAAGATCAAGCCGAACTTTGAGGAGGGTGGCAAGCTTCATCGAAGGCTGGTGGCGTGAATATTCACGACTCCATCGACTCGAAGCGCATTATGAGTATGGTGGTTATCGCCCTGATGCCTGCCATGCTGTTTGGTATGTATAATATCGGCTATCAGAACTATGCTGCTGCCGGCACACTGGCTGGTGCATCGTTCTGCGAGATCTTTGCTTACGGCTTCCTGGCTGTTCTGCCAAAGATCCTGGTTAGCTACATCGTAGGTCTGGGCATCGAGTTTGCCTGGGCACAGTGGAAGGGTGAGGAAATCCAGGAGGGTTACCTCGTTTCGGGTATCATCATTCCTCTGATTATTCCTATCGGTTGCCCACTGTGGATGCTGGCTCTGGCCTGCGCATTCTCAGTAATCTTCTGTAAGGAGATATTCGGTGGTACAGGTATGAACATCTTCAACCCTGCTGTTGCAGCTCGTATGTTCCTGTTCTTCGCTTATCCATCAAAGATGACTGGCGACACCGTTTGGGTGGCTCAGAACTCAATCTTCGGTCTGGGTAACGACCTGCCCGATGGATTCACAGCTGCTACACCACTCGGTCAGCTGGCACAGAACATCACTCCTGATGCCTCTATCCTGGATATGGCCCTCGGATTCATCCCAGGTTCTATCGGTGAGACATCGCTCGTAGCTATCGCTATCGGTGCTGTTATCCTGCTGTGGACTGGTATCGCCTCTTGGCGTACTATGATCAGCGTGTTTGTAGGTGGTATCGCATTCGCAGTACTGTTCGAGCAGACTGGTCAGGGCATGACTTGGTGGCATCACCTCGTGATGGGTGGCTTCGCATTCGGTGCTGTGTTTATGGCTACCGACCCTGTTACATCGTGCCGCACTGCTACCGGTCAGTACATCTACGGATTCCTGATTGGTGCTATGGCCATCATCATCCGTGTGATGAATGCCGGTTATCCTGAGGGTATGATGCTCGCCATCTTCTTTGGTAACATGTTCGCTCCTACGATCGACCACTTCATCGTTGAGCGCAATATCACAAAACGTTTAAAGAGAGGAGGTCGCAAATGAAACTGAATACAAACTCTAACGCGTACATTATTATATATAGCGCGGTACTCGTAGTCATCGTGGCTTTCCTGTTGGCTTTTGTTTATACAGCTTTGAAGCCTATGCAGGACGCTAACGTGGCTCTCGATGTTAAGAAACAGATTCTGTACTCGCTCAACATCCGCAATCTGGATGGTGCCGAGGCCGAGGCTAAGTATGCCGAGGTGGTAAAGAACGAGCAGGAGCAGGACGGCCAGAAGATCTACGCATGTGAGATTGACGGCAAGGCTGTTAAGGTAGTTAGCCTGAAGGGTATGGGCCTTTGGGGTGGTATCAGCGGTTATCTTGCTATCGATCCAGAGGGCAAGGTATACGGCGCATACTTCAACCATGAGGGCGAGACCGCCGGTCTGGGTGCCGAAATCAAGGACTCACAGGCTTGGCAGGAGAAGTTCATCGGCAAGCAGATCTGGGACGAGCAGGGCAACGTAGTACTCTCAGTAGTTAAGAAGGTTGAGAACCCCGCTACTCAGGTTGACTGTGTAACAGGTGCTACCCTTACTTCGAATGGTGTTGACGCCATGCTGAAGGACGGTCTGAAGAATGTTAAACCAAATGCAGAGGAGGAGTAAGATTATGGCATTATTCAGTAAACAAAATAAGGAGGTTTTTACAAACCCATTAAACGTCGACCATCCTATTCTGGGACAGGTGCTGGGTATCTGCTCGGCATTGGCTGTAACATCGCAGCTTAAGCCTGCCATCGTAATGGGACTCGCCGTTACTGTGATTACCGCATTCTCTAACGTTATTATCTCAATCATCCGCAACACTATCCCTAACCGCATTCGTATTGTGGTTCAGCTGGTGGTTGTGGCTGCGCTGGTAACTATCGTTAGCCAGATTCTGAAGGCTTTCGCTTACGATGTTAGCGTTCAGCTCTCTGTGTATGTAGGTCTTATCATCACCAACTGTATCCTGATGGGTCGCCTTGAGGCGTTCGCCATGCAGAACAAGCCTTGGCCTTCGTTCCTCGATGGAGTAGGCAACGGTCTTGGCTACGCTATGATTCTGGTTATCGTTGGTGCCGTTCGTGAGTTGCTGGGACGCGGCAGTCTGCTGGGCTTCCAGATTATCCCCGATGCCTGCTACGACTTCGGTTACGTAAACAACGGTATGATGACGATGCCTGCTATGGCGCTGATTCTCGTGGGATGTGTGATTTGGGTTCATCGTGCTTACTTTTATAAGGAGAAATAAGATATGGAACACGCAATATCATTACTATTCAGGTCGATCTTTGTCGACAATATGATCTTCGCTTTCTTCCTCGGCATGTGCTCATACCTGGCTGTGTCGAAGACTGTGAAGACTTCGCTGGGACTTGGTCTCGCCGTGACCTTCGTGCTCACCGTTACCGTTCCCGTCAACTATCTGTTGCAGACCAAGGTGCTGGGCCCCGACTGCCTTGTTGAGGGTGTCGAC
>ONGP01000061.1:0-5777 GCA_900317405.1 uncultured Prevotella sp.
GATGCCCTTGCTCACTCCGCTGCGCAGAGCAGCCTCCTTGATCACCTTGTCCTGCGAGAGCGAGGTGTAAATCTCCGGCATCATCACATAGCGGTACTTTCCGGCATGAGTGCCGATCTTCTGCAACTTCTCTTGTGCTTTAACTTTCAGTGCCATAATCTTTTAATGTTTAATGGTTAATGTTTAATGGTTAATGTTTAACGTTTAATGTAAGATGTTTTTACTTTCTTTCTCTTGTCGCAATTCGTGGGGTGGATTTGCTGCCGCACGTGGAAAATTTTCTTGGTGCACGTGGGAAAAAGTTTTTCCGCGTGTGGGCGCTCCCTTCCTCATTCATTTTGACGATGCAAAGGTACAATATTTTGATTGCGGTTCACGAATACTTACCCGACTTTTTTTCAGAAAAATCGTGTGGTCACGATGGTCAGGGTCAAAATGGTCAAAATCGAGTTGCGATGCGCCATAAATGCCCAATAATATAATAATAAAAATAAATTTATTTTTATTATTATATTATTGCCCGGAAACGCTAGGTATGCCTGGTGATTTTGACCAAAATGACCTTGACCACTTTGACCATTTTTTCTAGTCGATTTTCTTAAAAACACGCCTGTATCTCGCAATTTATTAGTACCTTTGCTCTCCAAAAACCGGATTGCGCAACCTATACCAATACCAAATTATCAAATGCTTATTCTAGCATTTTGCTATTCCCGTCGGTTTTCTACGGGTGGGGGACACTGTGTGACCAGACGGGGACTTACTTTGCGATGGGCTTGCTCTGCAAGTCTTTCTTAACCTGAAATAGGCTCATGTTGAGACTATGGGTAATCAAGACAGACTTGACAAGAGCAATGAGAATAATCATTGAGACAGAGTGTGAAGACGTAGTTGCACAGATAGAAGTCTGGGCAAAGTATGGACGTGCGCGTGTAGAAATCGACAACAGTCCCCACCGCGTGGTGGGCGATGCAGAGATTGCTGATGCCATCAAGACGCTACTGCACGAGTTTACTACCATCACGCAGTGGGTGGCCATCTATCGCATACTGGTAGATTACCACGGATTTCCGCAACCTTTCTCCTATTTCTGCAAGCGCATCAATAGGTTGATGCCCAATTTCAAGTCGCGCTTTGCTTGCGACTACCAAGCCATCCAGAAAGGTATCGGCAACGGCATCCTGAAGAAACCATACGCAGAATGGAAGGTGTATCAGCCCAAGAAGAACGATAAGGTATTTCCGCGACAGAAACGCACAGCAGAACGCTTTATGCAGCTGCTTGAGAAAGTATAATATACGATGATTTGCGTATAATATACTATGTAATTTACTATCCGGCGTATGTTAGTTCATACTCGGTGCTAACACTCTAATTTTGCACTCGTCAATCGACCACTAACGGCGTTGACGAGTGTAATTTTATGGATATAAAAGTTTTAAAAGTAGTGGCACAGAGCGAACCCGTGATGGTGCCAAGCAAGAGAGAGGAGAGCGGCCAGTTGGCCAAGTGTATGATCAAGCTTAAGGAGCTGGGCGGCGACTATGAGGGCGAGTACAGCTGTGCTATGTTCGGCAACGTGGCCCAGTGCAAGTTTGAGCCGGGCACATTGGTGCTGGCAGCACTGAGATTCACAACCCACGAGGTGCAAGGTGCGGCATTCAATGACGTAACAGTAACCGAAATCCACAAACTCTAGAAATATGAAGAGGATTACAAAAAAAGACCTGACTCAGAAGCAGACAGTGACACTGGGAGGATTTATGGCTATGGGAGTAGACGATAAGAATCGTCGTGAACTCGACTTTGTGTGTTGTGAGGATGTAGAGGCCGAGGCGTTCGCCGGCAGATATAAGGTGCAGGGCATGCGCGATGGCAACATCTATATCACCGAGCTGCCCAAGCGGCGCAAGAACAAGCCCCTGTTTCGCGAGGACAACAGCTCGCTGTCGCACGGACGTAACGGCAAATACTACTTTGTGCTGTCGATCGACGAGAACCTTATCGATACACTGCCGCAGATACTGGTGAACGAGGCCAGCGCGATAGCCCACAAGATAATGAGTAAACTTATCTATCAGAAGTAATGAGCGTATATCAGATATACTTTAAGGATAGGGACAAAAAGGGCCCTAAGTATATGCGGCCCATCCGCTCGCGAAGTGAGTATCTGGCCATCAGGAATGGCGGACAGCAGATATCCAACGTGGCTCGTGTCCGTGCCGGCGAGGAGCACCTGAAGTTCGACCTGGAGCAGATGAACTACTCGTGTATGCCCAACTCCGATGGGGGCTTGAAGGGTACTAAGCACATCACCACCACCGTGGGTATGGATATAGACCACGTGCCTGCCGCCGAGATGCAGCCGATGAAAGAGCGTATACTGGCCAAGAAGGACGAACTGGGACTGAAGATGCTGGAGAAGAGTGCCCGTGGCGAGGGCTATCATCTGGTGTTCGGTCGACGCACAGAACTCTCGCAGGAGCAGAACCTGAAATGGGCCAGCACACTGCTCGGAGTGGCTTTTGATAAACAGGCTAAGGATATCACCAGGGTGTTCTTTACAACCACAGGTAGCGCTGAAGACCTGATATATCTGGACGATTCGATCTTTGAAATCGAGGAAGCACCTATGGTCCTGGATAATGCGCCAGATAAACCAAGTTTAAAAGTATCAGATAAGCCAAGTGATATTTCGCAGAATCAGGCCATATCAGTTCCCACCTGCCCGGCCACACCGCAGGACTTGGCGGCGTTTGATCTGTGTGTAGAACTGGCGGGACTGAAATCTGGCGAGATGGACTTATGGGGCGAGCACAACTGGCACAACAATCTGATGGCAGTACTATCAGTGGGCGTGGGCAAACTGATGGGCCGCATGGAGCTGCTAGCCGTGGTGGCGCAGCGACTGCCAAACTACTCAAAAACCGAAGACTGCCGCAAACTTATCGACTACTTCTACGAGAAGTACGACGCCTCAAAGGGATTTATGAATGCCGACCTGCGCGAGATTAATGCCAAGGCGCAAAAGAAGGCCGATGCAGAATGGGAGACAGACGACGCAGACGACGATACACAATCATCCGAAGCTACGCCACAACTACCCATCAAGAAGATGCCTCAAGGCATCCGCGACTCTATCGATGCCCTGGGCCCCCAGATGGCCATGCCGATAGTGACGGCCATCTGCCCCTGTATCGGTGCTCTGGCCACAGGCGTGATATTGGATGTGCACGGACATAAGAAGAACCTGAACCTGATATCCTACATTGCCGGCGATTATGCCAGTGGCAAGGGCGACATCGATCCAGTGATTGAAGCATGGATGAGCGAGGTGCAAGCAGTCGACGATATGTACATAAATTCGGAAGACGAATTCCGCGCAAAGGTGCGTGCATCGAGAAACCAGAAGAACCAGCCTGAGGAGGTTAACCTGCCGGTGAGATGTGTGGCACTGAACAACACTGTGGCCAACCTTGCCGAGCGATTGGCTAACGTAGAAGGCAAGCATGCATTCTCGTTCACGCCCGAAGCTGATACGGTTGCGCAGAAGTTCAAGTCGGCCATGTGCGATTTTTCGGTGATGCTGCGCCAAGGCTACGATGGTTCGAAGTATGATCGCGAAGCCAAGAGTGCCGATGCAGTGAATGTTCACATCAAGCACTTGCTGTGGAATGTTACGATGTGCGGCACACCCGACGCCATCTATCGCGTGGTGACCAACTATACCGACGGTCTGCAGAGTCGTATAGCCATAGCACAGACTCCCGACAACACATATGCCAAGTTGGGAGACAAAAACTTTGAACTGACTGCCCGACAGACCGAACGCATACAGCAAGTGGCCCATCTGTTGCCGCTGATGCAGGGCACGGTGGTGCTGCCCAAGCTAGAGGCCGTAGGACGAAAGTGGCTGGAAAAAATCCGTCTGGAGGCGATGAAAAACGACGACCGTGTGAAAGCACGCCAGCGAATCCGCATCTGTGTTACCACTCAACGCATGGTGTGCTGCCTGATGCTGTGCAAGGTTTGCGAGCAACTGATACAGAAGCACGGACTGGCTGGTGCCGAGAACCTGCTGAAAAGCAAGCCTGCCCTGTGGCGCGATATGCTAATCAAGGCGCAGACGCCCGTGCTGCTTGACACCTACGAGGTGATAGCCGACTCACTGCTCGACAAGGCTCTGCTGTTCTTCCGTGATCGCATCGAGAATGCCGTAAAGAGCCGTAACTATGTGAGCAATCAGAACAGCGAGCGACAGAAGCGCGGCAAGAACGATTCGATCTACGAGCGATTAGACCCGCAGTTTACATTCGACCAGGCCAAACGTCACAGCATAGCTCTGAAGGGTGCCGACGTAACCCACAACAGTGTGCGACAAATGCTTAAGAACTGGCGCAAGCAGGGGCTGGTGGTGCTGACCGAGGACGGCAGTTATCGTAAAGTGTCATAATGGTCAGGTCAAAATGGTCAAAATCGAAAATAATCAGGAATGCTTTGTGCAGCTCTGGCTGATGCTGGGGCGCACAAGGCGGCTCCTAAGAGCGCATTACAAGCGATTCTGCATACGCAGAGTATTGCAGCTGTGGTTTGACGGCGAGGCTAACGAAGAGTTCATCTGGCAGGTATGTAACCTATGCGAGCAGTGCGGGTGGGACGAGTTGCCGCCACCACAGCTCTACCCCCGCCCGCATCGCGAACTGCTGCGTGCCATCGTAGCTGCGCGCACAGATATCAGCTACTATCGCGTAGACCTGAAGGCTATAGATGCTGCCTACAGCATAGCTTATCCCAACAGTACACCTATTAATATTAACAAGAAAAAAAGATTAAAATCATGAGTTTACCAAGAGGAATCCGTAACAACAATCCGCTTAATATCCGCCGCAACGGCGTGAAATGGCAAGGACTGAGAGTGCCCCAGACAGATGCACAGTTCTGCCAGTTCCAATCACTGGAGTTTGGTTGGCGCGCAGCCTTTGTGCTGCTCACACGCACCTACTATCACGAGTATCGTCTCTTCACCATCCGGGCCATTGTGAGTCGCTGGGCGCCAGCCTGCGAGAACAACACTGCGGCCTACATAGCCAACGTGTCGCGCCTGACGCAGATACCGCCCGACGAGCCGATCGGCATCCCCAGCGAGTGCCCCGACCGATGGATGAGCGTGGCCCGCGCCATGGCCATCCAAGAAAACGGCATCGAGTCGATCGACGATTTCGCCCTCTACCGCGGCTGGGCCCTAGCCCGCCGGAGGAAATAAAACAAACATCGGGTGCTCATTACTGGGCACCCGATTTTGTTTTTATTGTCTTGTAAGCCATAGATACATCAGTTGGTCGGCTATGTAATATTATTTCTTTATTTGTTTTCTATCAAACGTAATCCCTGTTTACGATGAGAAATAGCCTGAGAAATAATAATATGATCAAAAGGATCTTTGTGCTCTTGCACTTCATTTATCTGTAGCGCAGCTAGGGTACGAATTACATTCACATCCGTATTGTCAATTTCAACAGACGGGTCATTCAGTACAAATGAAATCATCTCAGCCTCCGTTTTCCATATATTCGATAGAAGCTTCTTTGTTCTGAATGCAGTAATAAGTTCCTGCAGACTTACAATACTAAGATACTTAAGATTCTCCGGGTCTTCCAAATAAGCACACACATCTTTCGACAACGACTTGTGGTCGCTGATCATAAAGACATAAATGTTAGTGTCGAGTAACAGTCGCATCAGTCAAGAACTACAGGATCAGTTATTGTAATTGTGCC
>ONGP01000061.1:5794-6625 GCA_900317405.1 uncultured Prevotella sp.
TGTAACTTGCAAGTTTTTTTTAAGAAATCTACAAAATAACGTGGTTAAATCAAAATCGGTAACACAATAATCGGGTGCTCATTACTGGGCACCCGATTTATTTATTTCACCACCTTTTTGTTACAACTACTATAGATTATCCCACCGGTTGCAATAGGGCTCAAGTATCTTGTGAGACATGATACCACCATGCTGCTTAAGCCATTCGCGCGAATACTCAAATACAAAATGATCCTTGCCTCGAACATGTTCGTAGCCAAGGATACCTATCTCCTGCGGTGATGCTAGGAAATCGAAGTCTGCATAAACCGTAATCTTTTTCATTTGTGTAGCAATTCTGCATCCTGAAGCTGACGGCCGAGAGCATCGTCGGCAGCAAGCAACGAGATGTCCTTTTCAAGATTCAGCGCAAAGAGTACTCGCGCATAGATACCCATAGAAACCGTAGGGTCGCCATGTTCTACTTTAGAGACAGTAAGGCGTGTCACCGTAGCCCTGTCTGCAACGTTCTGCATAGATAGATGCCTGCGCTTACGTGCCAGCATTATCTGTTCGCCCATGAGCTGCAACTGCTGAGTCAATGCTCTAGGCATCGTCTTTCCAAATGTATTCTTGCTCATAATTGTATATTATCAAGTGCAAAGATACGCAATGTTGTTTAATATAACAAACATTTTATGTTATTTTTATGTAACAAGCAAGAAATAATTTAAAACGAATTATTCATTTTAAACAAAATGTTTTTCGGCAAAATGTCTTTCTACCGTTTACAGAGTCAATAGTTATAGAGTCACAAGCTGATGTAAAAGGAGGTTAAAAAACAAAAAGCAC
>ONGP01000048.1 GCA_900317405.1 uncultured Prevotella sp.
TACCATCAAAGTCGGTGATAGTACCGTTCTGGGGATTACCCTTTTCGACGACTGAGGCACCGATAACGGCTTCGCCCTGATCGTCAACCACAGTGCCCGAGATACCCTGGGCCCAAGATGTCAGCGACACCATTAGTGCCAACAACATCGTAATTAACCTGCTTTTCTTCATACTTTGGTTTTATTAAATGTTAATTATAAGTTAGAATTTACCCACTTAGGTTTTTCCGATTGCAAAATTAACCAAAAAACTCTTTCATATCGCGCGTAGTAGTGGAAAAAGTGGACGGTTACAGGGATCCTATTTCCGTAACCCACTGATAACCACCACCTTAACATTTTTGACAACTCAAAAAAGAGTGGACGAAATATAGAGGTGTAATTAATACATTTTTGCTCATTTTACCCATTTTTATGATACTTTTTTAGTGTAACCAGCACCCTGAAACAGGGCAGTGGTCTGATTCAAGCAACGCCCTGAATCAGGGTCCCCTATATCGAAAAAAACGTGGTCAAAGTGGTCATGGTCAAGATGGTCAAAATGGATTGCGGAAACGCGGTCATTTGCTCACTATATATAAATAGAATATTTATATTATAGTGGCGGGTTTTGACAATCCGTTTTCGATTTTGACCATTTTGACCATGACCATCATGACCGCGTATGTTTGTCTGAAAAAAGTTAGATGATTGTTCGTGAACCGCAATAAAAGATTCGTACCTTTGCAGCGTCAAATTGAAAGAGCAAAAATGACAGCCACACGTAGAAAAACTTTTTTCCACGTGCACTAGGAAAATTTTCTACGTGTGGCCGTAAAAACCGCTCAAGATATGCGACGAGCGATCTCAGATAAATTTATTGTACAATCTTTATTTCTTAGCAGCAGCGGCGCCGCCGATTACTTTTGAGATGTCCATCATCATGCCTCCGTTTCCAGCCATGATCTGCGGCATCTTGCCGTCCCACTTTTCGATCATGTCCTCCTGGACGATCATCGGCGAGAGCGATGCGGCGATGGTGCGGTTGTAATAAGCCTCAGCATCGGCCTTGATCTTCATGGCCTTGGCATTACCCTCGGCCTTGGCTACGGCAATCTTGGCGTTGGCCTCAGCCTCCTTAACCTCGTTCTCGGCCTTCAGGGCGCTCTGGATGGCGGTGTTCTTGGCGTCGATCATCGACAGCAGCGACGATGGAGGGGTGATCTTACTGGTGAACTCCTCTACCAGGAATCCCTCGCTCATCAGCGACTTCTCCAAGCGGGCACGAACGTCGCGCTCGAAGTTAGCACGGTTTGACATCAGAGAGTCTGATGTGTACTGGTTGGCACAGGTACGATAGGCCTCGTAGATGCAGGTGCGGATATAGCCCTCCTCAAGGTCCTTTACTCCTACACGATACTTAGTGAAGATGTCGCAGGCCTTATCGGGATTGATGCGATAGGCGATAGTTGGGTCCATCTCGAAGAGCGAAGCGTCCTTGGCGTTGACAGAGAAGGTCTCGTACTGCTTACGCTGGGTGAAGGTGGGATAGGTAAACACGTTGGTGGTGATGGGATTGTAGAACACCCATCCCTTGCAGGTGCCCTCTACTCCACCGTAGTCCTGCTCGTTGAGCGACCACTTGTGGAAACGGATGCCTACCTCACCAGAATCGACCACGGTGCAACAGGTGGCAAACAGAATCATTACCAATACAAACGCACTGATGCCGTAGGCCAGCACGCGATAATAGGGTTTGATAGAATTGATCATAATGCTATAATGTAATTATTTGATTATTTCTTAGGTGCATAAAGTTTCTGCAGGTTTACCCACTCGCCCTTGCGACCATTGTAGAGCACACGGGCACGCTCTACGAGCATGATAGGTGGCAGGTCGTCGATCACTCCGTCGGCACGGGCCGAGGCATCAACAAACCCCTTCTTGCCGCCAGGCAGAACTACACAGACCATAAAGGTAGACACCTTGCGCAGCGAAGGGAAGTTGTAGGGCAGCATGCCCAGGTCGCGTGTACGCAGAATGGTTGGGGCAGAGATGATGCCCACCTCGGCGAGCGACTGGATGAGCAGCAGGTTGATGTCGGCATTGGTGCCCTCGCCCTTCTTCAGAGTCTCGGCTGTGGGGGCTGGACACAGGGCGTACTTGCCATTCCACTTTACGTGGTTCATCACCAGGCGGAACACAGCGGCTACACGCTCGCGCTGGTCGGCGATGTCCTTTATGCCGGCAGCATTGATCTCATCGGCCAGCGGACTGTGATCGGTGAGTCGCTTGCCAAGCTCTTCGCTATTCAGTATCATCTGGTCTACCTTATCCCACGAGCTGGCGTAGTCCATCTGGTTCATGCCAGGCAGGCGGTACGACTTGAGCTCGGTGGTGATACCTGCACAGAGGTCGAGCACGTTCCAGGGGTAACCCTCGTTGGTGACGGCCTTGAGGTCACGACCTACGTAGACGTAGTGGTTGGTGTTTACATACATAGGATTGGCCAGCGGGTCGCTCTCTATCTTGTACTTCAGGCTGCCCTTGGTTACGGTGTATGTAAGGCGCTGTATGCCCTGATCCTCGATATTGAAGATGAGGTAGTTAGGGATGTTCATATCCAGCTTGGCATAAACCACGGGTATATCGCACTGGGCATACCAGTCGTGAAGTTGCCAGAACACCGAACTGTGCACACGATACTCGTACTCTATCACTGTGCCCTGCTTAACCTCAGGGATGGTGAACTCTATCTGGTAGTTGTTGTCGTCGATCTTGGTCTTGGTGATGGCGCTCTTCTTCATAGAGGTCTTGACCACCTTGCTGCCCTCGAGATTGAAGGCTGTGGCCTTGATGTCCTCTACCGACTCGTCGCCCTCGAAGCCAGTTACGCCATCAGACATGGGACCATCCTGCTCCTGAAATGCCGAGCTGCCGCTGATGCGGTCCATCGGGATGGTCATGAACGATGAACGCAGGCCGCCCATATCGCCGCCTACCGACATATTCATAAGATAAGGTACCACGACCTTGGCAAATCGGGCTCCGCTGGGCTTGAGAACTTTTATGCGAACCTTTTCGCGATAGTCGGTCAGAAAACTGCTGGTTTGCACAGTGTACTCTACATCGGTGAGACGGCACAGCACCACAGCGTCGGCCTGTGGGTCGGCATCGTATGTGGTCATCTGCATCTCCTCCTGAGTGGGTTTGCCGAACTTCATATTCACGTCGGCTGCGCTTGCCGTGAGGAATGGAAAGGCAAGCAGTGCTAATAGTTTAATTACTCTTAGTTTCATACATCTAATTAGTTATGATTGACAATACTGGCTGCAAAAATACAAATTATTTGCGAAAGCAATCGCCGTTTAAGGATTTTTTTGTAACTTTGGCGCCAAATATGGAAGCAGTAACCAAGATACCACAGGAGTGGAACAAGTTTTACCTGAAGGACGTGTCGTTTGTGAACCTGATGACACGACGTATCTTCAACGTGCTTATTGTGGCCAACCCCTACGATGCATTCATGCTGGAGGACGACGGCCGTGTGGACGAGAAAATCTTCGACGAGTACATGGAGCTGGGTATGCGATACCCACCCACGTTTACACAGGTATCGACCACCGAGGAAGCCAACAAGGTGCTGCATACCACAGACATCGACCTGGTGATATGTATGCCTGGTAATGCGGACAACGACGCATTCACAGTGGCGCGCGAGATTAAGGCCGAGCACCCCAACATCCCATGCGTGGTGCTTACTCCATTCTCGCACGGCATCACCAAGCGAATACAGGACGAAGACATGAGCGTGTTCGACTACGTGTTCTGCTGGCTGGGCAACACCAACCTCATCATGTCGATTATCAAGCTGATTGAAGACAAGATGAACATCGAGCACGACATCAAGGAGGCTGGCGTGCAGATGATAATGCTGGTGGAGGATAACATCCGATTCTACTCGAGTGTGCTGCCTAACCTATATAATTATATACTGGCGCAGAGCAAGCGATTCTCGACCGAGGCGCTGAACCCGCACGCTGCTGCACAGCGCAAGCGCGGACGACCAAAGGTGGTGCTGGCCACAACCTACGAGGAGGCTATGCAACTGTATGAGAAGTATCACGAGAACACGCTGGGTGTGATAAGCGATACCCGATTCCCAATGCAGGTGCACGAGGGCCGGTTGAGCCACGTGGAAGAGGGCGACCCAGAGGCAGGACTGAAACTGCTGCGCGAGATACGCCGCCGCGATGAGTATGTGCCACTGATACTTGACTCATCGGAGATAGCCAACAAGGCAAAGGCCGAGGCAGAAGGCTTCCACTTTATCGACAAAAATTCGACCAAGATGAACGTAGACCTGCACCACCTGATGGAAGAGCACATGGGATTCGGCGACTTTATATTCCGCGACCCGAAGACCAAGGAAGAGGTGGCCCGAGTGACATCGCTGAAGGAGCTGCAGGACAACATATTCAAGATACCTAACGACTCGATGCTGTATCACGTATCGCGCAACCACATGAGCCGCTGGCTGTGCGCACGTGCCATCTTCCCCGTTTCGGCATTCCTGAAACATGTGACGTGGCACAAGCTGCAGGACGTGGACGCCCACCGACAGATTATCTTCGACGCCATCGTACAGTATCGACGGATGAAGAATATAGGTGTGGTAGCAGTGTTCGACCGACTGAAGTTTGACCGCTACGCCCACTTTGCCCGTATCGGCGAGGGCTCGCTGGGAGGTAAAGGACGTGGTCTGGCATTCCTCGACCAGGTGATAAAGCGCCACCCGGAACTGAACCAGTTTGAGCAGGCACAGGTGCAGATACCAAAGACGGTGGTGCTGTGTACCGACTTCTTCGATGAGTTTATGGAGCAGAACAATCTGTGGGGCATAGCGCTGAGCGACGCCAGCGACGAGGAGATACTGCAGCACTTTATGCGCGCGCAGTTGCCCGACTCGCTGATAGCCGACTTCTTCACGTTCTTCGACGCAGTGAAGAGTCCTATCGCCGTACGCTCCAGCTCGCTGCTGGAGGACAGCCACTATCAGCCGTTTGCAGGTATCTACTCTACCTATATGATACCTTATCTGGATGATAAATACGAGATGCTGCGCATGCTGGCCTGTGCCATCAAGGGTGTGTATGCATCGGTTTACTATAAGGACTCGAAGGCCTACATGCTGGCCACACAGAACGTCATCGATCAGGAGAAGATGGCTGTGATACTGCAGGAGGTAGTGGGCAAACAGTATGGCGACCTGTACTATCCTAACTTCAGCGGTGTGCTGCGATCGCTGAACTACTACCCCATCGGCGACGAGACTGCCGAGGAGGGTATAGCATCGCTGGCCGTAGGACTGGGCAAATACATCGTTGATGGCGGACAGACGCTGCGCGTGTCGCCATATCACCCCAAACAGGTGCTGCAGACATCGGAGATGGAGACGGCACTGAGCGAAACCCAGACACGATTCTACGCACTTGACATGGCCCACGTGGGCGATGACTTCAAGGTGGATGATGGCTTTAATATAAAAAAGGTACGCGTAAAGCAGGCTGCCGAAGACGGAGCACTGACATATCTGGCATCGACCTACGACCCGACTGACAATATCATACGCGACGGAATATACGAGGGCGGACGCAAGGTAATATCATTCTGCGGAGTGCTTCAGCATGATGTGTTCCCACTGCCCGAGTTGCTGCAGATGTCGCAGAAGCTGGGTGCCGAGGAGATGAAGCGACCAGTGGAGATAGAGTTTGCATGCAACCTGAACGACGACCGCACGGGCGAATTCTACCTGCTGCAGATACGACCGATAGTAGATGCCAAACAGGTGCTTGACGAGGATCTGCAACAGATACCCGACAGCGACTGCCTGCTGCGTTCGAACAACTCGCTGGGACACGGCATATCAGAGGATGTAGTGGACGTGGTGTACGTGAAGACCGACGACGACTTTACAGCAGTGAACAATCCCGTCATAGCCAACGAGATAGAGGAGATAAACCGCAAGTTCCTGCAGGAGGACAAAAACTACGTGCTTATCGGCCCGGGCCGCTGGGGATCGAGCGACTACTGGCTGGGCATACCCGTGAAGTGGCCACACATCTCGGCCGCGCGCGTGATAGTAGAGGTGGGACTGAAGAACTATCGTGTAGACCCATCACAGGGCACACACTTCTTCCAGAACCTGACATCGTTCGGCGTGGGCTATTTTACTATTAACACCTACACTGGCGAGGGTGTGTTCCAGAAAGACATTCTGGACAGCATGCCTGCTATCGAGGAGACTCAATACGTGCGCCACGTGAGATTTGAAAAGCCCCTGAAGATAATGATGGACGGCAAGAAGCAGTCGGGCGTGGTATTACTGTAAAAACAATAATCAACAAACATATTAAGACAGATGACTAAGAAATTAAGACAAGGTACGCTGTGTGTACAGGCCGGATACAAGGCCAAGAACGGAGAACCTATTGAGTTGCCCATCATCCAGAGCACTACATTTAAGTATGACGACTCTGAAGAGATGGCAAAGTTGTTTGACCTGGAGAAGGAGGGCTACTTTTACACCCGCCTGCAGAACCCTACCAACGACGCTGTAGCAGCTAAGATCTGCACACTCGAGGGCGGTGTTGGCGCTATGCTGACATCAAGTGGTCAGGCAGCCAATTTCTACGCAATGTTCAACATCTGCCAGGCTGGTGACCACTTCATCACATCAAACGAGATTTATGGTGGCACATACAACCTGTTCGGAGTAACAATGAAGAAGCTGGGCATAGAGTGCACATTCGTATCGCCCGAGGCTAGCGACGAGGAGATTCAGGCTGCGTTCCGTCCGAACACAAAGGCTGTGTTTGGCGAGACAATTTCGAATCCTGGTTGTGCAGTGTTCGACATTGAGCGCTTCGCAAAGATTGCTCATAAGAACGGTGTGCCCCTTATCGTTGACAACACATTTGCTACACCAGTAAACTGTCGCCCATTTGAGTGGGGCGCAGACATCGTGACCCACAGCACCACCAAGTATATGGACGGAATGGCTACACAGGTGGGCGGTTGCGTGGTAGATAGCGGTAACTTTGACTGGCTGGCACACGCAGAGAAGTTCCCTGGACTGTGCACTCCCGATGAGAGCTATCACGGACTGACATACGTGAAGGCATTCGGCAAGATGGGTTATATGACCAAGCTGGTGGCTCAGTTGATGCGCGACCTGGGTTCAATACCTGCTCCACAGAACTCATTCCTGCTGAACATGGGACTGCAGACTTTGCACCTGCGTATGGCCCAGCACTGCAAGAACGCACAGAAGGTGGCCGAGTTCCTGAACGCAAACGACAAAGTGGCTTGGGTGCACTACTGCGGACTGCCCACAGACAAGTACTACACATTGGGACAGAAATATCTGCCCAACGGCAGCTGCGGCGTAATCGCATTCGGACTGAAGGGCACACGCGAGACAGCCATCAAGTGGATGGACTCGCTGGAGATGATAAACATCGTTACCCACGTAGCCGATGCACGTACCTGTGTGCTGCATCCTGCCAGCCACACCCATCGTCAGTTGAGCGATGAGCAGCTGCGTGAGGCTGGTGTAGCTCCTGACCTGATTCGTCTGTCGGTAGGTATCGAGGACGTAGAGGATATTCTGGACGACATCAAGCAGGCACTCGAAAAGATATAAGCCTAGGGCAAACGTCGAAACACATGGGGGTAAACGTCGAAAGTAATTTCACGTTTACCCCCTTTCTTCATACCTTTGCAACGTCGATTTAGATAAAAAGAACAAAAGAACATAAAAAATAAAAGGTATGAAACAGATTAAGTTTTTTCTGGCAACAATGATGCTGATGACATCGGCAGTAGTAATGGCACAAACAGAGCAGAATGACACCGTAATCTACAAAGAAAGCGACGAAATGCTGAAGGAGGTAGAGATAGTGGCACAGAAGCCTCTGGTAAAGATGAAGGTGGACAAGATGACCTACAACGTGGCTCAAGACGAGGACTCTAAATCGAGCACTGTACTCGACATGCTACGCAAGGTGCCAATGGTAACAGTAGACGGACAGGATAACATCACAGTAAACGGCTCATCGTCATTCAAGGTTTACGTAGATGGTATGCCCAACGTTATGTTCTCTAGCAACCCATCGATGGTATTCAAGAGCATGCCAGCATCGGCAGTAAAGAGCATCGAGGTGATAACCAACCCAGGTGCCAAGTATGATGCAGAGGGTGCAGCAGGCGTGCTTAACATCGTGATGAACAAGCAGAACACTCAGGCCGCACAGAGCATGAACGGATTTAATGGAACAGTGCGTGCTTCGGCAGGTAATAAGCAGTTGGGCGCAAGCGTATTCCTGAACGGACAGCAGGGCAAGTTGAGCTACAGTGCCAACGTGATGACCAGCTACAACAAACCTGGCAATACTACCACAGAGATGGAGCAGACACAGGATAATGGAGTAAGTCAGATACTGACATCGGACAACGATCTGAAGACTCCATTCACCATGGGGAGTCTGTCGCTGGGATATCAGATAGACGATATGAGCGCACTGAACCTGACAGCCCAGGTGAACTCGATGAACACCAAGACCACTGGTACCACTTACACCACAATGGGCGGTGCAGCTTATGGCAATGGATTCAGCTACGGCAGTACAACTGATATGAAGATGTCGCGCACATCGTTCAGCGGTAGCATCGACTATCAGCGATTCTTCAATAAGCAGCACACCCACTCGCTGGGATTCACATATCAGCTGAACTACAGTCCTGCAACAACAGAGACGACCAACAACTTCCTGGACACATCGAGCTACATCGACCTGACCAACCGCTACTCTGAGAGCAAGGACAAGACCACCAACCATATCTTCCAGTTGGACTACAGCCTGCCTATCGGAATCGGTCAGACACTGAACCTGGGTAGCAAGTTGCAGCTGCACGATGCCACATCGGACTCTAAATACTATCTGAAGGATGTGTACGACCCAAGCACTAGCTCTGAATACGAGTACAAAAACACTATCCTGGCCGGCTATGGCGAGTATGTGGGCAACTGGGAGAAGTTTGGACTGAAAGCAGGTCTGCGCTACGAATACACTTGGCAGGACGTGAAGTATCAACTGGGCAACGGTCAGGACTTCAGCACAGGTTATGGCAGTCTGGTACCAACAGCTAGTATGCAGTACAATCTGGGCGTAGGCTCTAACATCGGACTGACCTACAACATGCGAATCTCTCGCCCAGGTATCTCATATCTGAACCCATACGTAGACAAGAGCAACCCTATCGCCCTGTTCTATGGTAACCCCGACCTGGACGTAGAGAAGGCACACAACATATCGCTGGTGTACAACGCATTTACACAGAAGCTGATGGTGAACCTGAACCTGCATCACAACTTTGTTGACAACGCCATATCGCAGTACAGCTTCTACGACGACAACAATCTGCTGAACACCACTTATGGCAACGTGGTTAAGAGTCATCAGACTGGTCTGAGCGGCTACGTTAGCTACCTGCTGACCAAGAACACCAGATTATTCTTCAACGGAGCAGTAAACTACATCGACCTTCGCAGTACAGTTCTCGATCAGAAAAACAGCGGATGGACAGCCAACGTGATGGGCGGAGTACAGCAGACACTGCCTTGGGACCTGAAGCTTAGCGCATTTGTAATCTCATCGACCAAGAGTTATACCCTGCAGGGCTGGAGCAGCGGATTCAATCTGATAACAGCCAGTCTGTCGAAGAGTCTGCTGAAGAACAAACTGAACCTGAGCGTATCAGGACTGATGGGGCTGAACAAGGGCGGCAACCTGAGCATCGAGACTTACAGCCGCGGTAAGGACTTCACCAGTCGCAACGCCGTCAAGGTGCCTATATACGGAGTAACATTCACAGTAAGCTACACCTTCGGTAACGCCAAGATAGCCCAAAAGCAGCATCAGAGCCGAGTACAGAACGACTTCATAGAGCAGCAGTCGCAGGGCGAGATGATCAACAGCATCGGAACAGAAACTAAGTAAAAAAAGAAGATAAAGCGTTCTTTTTTTGAAAAAGGACGCTTTATTTTCATTTTATTTGTATATTTGCAGTCGTTATGAAGAAGATACAGAAAAAAGACCTCTGGTTGCTACTGGCGCAAGTGGCAGTATGGGCGGCTATATTTTTCGCAATGCCGTTAGCTACTTATTTTAGTACTAAGGACACCCAAGCCACACGCACATCGCTGATGGTAGTATTGGGATTGTTCCAGTCGCCTGTGGTGGTTTATTTCCTTAACTTCTACGTGTTGGGACCGCATCTCTTCTTCAAGCATCGCTATTGGTGGTTCTTCCTGGCCAATCTGGTGCTGATACTTGGACTGAACTCGCAGTTCTTCTACGTTTACTTTAATCGCAACAACCTACCATCGATGCCTGCCATGAGCGCCAACATGTGGATAGGTTATTTCTCTGGATTCCTGATGTTCCTGGTGCTCAATTGTATGGTAGCCGGAATTGCTATTGGCATTCGCCACTTTATCCGCACCCGACAGATAAAGCAGCAGCTGAAAGACGAGAAGGCAAAGAACACAGAGGCCGAGTTGGCATGGCTTAAGAATCAGATAAACCCGCACTTCCTGTTTAACACACTGAACAACATCTCGAGTCTGTGTCAGATAGATGCCGATGCCGCACAGGATGCCATCGCACAGCTTAGCGACCTGCTGCGCTACGCCATGTACGAAACCAACAAAAAGATGGTGCCCATCGAGGGCGAGGTGGAGTTTATGCGCAACTATATCGAACTGATGAAACTGCGCTGCAACGAGAAGACAGAGGTAACAACAACTTTCGACGTGAAGCAGAATATGGAGGTTGCACCGCTGCTTTTTATCTCGCTGGTTGAGAATGCATTCAAACACGGCGTGAGCAGCAACCGTCCATCAAAGATAGACATCCGATTGCTGCAGAACACTGACGAACTGATATTCAACTGCGACAACACCAACTTCCCCAAGGACGACGCCGACCGTAGCGGATCGGGCATCGGACTGGAGAACACCCGCCGCCGACTGGAACTGATGTACGCTGGCTGCTACAGTTGGGAGCAATCGCTCGAAGGCGACATCTATCACGTCAGAATTACATTAAAAATTAAAGATTAGACATTATAATATGCCATTAACCTGTATCATAGTAGACGACGAGCCACTGGCAGTAAAGCTGATGGAATCGTTTGTGGCCAAGACACCCGACCTGGAGCTGCTGGCCAGTTTTACCGACTCGGTAGAGGCCATAAACGCCGTGAAAGAGCAGAAACCCAACCTGCTGTTTCTCGACATACAAATGCCTGACCTGAATGGTATGGAACTGGCCCACATGATTCCCACAGAAACGAGAGTCATCTTCACCACAGCCTTCAAGGAGTATGCCTTTGAGAGCTATGAGGTGAGCGCCCTCGACTTTCTGCTCAAGCCCATCCGATATAATAAATTCATGATGGCTGTAGAGAAAGCTAAGGATTGGTTTGCCAAGAGCGAATCACCCAAACCTCAGCCATCACCCCACTTGGCCTTGCCGCTTGGCTCGCCCAAGAATACTCAAACTCCATCTGCCCTCTTCGTTCGTGTAGACGGCGAGTTACGCAATATCACCATCAATGATATCATCTACGTGAATGGCATGAAGGACTACGTGATGTTCTATCTCGACAGCGAGGCCAAACCGCTGATTACACATCTAACAATGAAAGCTGTTGAAGAGATGCTACCGCCAGAAAGATTTCTGCGCGTGCACCGCTCATATATTATAGCGGTCGACAAGATAAGAAAAGTAGACCGCAATGACTGTATCTACATCGGCAACGAGATTATCCACGTGCCTGATGGCTACCAAGAATCCTTCCATAATTTCCTGGGAACGCGCACAATTAACAAAATGTAACTTTGTAGCGAATTTTTTCGGGATTTTCCTTGGATGGTATCGATAATTTTCCTACTTTTGCAGTACAAATAGTAACATTATGTAAACTTAAAACATTTTAACGACAATGGAAGTTGAGAAAATTATGCAGGCCTTGGAGCAGAAGCATCCAGGCGAAATGGAGTACTTACAGGCAGTAAGAGAGGTGTTGGACAGCATCAAGGATGTGTACAACCAGCACCCCGAGTTTGAGAAAGCCAAAATCATAGAGCGCATTGTAGAACCTGAACGTATCACCACATTCCGTGTGCCCTGGGTCGACGACAAGGGCGAGGTACAGGTAAACATCGGCTACCGCGTACAGTTCAATAGCGCTATCGGCCCCTACAAAGGCGGTCTGCGTTTCCATCCATCAGTAAATCTGAGCATCCTGAAGTTCTTAGGTTTCGAGCAGACATTTAAGAATGCACTCACCACTCTGCCAATGGGCGGCGGTAAGGGAGGTTCTGACTTTGCTCCTCGCGGCAAGAGCGATGCAGAAATCATGCGTTTCTGTCAGGCCTTTATGTGCGAATTGTATAAGGTGATCGGTCCTGATATGGACGTGCCTGCTGGTGATATCGGCGTAGGCGGTCGCGAGATAGGTTATCTGTTTGGATACTACAAGAAGCTTACCAGCCAGTTCCATGGTGCTACCCTCACTGGTAAGGGTATGGAATGGGGCGGTTCAATCCTGCGCCCAGAGGCTACAGGTTATGGTGCACTCTACTTTGTTCACCACATGCTGGAGACACACGGGCTCGACATCAAGGGCAAGACAGTAGCTCTGTCTGGTTTTGGTAACGTAGCTTGGGGTGCAGCCAAGAAGGCCACAGAAATGGGTGCCAAGGTTATCACCATCTCAGGTCCAGACGGATACATCTACGATCCAGATGGTCTCGATGCAGAGAAGATAGACTATATGCTTGAGCTCCGCGCTAGTGGCAACGACGTATGTCAGCCATACGAGGAGGAGTTCGAGGGTTCTAAGTTCTTCGCAGGCAAGAAGCCTTGGGAGCAGAAGGCCGACATCTATCTGCCATGTGCGAGGCTGTCAACAAGTTCATTGCCGCAGGTCAGTTGTTTGCACCAGGCAAGGCTGTCAACGCCGGTGGTGTAGCAACATCAGGTTTGGAGATGACCCAAAACTCTATGCGCATGGCATGGACCGCCGAAGAGGTAGACCAGCGCCTGCACCAGATTATGTCTGGTATCCACGAGCAGTGCGTGAAGTACGGTAAGGAAGGCAACTACATCAACTATGTAAAGGGTGCCAACGTAGCCGGCTTCATGAAGGTAGCGAAAGCTATGCTCGCACAGGGCATTGTATGATCAATTACAAAAAGATAGTCTTAACGACACTGACATTGGTAATTAGCTTTACCGCTCTGGCACAGACTCAGAGCGGTAAGGCTTCGTTTTATTCAAAAAGCTTCAGTGGACGCAAAACTGCAAGTGGCGAGCGACTGCATCACGACAGTCTTACCTGCGCCCATCGCACCTACCCTTTCGGCACTCTACTGATAGTAACTAATCCCGCAAACGGCAATAAGGTCATCGTAAAGGTAACCGATCGCGGTCCATACGTCAAAGGTCGTATCATCGACCTATCAGTACGTGCCGCCAAAGAACTTGGCATCTACGCTCAAGGCATCGCCCCTGTTATCGTAGAGAAGTTCGATCCGTTTATCATACCATTCAAGCCTTCAGACTATATCGAAAAGCCTGAACTTGATATGGGAACAAACGAAGGTTCAAACTCCAAGCCCATTTGGGTGGAGCTGAGAGAACAGTATAAGAAGAAACAGCTAGAACATAAAAATAAGCGATAGTGGTTTACTATCGCTTACTTGTTTGTATCCTGAATTCCCTAGTCTGGGAAACAATCTCGCGCCTGCCTTGGAAAACACCTATGCGGAATACCGCTTCGCCATCCTTTAGCCTACTATCAGCCCTTACAAGCGCCGTATAGCGGATGCCTTGGCCAGGAGCAATACTCTCAATCATTACGTTGTCAGATACTTCGATATGGCGATTTCCTGTAATCTCGGCCACTGAAGGCTGGATGCGATAAACGGGCTTGGTAGAAGTATTAAACACCTCGAACACAATCCTAGCCTCTTCGCCACGGCTCAGCACCTGGTCGCGACTTGTATCTATCAACATCGGGCGACGAATCTCAAGTCCACTAACCTCATTTGCGTTATAACTGCCATTGTCAGGATAGCCATATTCAGGCTGTCGCTGTATCGCACCGCGCTCAGCACGTCGCTGCTCGTATTGCTCTATCTTCTTCTGTTGAGCCTCATCAGCAGCTTGACCTATAGCAGCACCAACCACAGCACCACCAGCCATACCGATAAGCGTGCCAATATCACTACCACGCGGGCCACCGGCTATACCACCGATAGCCGAACCAATAATAGATCCGAACCAACCACCAGTAGTGGCCCCGGTCTCAGTATAGGTACCACAGCTACTAAGCAGCAATACCCCACCAAGCGATAAAACAACTAACTTCTTCATAACTAACAATTAACAAAATCCATCAACGCTGCAAAGATAAGCATTTTCATAAAAAAAAAGAAAAGGAATTCCCCCAAATTATGGTAGGGGAATCCCTATTCTTTATACGAGAATATAAAATTCTAACGATTACTCAGCCTTAGCCTCTTCAGCAGCAGCCTCAGCAGCTGGTGCCTCCTCAGCCTTTACCTCCTCAGCAACAGGAGCCTCGGCAGCAGCCTCAGCCTTAGGAGCAGACTTGCGTGAACGACGGGTAGACTTCTTCTTGGTATCCTTTGCCATCTCTGGATCAAAGTCAACGAGCTCGATGAAGCAAACCTGTGCAGCGTCACCCTGACGTGTACCAAGCTTGATGATACGAGTGTATCCACCGGGACGATCGCCAACCTTCTCGCTTACAGTTGAGAAAAGCTCCTTGATAGCCTCCTTGTTCTGAAGGTAGCTGAATACTACACGACGAGAGTTGGTAGAATCCTCCTTAGCCTTAGTGATCAGGGGCTCTACATACTTCTTCAAGGCCTTAGCCTTAGCAACGGTCGTAGTGATTCTTTTGTGCATGATCAGCGAGATAGCCATGTTAGCAAGCATGGCACTGCGGTGAGATGCAGTACGACCGAGATGATTGAATTTCGATTACTCTCTGTCCAGTTTGTATTTTGAAATATCAGTTCCAAACGACAGATTCAGACTCTCGAGCAAATCATCAAGCTCAGTGAGCGATTTCTTACCAAAGTTACGGAACTTCAGGAGGTCTGTCTTGTTGTACTGTACCAGATCGCCAAGTGTCTCAACATCAGCAGCCTTAAGGCAATTGAGGGCACGAACAGAAAGGTTCATGTCTACGAGACGAGTCTTAAGCAGCTGGCGCATGTGCAGAACTTCCTCATCAAACTCCTGGTTGCTCTCTGTCTCAGAGGTCTCGAGAGAGATCTTCTCATCAGAGAACAGCATGAAGTGGTAGATAAGGATCTTAGCAGCCTCTTTCAGTGCGTCCTTTGGGTGAATGGAACCGTCCGTTGTAACCTCGAGTACCAGTTTGTCATAGTCGGTCTTCTGCTCAACACGATATGGCTCTACTGAATACTTTACGTTACGAATCGGAGTGTAAATAGAATCGATTGCAATTACATTAACGTCGGTGCAGAACTCGCGATTCTCATCAGCGGGTACATATCCACGACCTTTGTTAATTGTAATATCAATCTGCATCGATGCTTTGGAATCTAAATGACAAATCACCAAATCGGGATTTAACACTTCAAATCCAGAGAGATGCTGGCTAATATCACCGGCCTTGAATTCGGTTGAATTCTCGATCGTGATACTAACTTTCTCATTCTCGAATTCTTCTACTATTTGCTTGAATCGAACTTGCTTCAGATTCAAGATAATGTTGGTTACATCTTCCTTTACACCAGGAACTGATGAGAATTCATGCTCAACACCAGCAATGCGGATGGTGTTGATGGCATAACCCTCGAGTGATGAAAGCAGAATGCGGCGCAGGGCGTTACCAATGGTTACACCAAAGCCGGGCTCCAAAGGACGAAATTCGAACTTGCCGAACTTGTCGTTGGCCTCCAACATTACGACTTTATCGGGTTTTTGAAATGCTAATATCGCCATTAATTTATCGGGGATGTCTGCGCGCTCAGGCTTGTGAAGGAACTTACCGCCCTTTACATTCTCATCCCACTCAATCCAAGGATACTTGCTGTGGTTGAAACCTGCCAAAGCAGCCTCGATCACCTCAAGTGACTTAGACTTCTCACGAACAGCTACAACCTGACCAGGCTTAACAGCATAAGAAGGGATATTAACTACCTGACCATCAACAGTAATGTGCTTGTGACCAACGAGCTGACGAGCAGCAGCGCGGGTAGGAGCAATACCAAGACGGAACACAACGTTGTCGAGACGACTCTCAAGGTTCTGGAGCAGAACCTCACCGGTGATACCCTCAGCCTTAGCTGCCTTCTCAAACATATTACGGAACTGACGCTCAAGTACTCCATAAGTATACTTGGCCTTCTGCTTCTCTGCCAGCATGACGGCATACTCCGACATCTTGCGACGACGGTTGTTGCCATGCTGTCCAGGAGGGAAGTTTCTCCTAGACAAAACTTTGTCTGCGCCGAAAATGGGCTCACCAAAACGACGCGCAATTTTTGATTTCGGTCCTAAATATCTTGCCATAATAATAAAATATGTTTCTACTTAATAATCCTTCTAATAATTATACGCGACGACGCTTTGGAGGACGACATCCGTTGTGTGGAAGTGGAGTTACATCGATAATCTCCATTACCTCAATACCAGCACCGTGGATAGCACGAATAGCAGACTCACGTCCGTTACCGGGACCCTTAACATAAGCCTTAACCTTGCGAAGACCCAGGTCATAAGCAACCTTAGCGCAATCCTCTGCAGCCATCTGGGCTGCATAAGGAGTATTCTTCTTAGAGCCACGGAAGCCCATCTTACCAGCTGATGACCAAGAGATAACCTGACCCTCGTCGTTAGCCAGCGATACAATAATATTATTAAAAGAACTGTGAACGTGGAGCTGGCCGATAGCGTTTACTCTCACGTTTCTTTTCTTTGAAGTGACTGTTTTCTTTGCCATAATTCTTAATTTCTTAATTGTTCAACTTAGAATTACTTTGTAGCCTTCTTCTTATTAGCAACAGTCTTCTTCTTACCCTTACGAGTACGAGCATTATTCTTAGTGCTCTGACCGCGAACGGGAAGACCGTTACGATGACGGACGCCACGATAGCAACCAATATCCATCAGTCGCTTGATATTCAACTGGATCTCAGAACGGAGATCACCTTCTACTTTGAATTCAGCGCCGATAATTTCACGGATTTTGGCTGCCTGGTCGTCAGTCCACTCGTTAACCTTCAGGTCACGGCTGACACCTGCCTTGTCCAATATCTTTGCTGAACTACTTCGACCTATACCATAAATATAGGTCAATGCGATTTCGCCACGCTTGTTCTGGGGCAAATCTACTCCAACAATTCTTATTGCCATTGTTACTTAAAAGATAATAAAAAATTACTTATAATAAATACATTTCTTGCTAAAAAGCATGCAAAGGTACGAAGAATTTTTTAATTCTCCGCCATTTTATGCTTTTTTAACATTAACCCTGACGCATTTTGTACTTAGGGTTCTTCTTGTTGATAACGAACAGGCGGCCCTTACGACGTACGATTTTGCAGTCTGGGGTACGCTTCTTCAATGATGCTCTTGTCTTCATATTATTTACAATTGTTTATTTGTATCTGAATACAATTCGTCCCTTTGTCAGGTCATATGGACTCATCTCCACCTTAACCTTATCTCCGGGGAGGATCTTAATATAGTGCATTCTCATCTTACCTGAGATATGCGCAATTATCTGGACCCCATTTTCTAGTTCTACTCGGAACATCGCATTCGACAGCGATTCGATAATTGTTCCGTCCTGCTCAATAGCGGATTGTTTTGCCATACTTATTATTTAATATAACTTACCTTCTAGTGATTCTACTTCTTCGAAAGAAGACAGGATTTCGGCCTGACCTTTCCTGACTGCAATGGTGTGCTCGAAATGAGCTGCTGGTTTACCGTCACGAGTACGGATAGTCCAACGATCGTTTGCATCCATCCAAATAGCTCGGTTACCCATTGTTACCATAGGTTCAATCGCCAAGCACATTCCGGCTTTCAGCATGATACCATTGCCTCTGCTGCCATAGTTGGGCACTCGAGGATCTTCGTGCATCTCGCGACCGATACCATGACCGGTAAGCTCGCGTACGATTCCGTACTTCTGTGCCTCACAGTGTTCCTGCACCGCACTGCTGATATCACCAAGATGTTTTCCAGCAACAGCATTTTCAATACCCTTGTAGAGAGACTCTTTGGTAGTCTTCAGCAGTTTTTTTACTTCGTCGGAAACCTCGCCTACACAGAACGTGTAACAAGAATCTCCATTAAAGCCATTCAACAGTGTTCCGCAGTCGATCGATATTATGTCGCCCTCTTTCAGAACGGTTTCTGCATTGGGCACTCCATGTACGACTACATCATTAACTGATGTGCAGATACTGGCAGGAAACGGCCCTCCATATGGATTGGGAAAACCCTTAAATGTTGGAATAGCACCATTATCTCTAATGAACTCGTCCGCTATCTTATCCAACTGGAGGGTCGTTATACCAGGCTTTATATGTTTTGCCAATTCACCAAGCGTGCGTCCAACAAGTTGGTTGGCCTGGCGCATCAGCTCTATTTCATCTTCAGTCTTCAGATATATTTTCATAGAAGACTAATAAGCAGCCATTCCACGTCCATGAATACGGCCAGAACTGAGCAGACCGTCATAGTGACGCATCAGCAGGTGGCTCTCAATCTGTGCCAGTGTATCAAGAACAACACCGACAAGAATCAGCAGAGATGTTCCACCGAAGAACTGAGAGAACGCATCCTGAACATTCAGCAAGCTTGCCAAAGCAGGCATGATTGCGATGAAAGCGATAAACAATGAACCAGGAAGAGTAATACGAGACATTACTGTATCTATATACTCAGCGGTCTCCTTACCAGGCTTAACACCGGGAATAAAACCATTGTTACGTTTCATATCCTCAGCCATCTGAGTTGGATTCAGGGTAATGGCTGTATAGAAATAAGTGAAGGCGATAATCAGTACAGCGAAAATGATGTTGTATGTCCAGCTGTGATGATCGAGCATCGTGCGAACAAACCAACTAGCATTCTCAGGAGCTGAATACTGAACGATAGTCAACGGAATGAACATCAGAGCCTGAGCAAAGATGATAGGCATAACGTTGGCAGCGAACAGCTTCAGTGGGATATACTGACGTGCACCACCTACCTGCTTATTACCTACGAGGCGCTTAGCGTACTGAACGGGCACCTTACGAACGCCCTGAACCAGAACAATAGATGCGCAAACAACTGCATAGAGAATGATGATCTCGACCAAGAACATAACCAGTCCACCACCAGTGATGGCTGTGAAACGCGAGCTAACCTCCTGGATGAATGCCTGAGGCAAGCGAGCGATGATACCGATCATAATAATCAGCGAGATACCATTACCTATACCCTTATCCGTAATGCGTTCACCGAGCCACAGGATGAACATACTACCTGCGGCAAGAATGATAACAGCAGGAACCATGAAGTATGACCATGAGATGCCTGTTGCCAGAGCAGCTCCCGAAGTCATCTTCAGGTTCATCAAGTAACCCGGTGCCTGGAACATCAGGATGGCTACAGTGAGCCAACGGGTATACATGCTGATCTTCTTGCGGCCACTCTCACCCTCACGCTGCATTTTCTGAACGTAAGGAACAGCGACAGCAAGAAGCTGCATTACGATAGAAGCAGAGATGTAAGGCATGATTCCAAGTGCGAAGATAGACGCATTGGAGAATGCACCACCGGAGAACATGTCGAGCAGCGACATAAGACCGCCGGCAGTCTGAGACTGCAATTGGCTTAACATGGCTGGATTGATACCAGGAAGTACCACAAACGAGCCGAAACGATAAATCGCTACAAACAGGAGAGTAATAAGGATGCGCTGACGCAGATCCTCAATCTTCCAAATGTTCTTCAGTGTCTCTATTAACTTCTTCATTTTGAAAATTAGATTTTTGTTGCGTTACCACCTACTGCCTTGATTGCCTCTTCAGCAGTCTTTGAGAAAGCGTTAGCCTCTACGTCAACCTTAGCCTTCAGCTCACCGTTGCCAAGAACCTTTACCAGCTCCTTGCCATTGGTAAGACCGGCAGCAATCAGCTCTGCGATTCCGATCTTGGTGAGGTTCTTCTCCTCAGCAAGCTTCTGAAGTGTAGAGAGGTTAACTGCAAAGTACTCCTTGTGGTTGATGTTCTTGAAACCAGCCTTCGGAACACGACGCTGGAGAGGCATCTGACCACCTTCGAAACCAATCTTTCTCTTATAACCAGAACGAGCCTTGGCACCCTTGTGACCACGAGTAGAAGTACCACCCAGACCCGGCTTTAAATTATTCAGTTTCATAATCTAATCTACTTTTAAAATGTTAATTACTCAACGACGGTTACCAAGTGGTGTACCTTACGGATCATACCACGGATAGAAGGAGTGTCCTCTACCTCAACAACCTGAGAGATCTTACGCAGGCCGAGAGCCTCGAGAGTGCGCTTCTGATCAACTGGATAACCGATCTTACTCTTAATCTGCTTTACCTTAATTGTTGCCATAGTTTCTTCTCCTTATCCTCTAAATACTTTATCCATACTGATTCCACGTGTACCAGCCACAGTGTAGGCGTCACGCATCTGGCTCAGAGCTACGATAGTAGCCTTAACCAGGTTGTGAGGGTTAGATGAGCCCTTTGACTTAGCGAGCACATCCTTAATACCAACACTCTCCAGAACGGCACGCATAGCACCACCGGCTACAAGACCGGTACCAGCAGCTGCTGGCTTAAGGAATACCTGAGCACCGCCGAAGCGAGCCTCCATCTCATGAGGGATGGTGCCCTTGAGTACGGGAACTTTAACAAGATTCTTCTTAGCTGCCTCAACACCCTTGGCGATAGCTGCTGTAACCTCACCAGCCTTACCAAGACCCCAGCCAATGATACCGTTGCCGTCGCCGACAACTACAATAGCTGCGAATGTAAAGGTGCGACCTCCCTTTGTTACCTTGGTAACACGGTTGATGGCAACCAGTCTGTCTTTCAACTCAACGTCACTATTTATCTTAACTTTGTTCATTGCCATAATCGTTTAGAATTTAAGTCCACCTTTACGAGCTGCGTCTGCAAGCGACTTTACGCGGCCGTGATACAGATAACCGTTACGGTCGAAGACAACGGCTGTTACGCCAGCCTCCTGAGCCTTCTGGGCTACCAGCTCACCAACCTTCTCAGCCTGCTGGATCTTAGGCATAGTCTCGAGACCCAGTGAAGATGCAGAAGCAAGTGTTTTACCTTCCAAATCATTGATCACCTGAGCATAGATCTGCTTGTTGCTGCGGAAAACGCTCAGACGAGGACGCTCGGCTGTGCCGAATACGTTCTTACGAATTCTATATTTGATCTTAATTCGTCTTTCTACTTTCTTTGTTGTCATAATCGTAAATCAATTAAAATTACTTAGCTGATGCTGACTTACCCGACTTGCGACGGATAACCTCACCCTTGAACAAAATACCCTTTCCTTT
>ONGP01000013.1 GCA_900317405.1 uncultured Prevotella sp.
TAAGGTAAGTGAAAAATCTGACATGGCAAAATCTTGAGCAATATTTTGTTACTCAGGAACTTAAAAAGGAAGTTAAACTAAAGTGCTGCGGAATTTAGGCAATAAACAAAAAAGGTATCACAGGTAATTTCCAATGATACCTTATTAAATCAATCCCTTGATCTCCACTAATTATCCATATCCAGCGAAGCCACAAAGTCATCATAAGCCGCTAGTTCTTCCCTGTATGCCCGATAATGCGCATCATCATCGTCTAGGCTTCTAGACATTCTACTTCCACCTACAGCTCCCGCACCGCCCAACAGATATCCATATCCGCCAGGCACTCTATATGTCTTACTTTCGAACTTAGATTTTTTTTTATTCGCAGCAGGTTTGGACTTTTGTGTTTCAGCCTTCGTCTGCTCATTTGGAATCACCTTTTCCTCAACAGCGTTCTCCGTCTTCAAAGGCTTCTCATAAGGCTTTGCCTCACTAATCAGTACCTTGAACACCACTCCAAACACTACTGCAATAAGTATAATCCCAAATA
The DNA here is from genome assembly GCA_900317405.1 of uncultured Prevotella sp. Lineage (GTDB taxonomy): Bacteria > Bacteroidota > Bacteroidia > Bacteroidales > Bacteroidaceae > Prevotella. The sequence continues at coordinate 533 of ONGP01000013.1, forward strand.
TCATCATTACCATAGGCACAAAAGATATGATTCCGTTTGCAAATATATAAAATGTTTTCTTACGTTCAAAGCGTTTTTGCCAAAACTTTCAAAAAATGAGTGTCTTTTCAAATCCGACCCTCATAAATTACCTTTGCCCCCGAAACCAATTCATCACGTATATGACAAAAGAAACACGTACCGATGTACAGATATATTCTGCAATCGCAATGCTTTTTGCAGGAATCGCACTAGCTACAGCAGGCTTCATCGTACCGCCCACTGGCGAAATCTCTGATTCCGTCCTTCTGTTCTTTGCCCAGTGCCTGATTTATGCCGGCTCAATCTTTGGCGTAAGTATCTATATTCACACCAAGTTCGCCGAGCTTAAATCCGAGATCGACTCAAAAGAAGAAGGAGGCCTGGAATGAGAGAGATTAACAGAATAATCTGCCACTGCACAGCCACTCCCGAAGGCCGTAGCCTGACAGTCGCCGATATCAAGCGTATGCACGTTGTTGACAATCACTGGTCCCACATCGGATATCACTATCTAATTTACCTCGATGGCTCAATCCACAATTGTCTAGATGAGTCCATTCCTGGTATACACTGCTCTGGGTACAACAAGCACTCCATTGCAGTATGCTATGTAGGCGGTTGCGCTGCAGATGGCAAGCTCACCTCCAAGGACACACGCACTCCGGAGCAGAAGGCCGCATTCGTGAATATCCTTACGCAGCTTCACAAACGCTATCCCGCAGCCACACTCCATGGCCACCTTGAGTTCGCTGCCAAGGATTGTCCCTCATTTGATATCCACGAGTACGATTACCTATTTAAATAGCCAACACAAAAATATGAAATACTTTTCTCATTCACTTCAACTAGTTCTTACTTGTTTTATTGTTTCATTTTGTTTGATTTTTCTTTGTTTCTCACTTGCCGCTTGTTCAGCTAAGCGTAGCGTAATTAAGTCGGTAAGTGAAAGTGCGACGGCATCCGTGTCGGACTCCCGTCGCACTTTTTACCGAACGCTCGATTCACTATCACGTGAGTTTTCACTCTCTTTCGATAGTGCCTCAATTATATTCTTTGGCCCGGAGTCTCAGGAGTTTCCAAGAGAATTCCCATCAAAGATGGAAAGTCTGATGGAAACCCCTTTCGACTCCACATCCCTGCCTAGCCAGCCCCACTACAGTCGCGCTTCGCGCGCCTCATTCACTTCGCGCCAGCGAAACGCTCCGCGTTTCTCCGTCGCTCAGTCCACCGCGCAAGTCCCTTCCTATCTGCTTCGCCCCCAAGTGCCTACGTCCCTCAAGGTCTACGGTCTACACCTCACTGCCCGCAGCGAGGAGAAGTCCGCAGCCAGCGCCGATTTGAAGGACAGCGTGGCAGTGGCCACCCAGTCCCAGAATCTCAAATCGGCCAATTCGGACAAGTCCGCACCAGCATCCGCTCCCCAATACATCCTCCCGATAATCCTCCTCACTATCGTCCTTTATACAATCCACCGTCTACGGCGCCCCCCTAAAGCTTAGCAGCTTTACAAAAAAACATATAGTTTTTCATTCTGAATACCACTTCATCATTCAGTTTTTTGATTAATAATACTTGTTTTCATTTGCCTTCTATATTATACCTTTTTTATTTATTCTTCATTTTATTGGACCCGCCGTGAGGCTCGTCCAATTTTTTTTAGTACCTTTGCATCCGCAAATTAAAAAAGGATATTATAATGGATAAAGAAGAATTAAATAAGAAGCTCGACCGTCTTGATGAGATAATCAATGAGGCCAGGGACATTATTAATAGTTTAGAGCTTGTAAAGCGCGATGTCATTTCAGAACAATACAATGACGTACCTATAGAATCAATACAGCTGGAATCAGATAAGATTACCACGAGATTTATAAATATTTGTTATTGTGGTTTAAACATCAATACCGTTGGTGATCTCATACGTACTACACCTAGCCAAATAACTAGCCATAGAGGTCTGGGCTCCACTTGTATTACTCAAATACGAGAATACTTAAAAAAAACATATGGAATTGACTGGGTATGAAGAAAATACTATTTCTACATGGTTTCTATGCCAGTGGCCAATGCGTAACCGCTATGGCATTAAAGCAAGCATTCGAGGGTAGGGCAGTCGTTCTTACTCCGGACCTTCCTCTTCACCCTAAGGAAGCCTTAGGCTTTATCCGCGCTCTTGTCGACCGCGAACAGCCTGACATCCTTGTCGGCAACAGCTGCGGCTCCTTCTATGCCCAGATGCTAGCACCAATCATTGGCGTTCCCGCCCTGCTAGGCAATCCCCATTTCAAAATGACAGAATTTCTGCAGTCCCGAATCGGTCCTCAGCAATATAAGTCTCCCCGTGCCGACGGTAATCAGGATTTCATCATCGATGAAGCCTTGATTAGAGAATTCGACAATTTGGAGGATATGCAATTTGATTTCACCAATCCTTATTATAAGGAGCGTGTCTGGGGCCTGTTCGGCGAACAGGACACATTGGCTCATTTCGAGCCACTCTTCCTAGAACACTACAATCAGTCGTATCATTTCCCTGGCGGGCATACACCCACCGAACAGGAAACAAAGACATGGTATGTTCCTTTGATTGAGAAGCTCTTAATGACATACCCCAGGAAAGAAGGATGGGTTCGTTACTTCCAGCACTTAAAAGGTGGTAAGTATCGTTTCATTCACTCAGCTTTCGATAGCGAGACTCTGGAACGCCTCGTTGTCTATCAGGCCCTTTATGGCGACCGTCAATACTGGGTACGCCCCGAAGAAATGTTCTTTGAGGTCATCGAGCTCGAAGGCAAGCGTTTCAATCGCTTCACCGAAATCGACTGGAAAGAATAACACTTATTTAAAACATATAAAAACAATAATTTAATGGAAAAAAAGTTTGTAAAATTTGATGAACTATCCGACGAGGATATTGACGCATGTTTCAATGGTGGAAAATTAGTATTGGAAGCTTCCGAAACCCAAACTGGCTGTCTCGTTGAAAAGCTAGAAGATGGGAATACAAAGATTACCATAAAAATGACAGCAGAAATGCTACAAAAAGCTAAGAAAAGAATAGATTTCTTGAAAACATTTGCTGAGGTGTCATAAAAGTCAATTCATCAATAATCTGCAGGAGTGATTATCATCACCCCTGCTTTTTATTATACACAAATTTACTCACCCCGCCCCACACCCTTCGGGCCTTTCAATCATCATCTTCGCCGATGATTGCTTGCGCTTCCCTTGCGGGCTGTGCCACTTGCTCCAGCCTTGCTATGTAAGAGCCTGGCCACTGCAATTGCGGTGAGCGGTATTGCTTCAATGAAGCGAGGATGCTTGCAGCATACACACTCCATTGTCACTATCGTGAACAGCTATTACTGCTCGCCGCGCAGCACCCACGCACTTATCTCCGCAGTCTTCCACAGGTGGCACAGCTCGCCAGCTCGCCCAAGCGATGTCCACCGCCCATCGAAGTCCCTTCCCATCACCCAAGCCTCCGGCTTCCCCAATGCTCCGCACCAACAAAAGCTCACGCTTCACCCGCTATCGCGCCAATGTCACTCCAGCTACAGTGAAACCCTTTTCCTTTCAGTCAGAGGGATTCATTTCCGCATACGTGTCACCTTTCTCACCGCACATCGTGCGCACAGCGGACAAACATCTGCATTGGCTATAATCATAGATTATGGCCAGTCCAGAAGCTTGTCTAATCGCCCTTTCCACTAGTACTAATTGAAACCCTCTTCCTTCGTCTTAGGGATTCAAATCGTACCAGTGGCACACTATCAGCCGAAAGAGGCAGCGGCTAGGCCACTGCCACATTCGCCCCAAAGGTCTGCAGCAGTGAACAGCCAACATAAAATCTGAGGCTCGTTAAGGCTCTACTCGAGCCACACTCAGCTTCAGATTTTCCTTATGTCTGTCCACCTCTGCCCATCACCGCACAATGTGCGGCCAAGCATCACGTTTCACTCTGATGCCTATTACTCCCACGCTAAAGCGAGGAGAGCGGTATGGCGGACAAACATTGGCAATGAGTTCAATCACAGATTGAGGTCATAGCCAAAGATTGTCTATTTCGCCCATTCCACAAGTACAACACGAAACCCTTAGACAAGTCCGCGGGATTTCGTGTCGCACCTGTGGCTCATCACCGCCCATTCTCACGTTTTTAGCGGCCTTTGAGCCTATGCGCAACTTTGAGTCCCAAATTAACAAAAGCGACTTTCAACCCCGATTTTCTTAACATCTGTTTACATATTCCGCATCTCAGAGCAATCCCCAAGCGGTCGGCATCTCAGGGCGCGTGGGGGGTGGTTTCTCCGACGGGTTAAGGGCTCGGCCCTTAACAATCCCGTAAGTCATTGATAATCAGCACCCGAAACAGTTGTTAACTTAACTATTTCCGGATTTAACGAAAAACAGCGTTCATAATGCCGTTTTTCGTGGGTGCTGTCAATGACAGGAAAGTGCCCGCTGTTCTTCCCATACCTTCACCCAGTCAAGCCTCAGGCATGGGCATCGTACACGTCTTTTCGTATGCGCGCGTGACATTATAACTTTGTGCTTGTAAATCATAATTTGAAATTGTAAATCACATCAATATGTCATCAATCAACGCAAATGCAACCGTCACTCTTACCGTCAATGGTAAGCAGGCGCAGGATATGCTAGACAACTTGAAGAAGAAATCCCAAGACCTGGAGAACGCAATCGAGAAAGCTGCTAAGTCAGGTAATAGGGTAGAGCTTAAGCGCCTCCAGAAAGAGCTAAAACAGACCAGCCGCCAGATTGCACAAATTGAAAGCGCAACTGTCGGCGTGGAAAAGGTTCTGAAGAATCTCGACAAGGCCACGCCTAAGGAGTTAAACAAGACTTTGACAACACTCAAGAAGCAGCTAAACGGCATCGAGCGAGGTACAGAAGAATGGAAACGTCAGGCCGAAGCCATTCGAAAAGTAAAAGCGGAACTCACCAAAGTTAATAGTGAACTCACCGTCGGTGAAGGTTTCTGGGATCGCTTCAATCGCAAGATGAACGACTGGCAGACTACGCTTATGGGTGCTTTTGCTGCACTCACAGGCATAATCATGGCCGGTCGCTCATCGGTGAAGGCCTTCGCGGATATGGATGCCGAGATGGCCAATGTACGCAAGTTCACTGGAATGACATCGGATCAGGTGTCTGACCTCAATGAGGAGTTTAAGAAAATGGACACACGAACCGCCCGCGAGCAGCTTAACGTGCTAGCAGAAGATGCTGGTAAGTTGGGAAAAAAATCAAAGGAAGATGTTCTGGGCTTCGTTCGTGCTGCAGATCAGATTGACGTCGCACTTGACGAACTTGGCGACGGTGCCACGCTGACCCTCTCCAAACTCACTAATATCTTTGGAGATGAGCAGCGTCTAGGCACAGAAAAAGCCCTTCTTGCCGTTGGTTCTGTTATCAACGAGCTCTCACAGAACTGCACTGCCTCGGCTCCATATCTTGCCAACTTTGCAAAGCGTATGGCAGGCGTCGGTGCCCAGGCTGAAATGACTATCCCGCAGATTATGGGATTCGCTGCAGTTCTCGATTCTCAGGGCCAGGCCGTTGAGATGTCGGCCACTGCTGTCTCAAAGTTGATTATGGATATGTTCAAGCAGCAGGATAAAGTCATCAAGGCCACAGGAATGAACGCTCAGAAGTTCAAAGAAGCACTGGCCAAAGGTACTAACGAAGGCCTTTTGATGCTTCTTGACACACTTAACAAGCTAGGTAACATCGATGTCCTGGCGCCTGTATTCAAGGATATGGGTGAAAATGGCGCCCGTGCAGCTCAGGTCATATCAGCGCTTGCAGGCAATCTTGATATGGTTCGCTGGGAGCAGGAGGAAGCGGCCAAGGCATTCAAGGAGGCTACTTCTGTCACAAAGGAGTACAACGTTCAGAACACTACTGTCCAGGCTGGGCTTGACAAGGCAAAGAAGCGCGTCAAGGAGATGGCCATAGAGCTAGGCGAGAAGCTGCAGCCCGTAATGCGCCACGTACTTTCATCTACAACACTGATTCTGAAAGTACTGTCAACAGTCGTTGATTTCATCACTAAATACAAGGCAGAAATCGCAATGGCCACTGCAGCAATCATCGGCTATTACACAGCAGTTAAGTTGCAATATGTATGGTCGCTCAGATTTGTTGCAGTCCAGAAGATGAAAGCGGCATACCTCACAATTGAAGAAGGCCTTCTTGCTGCATCAATACTCAAACACAAGGTATTAAGAGGCGAAATTACAGCAGCTGCAGCTGCGCAGACGTTCTTCAATAAGGTCCTGAAGGTCAATCCCTTGGGAGCAGCCATCACCGCAATGACAGTTCTCATCGGTCTGTACGTGAAGTTTGCCCGCTCATCATCTGATGCAGCCCAGGCACAAAAGCGCTTAAAGGACATCGAGGAAGAAGCCGACCGCAATACACGTGGTGAAATTGCACGTATCGAACAGCTGAAGAAAACTATTGAAAACGAGACTCTTTCAGTCAACACCCGCCGAAAGGCTATTGAGGAGCTGCAGAAGATCGTACCTGACTATCACGCAAGCATCACAGAGGAAGGCAAGCTCTACGGACACAACGCCCAGATTCTGAAGAATTACACAGAGCAGCTGAAAAACTCTGCCAAGATCAAGGCCGCACTGGATAAGTTACCCGAAGCCGAGAAGCAGCGCGACGAGCATTTTAATCACGCCTCCAAGAATATTCAAGCAGCCTATTTCAACGAGAAGATGGGCCAGCAATCCGAGTCCGAGGCAATCCGCAATGCTAATGTAAGCCCCACAGCATATCGCGCATGGAAGCTCCAGCAGAAGCAGTATGACGCCGCTGTCACCCAGTATAACAACGTGATTGACACTCTCACCGCTGAGAATCAACGTTTGGCTGACGAAGCATCAAAGATTTCCAAGCATACTGGTGGTAACGGCTCAGGTGGAGGTACAGTCCCGACTACAGACGACAAGAAGAATAAGGACCGCTTCAAGGCAGAGAAGGACTGGAAGTCCAAGGAAGAAGCACTAAATCGTATCAGTTATTCTACAGGACAGGAAAACTATGAGCAGTACCAACAGCGAATCCTCGAGATAGAGATCGAGTACCAGAAAAAGATCCTGGCACATACTGACCTCACCGAAAAGGAAAAGCTAGAGGCAAAAGCAGCATACGCAGAGGCCGCGAAGAAGCAGACTGACGAGCATATCAAGTCAACAGCCCTGCAGGAAGTCAACGCCTATAATGAGTCTGTTTCACTCCAAAAGCAGCGCTATATCGACGGAGAAACAAGCCAAGACGTTTATCAGCACACTCTGGAACTCCTGGAACTCCATCACCTCCGACGCATGACCAAAATCTACGAAGAAGGTTCGACCGAGTATCAGCAGGCCTACAATAAGTATCAGGACAAGTTGATTGCCGACCAGAAGCGACGCCAGCAAGAGACAGAGGCTGCAGAGAAGAAGTATAAAGACCGACTCAAGAAGATTAAGGCTGACTATTTCGGGGATAATCTGGGTGAACGTTATAGCAAATATATGACCGACCTCGAAGCCCTTAAACAGGTATACGACCAAGAGTTACAAGCTACCAATGACAACGCCCGTGAGAAGCTCCGCATCGAAGAAGCCTACCAGAAAGCAAAGAAGGCCTTGCGCCAACAATATGGTATCGACGAGTTGGACGATAACAAGAACTTTCTCCAGCTGTGGACCGAGGACGTACAGGAGTGGCTACAGTCCGACTTGGGAAAGTCTGTCACAGGTACGCTCGACGTTATTTCTTCCGGAATGTCGAGCATATTCCAGCAGATGACATCACTCATTCAGGCTGAAACAGATATTCAGGTCGCCTCTATTGAGAAGAGATACAAGGCAGAGATCTCTAATGCCGAGGGTAACAACTATATCGTTAAGAAGCTCGAGAAGCAGAAAGAAGCCGAGATTGCCAAGGTAAAGACCGACGCTAATAAGAAGATGTTCAAGATGCAAGTAATGCAGGCCATTGCTCAGACTGCTACATCTGCAATCAACGCCTATAGTTCTGCAGCAGCTGTGCCACTCGTCGGTTATATCCTGGCACCAATAGCAGCTGCATCGGCCATCGCTGCAGGAATGCTTCAGGTAGCGGCTATCAAGAAGCAGCAGGAAGCATCTGCAGCACAAGGATATGCCAAAGGTGGATTCACTGGTCAGGGTGGCAAGTATGAGGTGGCCGGCGTCGTCCACAAAGGAGAATGGGTTGCCAGTCAGGAATTACTGATGTCCCCCGTAGCCCGCCCGATGATTGATGCATTGGACTATGCCCAGCGAACGAACACAATAGGTTCATTACGCTCGGAAGATGTTTCAAGAAGCATCGTAGCTCCGAGCGTGTACGCACAGTCCACACAATCATCGCCCACAGTAATCCTACAGCAATCCACGCCTGATGCTCAGTCTGAAATCGCTGCAAGTCAGGCCGCCCTGAAGGAGTATGCCGATGTTATTCGCCAGTTAAAACAGCGTCTTGACGAACCATTTGTGACAGTCAACACAGTTACTGGTGATACTGGTATCAAGCAGGCACAAGACGAATACGACCAACTTATGCGTAACAAATCCCCCAAATCTAGAAGAAAGTAGTATGGAAATAATAATCAATGGCAAAATCGCCTGTCTAAAGAAGAATACATCATTCGAGTATATAGCAGAAAACCCCTTGTTCACAGGCTCTGACAGCTATTCGCTTACAATCACATTCCCGCTAAGAGGATGCCCGCAGAACATTGCTATCTTCGGCCATCTCTATCGTCAGGACGTGGTGAAGAACAAGGTAGTTTTCGACTGCGAAATCCGTGACAAGCAGTTCTACAAAGCAGGCTGCATCACTGTCACCCAGATTTCAGAAGTAGAAGTTAAGACACAGTTTCTGGAGGGCCGCAGTGAACAGAATTTCAGTGACACTTTCGATAACATCTATCTCAATCAGCTTGATTTAGGCTATCCCACCAGCAGCCCATCGGATTTGAGTGCCGCAGAGTCTTGGGCAGGCTACTATCCAACAGCTGACTATTTAGCCCTTCCATGGGTGAACAACACATCGGGCAATCTGCAGAACACAGTAGAAAAAGATGCTGATGGTAATTTCAAATGGGCCTCAGGTCTGGGGAAACTATCATTCCAGCCATACCTATTATATATATTAAAGAAGATCTGCAGCGCTATTGGGTATTCTGGTAGCTTCTCTGCTATAAATAACAGCTATTGGAAGCATCTGCTTATCTGCAACACGCTTCCTGTAGCCTGGTCACAGGCTAACTTTGCTACAGCTCTTCCTCATTGGTCGCTCACAGAGTTCTTTGAACAGCTGGAGCTTCTGATGGGAGGTGAGTTCTCAATCAATCACAAGGCCAAGACAATCAAGTTCGAATTCACTCATAAGATAGCACATAATACAGCATCGGTGAAGATAGACAAGGTCATTAACAAGTACTCGGTGGACGTTACTCAGGACAACAAGTCTGACTACATTGCTACAAGGAATCTGGCTTATTCAGACAATGATAATCGTTTCTGGGCATTTAAATCCTGCCAGTGGTATATTGACAAATATAAGGATGGTGCCAAGGTTTACAATAAGTTATCGGACCTGCTGAATGATGTAAAGTCCCTAAAGGAAAGTGGAATTTATATTTCTGACAACGGCCGTGGAAATACCACGAAAAGTTATGTCCGTGGTTATCCCGTATCCTCTGATGGTAATCGTCTGTTCTACGCTAAGGATGTCGACACATATTTTATAATGTATTGCTACAAATCGGAGTTTTACGAATCAACACACGTAAAGATCACTAACACTGACTACAAATGGTACAAGTACTACAATCGCCTGATGCCGGTCAACCAATTTGGTAAGTATATCTTCGACAAGAAGGCGGACGACGTTGAGCTAAACATCGTACCAGCGTGGATTGATGATACAGATGCCGGCCTCGGGCCTTGCCTGTTCCTTGAATGTGGAGAGATGGGCAGCGCTGTGTCCTGGACTAGCGACGATAGTTCTAGTTCAGAAGGCACAGTCTCTGGAAATACAGGTAGCAGAATGGGAGGAACAAGAAGCGGATCTTTCGATGGTTATAGAGGAGATAGCGAGTACCGCAGGACAATGTCTGATGTCGACTATGACGGTGGTGCTTTAGCTCAAGGCTATGCTGGCCGTCTTATTCAGAATGGCGACCAGGAGAAAAATGATGCTTATTTTGATAAACTATATGTCGGTTTCTGGGACGGAGTCATCCGTAAGCCAGGTCTTCTGCCACGTCCGATGGTTGATACAGTCGAGGTCGACGATGATTTTACTGCAGTTACCACTTCGTATTCACTCCGTATTAATAAGAAGAAAGGCACTGATGCTCAGGGAATCCCGTATAAGTACACATATGACATAGACAACAAGAAGAAGTACACCTTCTCATTCCTGGCCACCAATATTCCTGACCCTCGCGCCATGTTTTACATAGAAGGAAGTCGTTATATATGTGAGAAAATAACAGCGACTTTCCATGAGTCCACAGGAAAGTCGCAGTTACTTAAAGGAGTGTTCTATCGAGTTATCTGAGTGTTGGGAGCATCTCGCTAACACTGCTTTCTACATTTTTCTTCAAGATCTTAGCATAAATCTGTGTAGTGGCAATGTTCTTGTGCCCGAGCATTCGTTTTACTTTCTCGATGGGGATGTCATAGGAAAGCATGAGCGTAGCAAATGAATGGCGACCGATGTGGCAGGTTACACTCTTGGTGATATCAAGTTTCTCCTGTACGATGTGAAGATAGTCATTTACTCTCTGATTGGCCATATAAGGGAGTTTGAAGTCATACTTCTCTAGTACAGCCATTGCTGGAGGTAGGATAGGGGTGAAGAACTTTGAGCCAGTCTTCAAGCGCTCTCCATCGATATAATAACAATTTCCATACTTCTCTGTCATTGTTTCGAAATCAAAGAGGCACACGTCGCAATAGGCTAGTCCCGTATAGGCCATAAATATAAATAGGTCTCTGGCACGGTCTTTATATCCAGTGAGCTTTGCATCACGAATCTTGATGATTTCCTCTTCTGTTAGAGGATTGCGCTCCTTGTTCGAACCCTTTGGGAAAGATACATGGTCGTAGGGATCGCTGGCAATCATCTCCATCTGCCACAGAATCTTGGTGTACTTGTGTACTTTCTTGTGGTAGCCGTTGATAGTATAGTCAGTTCTGTTCTTGGGCTTTCTGAGCCAGGCATCATACGCACGTACATTGGTTGGTGTCAGGTCTGCGAATGTGTTAAGGATGCCTGACTCTTCAAGGCTATCAAAAACAACATTGAAATTCTTGATAGAGTTCTTTGCCAAATCCTCGTCCTGCATGTGATTACGGCAGAATTCCACAAAGCTCTGTCGAAGGTCTGTACCTTTAAACATCAGAGTTGGGTCCTCAGGTTTATCTGAGGTTGCTTGGTTAATATGGCTGTTGAAATTCTCAATAGTCATATCTTCACCCAGGACAGTCATGGCATTAATGATGTGCTCATAATGCATAAGTTTAGCCTGAATGTCCTTACTCTGCACCATAGCCTCCCATTTTTCAGGAGTTGATTGTGCTACTGACTCAAATTTGCGCTCACCTTCCTTGAGGTAGATGCAAATGTCGATTGTTCCCTTTCCGGTCTTCTCGAAAGTCTTTCTGCGATCAAAGATCACTTTAATGTTCTTAATCATACCTTTTTAATTATTAGAATTTTGATACTTTTTGATACAAGGTGGCAGACAAAAGGTCTGAAGGTATGATCAGGTAGAGTATGACACATCACGGCTCCTTTTACCCATGGAATAGGGTATCAAAAGCAGTCATTGTGTATCAAAACCTCTTTGGTGTATCAAAAATGGTATCAAAAAACACCATTTCCAATTGATTCCAAGTCATTCCAATCAATTCCAAATCATTCCAACTGAACTGCCGTTGTTACAACATGTAGGAATCTTCTAATCGACTTTGAATCAATAAGTTATAATCGATAAATTTCTCTTATTTTAAAGCAAAAGCGTCAGGATCTCTCCCAACGCTTAAGTTTTGCTTTGTACACCCGCAGAGGCTCGAACTCTGGACACCCTGATTAAGAGTCAGGTGCTCTACCAACTGAGCTACGGGTGCATCAAAAATTTTGGTGGCTTTTTATTGCCTTTTTCTTGCGAAATGTACACCCGCAGAGGCTCGAACTCTGGACACCCTGATTAAGAGTCAGGTGCTCTACCAACTGAGCTACGGGTGCATCATTTTTCGCTTTAAATCAGCTCTCTTGCTGAATTGCGGGTGCAAAGGTACGACTATTTTTTGAAACCACCAAACTTTTTTGCGATTTTCTTCAAAAAAACATCAATTTCATCTAAAAATCACGTGTGTTTATGAATCCTTCGATGTTTTCATACCTTCTTTTCATCATTCGGTTGTATATATTGCGAATCCAAAGATGATGGGTCGCGATGAATGCTAAACCGATAATACATAATATAATATATGTATAGGTGAGACCGATGAGCAGGTAGCCCAGACCGGTGATGAGTACCGGACCGAAGAATGCAAAGAGCTCGATGAAGAGTTGCATGCCATTTTCGAAGTTGCCCTTAGCCGTTACCTTTAGCTGCAAGGGGATGGTCTGCTTGTTGTATACAGCCAACTGGAATATCACAAAGTGAAGGAATCCGGCTGTGAGCAGCATGTAGGCAAATAGCATAAGTATGGTGTACTTGCCGGCAAACACGGCTGGCAGCATGATGACAAACGGAATGATGAGTATAGAACTATAGAAATAGAACTTGGCCTGGAGCAGCGCGATAAGGTTTTCGCGGTGCATCATCAGCAGTTCGATATAGTTTCCCTCCTGACCCATAATCTTGATAAGAGCGGTGGCGCCATAGATGGCGAAGCAGTACAGGCACCAGAAGTTCTGCATCAACTCGTTGTCGTAGATAGGGGTATAGGCCACAATGAGCGAGAACATCACCACAGCCACCATGCTGAAGATGCAACGGGTGCGCATGGTCTTGTTGCGGATATTTGACTTGAGCTCGATCTTGAGGTATTCGCCTACCAGACCGAATCGCTCGAAGAATGCGAACTGCGACACGTGCTTAAGCTCCTTCTCGGTTTTCTTGGAAATCTCCTCGTAGACGTACTTGAACTGGAAGTAGCGGTTGACGAAGAACAGACCGCAGATGATGGCTAGCACTATCGGCAGGAAGTACCACGACATGCCAAAGGCTACGTAAGCATCGAATGCCTTGTCGAGGGCTTCGGCCTTGTGGTTGAGATTGAACAGCACAGGGCTGAAGGGTAGGGCGTAGAAGGCCAGACCCGGGATGAGCCACAGCACGGTGCGATTGATGAGTGTGCGGAAGAAGAGGTAGATCTGGCTGTTGAGAATCATGAGCACCAGACACGCGATGACCTCGTAGAGCACCGGGCCGAAACTCTCGCCTGCAAACAGCAGTATGATGCCGTAAGGCACAAACATACAGAGCCACAGGAAATTATAGCCGCTTACATGTTCGCCCACAAGGAAACACTCAATTGCGCTATAGCGCGATATCGGCTGCAGTATGTAGGGCTTAACCATCATGCCAGGAGTGGTCTGCACGATGAATCGCAGCAGAAAGTCGATGGCCATATAAATGGTGGCGGCGCCAATCATCTTGCCGGCTGTGCCATCGGCACCAAGACCGATAAGGCATCCGTACATAACCAGGTAGAACCCAAACATGATGGCTCCGAAATAGATTAATCCCTTAGCCCACTTGTTTTGTTCGAACGCTGGGCTGCGCTTATAGCTAAGGTTAGTGTTCTTACGAAGAAGACGGTACAGTTGAAATTTGTTCATTGCTTATTTAGTTTTTTATCTTAAATCGATTACTTCTGCTTTGGGGAAATCTTTGGCGTTGAAGCGGAACTGACTGTCGGGGATGCTCTCCTTCTTGATACTGTTGATGTCGAAGGTGGTCCACTTCTTACCCTGCAGCATCTTTACCTGCTTGGGCTGATAGTTCTTCTTGTTTACCGAGATGAACAGTTCCTTGATTTTACGGTCGGCGCTGCTGGCCATCAGATGGATGACGTAATCGTTGCCTGCAGTGTTCATCGTATAGGTGTAGCCGCGTTTGTAGAGATGGATGAAGTTGTAAGGATTGATGGCCTGAAGCTGTGCCTCGGTGGGATTGCTTACGTTTACCTCATCGTTGTTCTTAAGATATGTCCACTGTGTTTTGCCGTCGAACCACACTTTGGCCTGTGGGGTGGTGGCATAGAATTTCTTGCCCTTGATGGCTATAGTGCCGCTGGTGCTACCATTGGCTGTGGTCATCTTGAAGTTTGCTTTTACTCCGCTCTGGGCGGTGATGGTGGCGGCAGCCTTGTCGAGCACCGCTTTGGCCGACTGAGCGAATGAGCCCATGCTCATAAGCGCTGCGACCATAATAATACCTATTCTTTTCATTATCGTAAATTGCTTAAAAGATTATTCAGACTATTCTCATCCTGTATGAGTACCTCGCGGGGCTTAGAACCCATGGCGGCGCCTACTACGCCAGCTTTCTCGAGCTGATCCATCAGTCGGCCTGCACGGTTGTAGCCGATGGCAAACTTACGTTGGATGAGCGATGTAGAACCACTTTGGTTCATCACGATAAGGCGGGCAGCATCGTCGAACAGCGGGTCGAGATGGGTCATATCCACATCTCTATCGCCACCGTCGCCCATCTCTGCCTCAGGCATATCGGGCTCGGGCAGTTCGAATGGTGCGCCATAGCTCTGCTGGTCGCTGATGTACTCGTTGATGCGCTCTACCTCAGGAGTATCTACGAATGCGCACTGCACACGCTCAGGCTCAGAACCGCCCACGAGTGCCAGCATATCACCACGGCCGATAAGCTGCTGAGCACCTGTACGGTCGAGGATGGTCTTAGAGTCGATACCGGCCGAAACCTTGAATGCGATACGGCTTGGGAAGTTGGCCTTGATGGTACCAGTGATGATATTGGTAGTTGGACGCTGTGTGGCTATAATCATGTGGATACCCACGGCGCGGGCCAACTGGGCAATACGTGCGATAGGCAGCTCGACCTCCTTGCCGGCAGTCATAATCAGGTCGCCAAACTCATCGATTACCACCACGATGTAAGGCAGGAATCGGTGACCGTTGTTAGGATTAAGCTGGCGGGCTATGAACTTCTGGTTGTACTCCTTGATGTTGTGTGCTCGAGCCGACTTAAGCAGGTCGTAACGTGTGTCCATCTCCTTACACAGCGAGTTGAGCGTTCGTACTACCTTGGTTACATCGGTGATAATTGGATCGGCCTCCTCATCGGGCACCTTAGCTAGGAAGTGATTGCAGATAGGCTCGTAGAAGCTGAACTCCACCTTTTTAGGGTCTACCAGCACAATCTTGAGCTCGGCCGGATGCTTCTTATATAGCAATGAGGTGATGATGGCGTTAAGTCCTACAGACTTACCCTGACCTGTGGCACCAGCCACAAGCAGGTGTGGAGCCTTGGCCAGATCAAACATAAATACCTCGTTGGTGATGGTCTTACCGATGGCGCAAGGCAGCTCCATCTTCGACTCCTGAAACTTCTTGGAGTTAAGTATCGACTCCATCGAAACGGTTGAAGGCTTAGCGTTAGGTACCTCGATACCAACAGTACCCTTACCAGGCATTGGGGCTATGATACGTATGCCGAGAGCCGACAGGCTGAGTGCGATATCATCCTCAAGATTCTTGATCTTCTGGATTCGGACGCCCTGTGCCAGTGTGATTTCGTAGAGAGTGATGGTAGGACCAACGGTGGCCTTGATGCTGCTGATCTCTACACCGAAGGTACGCAGCACGTCGACAATACGGTTCTTGTTGGCTGTCTGCTCGGCCATATCGATATATGGCTTACCGTCGTTATCGTACTTTTTCAGAAGGTCGAGCGTGGGGTAGTGGTAGTTCTCCAGATCGCGCTTGGGGTCGTATGGCTCCATATTCTCCACATCTTCCACAAGTGTCTTTTTGTCGGCAGTCTCGGTGTCGCCCTTGGCCACCTCGATGTCCATCTCAATATCGCCTTCGGCATACTTCTCAGGCTCGGCAACTGGGGCCTCAGGCTCCTTCTTCTTGCGGAGACTGCTCAGGAATCCAGGCTTGATGTTGCTATCTTCGTTCTGATATCCTTCGTCGATTACTACTGCATCGCCGTTTTCCTTGAACTCAACGGTCTGAGTGGCAGGATCGTCGAACACCAGTGGTTCTTCCTCCTCAGGCTCCTCGTTCTCGGGCTCAGTTTCACCAGGTCTGTTTACGGTGAACTTTACCTTATTATAATAGATGGCGGGATTGAGCATCTTTCGGATGAAGATGACGGTAGCTGCACTGAAGTAGGTAAGGAATGCCACAGCGATGATTATCAACAGGGCCGTGAGACCTGGTGCTCCCACCAGATTGCCTATGCTGCGACTAATATACATGCCGTGATCGCCGCCAGGACTGTAACTCTGATTGGCAAACAGCGGCTGCAGGAATGTGGCCAGCGCTACCGATGCCCATACCAGCAGCAAAGCTACAGACAGAGTCCATTTGAGCAGATTTACACGATAGGCCTTCATAAGATGTATGCCCACTACAAATAGCAGCAGCGGCAACAGAAATGCCGGCAATCCGAAGCAACGCTTGATAAAAAACCATGCTGCATAAGCGCCAAGACTACCACAAGTGTTGGCAAACTCATGATGCTCGTTGAGCACCTCGCCGTCGCGCGGCTCTTCTATCAGAGTCTGATCGGCTGCACCAGTACTGAAGTAAGACACAAATGCAAAGCACAGATAAATCGAGATACCGAAAAATATGGCTCCCAAGATGAAACTCAGGCGCTCTCTGTTTTCGTTGTTTGAAGTCTTTTTCTTAACCTTCTTCATACAGTTTATGATATTTTCGTGCAAAAGTAGCTGAAAAAACTCAGATTTCATCATAAATCGGGATTTTTTTTATAATTTTGCACGCAGAAATGAAAAAGTTGATACAAAATAAGGTAGATAAGAAGACGATTGCCACCTTTCCGACGGTAATTTTTCCTGGACGCATAGTTGTGGTTTTGTCGGCAACCGAGGCTGAGAGGGCTGTGGATTATTTGCTCTCACAACCAGTGTTGGGCTTCGACACCGAAACGCGTCCAAGCTTCAAGAAGGGTGTGCACCATAAGTGTTCGTTGCTGCAGGTTAGTACGGCCAACTGCTGTTTTCTGTTCCGACTGAACTATATCGGAATGTGTCCTGCCATTAAGCGTCTGCTCGAGGATAATACCGTGACTAAGGTGGGACTGGCTTGGAAAAATGATGCACTGGGTCTGCAACGATTGGGCGAATTCAAGATGGGCGAGTTTGTTGACCTGCAGGATATGGCCCAGCAGCTGGGTATCGAGGACCAGAGTTTGATGAAACTATATGCCAATGTGTTTGGCGAGCGGATAAGCAAGCGCCAGCAGCTTACCAACTGGGAGCGCGACGTGCTGGAGGAGCCGCAGAAACGCTATGCCGCTATCGACGCATGGGCTTGTGTGCGACTGTATGAAGAATTTAAAAGAATGATAGAAACCAATGATTATCAATTGGTTATAGTTCCTGAAGAAACAACCAGTAAAATATGAAGAAACTATATCTTAAGCGTGGTAAGGAGGAAAGCTTGCTCCGTTTTCACCCCTGGGTATTCTCGGGTGCAATACAGCAGGCTGATGAGGATTTGAAGGATGGCGACCTGGTGCGTGTGTATACAAATCAGGGCGATTTCATCGCTGTAGGACACTTTCAGAAGGGATCTATCGCGGTACGAGTTCTGTCGTTTCGCGATGTGGAGATAGATGCAGAGTTCTGGGCTTCGCGCCTGGCTTCGGCTCTGGAAGTCCGCCAATCCATAGGTATTGCCGATAATCCGCAGAATAATACCTATCGACTGGTTCATGGTGAAGGCGACAACCTGCCAGGACTCATCATCGATGTATACGATCGTACAGCCGTGATGCAGGCTCACAGCATAGGTATGCACCTGTGCCGAAAGGAAATAGCCGAGCAGTTGGTAAAGGTGATGGGTAGTCGTATAGATAATGTATACTACAAGAGCGAGACCACTCTGCCGTTTATGGACGATATGGAAAATGGTTTTGTGTATGGTGGTAGCGAGGATAATGTGGCAGTAGAGAACGGTCTGAAGTTCTATGTAGACTGGTTGCGCGGACAGAAGACGGGATTCTTTGTTGACCAGCGCGACAACCGACAGCTACTTGAGCGCTATTCGGCAGGTAAGAGCGTGCTGAATATGTTCTGCTATACTGGAGGATTTTCGGTTTATGCTATGCGTGGTGGCGCTAAACAGGTACACTCTGTTGACAGCAGTGCTAAGGCCATCGAACTGACCAACCGCAATGTGGCCCTGAACTTTGAGGGCGACATGCGTCACGAGGCTTTCTGCGAGGATGCGTTCAAGTATCTGGAGCAGGCAGGCAATAACTACGATCTGATAATTCTCGACCCGCCTGCATTTGCTAAGCATCGTGGTGCTCTGCACAATGCGCTGAAGGGTTATACACGCCTGAACAACAAGGCTTTCCAGAAGATTAAGCCGGGCGGAATATTGTTTACGTTCAGTTGTTCGCAGGTCGTAACCAAGGACAACTTCCGCAATGCTGTATTTACAGCTGCTGCTCAGGCTGGTCGTAAGGTTCGCATTCTGCACCAGTTGCACCAGCCAGCCGATCATCCTATTAATATCTATCACCCAGAGGGCGAGTATCTTAAGGGACTGGTACTGTATGTTGAATAGGATTCAGAAGTTTATCGACAGCCATCAGTTGCTGGACCGCTCGGAGCTGCATCTTGTGGGACTGAGCGGAGGTGCTGATTCTGTGGCTTTACTTCTGATATTGCGCGAACTGGGTTATCGTGTAGAGGCGGCACATTGTAATTTTCGTTTACGCGGCGATGAGTCGGATAGAGATGAGAATTTCGTAAAAGAGCTGTGCGCTAAACTGAAAGCGCCGCTGCACTTAATCCACTTTGATACAAAGAGTTATGCCGAGCAGCATCAAGTAAGTATTGAAATGGCTGCCCGCGATTTGCGCTATGGATATTTTCGTGAATTATGTAAAGATATCAGCGCTGCTGATGTGTGCATAGCTCATCATCGTGATGATGCTGTAGAGACGCTGCTGATGAATCTGCTGCGTGGTGCCGGAATACACGGTCTGACAGGAATACGCCCCAAGAACGACTTTGTACGTCGCCCACTTCTGTGTATTACCCGACAGGAAATCGTAGATTATCTCGATTCCATCGGACAGCCTTACGTTACTGATTCTACAAACCTTGAGGCAGACGTGCTACGTAATAAGGTACGCCTGCGCGTATTGCCGCTACTCGAAGAAATCGCCCCTGGCGCTGCGGCCAATATCGATAAAACCGCAAATTATCTTCGCGAGGCCGAGAAGGTTTTTCAGGCTGAGATGCGGCGTGAGCAAGGTGCTTATTTAAATGCTGATGGAAATTCGGTAGAAATAGAACTTCTGCAGCAGTTGCCCTCGCCGTCGTCATTCCTGCACGAGTGGCTTATGCCGCTAGGATTTAACTCTACTCAGACCGAACAGATGCTTGGTTGCCTAAGCGATACTGGATGCGAGTTTAGTTCGGCTACACATACTTTGGTGGTGGACCGCAAACAGCTGGTGGTAGAGCCAATCGCCCAACCGATGAAATCTGTCAAGATGCCCGAATGCGGCACTTATCGCTACGATGAATCCACAGCATATAAGCTGGAAATAGCGGATGATATCGAGATTTCTAAATCGGCCGATGTGGCTACACTAGATGCCGACAAGGTAAAATTCCCGTTAACCTTGCGACCCGTAGGTACAGGCGAAAGATTTGTGCCGTTTGGTATGAAGGGTAGCAAACTTGTTAGCGACTATCTTACCGACCTGAAGTTTTCTATATTAGAAAAGCGTCGTCAGTTAGTGATGGTAGATGCTTCAGGAGCGGTAATCTGGCTTGTGGGCCGAAGAACTGACAATCGTTTCAGAATCGACAACGATACTAAACGTACTTTACGTATTACAATCAAGTAGATATTTTAGGGTTGATATAAAAAGAAATAGAGGCGAGCATTCACTGCTAGCCTCTATCGCTTAAAAAACTAAATTAATCAACCATAAA
This sequence comes from uncultured Prevotella sp., assembly GCA_900317405.1. Lineage (GTDB taxonomy): Bacteria > Bacteroidota > Bacteroidia > Bacteroidales > Bacteroidaceae > Prevotella. The sequence continues at coordinate 20,815 of ONGP01000013.1, forward strand.
CCTTAACCATTAAAATCGAGTGCAAAGGTACGAATAAATCTTTAGAAACACGAATTTAAGGTGTATCGTTAACAATATTTATAATAAATATTTGATGTATATTAATACCTTAACACAATGCAGGCCCAATCTTGGTCACTATCCTGGAAAACTAGCGAAAGTCCAAGAGTTTTTGCCTTGTCGATGAGTATTTGTACGTCGGTGGTGTAGAATCCGCTAAGTATCAGTGTTGAACCATTATGCATCTTGCTTATAAAGCGTGGCATGTCGGCCAGAAGTATATTACGGTTGATATTTGCCAAAACCAGATCGAATGTGCCGTCTACAGTATTCAGTACGCTTGAATCCCCCAATAGTGATGTGAATCTATCGTCGACACGATTGATTACAGCATTGTGGCGGGCATTGTCGGCACTCCATTCGTCGATGTCGTAACCCACAGCCTGAGTAGCACCGAACTTCAGTGCTACAATCGATAGGATGCCTGTTCCTGTGCCGCAATCGAGCACGCGTGCTCCCTGCGATCGATCGATAAGCTGTTTGCATATCATGCGTGTAGTCTCGTGAGTACCAGTACCGAAGGCCAACTTTGCATCGATTTCTATCGAAACCTGGCTGTCGGTCTCAGGTAGATGGCGCCCATCGTGAATGACCAACTGGTCGGAGATGACTATCGGCTCGAAACCTTCCTGTTCCCATTGCTCGTTCCAGTCGCGATCCTCAGCTTCGCGTACATTATATATAATAGATGTGCCCTCGAAGGGGAAATCCTCTATGCATTCGCGCAGAGCATCTACGCTGAACAGACTCTGCTGGACATACCCCTTGAGTCCTGTCTCGGTCTCCTCGAAAGTCTCGAAACCCGCCTCGCCAGCAAGCGAAGCCAACAAGTCGGCAGCATCGGCCGAAAGTGGTGAAATGGTGAATTCTACCTCGTAATATTTCATATATTTCGTTAATTTTTGAGGCAAAATTACAAAAATTAGGGAAAATCCTACCATAAGTTAGGGTTTTTCCCTACTTTTGCACAAAAATTCGTTGTATTTTTGCAACGTGAAACTATAAAACGTAGAAGAAAATGAAGAAACTGTTATTAATTTCAATGCTGATCGGAGCCATGCCACTGGCAATGATGGCTCAGGATGATGACCTCTACTTCGTTCCTAAGAAGAAAAAGGCACAGGTAGAGCAGGTGAAGGAAATCGCCCCCGTGGTGGCTCCACAGCCTAAAGCCAAGAGCAGCTACGAGGTGATAGACGGTGATACTACCAAACTAGACGTAATCGAATTTACCGAAGGCAAGGGTATTTATCCCGACTCATTAGAGACTGAGGATTATGCACTTACTAAGCAGATGATGCGATTCGAAGACTACGACGTTAGTGATAACGACGCCTTCTGGGCAGGATACCGCGCTGGTGCCAGCACCTGGTCGTGGCATTCGCCTTGGTACTACAGTCGTTATGGCTTCGGATGGTATGATCCTTGGTGGTATGGTTCTTGGTACGGATATGGCAGCCTGTATGCCTGGTATGATCCCTGGTATTACGGTTGGTACGATCCATACTGGAGTTCATGGGGATGGAACTACTACGGATATCCCGGCTACTACAGCTCGTGGTATCATCCATATCGCTACTACGATGGATATGCTCACTACTACTATGGTGGCGGAAGTGGCCGCAGTCACTACTACGGACATACAGGTAACGCTGGAACTATCCACACGAATGGTAGTACAGGTTATCGCCCGTCATATCGCAACACTGTTACTAACAATAGTTCGCGTATGGGTAGCTTGAGAGAGCGTGCCAGCAGCATGAGTGGCGGCGATCGAAGATTTACTAGTGGTAATAACGTACGCTCTAGCAGTGGTAACTTCAGTGGATATCGCGGTGGATCTAACAGCTCGTCGAGCAACAGCGGCAGAGTTGTTAACACTTCTAGCAGCAGTCGTTCTAGCAGCAGCTACAGCAACAGTTCAAGCAGTCGTTCATCAAGCTCTAGCTCAAGCTCAAGCAGCTGGGGTGGCAGTCGCAGTAGCGGTGGAGGCGGAGGCTTCAGCAGCGGCGGTACCAGAAGTAGTGGCGGCGGAGGCGGCGGTGGAAGTCGCATGGGCGGACGCCGTTGAGATTTACATTAAACATTTAACATTAAACATTAAATAATTAGCCATTATGAAGAAGATATTTATGGCAGCAATTGCTATGGGCATGATAATGCCAGCTGCTGCACAGGATACATACGAGAGCGCCCGCTTGCTGGGTAGTGACCTTAACGGTACAGCCCGCTACGTGGGTATGGGTGGAGCGATGGAGGCACTGGGTGCTGATATATCGACCATGAGTACTAACCCTGCTGGTATCGGACTTTTCCGTCACTCTACAGCTGGTCTTAGCTTCGGCTTCCAGTCGCAGGCTGATGCCAAAGAGTTCGACGGACTGGGTAAGACTAATATGAGTTTTGATCAGGCAGGATTTGTTTATTCGGCCAAGGTTAGTCCGATATCTTACATCAATGTTGGTTTCAACTATCACAAGAGTCACAACTTCGACCAGATTCTGTCGGCAGTCAACTCGTTGCGAAACTCTTCGCAGAATGGACTGACTTATGCCAAAGGACTGCTGGGCGATGCCCGTCACGGTGGATATACACTCGACTTCAACAAGCAGGGCGATGTAATAGGTTGGGATGGTGATGCCGATTATCGTGCATACACATACAACCAGGCCGACTATATGAATGCCAACGCTTTGATGTACTCTCCAAAGGATGATCAATTCTTTTATTACGATGCATGTGCATATACCTTCGATCGTGCACACAGAGGTTGGGTAGCCGACTACGACTTCAACCTGAGTGGTAACTACAACGACCGTTTCTATTGGGGATTCACCGTTGGCATCAAGGATGTGCATTATAAGGGATATTCTGAATATGCAGAGTCTTTGGTGGTTCATGATCCAAATGGTAAAGAGTATACAGGTGGTTCGGTTGCCTATGGCGATGAGCGCAAGATTACCGGAACTGGTGTAGATATCAAGGCTGGTTTCATCGTTCGCCCAATGGAGGAATCACCATTCCGCGTAGGTGCCTATGTGCATACTCCAACCTGGTATGAACTTACAACTACCAATTCGTCGGTAATCGTTAATAATGCTTATGATGGTTATCAGAATCAGGTGCAGCTCATCGAAAAGAAGGACTGCCTGATTGGAGCATGGGACGAAGGTCAGAGTCAGGAGAGTTACGATTTTGCATATCACACACCTTGGCGCTTCGGTCTGAGCATGGGTACTACTGTTGGTACAAATCTGGCCCTCGGTGCTACTTATGAGTATAGCGACTATGGTGCAAGTCAGAATCGCATCATCGACGGCTACGACTACTATGACAATGCAAAGACATCAAAGGATGCAAATATGAAGTATAACACAGAGCAGAGCCTCAAGGGTGTTTCTACATTCAAGGTTGGTGCCGAGTTCAAGCCTGTACCCGAGGTTGCTATCCGATTGGGTTATAACTATCTTACCAGCGGATATAAGGATAACGGTGTACGCGATATGACAGTTGACAGCCCAGGCGCTATGTATGCTTCGACTACCGACTATGTGAACTGGAAGGACACTCAGCGTCTGACATGCGGTGTAGGTTTCAAGGTTGGCAAGATGAATATCGACCTGGCTTATCAGTTTAGCAAGACCGATGGTGACTTCCACCCATTCCAGTCGTACGATGCAAATCAGAACACAGGTGTTACCAAGGTTAGCAATAAGCGCAATCAGGCACTGCTTACACTCGGTTATACATTCTAAAACTGAAATGTGATTGAATAAAAATACGGCTTATGCAAATTAAGCCGTATTTTTTTGGCTGTTTGCGTAATTTATTGTACCTTTGCCCGTGATATTGAAACTGTAAATAGTAAAAAACGTAAAATAATCACATTTAAAATGAAAAAGCTTTTATTGGGAGACGAGGCTATTGCTCAGGGCGCTATCGATGCTGGTCTGAGTGGTGTGTATGCCTATCCCGGCACTCCATCTACGGAGATTACTGAGTATATCCAGGAGTCGCCTATTGCCAAAGAGCGTAACATCCACCGCCGTTGGAGCACAAACGAGAAGACGGCTATGGAGGCTGCGCTTGGTATGTCGTATATGGGCAAGAGGGCACTGGTGTGTATGAAACATGTAGGATTGAACGTATGCGCCGATCCGTTTGTAAACTCGGCTATGACGGGTACCAACGGTGGAGTAGTGGTTCTGGTGGCCGACGACCCATCTATGCACTCATCGCAGGACGAGCAAGACTCTCGTTTCTACGCCAAGTTTGCCATGATTCCTACACTCGAGCCCAGCTCGCAGCAGGAGGCCTACGACATGATGCAGGAGGCATTCGACCTGTCGGAGCAGTTGCATCTGCCCATCCTGATGCGAGTTACTACCCGTATGGCTCATAGCCGTGCAGTTGTAGAGGTTAAGGACGAAGCCCGCCCACAGAATGAGCTTAACTACGATGCTCAGGCCAGCAACTGGGTATTGCTGCCAGCATTCGCCCGCAAGCGCAATGTGGTAGTAACCGGTCAGCAGCCATTGCTCGAGCAGATGGCCGTAGACTCTAAATACAATAAGTATATCGACGGTGCCGATCACAAACTTGGTATCATCGCTAGCGGTATTGCATATAACTACCTGATGGAGTGCTATCCTGATGGATGCCCATTCCCAGTGCTGAAGATTTCGCAATATCCTATACCTAAGAAGCTGATCCGCCGTATGACCGACGATTGTGAGCAGGTTCTGATAGCTGAGGAAGGTCAGCCGTTCATCGAGGATCAGGTTCGTGGCGTGATGCCTGGAAATGCTGTCATCAAGGGGCGCCTGACAGGTGAACTGCCTCGTACAGGCGAGCTTAATCCTGACTTCCTGAAGAAGGCACTCGGCATAGAGAGCAGCGAGAGCTATGCTCCATGCGAGGATGTTACACCACGTCCACCCGCACTGTGTCAGGGTTGCGGACACCGCGATGTATATACCGCACTCAACGAGGTTCTCAAGGAGTATCCTAATGCCCGAGTGTTCGGCGATATCGGTTGCTACACCCTCGGATTCCTGCCTCCATACAAGGCTATCCACTCTTGTGTAGATATGGGTGCATCAATCACTATGGCCAAGGGTGCCAGCGACGCTGGTCAGTGGCCTGCTGTTGCCATCATCGGCGACTCAACCTTTACCCACAGCGGTATGACCGGTCTGCTCGATGCTATTAACGAGAATGCCGACATCACCGTTATCATCAGCGACAACCTCACCACAGCAATGACTGGTGGTCAGGATTCGGCTGGTACCAATAAGTTCGAGGCTATCTGTAAGGGCTTGGGCCTCTCGGAGGATCACCTTAAGGTGGTAAATCCTATCCCCAAGAATATGCCCGAGATTACTAAGGCCATCCGCGATGAGATCAATTATCACGGTGTGAGTGTTATCATTCCTCGTCGTGAGTGTATGCAGACGCTGCAGCGTCATCTCAAGCAGAAAAAGGCAGCTGAGAAAAAGTAAAAATGTAAAAAATAAAAAATGTAAGAATTAAGATGAAAACTGATATAATTCTTTGTGGAGTAGGAGGTCAGGGTATCCTCTCGATAGCCACCATCATAGGCGAGGCAGCCATGAAGGAGAACCTCTATATCAAGCAGGCCGAGGTACACGGAATGAGTCAGCGCGGTGGCGACGTACAGTCGAATCTGCGCATCTCTAGCAACCCTATCAGCAGCGATCTTATCCCTCTGGGTGGTGCCGATGTTATCATATCGATGGAGCCTATGGAGGCCCTTCGCTATCTGCCATTCCTGGCTAAGGATGGATGGATTATTACATCAAGTGCTCCTTTTGTCAACATTCCTAACTATCCTGATATTGAGACCATTAAGAAGAATCTTGAGAGTGTGAAGAATGTGATTATTCTCGACATCGAGCAGGCTGCCAAGGATAATGGTGTGCCCCGTTCGGCCAACGTTATTCTGCTGGGTGCTGCACAGAAGGCTCTTGGCATCGAGTATGATAAACTTGAGGATGCTATCCGTAGAGTATTCGGCCGCAAGGGCGAAGCTATCGTAGAGGCAAACATCAAGGCATTAGCAATCGGTAAAGCTGCACAGAAGTAATGGAGACACCTATTAAAAGAGAAATAGTAGACTCGCTGGTAGCCGAACTCGGAATCGAGGATTTTGCCAAGGCTACCATCCGCGAAGTAAAGCAGGTGGCCGCTAAGTCGGAGAAACAGAGTGGGGTAGAATTCATCAAGATGGAGATGGGTATACCTGGTCTGCCTGCTGCTCAGGTTGGTGTTGATGCTCAGATTAAAGCTCTTCAGGACGGTATAGCCCACAGCTATCCCGATATTCAGGGAGCTCCTGTGCTTAAAGAGGCTGCGTCGCAGTTTGTCAAGGCATTTATAGGTGTAGATATCAAGCCTGAGTGTTGCGTTCCCGTTACTGGTTCTATGCAGGGCACATTCGCCTCGTTCCTTACCTGTTCGCAGTGCGATAAGCAGAAGGATACCGTGCTGTTTATCGATCCCGGATTCCCCGTGCAGAAGATGCAGCTACAGGTGATGGGAGTTAAGTACGAGACATTCGACGTATACAACTATCGTGGCGATAAGCTTCGCGGCAAACTCGAGAGTTACATGAGTAATGGCAATATTTGCGCTATCGTCTACTCTAACCCTAACAATCCTTCGTGGATTTGTCTGCGCGAGGAGGAACTGCAGATTATCGGCGAGCTGGCCACCAAGTACGATGCTATCGTGATGGAAGATCTGGCATATTTTGCAATGGACTTCCGCAAGGATCTGTCTAAGCCCTTCGAGGCACCATATCAGGCCACAGTAGCACGCTATACCGATAACTATATGCTGCTCATCAGCGGTTCTAAGGCATTCAGCTATGCTGGCGAACGTATCGGTGTGGTTTGCATCAGCGACAAGCTGTTCCATCGCCACTTCCCCGATCTGGCTACCCGTTATCAGGGATTGCCATTCGGTCCGGTATTCTCTACCCGTATGCTCTATGCTCTGAGTTCTGGTACCAGTCATAGTGCCCAATACGCTATGGCTGCTATGCTTAAGGCTGCCTACGAAGGAAAGTACGACTTCCGCAAGGAGATTAGCGTTTACGGTCAGCGTGCCAAGAAGTTGAAGGAGATTTTCTGCCGCCACAATTTCTATGTGGTTTACGACAAGGACCTCGACGAACCAATTGCCGACGGATTCTACTTCACCATTGGCTATCCCGGCATGACATCGGGCCAGCTAGCTAAGGAACTGATGTACTACGGCGTATCAGCCATCTGTCTGATAACCTGTGGTTCAGAGCAGGAAGGACTGCGTGTCTGCACATCGTTTATCGAGGATCATCAGTACGATATGCTCGAGGAACGAATGAAGATATTCGAGATTAATAATCCCCGCTAATTATTCCCGCTAACAATAAAAAGCCCTCGCAAATCTGCGAGGGTTTTTCTTTTTATTCTATCGGAGCCATATCTACGGTCTCAAACTTGAAATCACTTTCAAAGATGTTGCGAACGTCGTATGGTTTCTTACTCTTAACCAGATACTTGTTCTTCATCTTGATATATTTCTTTTCTACCTTCTTGCGGTCAACGTTTGCTATCACTACGCAAGTGCGGTTGGGCATATTGCGCTTCTCAGCAAAAAACTCGCGGAGCTGGTTGCTATACTGGTTGCGACCTGCCAGAAACTGCTTTTTCTTTGTTACCCAAGCGTTGTCAACCTGCTGGATGTTGGTGAAATATACTGTAGAATCGTTGAACGAAGCTACAAATCCGAACATATATGCCTGTGGAACCTTAATATCTTGAGCCTGCACCTTAATTGTGCCGGCAGCCATCAGTGCGATGGCAATCATCAGGGGTTTAATCAATCTCATTTATCCTAAATATGTCTTTAAAAATTTATTCGTTTTGCTATTCCGTAATTTTCTAATTGCCTTTTCCTTTATTTGGCGAACTCGCTCGCGGGTAAGTCCGAATTTCGAACCGATTTCCTCGAGTGTCAGCTCGGGCTGGTTTATACCGTACGATGCTTCAACTACATTGCGCTCTCGCTCGTTCAGTGCGTTCAGCGCTGTCTGTATCTCCGATTTCAGACTCTCATCCACCAACTCCTTATCAGCCATTGGCGATTCGGCGTTTGTCATCACATCCAGCAGACTGTTGTCTTCTCCCTCTACGAATGGGGCATCTACCGATATATGGTGGCCGTTGATGTTCATTGCCTCATCTATCTTTTCCTGGGGCAGATCCACCTTCTCGGCTATCTCGTCGACCGATGGACGGCGCTCGTTCAGCTGTTCAAATCTGTTTATCTCGCGGTTAATCTTGTTTACCGATCCCACTTGGTTCAGTGGCAGTCGTACTATACGGCTTTGTTCGGATATTGCCTGCAGAATGCTCTGGCGAATCCACCATACGGCGTACGATATAAACTTGAATCCACGAGTCTCGTCGAAACGTTCAGCAGCCTTAAGCAGTCCCAGGTTTCCCTCGTTTATCAGATCGGGCAGCGATAGTCCCTGATTCTGATACTGCTTGGCTACAGATACCACGAAGCGAAGGTTAGCCTTCGTCAACCGCTCAAGCGCTTTTTGGTCTCCCTTTTTTATGCGCTGGGCCAGTTCAACTTCCTCCTCAGCCGAGATCATTGTTTCTTTGCTGATTTCCTGCAGATACTTCTCAAGAGCAGCACTTTCTCGGTTGGTTATAGATTTGGTGATTTTTAGTTGTCTCATCGTGGTAAATATTATTAGTCCGCGCAAAAGTAAGGCTTTTTCCTGAAACAACCAAAAAAAAGCCACGAATTTTGATGTTCGTGGCCTTTTTTTTATTGAAATTGCTTATTCGTTCTGCAGATATACCACAAATCCGCCCTTTTTGCCGGTTGGGAATATACCGCGTATTACTAGCATCTGGTCCTTAGAATTGTTAGCTTCCTTCACAGCGTTCTGCAGGTCGTCGAAGCTACGCATTGGCTCATCGTTCACACGCTGGATGATGAATCCCTTAGGTACTCCGGCATCCTTCATCTTGCCACCATTCACCTTGATTACTTCCAGACCGTAGCTTATCTCCAGCTGCTTCTTCTGTGCATCGGTGATGGGGCGGAAGTCGGCACCCAGCACGTCGGTGTCTGCATTCTTCACCACCTTGGTGTTGCCCTGCTCGTTCTTCAGTGTCAGTGTGGCCTTGAGGCTCTTCTTGTCGCGTAGATATGTGATGTTAACCTTGTCGCCAGGACGTTTCTTGGCCAGCACACCCTGCAGTTCGCCGAATGATGTAACCTTCTTGCCGTCGAGCGATGTGATAACGTCGCCTTCCTTCAGTCCGGCAACTTCAGCAGCACCGTCTTCTACAACCTTGGCCACATAGATACCCTCCATAGTGCCCAGGTCGATGTCCTTGCCGTTGTCTTTCTGATTGTCTACGTAACTCTTCACGTCGCTACCCTGTATACCTATCATGGCACGCTGTACGTTACCGTACTGCTTCAGATCGTCAACCACCTTATTCATGATAGCTGTTGGGATGGCGAATCCGTAACCTATGTTAGAACCAGTGGGCGATGCCAGCATGGCGTTGATACCTACCAGTTCGCCACGTGTGTTAACCAGCGCACCACCAGAGTTACCCTGGTTGATGGCAGCGTCGGTCTGGATAAAGCTCTCTACGCCGTTGGCACCCAGTGTGCGGGCCTTAGCCGAGATGATACCGGCTGTAACGGTGTTGTTCAGTCCGAGTGGGTTGCCTACTGCCAATACCCATTCGCCAACCTTTACATCGTCGCTGTTTGCGATAGTGATGGCGGGCAGATTCTTGGCGTCGATCTTGATGAGAGCCAGGTCGGTAGTCTTGTCGGCACCGATCACACGAGCCGAATACTCCTTCGAACCCTCGTTCAAGCTTACAGTCAGTTCGTCGGCACCATCTACCACGTGGTTGTTGGTCACGATATAACCATCAGCCGAGATGATTACGCCCGAACCAGCGGCAGCACGCTTTGGAGTCTGTACCTGACGCTGACGGCGATTGCCGTTGCCCTGACCTTGACCGCGACCGAAGAAACCACCGAACGGATCGCTGAAGAAATCCTCGAACGGGTCGCTATATTCTACGGTCTGAACCTTTGAGTTCTGAACCGACTTAATGTAAACTACCGATGGCAGAGCTTTCTCTGCAGCATAGGTAAGGTCAACTGGCTGACCGGCTGGTGCAGCTGTGGTTGATGTAACAATGGGAGCGGGTGCAGTAGCAGCGTTGGTCTTACTGATAGCTGTTACCGAAAGAATCAAAGCAACTGCGCATACAGCTGGAGTTGCTACATTTACGATCTTTTTCATATTCTCATTCATTTTTTTAAGTTTTAAATTCCACAATAATGTTTCCTTTCATGTTTTGATGGTGCAAAAATAAGTGCATTATTTGGAATACTGACAATTTGTCGTTAATATTTGTCCCAATTTAACAATTATGCCCCAATGCTTAACGCGCATTTGCGATTAACACTTTAAATCTTAAAATACTGACAAATTTAAGTGTTAATTATATTTTTAGTTGCAAATATGCAATTAAGACAATTATTTTCGGTAGTTTTTGGCAGTTTCTGCTCGTTTTTGCGAAAATATCCTTACCTTTGCACCCAGAAAACGCACTGCTACGGTTTGTCGCTGGCGCTTCTGAAAGGAATGCGCGAGAGGAAAGTCCGGGCAGCACAGGGCGCTCCACTTCCGAAAGTAGAAGCTATTGGTGACAGTAGGTGCCGGCAGAAGAAAACAACCGCCTTTCTTCGGAGGGGTAAGGGTGAGAAGGTGGTGTAAGAGACCACCAGCCAGCGGGTGATCGTTGGGCTGTGCCGACTGGAGGCTGCAAGTTCATGTATACCATCGTCTGAGGGTTGCCCGCCCGAGTAATACGATGGAGGGTAGAACGCTTGAGCCACGGGGTGACTCGTGGACTAGATAAATGACAAACGCCATGCCTGCATGGTACAGAACCCGGCTTATAGGGGCAGTGCTTTTTTATTGAAATTATGAAATTAAACCAGATATACCGCACTTTAGAGCTCACCATTCGTTTCTTCACTGCAAAACGAGTGATGACTCAGGCGTCGGCTCTCACTTATTCCACATTGCTAGCCATCGTACCCATGCTGGCTGTGATCTTTGCCATAGCCCGTGGCTTTGGTTATAATAAGTATATAGAGATATGGTTCCGCGATGCCTTGTCGTCGCAGCCTCAGGTGGCCGACATCCTGACCGACTTTGTCAACAGCTATCTCATCCATACTCAGAGTGGCATCTTCCTGGGTGTGGGTTTGATATTCATGCTGTATACTGTGCTTATGCTGGTAAATAATGTAGAAGAGACTTTCAATCAGATATGGCAGGTCAACAATTCTCGCCCGATAATGCGATCGATAACCAATTATCTGGCCATGTTCTTTCTGTTCCCAATCATCATCGTGGTTTCGATGGGTCTTTCTATCTTTATGGCTACCATCGCTAAGCATATGGAGGGATTGATCCTGCTGGGGCCGGCCGTCAGCCGACTGCTCGACTTCTCGCCTTATCTGCTGCTTTCGGTGCTATTCATATTGGCTTATGTCTATATGCCTAATACCGAAGTAAAGTTCAAGAGTGCCATCGTTCCTGGTATATTGGCAGGTGTAGCCATGCAGTTGCTGCAGCTGTTCTACATCCATTCGCAGATTTGGGTTACCGGCTATAACGCTATCTACGGATCGTTTGCCGCACTGCCTCTGTTCATGCTGTGGCTGCAGATATCGTGGACCATCTGTCTGTTTGGTGCCCAACTTACCTTTACCAATCAGAATATGGACCGTATAGGTATCAATCTCGACGAGATTATCATGCATCCGCGTGTTGACATGACCGATGATGAAACAGGCGAAGCGGCCAGAGAATTATACTCCGACCGCCTCGATTCACTATAAACTACTGTTCTTATTTCTATTATTGCTTCATCAGATAGGCTTTGAAATCAGCAAAGTCTTTTGTCATCGCTACGCTTTGCTTCTTACCGCGCATAAATGCTGCCAGACGCTCTGGTATCTCTACGTCGATACCCAGTATCTCGTCAACCTTCTCCTTGAATTTTGCTGGGTGAGCAGTCTCGCAGAACACGCCTGTCTCGCCATCCTTCAGTCCGTCTTTCAGCGCCTGATATCCGCATGCTCCGTGTGGATCCAGTATGTATCCGCTAGCCTTGTAGCACTCGCGCATGGTCTGCTTGATATCCTCGTCGGTGTAGGTAGCACCGCTGATGATAGACGTAATCTTCTCGTGACTCTTGCCGTACAGGTCGTAGATACGGGCAAAGTTTGATGGATCGCCCACATCCATTGCGTTGGCCAGAGTCTGTTTCGATGGCTTTGGCTCATACTTGCCTGTCTGCAGATATTTGTAGAAGATGTCGTTGGCATTGTTGGCGGCTATGAAACGCTTGATGGGCAGTCCCATCTCGTGGCCGAATAGTGCAGCGCAGATATTACCGAAGTTACCGCTAGGCACACACATCACCAGATTGTCGGCTTTGCCTTGCTCCTTCATGCGGGCGTAGGCATTGAAATAGTAGAATGCCTGAGGCAGGAATCGGGCCACGTTTATCGAGTTGGCCGATGTCAACTTCATGTGCTCGTTCAGTTCGGCATCCATAAAGGCATTTTTAACCAGAGCCTGACAATCGTCGAACACACCGTCTACCTCGATAGCAGTGATGTTTTTGCCCAGAGTGGTAAACTGGCACTCCTGTATCGGACTAACCTTGCCCTTAGGATACAGCACATATACGTGTATGCCGTCCACTCCCAAGAATCCGTTGGCTACAGCCGAACCGGTATCGCCGCTAGTGGCCACCAGCACGTTTACCTCTTTGTGATTGTTCTCCTGCTTGATAAAGTACTGCAGCAATCGGGCCATAAATCTAGCGCCTACATCCTTAAATGCCAGCGTTGGTCCGTGGAATAGTTCCAGCGTGTAGATGTCATCCTTTACGTTCACCACCGGACAGTCAAACTGCAGTGTGTCGTAAACTATATCGTGCAGAGCATCCAGATCTACATCCTCGCCAAAGAAAGCGCTGGCCACGGTGTAGGCTATCTCTTGGAAACTCATCTTCTCGATGTTGTCGAAAAACTCCTTGGGCAACTTGTTGATACGCTCGGGCATATACAGTCCGCGATCCTCAGCCAGTCCCTTAACTACTGCTTTGTGCAGGTCGGCAATAGGAGCCTTGCCGTTGGTGCTGTAATATTTCATATTAATTGAGATTTTAGAATTTAGAATTAAGAGATGGACATTAGGGCTTGCATAAACTCATTTAGTTTTAATAGTCCGTAACTGCCTGATACGCAGCTCACTTCGTCGTATTGCTGTACCTCGTCGGGCTCTATGCCTTTGTGCCAGATCAGGAATGGCACGGGCTGGCCTACGTGTATTCGCATCTCTACCGGAGTAAGGTGGTCGGGCAGTACAGCCAGGCATACAGGCTCGTCCATCTTTAGGATGTGCTCGTATATGGGCTTGATGAGTCGCTGGTCCAGATACTCGATAGTCTTCAGCTTCAGCTCCAGGTCGCCGTCGTGTCCGGCTTCGTCGCTTGCCTCTACGTGCACAAACACAAAGTCATCCTTCTGCAGCGCCTCGATGGCAGCCTGTGCTTTACCCTCATAGTTAGTGTCGGCCAGTCCTGTGGCGCCTTCCACCTCTGCTATCTTCAGTCCGGCGTAGTGGCCTATGCCTCGAATCAGGTCTACGGCCGAAATCACCGTACCCGATTTTATCTCCGGATATTGCTGCTGTAGTGTCTCCATCGAAGGGCGATAGCCGCCGCTCCAGGGCCAGATGCTGTTAGCCTGTCGCTCGCCACGTGCCGCACGAGCCTTATTGAATGGGTGCTCCTCCAGCAGTTCCTGCGATTTCAGAATCAATTCGTTCAGCAGGTCGGCAGTCTTCTGTGCTTCGGGCGTGTCGGCCTTAACCAGCAGTGGGCGCCACTGCTCGTTGGGGTGATCATGGGGTGGGGCGCAAGTTATGTGCTTGTTGCCGCCCTTGATTACCAGCAGATGGCGATACTGTATGCCAGTGATGAATTTTACACGCTCGCAACCCTCTCTCTGGTTGATGGGTTTTGCCAATGTCTCGTTCAGATATTCTATCAGCACTCGGGCGTCGTCTGTCTCCAGATTTCCGCCGTTGTGAGTTATAATCTTGCCGTCCTGCAGATTGATGATGTTGCAGCGCAGAGCCAGATCGTCGTCGGCCATTTCGTATCCGATAGATGCAGCCTCAAGCGGTCCGCGACCCTCGTACACCTTGTTCAGGTCGTAGCCCAGTATAGCAGTGTTGGCCACCTCGCTACCAGGAGGAAATCCCTCGGGCACTGTTATCAGTCGTCCGCATCGTCCCTCCTTAGCCAGCTGGTCCATCATCGGCTTCGCCGCATATTGTAGTAATGTCTTCCCGCCCAGTCTTTCCACAGGCAGGTCAGCCATTCCATCTCCCAAAATAATTATGTGTTTCATAATAGTGTCTGTTGATTAAATGTTAGCGATACTCATTATGTTCGCGAATACTCCTGCGGCAGTTACCGATGCTCCGGCGCCGTAGCCTTGTATCAGCATCGGGTACTCCTTGTATCGCTCGGTGGTCAGCAGCACTATGTTGTTGCTTCCCTCCAGTCGGTAGAATGGGTGATTAGCATCCACCTCCTTCAGCGCTACATTAGTCTTGCCGTCCTCCATCGTAGCCACAAATCGCCAACGCTTTCCGTCGGCCTCCAGCTTCTTGCGGCGTGCCTCAAAGCCGGCATCCAACTGAGGCAGTTTCTTCCAGAAGTCATCCACGCTACCATCAAAGTACTCGTTGGGCACAAACAGATTTTTCTCCACATCGGCCTGCTCCACCTGATATCCAGCCTCGCGGGTCAGAATCACCAGCTTGCGGATAACATCCGTTCCGCTCAGGTCGATACGTGGATCGGGCTCGCTGTAGCCCTGCTCTTTGGCTCTGCGTACAGTCTCGCTGAATGGCACGTCGGCAGCTATCTCGTTGAATATAAAGTTGAGTGTGCCGCTAAGCACAGCCTCGATTTTCAGTATCTTGTCGCCCGAGTTTCTCAGGTCGTTTATGGTACCGATGATAGGCAGTCCGGCACCCACGTTGGTTTCGTAGCGGAACCACACGCCGCGGTTGCGGGCCGTCTTCTTCAGTCGCATATAGTTCTCGTAGTCGCTCGATGCTGCTATCTTGTTGGCAGCTATCACACTGATGTTGTGCTCCAGGAATGTCTGATACAGCGATGCTATATCCTTGCTGGCAGTACAGTCAACGAACACTGAGTTGAAAATGTTCATTCCCAGCACCTCGTCCTTCAGGCTCTTACCCTGAGCCTCGGGCTCCTTCAGCAGTTCGCGATAGTTGTCCAGATCTATGCCGTCGCGGCTGTACACGCCAGCTTTCGACGATGCTATACCTACCACGTTCAGCTTCAGTCCGTTGCGCTGCATCAGTGTTTCGTACTGACTGCGGATTTGCTCTATCAGCTTGCCGCCCACGGTACCCACACCGCAGATAAACAGGTTGAGCACCTTGTATTCCGACAGGAAGAACGAGTCGTGCAGCACGTTGAGCGACTTGCGCAGGAATCGTCCGTCTACTACGAATGATATGTTAGTCTCCGAAGCACCCTGCGCGCAAGCTATCACGCTTATACCACTGCGGCCCAGCGTACCAAACAGCTTACCTGCAATACCCGGAGTATGCTTCATGTTTTCGCCCACGATAGCGATGGTGGCCAGTCCGCTCTCGGCGTGCATGGGGAACATTGCTCCCGTCTCAATCTCCTTGGCAAACTCAGCGTTCAGCACCTCTACAGCGTCGTTGGCATCCTCGTCGCGTACACCGATACTGGTTGAGTTCTCTGACGAAGCCTGCGATACCATGAATACCGAGATACCCTTGTTGGCCAAGGTAGTAAAAATTCGGCGGTTCACACCGATCACACCCACCATCGAGAGTCCCGTTACCGTTATCAGTGTGGTGCCCTTAATACTCGAGATACCCTTGATAGGCTTCTGGTCGTTCTCTATGTGGTCCTTAATCAGAGTGCCCGGGTGTTCGGGGTTGAATGTGTTCTTAACCTTTATGGGGATATTTTTTACGCATACGGGGTAGATCGTCGGGGGATAGATTACCTTTGCGCCGAAGTTACACAGCTCCATTGCCTCTATGTAGCTCAGCTCGTTGATGGTGTAAGCCGTTTTTATCACACGTGGGTCGGCCGTCATAAATCCATCCACGTCGGTCCAGATCTCCAGCACCTCGGCATCCAGCGCAGCAGCTATGATAGCGGCAGTATAGTCGCTACCGCCACGTCCCAGGTTGGTTGTCTCGCTGGTGTCCTTGTCGCGGCTGATGAATCCCGGCACTACAGCTACGTCGGGCATATCCTTGAATGCATCGCGTACCAACTGGTTTGTCAGGTCTACAGCCAGTCGGTGCTTGCCGTTCTTCTTCTCCGTGCGTATAAAGTCGCGGCTGTTCATTCTCTTGCCGCCTTTTATCATTGTGGCTACGATGTTCGACGAGAGTCGCTCACCGTAACTTACTATTGTGTCTTCTGTTTTCTTCGACAAGTCGTGTATCAGGTAAACACCATAATAGATACTCTTCAACTGGTCGAACAGCTGATCCACCTTGTTGAATAAGTCTACACGTTTCTTGTCATCGGTGATGATAGTGTCAATCATCTGGTGATGCCTTGTCACCATCGCGTCGAATTCTTCGCGCCACTTGTCATCACCCTTCAGGGCCAGTTGTGAGGTCGCTATCAACTTATCTGTGATACCGCCCAGCGCACTTACTACTACTACGACAGGTTGCGTCCGAGCCTCTGCCTCAACGATTTTTTTCAAGCTAAGAATGCTTTTTACGGAACCTACGGACGTTCCGCCGAATTTCAATACTTTCATATTCCTATGCAATTTATCTTGCCTTTAGCGGTACCCTTCTACAAGCAGGGCTTCATCCACCGGCGCTGCAAAGGTAAGTGTTTTCCGTCAAACCGCCAAATATCTGAAAGGATTTTTAGCGATTTACTTTCATTTTATCATAATTCCCGTATAAATCCTACCACTTTTTATTCCGAGCCTGCGGGCCGAGAAAAATCTGTCGTACTCCTGATAGGTGCACACGCCAGCTATCTCGATGGCATCGTGGGGCACTCCGGTCAGCTCTATGTCGATAGCGTTGGCCTGCCACAGGTCTATGTGCCACTTGCCGTCGCGCTTAAATGCTATACGGTTCATGTCGAAATCCTCCTGAGCGAATGCCTCATACACCTCGTCGCCCACCTCGAAAGCATCGGGACCAATGCTTGGGCCTATCACCACCTTCATATCCTCCGGGTTCGATGCATAGCTTTCCGCCATAGCCTGGATAGTCTTCCGACCGATGCGCTGCACAGTGCCTCGCCATCCCGCATGAGCTGCTGCTATCGCGCGCGTGCGCGTATCATATATAAGTATAGGCACACAGTCGGCAGTCGACACACCTATGCAAGTGCGGGGCAGGGTAGTGATGAGTGCGTCTATCCCCTCAAACTTATCGCTCAGATTCTGTGCCGTCACCTCTGCTATACGGGTGTCGTGTACCTGTCGGGGCAGTATCAGGTGGTCATCAGCCACCTCCAGCATCTGCCTCAGGTCGTATCGGCACTGGGCTATGTGCTCCGCGTCGTCGTCGGTATAATATGTGATGTTAAACCCGTCGTAGGGCATATCCTTGTCTACGAAACCCCTCTCGGTCGAGAAGGCCAGTACGTTCTTGTTGTCTATATTGTATATCATGCTGCAAAGTTAGGGCTTTTTTTGCACTCTTCGCAATGAATTTTCAGTTTTTTACGTATATATCTTTGATATGCATCAACAAAAGAACTGTGTTCGCACACAATCTTACGTAAATATTTGCGTATTAGTAAAAATCGCCGTATCTTTGCATCGTCAAAAGAACAAAACGGGTATGATAACCCGCTGGATAACAAATGTTTAAGGTAGGCCGACCACAACAAGCCGACCGAGTAAAATTAAAAGAAAGGGTAAAAAGATGAAAAAGATGATTTTGACAATCGTAGCAGTGCTTGGTTTTGCAACAGCATTCGCAGCAGAAGAGACTTCAACTACAGTAAGCAACGTTAAGGCTTATGACATGACTATCAATATGAATAAGCTTTCAATGGCGCTGAATCTGGCCGACGATCAGAAGGAAGTAGTTGAGAACATTCACCACACATTTGCAGCCGAGATGAGCTTTGCCGCTCAGTATGGCGAGGGTGAGCGCGACGCAATGGTTAAGCGCGCCATCGAGAACGATGTAAAGTGGATGCGCTACGTGCTCAACGACGAGCAGATGCGTAAGTATCTTGTTCTGCTCAACACCACTATCAACAACCGTGGCCTGAACAAGTAATACCCGCTAGGATACATAGTGTTGAAACCATAAAAAAGGTACGTTAGTTTTTAGTTATTATTTGATCATTCTATGATGAGAGACCCATCTTCGCGGGCCTCTCATCTGTTTTTTTTATGCGGATTAGAATGTAAACTTCTTTCCGTTCCACTTCAGTGTCTTCTGTGTCTTGCGTTTGCCCTGGTCGTACCAGTAGTTCACTGTGATGTCTTTGCCCTGTCGTGGCAAGTCGTACGACACCCATGCACCGTCGTCGGCAGTGTATTGTATGTCGAATCCAGGAGCCGCTGTATACTGCATCGTCTTGGTATTGCTGTCGTAGCGCAGAAATGTCAGTCCGTCAAACTGTCCGGCCTCATATGTACCTTCCTTAAAGCAGTACGTGCCGCAGGCTATCAGCTTGTGTCGGCCGTCGTTTTCGTTCCAGTACACCATCTCCACTCTCAGCTTGAATCCGTCGTCCTGGCGGCTCTCGTACAGTATAAATCCGTTCTTCGCGTCTACCGTAAGAGTATGGCCTGGAGTAAGTTTCTGGCCTTTTCGATACGTGTTCCACGCCCAGCGGAAAGCGTTGGTGCTCTCGTCGGCGCAGTCGTCCTCCTCGCCGTCGTTAGCCTGGTTCAGATACGTCTCGGCAAAGTCGGCAATGTTGGGCTTTGCCCCTTGGAAATTCACTTTGTACTGTTCTTGTGCAGCTGCCGATAACCATAGAGCTGCAGCAATGATTGTAAGGGTTAGTTTTCTCATAATTATTCTAGTTTTTTCAGGTGATATCTCTCGGCTGTATTATAGTCGCGATCCTTATCCTTGCCGAAATACTCCAGCAGATATCGCTCGTCCTCCAATCGCGTCATACGTATCAGCACCTCGCGATACGTAATGTTATCATTTTTCACAAAAGCCTCGTAGGCATTATACGTGGTAGTCTTATCCTTCTGTGCCGACTTTACCAGTTTAAATGCCGACACCGTGCGCTTACTCTGAGCCATGTCCACATACAGACTGTCGCCCGTAAAGTGGAACAGCAGTTCGCCCCCCTGCGACTGGTACATTCCGTCAAACTCAGTAGCCCAGGCTCCCAGCCCCCAGCATAGTGCAATAATAGATAATATCAGTTTCTTCATGATCATATTCTTATTTATAGTTCAAAGTTTCGCCTGCAAAGTTAAGCATTTCCTCCGAACAAAACAAATTTCCCAGCTAAAACTTGCAATTTACGATAATTATCTCTATCTTTGCGGCTATAAAAATCCCTCAGACTTGATAGTCTGAGGGTTTCTTTTACGCTCCTACGCAGCTCGTAGCGCCTAGTGCCGTCAGTATCGCCGATGCAATCGATGCGATAAGCTGTACGATGAATTTTGCTGTCTCCTTTTTAGTCATAGTCGTAGTCTAGTTTTAGTGTTGTTAGTAAAAATGGGGTGGGGCTTAGAGGCCCCATGCCCCTAGTGGCTAATTTTGATCCATTTCGCCGTCGTCGGTTCGGGTGCTGCCGCCGCCACTGGTGTTTCCACCCTGATTGCCGCTCTGATTACCACCATTCTCATTGTCCTCGATGTCGCCGCTGTCGCTGCTGGTTACGCGCTTCAGCACTTTGCCATCCTCGTCCAGACAGGTAATCTGGATTGAGGTATTCTTCAGTTCGTCCTTCACCTCAGTGTTAGGAGTGAAGATGATACGACGCACACTGATCAGACCAGTCTTTACATCCTCCAGACTCTCTACCGCCTTACTGCGCACTCCGAATCGCATGGTTCCCAGTCCTGGCAGTGGCACAGAGTGTCCCTCGGTTGC
>ONGP01000059.1 GCA_900317405.1 uncultured Prevotella sp.
GGCACGCTTGAATGCGCGTGCAAAACGTTGACCTTTTCTCATAACTCTTTTTAACTTTTAAGAGGCTTGGCAGGAGTCAACGTATTTCAGTACAAGACATGATTCCACTTTAATAATATTTTTGCGACTTTTTTTTGTTGCAATACGATTTTTCTTGCAAAGTTCTTCTTTATTTCCAATTTTATTTGTATCTTTTCATCAAGTATCGGCTGATCGTCGTAACACGACGCTGTTTCGGCAGAAGGCTACCTGGATGTAAAGTCCTCAGCCTCAGAGCCTCAGAGGAGGTGCCGGTATGACTTTTGTGGGTGAAATAATAGCAGCGGGCATGACTTATATCTAGCATTTCGGGTATTTCCTACGACCTCATGATACGAGAGAAGAGCCATGAGCCTTTTGACTGAAATATTGCCTAACTTTTATATAAACTTGTTTTTATAACTCTATCACACGGAAAGTGTAAGGGGGTAGCGTGAGGGCGTTGGGGCCTGCTACTCCTTGCTTCATCTCAAGCGTCTGGTCGGTGGGCTGACCGCTGAACTCCTCGGTCTTGCTGTCGGCTGGGATAGTGAGGCCGTTGGCTTTGATGGTGAGCTCTACGGGCAGGGCGTTTACCAACTTGAGATAGCGACGGCCGGTGGCACTGTGGCGAACCAGACTGACGCCTACGCGATGTTTAAGTTCGGGGGCAATATGGATCTTGGTGCTCACGTACTTGTCGCCACCATATACCGAGAACATGCGCTGAACATGGTAGGCAGGGGTGGGGCGGACTTCGGTGTTAGAGAAGTAGATCATGTCGGGATCCCAGTTGTGGTGCTTATCCTTGGCCAGCATCGGGGCGTAGCTGGTCATCTCTACCACGTCGCCATTGCGCTCAACATCGGTGAGATAGAGGGCTTCGGCCAGTGCGGTCTCGATATTGGGACGCTTGACATTGGTTGAGGCTGCATATTCGCCAAGATAAACCTTCGGCATGGTGCGATCGTAACCGTCGTAATAGTTGCGATGGTGCATGAACCAACCGGTTGACTCGTAGTAGTGCTCATCAACCATATACTGCAGCTCGGGATGGCGCTTGGTGAAGTCCCATCCTTCGACGTAATCGGCACTTGGGGCGTGGAAAGGTCCTACGGTGCCACAAATCTTAATCTCGGGATATTTCTGACGGATGGCCTTGCAGATCATCTCGTAGCGCTCTTCGAACACGGTGCCGATGATGTCCTCGTTGCCTATACCTATATATTTAAGGTTGAATGGGGCGGGGTGACCGGCATCAGCGCGAAGCTTGGCCCACTTGGAGGTGGCGGGATCGCCATTGGCCCACTCAATCAGGTCGAGCAGCTCCTGGATGTAAGCTGGCATCTGATCCATAGGGATGCCGCACTGCTGACCGCCTATACCCTGGGCGTTGGCGGCTGAGTTCTGGCATGGAACGCCTGCTGCAAGCACTGGGAGTGGCTCGGCACCGATGTCTTCGCAGAACTGGAAATACTCGAAGAATCCCAGTCCGCGTGTCTGATGATAGCCCCAGATATTGAAGTCGGGTTTGCGGTCCTGAAGTGGACCTACGGTGTGGTTCCAATGGTAGATATTGTCGAGGCCCTGACCATGGCTCATGCAACCGCCTGGGAAACGGACGAACTTGGGCTTCAGGTCGGCGATGACCTGAGCTAAGTCGCGACGCAGACCGTTAGGACGGTTCATAAATGTTTCTTGTGGAAAGAGCGAAATCATATCGAGTCCCACACGGACGGACTTCTGCGGAATGATGGCCAGACGGGCCTTGGTGCAGCTCTTCTTGGTGCTGAGCACGCAGGTGTACTGTTGCCAATCAGTGCCCTGGGTTTTGAGTTTGCTGCTGGCAAGTATGGTGCCATCGGTGCCTATTAGCTGAATCGTGAAGTTCTGCTTCTGACCGTCGGCCAGAACATACATCGAGAAGTTGTACTTATGGCCGGCCTCTACGGCGATGCCATCCCAACCCTCGTTCCACAGTGTGTCGGCAGCAATCACAGCATAGTGGGGATTGTTGCTGCTGAGTGGGTGCTGGGTGGAAATATCGATAGGACTGGCTGAGTGCCAGGCGGTGGTGGCGTTCCACTCGCGACGATCTTTTGCGTTGTATTCGAAGTCGCGGTTCTGAATCAGTTCGGCATACAGACCGCCATCGGCAGCATAGCTGATGTCTTCGAAGAAGATACCTATCAGTTTGTCGCTGATGGTCTTCTCGCTGTTGCTCACGTGAAGTGTGGCTGTCACAGGCTGATGGGGCAGCAGGGAATTCTTGGCATCGTCGTGCATGCGCTCACTGCTGAGACGTGCGTCGGCCTGCAACTGTTGGAAGTGACTAGTGATGGTGCTGAGTTCCTGCGCTGTGATGTCGAAGGTGTTGCCCTCGTGCAACTTGCCTGCTATGGTGGCGGTGTCGCGCGTCCAGGCAGCCTGATCGATCAGGCTCTTCTGGTCTTTGCTGAATTGACGGAAGTTGCCCGATGCGGATACCCAGCGCTTGTCGCCGGTCTTCGTCTGATAATAGATGTCGAAGGTGCCATTGTCATTGGCAAAGACTACCGGCTTGAGGCACTGTGGCGTTGACATCACAGGATAGTCTTGTGGGCGCCAGGTTACCAAGTTGCGGCTATAGGCTGCGGCAAAGAGTGGTGAACTGTCGTTGACCTGAAACACCAGGCGCCAGGTGCCATCGGCAGCGCGGGCCACTGAGGGGTGGTACATGCGCTTTTCGGCTCCCCATGTGCCATAGTCGGACGAGCACAGCTGACCCATCTCCTGCCAACCGTTGGGGGTGAATTGTGCTACATGCAAGCCGGCGTGCTCACCTGGGCTATAGACAAACACGCGCTTGGTGGTCTGAGCGCAAACGCTGATAGACGCTGTGGCGAAAATGCCTAAGAGGTAAAATCTTGATTCCTTCATTATTATTGTGTCATTAATTCTTTGAGGATGCAAAGGTAATGAATTATAGTGTAAAAATGCAAGTGAAATCCAGAAAAAGTTGCTTGGGAAGGAAATATCTTCAAAAACTTATGTATATTTGCACCAGATATGATTATTACTATCTATGGCTGCCACTGCACAGGCTCAGATAACCATTGATATCGATGCACAGCAGCGAAGCCCGAGTAGTGAGGTTGGCAGCCAACGACGGTATGGAGGAGAATACGCTCCAGCAGCCCACAACCATTCATCCCGTAGAGCAACAACTCTCGACAGCTGATGACCACGTGATGCTAACCGTGCCCCCATATTCGCTGAACATCGTCACAATAAAAACGTTGTGACTGCGAAACAGGCTCTTTTTCTCATTTCATAGCCCGCTACCGCGAGCTTGCCGCTGCAGGGAAACCCATTGTCGCCCAGCAGCTGGCCCAGGAGAGCGGCTACCACAGTTACAGCACCTTCAGCTCCGTCTTCAAGCGACGCATGCACAAGAGCGTCACCGCCTGGATACACGAAGAGGTATTGATATTTACATCCTAAATTTAAGATCTTGTGTCCCGTTGATAGCGGCAAAGCCGCTGACTTCCGTTTCCTTATTCTCATTTTGGTGGCTTGAGTATGGGCATGATGTGTAACATCAAAAAAACTTCGTTTTATTTGCATCTTTCAAAAAATCGTCGTACCTTTGCGGCTGATTTAATATATAACTTAAAAAAGTAATGAGACTTAAACTGATTTCAACTATTGCGGCCGTGGCTCTTAGTATGAGTGCACAGGCTAAGGATTTTAAGTACACAACCGTGCCTGGGGATATGATGCAGACCCGTATCTATACACTGGACAACGGGTTGAAGGTTTATCTGAGCGTGAATGCTGAGAAACCACGTATACAGACTTATATCGCCGTGCGTACGGGTTCGAAGAACGACCCTGCAGAGACAACTGGACTGGCTCACTATCTGGAGCACCTGATGTTTAAGGGTACCAAGCAGTTTGGTACCAACAACGCTGCAGCCGAGAAACCTCTGCTCGACGAGATTGAGCAGCGCTATGAGGCTTATCGCAAGCTGACTGACCCTGCACAGCGTAAGCAGGCTTACCACGAGATTGACTCTGTATCGCAGTTGGCTGCAAAGTACTTCATCCCTAACGAGTACGACAAGCTGATGGCTGCCATCGGTGCTCAGGGTACCAACGCATTCACAAGCAACGACGTGACATGCTATGTAGAGGATATCCCATCGAACGAGATAGACAACTGGGCTAAGATCCAGGCTGACCGTTTCCAGAATATGGTTATCCGTGGTTTCCACACCGAGCTGGAGGCTGTGTACGAGGAGTATAACATCTATCTGACCGATGACGGTGATAAGATTTGGAATGCTATCGGCAAGAAGCTTACTCCTACTCACCCTTATGGTACACAGACCACTATCGGTACTCAGGAGCACCTGAAGAACCCATCGATAACTAACATCAAAAACTACTTTAAAAAGTGGTACGTGCCCAACAATGTGGCTATCTGTATGGCAGGTGACTTTGATCCTGACAAGACAATAGCTATCATCGACAAGTACTTCGGCGGATGGAAGCCAGGTGCTGATGTGCGTCAGCCTGTATTCCCTGCACAGCGCCGTCTTACTGCTCCTAGCGATACTACCATCATCGGTCAGCAGGCTGAGCAGGTATGGGTGGCATGGTTGGCCAATAAGGCCGCTGACCTGCAGACCGATACTCTCGACGTGATAGGTGATATGCTGAACAACGGCAAAGCTGGTCTCTTTGACCTGAACCTGAACCAGACTATGAAGGTGCAGGGTGCTGGTGGTGGACTGCAGGACCAGCAGGACTACTCAACATTCGTACTGATGGGACAGCCAAAGCCAAACCAGTCGTTGAAGGAGGTTCGCGAACTGATGCTGGCTGAGATTGAGAACCTGAAGAAGGGTAACTTCTCTGACGACTTGCTGCCATCGGTAGTGAACAATAAGAAGCTGAGCTACCAGCGTGCGATGGAGAACAACCGCTGGCGTACTAATAAGTTTATGAATGCCTTTATCAATGGCATAGAGTGGGAACGTGAGGTAGGTTACCTGGACCGCATTTCGAAGATGACTAAGCAGCAGATTGTGGACTTTGCCAACCGATTCTTCACCAACGGCTATGCTACTATCTTCAAGGTTCAGGGGGTAGACTCTCTGCAGAAGAAGATAGACAAGCCTGCCATCACTCCTATACAGGCCAACCGCGACCAGAAGAGCGATTATGTAAAGGCTATCCAGGAGACTAAGGTAGAGCCTA
This sequence comes from uncultured Prevotella sp., assembly GCA_900317405.1. Taxonomy (GTDB): domain Bacteria; phylum Bacteroidota; class Bacteroidia; order Bacteroidales; family Bacteroidaceae; genus Prevotella. The sequence goes on from ONGP01000059.1 coordinate 5,263, forward strand.
TCCAGCCTGTATTCGTAGACTACAGCAAGGATCTCACTATCACAGAGACAAAGAAAAAGCTGCCTCTGTATTATAAGAAGAACGTAGAAAACGGCCTGTTCAACCTTGTGTTCCGCTATGATTTCGGTCATGAGGACGACAACCGCTATGACATAGCATGTGACTATCTGGACTATGTGGGTACAGATAAGCTCTCGGCCATGGAGATTAAGCAGAAGTTCTATAATCTGGCTTGTAACTACAACGTGAACGTGAATGGTGACAACCTGAACATATCACTCTCTGGTCTGAACGAGAATATGCCTGCAGCACTGAAGCTGATGGAGGAGGTGCTGCACAATGCTAAGGCCGACAAGGAGTCGTATGCACAGTATGTGGACCTGACACTGAAGTCGCGCGACGACCGCAAGAAGGATCAGCGCACATGTTTCGACTATCTGTATTCTTACTGCGTATACGGTCCTCACAACTTGCGTCGTGACGACATGACCGAGAAGCAGTTGCGCGAGGCTGACCCACAGGAACTGCTGAA
>ONGP01000017.1 GCA_900317405.1 uncultured Prevotella sp.
GAGGACGTGACGATAGAAGCGGCTCATGTTCTTGATACCGAAGATACCGATAGAACCGAATGAGCGTGTAGCTACAGGAATAACCTCGCCCTGAGCGATGTAAGCGCGGAGCTTGGTGTCGGCAGTAGACTGCAGACGATAAACTGTAGCCAGACCTGGCTGGATGTCACCCTCTAGGGTACCGTTAGTAACCTCAACAGGCAGAGCGCGAGCCATAATGCGCTGGAAGCACATCTGGCAGTTGCAAACCTTGCTTGAAGCGGTGTTACCACAGTGGAAGCCCATGAAGATCTCCTTCTCTGTGTATGTATCGCAAGCAAACTTCTTACCCTTGATGCTCTCCTCATACATATCTGTAGGTACGGTGTTGTTGATGTCGAGCAGTGTAACAGCATCCTCAGAGATACATGTTCCGATGTACTCTGACAGTGCACCATAGATATCAACCTCGCAAGCTACGGGGATACCACGGCTTGTCAAGCGGCTGTTAACGTAGCAAGGTACGAAACCGAACATGGTCTGGAATGCAGGCCAGCACTTGTTGGCCATAGCTACGAACTGGCGAGACCCCTTGTGACCCTCGATCCAGTCAGTAAGTGTGAGCTCATACTGAGCGAGCTTAGGCAGAACTGAAGGAATCTTATTACCAGCACCCAGTTCCTTAGCCATATCAGCTACAACAGCGTCAATACGTGGGTCGCCCTGATGCTTCTGGAAAGCCTCGAGCAGGTCGAGCTCTGAGTTCTCCTCGATTTCAACGTCGAGATCATAGAGAGCACGGATAGGAGCGTTACAAGCCAGGAAGTTGTTTGGACGAGGACCGAAGCTGATGATCTTCAGGTTCTGCAGACCAACGATAGCACGAGCGATAGGCAGGAACTCGTGAATCATCTCAGCGCACTGAGCAGCGTCGCCAACGGGCTCCTCAGGGATGTAAGCGCGAGTCTTGCGCAGAGACAGAGCCTGGCTAGCGTTCAGCATACCGCAGTAAGCATCACCACGACCGTCGATCAGGTCGTTCTGAGTCTCCTCAGCAGCAGCGCAGAACATTGTTGGACCCTGGAACCAGTCAGCAATCATAGTCTCTGAAATCTCAGGACCAAAGTTGCCAAGGTATACGCAGAGGGCGTTACATCCAGCCTTCTTTACGTCCTCAAGAGCCTGCTGAGCGTGAATCTCACTCTCAACGATACAGATAGGACACTCGTAGATGCCGTCCTTACCAAACTTCTTTTCATACTGGGCGATAACAGCCTTGCGGCGGTTTACTGCCAATGACTCAGGGAAACAGTCGCGAGATACAGCGACGATTCCAATCTTAATTTTAGGTACGTTGTTCATATAAAAATGAGTTTATAAAGTAATGAATTTCGTTTCAAGCCACAAAGATATAACTTAATCTCGAAATTACAAAGAAATTTAGAAAAAATAACAGCCAATGATACATTTATAATAGATTTTTGTTACCTTTGCCGGCGTTATGGAGCAAAAAGAGATACTTAGAGAGAAATACGAAAGTTTTCGTGAGTGGCAGGTTAAGCCCCACGAAGTGGCACCACTCGTCAACGACAAGCACGAATGTGCCACATGTCATACAGAGTATCAAGGCAACTACTGTCCACGATGCGGACAGAAGGCAATAGTAGGAAGATATTCGTTTAAACAGGCCTTTCTGCTGTTTCTGGATGTATGGGGACTTGGCAATCGTGGTATGTTCCGCACCATCCGCGACCTGTTGCTGCGTCCTGGCTATATGATTCGCGACTATCTGAGTGGCATGCAGATGGCATATTTCCCTCCTTTCAAGATGTTCTTCCTGGTGGTAGCTCTGTCTGTGTTTGTAGAGTCTGGATTCAATATTAAAAATCTTAATACTATAAAAGTTGGTAAGGAAACTGCTGCTAATAATATTAAAAAAGGGTTAGATGATGATTTTAAAGGCAAAGAGCTGGAAGCATCGATGGCAGATTCTATAGCTGCTATAAAGGATTCTATCGCTGAGAAAACAGATACGTTGAACAATGATGCTGTTATGAAAATAAACGGAGTAGATGTATCTGCTGAAAATGTATCAAACATATTGAAAAATATAGAACATTTAGTAGATAAATTAACCGAATGGATTGCGGATAATGAAACTATCTTCCAGTTCCTTTGGCTCATGGTGCTTTCTTGGCCTTTATACAGGTTTTTCCGTCATAATCCCAAAATACCAGACATGCGCTTTTCAGAATTCTTTGTGTCGATAGTTTATATTACAAATATGAAGACAATCATCGACATAATAGGAGCATTCTTTATGCCTGGAACTTCTATGATTAAGACGATGGCTATTGTACTCTGTATCGTACCACTGAAACAACTTACGGGCTATAGCTACAAACAAATACTGCTGAAGTTGATTGGAGCAATGTGTCTGCTAGTGATTATGGCCTTAATACTGGCAATAATAGTGGCCGCTTTTGGATATTTGGCCTATATTATGATGGATTGGAAGTAATTTTTCGCTTTTCTTCTTGGTGTTCTGCTTAGTAATTTGTATCTTTGCACCCGCATTTATAATGTACGGAAACAAAAATATATAAAGATACAATGGATTACAATTTCAGAGACATCGAACAGAAATGGCAGAAGCGATGGGTAGAGAATGGTACCTATCGCGTGGTTGAGGACAAAAACAAGAAGAAGTTCTATGTGCTCAACATGTTCCCTTATCCATCAGGAGCAGGTCTTCACGTTGGTCACCCACTTGGCTATATCGCCAGTGATATCTATGCCCGCTACAAGCGTCAGCAGGGATACAACGTGCTGAACCCAATGGGATATGATGCATACGGACTGCCCGCAGAGCAGTATGCCATCCAGACAGGTCAGCACCCTGAAAAGACTACCTTCGAGAATATCAACCGCTATCGCTCGCAGTTGGATAAGATTGGTTTCTGTTTTGATTGGGAGCGCGAGGTTCGTACTTGCGATCCTATCTACTACAAGTGGACTCAGTGGGCATTCCAGCGTATGTTTAAGAGCTACTTCTCTACCGCTTCGCACAAGGCTCAGCCAACTATTAAGCTGATTGAGCACTTCGAACTGATGGGTACTGAAGACTGTCACGCTCTGGGTACTGAGGAGCTGCACTTTACTGCTGCTGAATGGAACGCATTCTCAGAGAAGAAGAAGCAGGAGGTGCTGATGAACTATCGTATAGCCTATCTGGCCGACACAATGGTGAACTGGTGTCCAAAGCTTGGAACTGTATTGGCCAACGATGAGGTAGTAGACGGTGTCAGTGTTCGTGGAGGCTATCCTGTAGTACAGAAGAAGATGCGCCAGTGGTGTCTGCGTGTATCGGCTTATGCTCAGCGACTACTCGACGGACTTGAGGATATCGACTGGACCGACTCTCTGAAGGAAACCCAGCGCAACTGGATAGGTCGCAGTGAGGGTACAGAGGTTGAATTCAATGTAGCCGACTCAGATAAGCACTTCACCATCTTCACCACTCGTGCTGATACAATGTTTGGTGTAACATTCATGGTACTGGCTCCTGAGAGCGACTTAGTAGCAGAACTGACTACTCCTGAGCAGAAGGCTGAAGTAGATAAGTATCTGGACTACGTAAAGAAGCGCACAGAGCGCGATCGCCAGATGGACCACAAGGTAACAGGTGTGTTCTCTGGTAGCTATGCTATCAATCCATTTACAGACGAGAAAATACCCATCTGGATTGCAGAATATGTATTGGCTGGCTATGGTACTGGTGCCATCATGGCTGTACCTGCTCACGATAGTCGTGACTATGCATTTGCCAAGCACTTTAACTTGCCTATTATCCCACTGATTGAGGGTGCTGATGTTTCAGAAGAGAGCTACGATGCCAAGGAGGGTATTGTCTGCAACTCTTCATCGGCTAAGTTCAGCCTGAATGGTCTGACCGTTAAGGAGGCCATCGCCGCAACCAAGAAATACGTAACCGAGCAGGGCTTGGGTCGTGTAAAGGTGAACTACCGTCTGCGCGATGCTATCTTCTCTCGTCAGAGATATTGGGGTGAGCCATTCCCAGTTTACTATAAGGACGACATGCCTTATATGATTCCAAAAGAGTGTCTGCCTCTGGAACTGCCTGAAATTGACGAGTACAAACCAACAGAGACAGGCGAGCCACCATTGGGTCGTGCCAAGATGTGGGCTTGGGATACTAAGACTGATAAGGTAGTATCAAAGGACGAAATAGACAACAAGACAGTATTCCCACTCGAGCTAAACACAATGCCAGGTTTTGCTGGTTCATCAGCTTACTATCTGCGCTATATGGACCCAAAGAACGAGAAGGCACTTGTTAGCAAGGATGTAGACGAGTACTGGCGTAATGTAGACCTCTACGTAGGTGGTACTGAGCACGCTACTGGTCACCTTATCTACTCTCGATTCTGGAATAAGTTCCTCTTCGACTCAGGTTACAGCTGCGAGGATGAGCCATTCAAGAAGCTGGTTAACCAGGGTATGATTCAGGGTCGCTCTAACTTCGTATATCGTATCGAGGACGAGGGTGCTGACAAGGGTAAGTTCGTTAGCTTCGGTCTGAAGGATAAGTATACTGTTACACCTATCCACGTAGATGTAAACATTGTATCGGCTGATATCCTGGACGTTGAGGCATTCAAGGCTTGGCGCCCTGAATATAACAACGCAGAGTTCATACTTGAGAACGGTCAGTACAAATGCGGATGGGCTATCGAAAAAATGTCGAAGTCGATGTTCAACGTGGTTAATCCAGATATGATCGTGGAGAAATATGGTGCCGACACACTGCGTCTCTATGAGATGTTCCTGGGTCCTGTTGAGCAGAGTAAGCCTTGGGATACCAATGGTATCGACGGTTGCCATCGCTTCCTGAAGAAGTTCTGGAACCTCTTCCAGAATGGATTCGAGGGTGAGCCAACTCCAGAGAACCTGAAGAGCGTACACAAGCTTATCAAGAAGGTATCAACAGATATCGAGACATTCAGCTACAACACTTCTATCTCTGCATTTATGATCTGCGTGAACGAACTTGGCCAGCAGAAGTGCAAGAACAAGGAGATGCTGAAGACACTCGTAATCCTTATTGCTCCATTTGCTCCTCATATCGCTGAAGAGCTTTGGGAGATGCTGGGCGAGCAGGGTAGTGTATGCGACTCAGAGTGGCCAAAGTGGGATGAAAAGTATCTGGTAGAGAGCGAGGCCAAGCTTGGTGTTGCCTTCAACGGTAAGACTCGCTTTGATATGACATTCCCAGCTGATGCCGACAACAAGACCATCGAGGATGCTGTACTGGCCGACGAACGAGCCAAGAAGTATATCGAAGGTTTCCAGGTAGCAAAGGTTATCATCGTCCCTAAGCGTATGGTGAACATTGTGCTGAAAAAGTAAAATGACAATTGATCATAAGATGATTTGGAACGAGGTCAAGGACTATATGTTTATAGCCCTTGGCCTGCTTCTTTATACTATCGCCTTCACTGTATTCCTGATGCCATATCAGATAGTGGCTGGAGGTGTAACAGGTTTATCAGCTATTATTTACTACGCCACAGGTTTCCACCTTGAGAATACGTATATCATTATCAATGGTATACTGCTTGTGGTAGCCCTGAAGATTCTTGGCTATAAGTTCCTGATGAAGACCATCTTTGCAATCTTCACACTATACTTTATGCTGAGGTTTGCCCAGGAGATTATTCCTAAACAGGACAATGGATTGCCATTTAAACTGATGGGCGAGGGACAGGACTTTATGTCGATGATTATAGGATGCGTAATCACTGGTATAGCCCTGGCCACAGTATTCCTGCACAACGGATCGACAGGTGGAACTGATATCATTGCAGCATCAGTAAACAAGTATCATAACGTATCGCTTGGTTCTGTGCTGATAGCAGCCGATTTCTGCATCATTGGTTCGTGTATGTTCTTCCCACAGTTTGGTACATACTTGGAGCGAGCCCACAAGGTGATGTTTGGTTTCTGCGTGATGGCAATGGAAAACTATGTACTTGACTATGTGATGAATGCTCGCAGACAATCGGTACAATTCTTTATCTTCACGCGCAAATGGCAGGAGATGGCCAACGCTATCGGTACACAGATGGAGCATGGTGTAACAATTCTAGATGGTCATGGATGGTATACAGGTAAGGAAATGAAAGTGCTCTGTATCCTGGCCAAGAAGAATGAGAGCGTAAATATGTTCCGCCTAATCAAAATGATCGACCCTAACGCCTTTGTTTCACAGTCGAGTGTTATCGGAGTATATGGCGAAGGATTCGACGAGATGAAGGTTAAGGTTAAAAAGGTAGAAGATAAAAAGATGAAAATAGTATTTGCCACAAACAACCTGAATAAACTGAGCGAGGTTAAGAAGATACTTGGCAACAAGTTTCAGGTAATGTCGCTCGCAGAAATTGGTTGCCATGATGATATACCTGAAAAGGGTCAGACACTGAAAGACAATGCTCTGATAAAAGCCCAGTGGGTATATGACAAGTATCACGTAAACTGCTTTGCAGATGATACTGGTCTTGAGGTTGATGCACTAGGAGGAGCACCAGGCGTATACAGTGCAAGATATGCCGGCGGCGAAGGACACGACTCAGAGGCAAACATGAAAAAGCTGCTTGCAGAACTTGAGAACAACGATAATCGAAAAGCCCGTTTCCGCACTGTAATCGCACTGATTATCGACGGAAAGGTAACAACCTTCGATGGTATAGTAAATGGATCGATAACAGAAGGAAAGCGTGGTGGTGAAGGATTTGGATATGATCCAATATTCATGCCAGAAGGATTTAATAAGACTTTTGCTGAACTTGGATTAAATATAAAAAATAATATAAGTCATAGAGCTAAGGCAGTTCAGAAGCTTGCTGATTATCTATTAAAGATGTAATATGAAGAAGTTGTTAGCCATAGTACTGTCACTATGCTATTGCGTCATAGCAATGGCACAAGTAGGTACATGGCGCAACTACTTGGCTTACCATGACGTTCAAAATATCTGTAAGGCCGACAATAATCTCTTTGTATTAGCCTCAAACGGCTTATATCTGTATAATCTAAGCGATCAGAGTATCACAACTTACGACAAAGTAAATGGCCTAAGCGATACTCACATCACACACATTGCATGGAGTAACCAAGCAAAAAAGCTAATTATAGTTTACGAAAACGCAAACATCGACTTAATAGATACCAATGGTAATGTTACCAATATTTCTGCCCTTTATAGCAAAGCTATGACAGAAGATAAAACAGTTAGTAGTATTACTATTGAAGGGATTTATGCATGGTTACAATGTACTTTTGGTTATGTAAAAGTTAATCTACAAAAAGCAGAAATAACAGAAACTTATACTAAGAATAATCCAAATTACCCAACAAGTTTACCTGATAACGACGAATACAAAGATTTAGAAGCTAATATCTCACTTGTATCAACTCTAAATCCTGATGGACCTAAGTATAATAATTTCTATGAATCAAAATTCTATAATGGAAAGTTATATACTACAGGAGGGTTCTTCCTATCTGCATTCCCAGACGAATTAAAACCAGGAACCATACAGATTTTCGATGAGAATAACTGGTATATTTTTGAAGATGAACTTGAAAATAAAACTGGTTACAGATACGTAGACATTAATTGTTTGGATATTGATCCAAACGACGAGGAACATGTATTTGCAGGTGGAAGATGCGGATTATACGAATTTGAAAATGGAAAACTTATAAACTACTATAATAAGGATAATAGTCCTCTGGGTGGAGCATATAGTGGTGGCAAAGAATTAGGTAATGACTATGTACTTGTGCATAGTATTAAGTTTGATAAAGAAGGTAACCTTTGGGTTCTTAATAGCAGAACTAAAGATGTTAATCTGCTGAAATTAACCAAAGAAAAAAAATGGGAGAACCATTTTCAAAAGCAATTAGCAGAGGATAACGGACTGGGATTGCCTGGTTTACGTAATTTCTTCTATAATAAGAAAGGACTACTTTGTTTTGTCAATACGTCTTCACATAATCCATTCTTTGCTACATATAATCCATCTACTGATAAAATGGTTATTCAAAATAAGCATATTAATCAGGATGGTACACCATATACCATATATTATGTAAATTGTGCCAGTGAAGATTTGGAGGGTAATATTTGGTTGGGCACTGACCAAGGTTTATTCTATTTAGATAAAGATGAATTAGAACAAGAAAACGCAACTTTCTATCAAGTAAAGGTTCCTAGAAATGACGGAACAAACTATGCCGACTACCTGTTATCAGGTATTAATATTACTAATATTACTATAGATGGAGGAAATAGAAAATGGATTTCTACTTCTAGTTCTGGTGTTTTCCTTATTAGTGCTGATAATATGGAGCAAATCCATAATTTTAAGGAAGATAATTCATTTATTCTTTCAAATAATATTTACTCTACAGCTATTAATCCTACAAACGGAAGAGTTTACATCCTTACAAATAAAGGACTTTGCTCATATGATAGTAATGCAACACAAGCTTCGGATGAGATGACCAAAGATAATGTTTATGCTTATCCGAATCCTGTAACATCCGATTATACAGGTCTGATAAATATCGTTGGACTTAGTTATGATGCAGACGTAAAAATAACTACTTCGAATGGTGTTGTGGTGGCTGAAGGACGAAGTAATGGAGGTTCTTTTACATGGAATGGAATGGATAAAAATGGTAAACGCGTAGCTTCTGGTATTTATATGGTTATTACTGCCACCAATGATGGCAAAAAAGGTACAGTCTGCAAAATTGCTGTTATCAGATGAAAAGGAAACTTATCTTATTGATTTTCATTCTATTCTGTATAAATGAGGTAATTGCTCAAAATACTGATTTCAGCCAAGAAAACATAGACAAAATTGGCTTAAAAGTAATACATATAGAAACAGAAAATAATGAAGAACCTGAATGTGAATTTGCAGAAGCACCTGAAGGATGTATGGGTATGACATCTATAAATGCTAAAAAGGTAAAATGTAGGATTTATATTACTCTAAAAGGAGATACTCTATATGATAGTGGAATGTTTGAAAAGAACCAAAGTGGCGCCACTATTAAAATCAATGGTAATACAAGTGCCTATTTCGCTATACCTGGAAACTATCCATATAAAATAAAACTCCAGAAAAAAGCAGACCTCTTAAACAGAAACAACGAACGGTTTGATGATAAGGAGTGGCGACTCATCAATGATGGTTATACATTAAACACTATCATAGGTATTAAAATAAGCGAATTACTACAGTTTTCATGGACACCAGCTTATACACCATGCAATGTGTTTATTAATGGAGACTATAGAGGATGTTATCTACTTATAGAATCAGTAAAACGTAATAAGGACTGTAGAATAAATGTTGATAAGACATCTGGTTATATCGTTGAAAGAGATCCATATTGGTGGAAAGAAAACAGATTCTTTACCACAAATTATTTTGCATCATCAAAAGGTTATCGTTGGACTTGGAAATATCCTGATGAAGATGATGTTTTGCTTGAACAGGAAGACTATATAACCCAATTTATAAATGATACTGAACAAAGCATACTAAACGGAACATATTCAAATTATATTGATATCAAGTCTTTTGCCAAGTGGATACTTGCTCACGATATATTAGGCAGTAAGGATTCTGGAGGCACAAACTTATATGTTGCCAAATATGATGATACACCAAATAGTCTGTTGGAAATGCCAGTATTATGGGATTTTGATTCTAACTTTAGGATGGAACCAGGAGAATTCTCAAAATGCCATAATAATGCGGGCGACTTCTACTTCTATAACCTCTTCAATAATACAAACAATTCATTTACAAGTAAATATAAAGAGCTATGGCTGCAAATTAAGCCCACATTATTAAGCACTATCACTCAATATATACTATCAATAACTGATAGTGAGTATGGTAGAGCATTAGAATCATCAAGGATGCTTCACTACAACAGATGGGGATATACACCATATGAAACTATTGGTGAATTAGCACAAGAAGCTATAAATTGGTTTAATAATCACTTAGATAAACTTGATGTAAATATAAATAAATTAGCCGACAATACAAGTATTAGTGCTATAAAAACAAAAGAAAAATATGATGTATACAATTTGTTAGGAAATAAAGTATATAAACCTAAAAAAGGAATATACATAAAGAATAAGAGAAAAATAATATACCATTAATACTTTATTTACTAACTATCGAATAACTTTAATCAACGCCTTCCATTTAAAATACCAGTAACCTTAGGCATATATTTATTCATAACCCAGAAGAGTGCTATACTAAGTAGAATAGCAGTAGTAATTGTCAGCAGATAATATGTATAAAGCAAAATGTCATTGTTGATATAACTCACTACCTTATCTGCTATATGCATCAAAGGAGCTGTGAATAATCTGTGAACAGCAAAGATGAAGAACACACTAGACGTTAATAAAGTATTCTCATGACAATAATCTTTATTTATCAAATAGGTTATCAATGAAAACACTCCTACCTGAAGCAACATAGTAAACAAAAAATCTAAGTATTCATTCTCGATGAATACACTAAATGAACAAATAAAAACTGTTATTATCGATATAAATATAGGAATACGTCTCAAATAATTTATAAAAATAATACGCATAATAGAAACATATGCACCTAAGCAGAAATAAGCTATGCCTACATTATTAATACCCGGTATATCTATCTTAAAGTCGATAAAACACAAGGTTATAAATATCAGTAAAAAGAAATGACGAGTAAACTTTATAATTTTATATATAACAGGACTTAACAAACTAGTAACGAAAAGACACTGTATAAACCAGAATACACCCACTAAGCAAGCTGGCTGATCATCGGGTAAATGACTTATTTGTCTTATATCCCAAAATATCCATAAGTAATCTGTCCAATTGAAATCTATTATACGCTTATGTAAAAGTAACAGTAAATCTGGTTTAAAAAATTGTTGAAGGCATACTATACAAAAATATATGATATTCCATATAATATAAGGTATGAATATAGTATAGAAACGTTTACGAAGTTTTGATTTATACAAACTTATATTAAACGTTCCTTCTTTAAAGAACAGTAAGCCTGAAATAAAAAAGAAAATTGGGACACTAACCCATATTAATTTAAGTGTTATTGAAAATAGAATAGAAAATAAGTACCTTGATTCTAATTCAGGATTAACTATTATAAAATTACAATGAATAGCTACGACAGCAGCTATCATTGGAAATCGAATAAAAGAAATAACTCGCGATGTAAGATTATCCATTACATATCCCTTAGCTCAACTCCAGCATTCTATTTATGGGCTTTACGGCATCTTTTGCTATTTCTGGATCAACCTCTATCTGAGGGCTCATATTTTTAAGACAGTTGTATACCTTCTCAAGTGTATTTAGCTTCATATAATTACACTCGTTACAACTGCATTCCAGGCCGCTCTCGCTTATTTCTGGAGGCACAGGGATAAATTCCTTATTAGGACAGGTTCGCTGCATCTCGTGCAAAATACCAGCCTCTGTGGCCACAATAAACTGCGTATTGTCACTCTTTTGAGCGTAGTTAAGCATTGTGGCAGTTGATCCCTTAACTTCGGCTACAGCCAATACTGGAGCCTTACACTCCAAGTGAGCCATCACTATTGCATCAGGATATTGCTTCTTAAGTTCCAAAATCTTTGAAACAGAGAAACGTTCATGAACATGACAGCCACCATTCCAAAGTAACATCTGGCGACCTGTTACCTCATTAATATAATTACCTAGGTTATAATCAGGGCCAAAAATAAGTTTTGCATCCTTTGGAAGTTGGTCAACTACCTTCTTGGCATTCCCACTTGTTACAACTACATCAGTCAATGCCTTGACAGCTGCTGTGGTGTTTACATAACTTATAACCTGATAGCCAGGATGCTCATCCTTGAACTTTTTCAAGTCTTCAGCCTTACAACTATCGGCCAATGAACAACCAGCATTAAGATCAGGACAAAGCACAATCTTATCAGGAGAAAGCAACTTACATGTTTCGGCCATAAAATGAACACCACACATAACCATTACTTTTGCATCAGTCTCTGCAGCCTTACGTGCCAAAGCAAGCGAATCACCTACAAAGTCGGCGATATCCTGAATATCACCTATCGTATAATAGTGAGCTAGAATTATAGCATCTTTTTCCTCACACATTCTACGAATATCTTTTTTCAGTTCCTCTGTTGTCAACATCATATAATATTTATTTTTCTTTTTATCTTTTATTTAAAAAATAGAATTAGTAGTATGATGTGCCGTGAATATCTTGATAACTTTTTGATGATTTTCTTGCCTATTTACTTATAAAACTAATAAGTTGGCTTTTCAACATCATTGTTTAATAGTTTCTCTCTGATAATGAACCACTAAGCACATTTATCCACAATTTCCAATTTCGGTGCAAAATTAATAAGTTTATTATATATTTAAGCAAAAAAATGTGGAAATCTTGCGAAAATAAGCGTTATAACTATGTGGATATCCTCAAATCTATATATGGATGGTATAATTAACAAGTTATTAGTAGTAATATCCACACACTTATCAACAGTTTTTTCAACAATTGTTTGGTAGTTTACAATCTTAGTATTAATTTTGCAGGCAGAATGAAGAAGTTACGTACAATAGAAATGCAACGTTTGTCTGTAGATGAGTTTAAGCAGGCAAATAAATTACCACTTATTGTGGTACTTGATGATGTGCGATCAATGCATAATGTGGGTAGTGTGTTCCGCACTGGTGACGCTTTTCGTATAGAGGCTGTTTATCTTTGTGGTATAACCAGTACACCACCAATGGCTGAGATTCATAAAACAGCTCTAGGTGCTGAGGATAGTGTAGAATGGAGATATTTTGATACAGCTCTCGAAGCTGTCGAAGCGTTGAAGTCTGATGGTTATGAAGTTTATTCAGTTGAACAGGCTCATGGATCAACCATGCTCCAAAACTTTACACCTATTAATAATAATAAGTATGCCGTAGTTTTAGGAAATGAAGTAAAGGGTGTACATCAGGAAGTAATAGATGCATCGGATGGATGTTTGGAGATACCGCAGTTTGGTACCAAGCATTCTATGAATGTTTCAGTTACAGGTGGTATTATCATCTGGCATTTTGCTAAAAACATCATTCTCTGAAAATAAATTTTTGCTTTGGTGTCACATTTTTATTTGTTATGCGTATTAAGGATAAAAGCAACAAGCAAAAAGAATGACAACAGAGGAGTTTCAACAACAGGCAGAAGAGCTTAGGCTTAATCTTATCAGTGTAGCTCAGAAATATCTGGGCACTACTGATGAGGCTGAGGACATTGTACAGGATACGATGGTGAAGCTCTGGCTGATGCGCGAACAACTTGTTTCGCCTATTTCAGCTTTTGCCTGTATGGTTACTCGCCACTTATGTATCGATTGTCTGCGCAGAAAGCATCCCACAGTAGATATTACTCAATTATCTTACGAAGAAGATCTGAGCGATGATGGCGAGCAGATAGAACAGATGCTGCGCGTTATCGACACACTTCCTTCAACACAACGAACCATTCTGCGTATGCATCATCTGCAAGGTATGAAAACCAGGGAGATTGCTATCGTACTTGGTTCAACGGAGGTAGCTGTGCGTAAAACGCTGAGTAGAGCCAGATCGATGGTGCGCAAACGCTTGATAGCTATATTTGCAGCCGCATCGTTGCTGATAGGTATATCGATGGTAACAGTTCATGTGCTGAAAGTAGAAAGCAGCGATGAATGTGTGGCTTATGTATATGGTAAGAAATATACCGACCAGCAGACTGTTATGGCTGAGATGAAGCGAACAATGGGTGAGATGACTGAGGATAATACTCAGAATGAGATAGAACAACAGTTGAACGATTTATTTAGCAATTAAAAGAGATATGAAACGAGTACTGATGATTTTCATGGCGTGTTTTTGGATGCTGCTTACAGCCAATGCACAGAGTGGACTGAACATAGAACTTCTCTTTGCAGGGAAGATTATCCCCCAGCAGCGAATGGTTGAGACACGAGTTAAGGGTAAGATGCTCTCCAAGTATCAGCTTACCTTATTCCGCAGTGTGCGCTTTCAGGCCAACAACAAGCAGGAGATAAATCGTGTTCACGATCTGATAGAGCTCGATATCAAAAAGAATCCTGGTTTTGCTTATGGAGAGAATTACTCAAGCAAGAAGAGTCATTCTAAAGAAACATTTATGTTGCAACTTCCAAAGCAGGGAAACCAGAACCGTTTCCTGTGCTATAAGCGCAATGGCGAAGAAGTTACGGTTATCTATATGGAAGGTACGCTCAATTCACTAGATACATTACGAGAATTAATTAAATAAAAATATTACGATATGAAAAAACTATTTATTATGATGCTTCTGGCTGTATCAGCCACTGCAAATGCAACAAAAGTTGCCGACAACGATACCCTGACCATCCTTAAACCTCAAAAGGTACACATCATCACTGGTGATTCTATTCAGAAAATAAAGGTTTATGGACGTGAAAACGACTCGCAATATCGATACGAGAGTAAGATTCTGCTAGTAGATTCGAACTATGTAAGCGAAACTAGTATAAATAAAGATACATGGAATTTTGATTTTGTTAAGAAATATAGCGTAGGTACAGGTTATCCATTGAAATCAAATACAGCCAGTATGCGTCTGGCTATTGGTCTTACTTATGGTGCCAATGCAAAATATAGTAGTTCACAGTCGGTAGGCAGCTCATGGGAGATAATGTGGACAATTATGGAATGGGAGAAATTTAAGTATGGTAAGCATAATGGTTTCTCTGTGGGATTTGGTGTTGATTGGCGTAATTTCCGTATCGATGGTCGTCAATATTTTTATAAGGCCGATGATGGAATGCTGTCAGAACAGAACTATCCTGCAGGATATGAACCAGATTTCTCACGTATCAAGGTATTCAGTTTGCAGATTCCTATCATGTGGAAGTATCGTACCAAGAAAATGAATTTTGGCTTAGGTCCGGTTATAAACTTCAACACATATGCCAGCATCAAGAACAGATATCGAGATGCTGATGGTGCGAAACATAAGGATGTGTATAAGCAGATTCACCAGCGTCCTATCACCGTAGATATTATGGGCGAAGTTAGTATCCATAACTGGATAAGCATTTATGCTAAATACTCGCCAATGACGATACTTAACTCTACTTATGGTAGTGACATTAATTTCCAACCTGTATCATTTGGTATATATTTCTGATATAAATTAGGTGTTAAAACTAAAGAAATCCCACAGAAGTTTTGTATTCTGTGGGATTTTTCGTAACTTTGAGCTTCGCTCGAAGGTACTTTCGTTCGGAAAAATCCAAATTTATTTGGTTTTTCGCTCACTTATTCGTACCTTTGCAGCCAAAATAATAAATACGTATTTAAGGAATGGAAAACAAGAATTACAAGCGTACGACCGTTACGTCGGCGCTACCCTACGCTAATGGCGGCGTACATATCGGACACCTGGCTGGTGTATATGTACCTGCTGATATCTATGTGCGCTATCTTAGACTGAAGAAGCGCGAGGTATTGTTTATCGGAGGTAGTGATGAGCATGGTGTGCCCATTACAGTTCGTGCCCGTAAGGAGGGTATTACACCTCAGGATGTTGTAGACCGCTATCATAAGATGATTAAGGATTCGTTCGAGGAATTTGGTATCTCGTTCGATATCTATAGCCGTACTACCAGTGAGACTCATCATAAGTTTGCTGCAGAGTGGTTTAAGAAACTTTACGACGAAGGCAAACTGACTGAGGAGACTACTGAGCAGTTGTACGACGAGGAGGCTAAGCAGTTCCTGGCCGACCGCTATGTAACTGGTGAGTGTCCTCATTGCCACAACGAGGGCGCATATGGCGACCAGTGTGAGAAGTGCGGACGCGACCTTTCGCCTACTGAGCTTATTAATCCTAAGTCTACTATCTCTGGTTCTACACCTGTGCTTAAGAAGACAAAGAACTGGTATCTGCCTTTGAACGAGTATCAGGACTGGTTGAAGCAGTGGATTCTGGAGGAGCACAAGGAGTGGCGTCCAAACGTATATGGACAGTGCAAGAGCTGGCTTGATATGGATCTGCAGCCACGTGCAATGACTCGCGACTTGGATTGGGGTATCCCTGTGCCTGTAAAGGATGCTGAGGGTAAAGTACTTTATGTTTGGTTCGATGCTCCTATCGGCTATGTATCAAACACCAAGGAACTCTGCGAGAAGGAACCTGAGAAGTGGGGCAACTGGGAAAAGTGGTGGCAGGATGAGGATACTCGTCTGGTTCACTTCATCGGTAAGGATAATATCGTATTCCACTGCATCATCTTCCCTGTTATGATGAAGGCTCACGGCAAGTATATCATGCCTGATAACGTACCTGCCAACGAGTTCCTGAATCTGGAGAATGATAAGATCTCAACCTCACGCAACTGGGCTGTATGGCTCCACGAGTATTTGGTTGATATGCCTGGTAAGCAGGATGTATTGCGCTATGTACTGACAGCCAATGCCCCTGAGACTAAGGATAATAACTTTACTTGGAAGGATTTCCAGGATCGCAACAACAACGAGTTGGTTGCTGTTTATGGTAACTTTGTAAACCGTGCTCTCCAGCTCACCAAGAAGTACTGGAACGGTGTAGTTCCTGCTTGTGGCGAGTTGCAGGATGTAGATAAGCAGGCTCTTGAAGAGTTCAAGGATGTAAAGGCTAAGGTTGAGGCTCTGTTGGAGCAGTTCAAGTTCCGCGATGCTCAGTTCGAGGCTATGAATCTGGCTCGTATCGGTAACCGATATATCACAGAGTGTGAGCCTTGGAAGGTTTGGAAGACCGATCCAAAGCGTTGTGAGACTATCTTGAATATCTGTTTGCAGCTTACAGCTAACCTTGCTATCGCATTCGAGCCATTCCTGCCATTCAGCAGTAAGAAGCTCCGCGAGATGCTGAACATCAGCAGCTTCGAGTGGGAGCAGTTGGGTAGCACCGACCTCCTGGAGGCTGGTCATCAGTTGGGCGAGCCTGCTCTGCTGTTCGAGAAGATTGAGGATGAGGTAATCCAGAAGCAGCTCGATAAGCTCGAGGCTACCAAGAAGGCCAACGAGGCAGCTAACTATAAGGCAGCTCCTATCAAGGATACAGTTAGCTTCGAGGAGTTTGAGAAGCTTGACATCCGTGTGGGCTTGGTTAAGGATTGTCAGAAAGTGAAGAAGAGCAAGAAACTCCTGCAGTTTACCATCGACGATGGTTCAGGTACCGATCGCACTATCTGCTCTGGTATCGCTGCTTTCTATGATAAGCCTGAGGAACTCATTGGTAAGCGAATCCTCTTCGTGGCCAACTTTGCTCCTCGCAATATGATGGGTATCGAGAGTCAGGGTATGATTCTTAGCGCTGTTGATGCTGACGAAAGCCTCAGCGTAGTAACAACAACAAAGGACGTAAAGCCTGGTAGTCAGGTAGGATAAACAAGTAACAGATATGCAAGCAATAATTCTAGCAGCAGGTATGGGTCGCAGACTTGGCGACTATACCAAGGATAATACCAAGTGTATGGTGCCAGTAAATGGTGTGCGACTCATTGACCGGCTGCTGGGACAGCTTGCTAAACAAAAACTGCAACGAGTAGTTATCGTTGTAGGTTATAAAGGCAAGGAGCTTCGCGAATATATTGGTAATCGCTACGATGGCCAGTTGAATATCGAATTCGCTGAGAATCCTGTCTACGACAAGACAAACAACATTTATTCGCTAGCTATCGTCAAGGATAAGTTGCAGGAGGATGATACATTGCTTATCGAGAGCGATCTCATCTTCAGCGACAATATTATCCCTATGATAGTAGGGAATACTAATCCTAACCTTGCACTTGTGGCAAAGTACGAGACGTGGATGGATGGCACGATGGTACGTCTGGATGATGATAATAACATCGTAAACTTTATATCGAAAGACGCCTTCGACTACAATGATGTTGACTCTTATTACAAGACTGTAAACATCTATAAGCTTAGCAAGCAGTTCTCTCAACACAAGTATGTGCCTTTCCTCGATGCTTATACTAAGGCAGTAGGTAATAATGAGTATTATGAAAATGTGCTGCGAATAATTTCGCTGCTCAATAGTCATGATATGAAAGCATTGCCAATAGGTAATGAGAAGTGGTATGAGATTGACGACAAGCAGGATTTGGATATTGCTGAGGCTCTGTTTGCCGATGAAAAAGATGTTCTGCGTAAGTACTACGGACGTTATGGTGGTTTCTGGCGATTTCCACAAATGCTTGATTTCTGTTATCTGGTAAATCCTTATTTCCCAAGTCGCAGAATGAAGGACGAGTTGCGTAGTAATTTCGATACGCTGTTAACTGAATATCCTTCAGGTATGAAGGTTAATACGTTGATAGCCAGTAAGTGCTTTGGTGTGAGCGAACAATATATTGTTCCTGG
This sequence comes from uncultured Prevotella sp., assembly GCA_900317405.1. Classification (GTDB taxonomy): domain Bacteria; phylum Bacteroidota; class Bacteroidia; order Bacteroidales; family Bacteroidaceae; genus Prevotella. The sequence continues at coordinate 18,578 of ONGP01000017.1, forward strand.
CAATGGTGCGGCTGAACTTATCAAAGTGTTGATGGAGGATTCGCAGGGAAAGACAGGTTTCATCCGTCCTACCTTCGAGGAATATCCCAATCGTCATGATAAGGATAGTCAGGTAACATTTGTACCACAGAATGATGATTATCGCTATACAGCCGATGACTTGATGAACTTCTTTGTTGATAAGGATATCAAGACACTTATGCTGATAAATCCAGACAATCCATCAGGTAACTTTATACCTAAGGCAGATGTGCTAAGATTAGCCCAATGGAGTGAAGAGCACAGTATCCGTCTGGTTGTGGATGAGAGTTTTGTAGACTTCAGCATTGATTATGCGACTAACTCATTGTTGTCAGACGAGATTCTAGAAACCTATCCACATATGGCTGTGATGAAGAGTATTTCTAAGAGTTATGGTGTGCCAGGACTTCGTTTGGGTATTCTTGCTTCGGCTAATAAAGAGCTAATAGCACGTATAAAGAGGGAGGTATCGATATGGAACATCAACTCGTTTGGAGAGTTCTTTATGCAGATCTATAATAAGTACGAGAAAGACTATCAGCGAGCTTGTCAGAAATTCGTTGATGAGCGTGATCGCTTTGAGGCTTCTCTGCGTACTATTCCTTTCCTTCGTGTCATGCCGTCTCAGGCCAACTATTTCCTTTGCGAAGTATTGCCGCCATATACTGCAAGCGAAATTGTAATATATATGCTTAAGCAGCACAATATCCTTACTCGTGACTGCAGTGGAAAAACAGGATTAAACCCTGATAAACAGTATATGCGTATTGCAGTTCGCAATACAGAAGACAATACCCGTCTTGTAGAAGCATTAATGACTATTGCAAAATAAAGTGATATGGTATCAGTTATCCAGCAAGAGCAGATAGAGCAACTGCATATTAGTCCTGCTGAGTGTATTGAGTGGGTAAAACAAGGATTCCTTATGAAGGATGAAATCCAAATGCCAGCAAAACTAAGTGTACATCCTCAAGGAGAAGACTTTATAACATCTATGCCCTGTTTACTGTCAGAGAACGAAGGAAAGAAGTATTTTGGATTAAAACTTGTAAGTCGCATAGAAAACCATATACCTGCCTTACAAAGTGACATAACTCTTTACGATGCTAAGACAGGTGAATTATTGGCTATTATGGATGGCAACTGGATTACGGCTATGCGTACAGGTGCAGTTGCTGCATTAGCAGCTCGTACATTCCAAAAGCAAGGTACTAACACCTATTCTATGTTAGGATTAGGTAATATTGCTCGTGCAGTTGCTCTTTGTCTTATTGCTGACAATAGTAATCGTGAAATTACAATTAAGCTTCTGAGATATAAAGATCAAGCAGAGCAATTTATCGATCGTTTTAAGGCATTTAATAATGTAACTTTTGACATTATTGATGACAAGGATGCTTTTGCTTCAGAAGCTGAAGTTTTGATATCCTGTGTTACTGTGGCTAAAGAACTATTGTTTCCTGATGACTCTTTATTTAAGAAGGGAGTTACAGTAATACCTGTTCATATGAGGGGTTTCCAGAATTGTGATTTATTCTTTGATAAGGTGTATGGCGACGAAACAAGTCAGATTAAAAATTTTAAGTATTTTGATAAGTTCCGTCAGTATGATGAACTACATCATGTTTTACAAGGAAAAAATCCTGGTAGAACCAACAATGATGAGAGGATATTATGTTATAATTATGGTATAGCTTTGCATGATATTGTTTTTGCATCAAGAATTTTTGAAAAGACAAAAAGTACTCAAATAGGATTCGATTATAAAAAGGAAAGCAATAAGGTTTGGGTATAACATTGGTTCGAAAATGAATATACTAATTAAATCGTTGAACTACCTGTGGCTTCATGGATGGAAATACAGGTCTATAGAGCGACAGCATAAGCAATTGGTCAATAAGTTGATACGTGAACACAGACCAATCAATGTTGTATTTATGGCTCTTGACATTTCCCTTTGGCGATATCAGGAGATATACGAACTGATGGCTACAGATCCAAGATTTAATCCCACAATAGTCCTTTCTCCTTGCACATTGCGTGAGAATCCTGATAAGGATGCTGATGGTTTACGCCTGTTCTTCAACGAGAAAGGTATCCCATATATCGACTATAAACATGGTGAACCAGCATTCGACATTCGTAAGGAGTTGAATCCTGATATAATGTTTTATACTCAGCCATATGAATATCTTTTGCAGTACGAGCACGACTGTCGTCGATTCTATGATCGTTTGATATGCTATATGCCATACGGATTCTGGTCGAGCACAGGTAAACTTAGCTACGATTTGCATTTTCATAATCAGGCTTGGCGACTGTATTACTCTACTAGTCTGCATCTTGCTGAGGCTAGAAAGGTTGCCACTAATAAGGGCAGAAATGTATGTGTAACTGGTTATGCCAATGCTGATGAATACTTAAAGCCTAATCATCAGAATGTCTGGAAGACGATAGGTGATGGTAAAGTGCGTAAACGCATCATATGGGCACCACATTTCTCTATTATAAGTGAGAATTCAGCCTTCCCTCCAAGAGCCAACTTCTTATGGATGGCAGAACTTATGCTATCGATAGCTCGTGAATACAAAGACCAGATACAGATAGCATTCAAACCTCATCCAGCATTGCTTACTCAACTTTATCAGCATAAGGATTGGGGTAAACAGCGCGCTGATGCCTATTATCAGCAGTGGAAAGATATGGAGAATGCCCAACTTGAGGAGGGACAGTTTATCGATTTGTTTATGACCAGCGACGCTATGATACATGACAGTGGTTCGTTTGCCGTAGAATACCACTATTCTAAGAATCCTGTGATGTTTGTGTCGAAGGATATGCATCCTATAACTTCTGTATTGAGCGATTTTGGTAAACAAGCTTATTCGTTGCATTATATTGGCAGCGATGAGGCTGATATCAGGAGTTTTATCGAACGTCAGGTTTTGGCTGGTGATGATCCTATGAAGGCTCAACGCGAGGAGTTCTTCCAGAATTATCTGTTGCCACCGAATGGTAAGAGTGTGGCACAGAATGTAATCGATGACTTAGTTGAATCACTACAATTATAAATATGGCAGAGACACTGAAAGAGAAAACAGCAAAAGGCCTGCTTTGGGGAGGATTCAGCAACGGACTACAGCAAATGCTTGGACTGTTGTTTGGTATCATTCTGGCTCGTCGTCTGTCACAGGCCGACTATGGTATGATAGGTATGCTTGCCATTTTCTCTGCTGTTGCAGCTTGTATGCAGGAGGGTGGTTTTATAGCTGCACTAAATCGTAAGAAGGAGGTGACACAGCGCGACTACAACGCAGTGTTCTGGATGAGCATCATTACCAGCATCTGTTTTTATCTGCTATTCTTCTTCTCAGCTCCACTAATTGCTGATTTCTACGATGAGCCACGACTCACTTCGTTGGCACGCTATTCGTTCCTGAGTTTCCTATTTGTAAGTTTCAGCATAGCCCCTCGTGCCTATATTTTCAGAAATATGATGGTACGTCAGAGCAGTATCATATCGTTGGTATCGATGGCTTTGTCTGGTGTAGTAGGTATAGTGATGGCTTATCAAGGTTACGCTTATTGGGGATTGGCTACGCAGAATATAGTGTTTACACTTAGTGTAAGCGTGCTAAACTACTGGTTCTCTGGTTGGCGACCTTCATTACATATAGATTTGAGTCCTATTCGTGATATTTTAGGCTTTAGCAGCAGATTGATCGTTACTAATATCGTGGTTGCGGCTAATACCAATTATCTTTCTGTATTACTAGGTAAGTTCTATACTGCTGATGAAGTAGGAGATTTTACACAGGCCAACAAATGGAATACTATGGGCCATTCGCTCATTACCAATATGCTTTATTCTATAGCTCAGCCTGTACTGACAAAGACACAAAGTGAGCCAGAACGACAGAAACAAGTATTTCGCAAATTGCTACGCTTTACAGCGTTTATAGCCTTTCCTGCAATGCTTTGTCTGTCGTTGATTAGCGAAGAGTTTATCGTAATACTTATCACAGCTAAGTGGCTATCCAGTGCCCAAATGCTACGTGTGCTCTGTGTGGCAGGTGCTGTTATGCCTATCAGCTACCTCTTCTCTAATTTGCTTATCACTAGTGGACGTTCATCTGCCTATATGTGGTCTACATTGGGACTATGTACAGTGCAGTTGGTAGTTTTAGGCTTTTGTGTACCATTTGGTATCAACAGGATGGTGCAGGCTTATGCTATCGTAAATATTCTGTGGTTAGGCGTGTGGTTCTGGCTGTCGCATAATGAGATAGGACTAAGTGTATCTGAGGCGATAAAAGATATCTCACCATATCTGATACTCTCAGTAGCTATAGTGATAGCAACATGGTTTGTAACCCGTTCTGTAGCTAATCTTTATGTATGTCTGGTACTCAGGGTTGTGATGGTGGCTGTAGCATATTGCTTAGCACTTTGGGTGCTGCGTTCTACTATTTTCAAGGAGGTAGTCCTGTTCATTACTAAAAAGGAGATAAAATAATGGGCAGAAAGACACGTGACAGTAATATGGAATTACTTCGCATCGTAGCGATGTTGCTGGTGATGATGGTTCATGCCAGCTATCGTGCTCTGCCTCGACCTGACGATGTGGCTGTGGCTGATAATCCATTGTCTGTATTTCTGCAGTTCCTTACCATAAGCTACACAGTTATTGGGGTAGATGTGTTTGTGATGCTGTCAGGATGGTATGGCATCCGTCCTCGTGTCGTCCGATTGGCAGAACTATTGTTCCAACTCTTGTTTTTTGGAGTTGTTTGTATGGGTATAGAATATGCTGTTACAGGTCAAGTGCCATCGAAGATATTATCAAACCTTCTATTGCTTAATCCTGGTAATTATTGGTTTGTTAAGGTCTATCTGGCTCTATATTTGTTTGCGCCTGTTCTTAATGCCTTTGCTGATGCAGCCAGTCATCGCCAGTTTGCTTGGGTGCTCGCAGGTATATTTGGATTCCAGATAGTATATGGATGGGTGTTCGAAGCTACTGATTGGCTTCGTGCGGGCTATTCTATGCCATCGTTTATGGCACTATATCTATTGGCTCGTTATATGCGTCTGCATCAGCCTTGGTTTACTAAGTTAAAAGCATCTACCGATCTTTGCTTATATATAGGTATAGGTGGAATCCTTACGCTGGCTGTATTCGTATTACGTCATTATAACTTGGGAGGATTCCTGTTCTTCTACAACAGTCCTGTTGTGGTATTAGAGGCTATGTTTTTCATGCTGTTTTTCAGCAAACTGCGCTTTAGCAGTAAGTGTGTTAACTGGGTAGCAGCCTCTGCTTTGGCTGTTTATCTTACTCACTCTAACAGCTATCTAGCCAAGTATTATGATGGTACCATATTAAGATGGACAGCTGAATTGCCTTACTTGCAGTTTATCATATATTGTATTACCCTTATTGTATCAGTATTCTGTGCTTCTATTTTGATAGATAAAGTGCGACTGCTATTGTGGAACCCTATACAAAACCGTTTTAATAAAAGAGAAAAATGATGGAAAAGTATCCCTATAAGACTGATATTGCCGTATTGTTGCTGTTCTTTACTCGCAATGATACATTTCAGAAGGTGTTCGACGAAGTGCGTAAGGCTCGTCCCTCAAAACTGTTTCTGTTTCAGGACGGACCTCGTGGCGAGCGCGATATGCCAGGCATAGAGGCTTGTCGTCAGACAGCAAGTGATGAGAATATCGACTGGGAGTGCGAAGTGCATCGTAACTATCAAGAGAAAAATCTTGGTTGTATGATTGCTGGTCATACGTCACATAAATGGGCTTTCTCGTTGGCCGATAAGTGTATGGTTATCGAGGATGATGTAGTGCCCTCACAGTCGTTTTTCCCATTCTGTAAGGAGATGCTAGACCGTTATGAACATGATGAGCGTATTACGATGATATCAGGATTTAATGTAGACGAAGTTACGCCTAATGTTCCTTACGATTATTTCTATACTTCGGCCTTCTGCATTTGGGGTTGGGCTTCGTGGCGCAGAGTTGTCGACAAGTGGGATAGTGCTTATTCCTTCCTCGACGATGAGTTTAGCATGCGCCAGCTTGATGCTCTTATTCGCCAGCGTGGATATCGCAAGAGTTTTATCAAGATGTGTAAGGATCATCGCGATAGCGGATGGCCTCAGTTCGAGAGTGTGTTCTGGTCGACAATGCTCTTCAACTCAGGACTTGCTATCATGCCTACCAAGAATATGATAAACAATATCGGCGCAACAGATGATTCGGCTCATTACTCACAGTTCAAGACCATGCCTCGACGAGTAAAGCGATTGTTTACCATGAAGCGTTTCGAGTTGGATTTCCCATTGAAACATCCTCGCTATGTGATAGAGGAGGTTGGCTATTGGAAACGCTTCTATGTGGCCAATGGTTGGGATTGTCCTTGGATAAAGATTGGTCGCTCGATGGAGGAACTCTGGCTTAACCTGCGATATGGCAACTTCAGATTTATCTTAAAATCTGTAGCTCGCCGCCTGCGTATCTTGACAGGCAGAGAGAAGTTCAGCTAAATCAGATAGTTGCCCTGATGGGCGATAGTAGGAAATCTGTAAGCAGATAGCCATTATATATAAATAGGTATAGCATCAGCACCACAACACTGATGCGAAGCCATCGTGCTTGTATATCTCGAAACAAGAATGCTGTGGCTATTGGCAATACAAACATATAGTGTGGAGTCATTATAAATACCTCGTTGAGGCCAAATCCCAATCCTACGTGTATAAACATATCAAAGGCCATACACGACAAGCAAAGCCAAAGGAAACGGCTCTTACGGCCAAACCAGATGCCTGCAACAGCCAATAGAAGTATCAATCCCTCAACTACATAACTCAGAGTCCATCTATACTTTACAAAAACAGGACGACGCACTAAGGTGTCTTCCAACAGATAATCCTGATGGAACTGCAGCGACTCGCCAAACAGATTCTCATATGTTGACTCCCAACGCGATGTAGAGATATCTGTCCACTTCAGGAAACCATAGTCTTCCATAGGCTTACCACTCTTGGCAGCTTGGCGCTTCAGTCGCTGTTCACGCTTTGCCTTCTTCTCGTCGTATTGAGCTTTCTCCTCAGCAGTCATTTTGGCCACACGAGCTTTCTCCTTTTCGGCTAAGCGTGCTTTTAGTTCTGCACGAGCCTTTTCTTTGGGTAGCACATAGGTGCGGTATTCCCATGTGGCTGTACCCCATAGCAATGCTGCAGGCAGGATAACTGCCAAAAGTAGGTATTTGGGACGGAAGAAATCGCGCAGGTTTACAAAGAAACCAGATAGAAACACCTTTATGCCATTACTAAGCGTAACACCTGCTGTGATGTAGAAGAATAAGGCCGATTGCCACCATTTGAACTCTCTGCGCTTCTTGATACATACGCCTGAAACGTAAAGCGTTACTAGCAACAGGAACATTGATATAGTAAAGTGATCGGGCACTATGACTGACATAAGGATATATGCAAACGAGAAGAAATATGCTGTAAGCAGCGTGGCGTCCCATCGTTCCAACTCTATCACCTCGCGATGTATGCGATACATAAAGATGTAAGAGTAATACGAGCAGAATATCAGCAATGCTGCCACCAGATACTGCACGCAGTTAACACCAAGCATCCATGTAAGCGTCTGGTTTATCAGCCACAGAGGCCATATCATAAACGATAGCAAAGGATGGCGATACACCTGATAAACTGCATCCCAATCTGTCACCCCCATATATGTCAGCGGATCGTAGCCTGACAGATGCAACTCGCGTTCGAATGTCTTGAAATAAGGACCAAAACCTGGTTGCATAAACAGTTCGTGCATGCGATAGATAAACAGCGCATTGAGTGCTATGATAATTATCAGAGCAATAGCCGACTGGATGCGCTCCTCTGGCTTAATCTTGAATATCTTTAGTGGTGTCATCGTTATCTGAATGGTTTAAAATATGATTCGTCTGCAAATGCCAACATCTCTCTGTCGCCACGACTGTCGCCATAGGCTGTAAGATGGAATTCCTGGCGATTAGGATGGAGTGAAAGTATGCGGTTTACCTTTTCCTGGCCATAGCAGTTCTTGGTCATGAATCGGCCTGTTAACTTGCCGTCGATAACCTCTATTTGCGTGCCAAGTACCTTTACTTGTGGAAAGAATGGTTGTACCCAGTTGTCGATAGATGCGCTTACTATCAGTACTTCTGAGCCCTCTTTGGTAGCCTGATCTATAGCCTCGATAGCATTAGGACGAAGCAGATGTTTGGATGAGGCTGCAAACTCCTTGCAGAGTGCATTAAAATCATCAAGTGTGGTATCTTTAAAGAAATACGCAAAAACCTTCTGCTTGGCTTTATAATTAGGGTAAAGCCCAAGTTTCATCAGCACCAGCAGGTGGGCATAACGCAAGAATCCCAATCCAAGGTCCATCGATCCTTTGGCATAACGGATAAACTCTATCAACGTATCCTTGGTTGTAAGCGTTCCGTCAAAGTCGAATGCGTATATCTTCTTCATACTCTAACCACAAGTTTTAGTACTTTCTGCAACACCCAGGCCAGTGGGATGGTTATCACGATAGTGAGTAATGCTGTGAGCCAGTATCCCAGATGATAAGGCACTATATATGCCATCACAAAGTGATTGTGTATAAGATATGCCTCGAGACTGAGTGCTCCAAAGAATGCACAGAAGCGGTTGAACCACTTTGGAGTGCGACGGAACACACGATTCAGCATCAGTATTAGCGTGATGGTGAATGGGATATATATCATGCGCTCTACAAACAGAGGGAATCGTCCGTGAGTCATCTGTTCCATATATACACACGAACTGAATGTGGCCAGAAACAGTATGAGTACCATCCATATGCCGGCACCATCTATTTTTGTCTCGCGTCGCACCAGTTCTCCACAGTTTATGCCTATAAAGAATATAGGTACGCGACTCCAGAATATCTCGATATGTCCCACAGCCTGATGCAATGGCGCAATCCACTGAACCCAAATGCACCATAATATCATTATCACAGGTAGCCATTTGTAGATAGGATGCCTCTGGATGAGCCTCATATATGGTGGTGCCCATAGGTATAGCATCATGATGGCAGGGATATACCAGAAGGTTAGTTCATCATTTAGCCAGAAGTCCCAGTTGATAGCAATGTCGCCTATCAGGTCTACGTAGTTGCCAAACTGCCAGTCGAACCTAGGCAGATAATACAGCGACGCCATCACAAGCCACGCTGGATATATGCGAAGCAGTCTACGCTTGTAGAACTTCCATACATCTTGATTCTTAACCCATGAGAACCAAAGACCTATGCCACTAAGAAAAAGGAACATGTCTACACCCACGTTTCCACATCTGCGCAGGCCAAAAAACTCGTTGCTGCGAGCCAAAGGCACGTGGAAGAGTATGATGAACAGCATAGCAGCTCCCATCAACTCGCCGCGATAGCGACTTACGTTGGCCAGCTCTATATCCTTAATCTTCATAGTTTGGGAGATGGGATACGATCGATAATCTGCTTTACGGCCCACGATAGGGCGATAGTTGCGATGACGTAAAGCATCAGTCCGTCGTAGACGTCCTGTTTCCAGGCTACAATGATAAAGAGTTTACGCGCTATGGGGTGAGCCACAAACATAGCGGCAGATATTGATCCTATCCAAGTTATTACGCTAAGCATCCACTTTGGCATAATCTTTACAAGTGCGATGGTGCCAATGATAATTACAACAGGTACCCAGAACCACGCTTGGAAACTATAGCACATAGCAAATGTAAGTGCTATCGACAGAATAGCTGTTAACCACCAAACCCATTGTTTCTCGGTAGGAAACGGAGTGTTTCTCGGCAGGAAACTATCTGTTTCCTTATTGGAAACTCTTGCGAACATTATTCCCAGTCCAAACGGAAGCATACCTCCGATGGAGTTATAACGTAGTCTGTTGAGTGTTTCGCCCTCAGGATCGCAGAATGCTTGTAGCAACCAGCAGATTGCTATCAATCCTACAACCCACCACGAATTGCGCCGATAAAGCAGCAATCTGTAGATGATGTACAACTGAATCATCAGGCCAAAGAACCAATATATGCCTGGCCAGATGATGCGATCGGGCTCTGGCAGCACGTTGATGTACATGGCCAGTTGGGCTACAACATTATACCAGTGGAACTGGAATCGCCCAGGTGTAAGCATATCAACGATGATAAACAGCGAGAAGCCCACTATCAGCATTCTGAACAGTTTAAGATAGTTATATCTCACAAATGGCAATGTGGTAACCTTGTCGCCGCGCTCATATTTCTTCACAAGTCCAAATCCGCTAAGAAACAAGAATACAGGCACACCATAATGACCAAAGTACGACAGCAGATGAACAGGCAACAGCTCGTCAGGATTGGTCAGTGCGTGCCAAAGTCGGTCGTTGTTTGATGTAAAGAACTGATACTCGTTCTCCTTCACAATCTTGCCTATAAAGTGGCAATAGTTGTGAAGCACGATGGCCAGAATAGCTATTCCTCGCATCGCTGTACACTCGGCACGCGAAAGTAGTTCCTGTTTCATTTCTTCAGCTTATTATAGTCCGTCTCGCCCTTAAGTATTCTTGGGCGTTTCTGGTTGTATTTTGGATTAACTATGTCGTATTCTGAGCGATAGAGTGGAGTAGATATGCCTCCAAAGTATAGCAATAGATGTGGCAGAACATCTGTCATCATTGGACGATCCTTGGAAGCCTGAATAGCCTCCCAACCGTATGGATGCAGTTCGCGATACTTGGGCGAACCCCATATCCAGAATGGAATCTCCATCTCGTTGCGAGCCAGTCGGTAGTCGATGCTGGCAGAGTGCATTCGTCCGTAAGTATATGGTTTGCTGTCGAAAATCTCCTCGCCATGATCTGGCATATAGATTACTACAGCATCCTCATCTACGAATCGCTGTGTTATAGCCCATACTATCGAGTCGTTGTATCGCAGAGAGTTGTCGTAATGAGCCAGAATCTTCAGTTGACGGTCTGTAAGTTCTGGACGATCGTACATCTCAGGTGTAAAGTAGGTATCAGTTTTCTGTGGATAGCGTCCACGATAGTCTACGTGCGAACCCTCAAGATGCAGTATCGTAAGGTTATGCTTAGTGTTATGTTTCTTCAGGACATCATACTCCCTCAGCACCCCTTCGTCGTAGCGATGCAGGCTGGCGTTGCGGGTATCAAACTGATATTTGCTCAGTTCAGGATTGTTCAGGAAGAAACCACCGCTAAAGTCGTAAACCTCTTCGCGTGCCTTCGATTGGAACTGGTTGGTTATAAACGTAACGTGATAACCTGCCTTGCGGAATACTTCTGGAAACAATGGTGTGTCGCACCACTCGCCTTCGTCGCCTACAGCGTGCATCGACATTACGTTCTTAAACACAAAACTGGTAAGATTCCAAGGAGCAACTACATCGCTGAACGCTACCAGACTGCCTTCCTGAGCCATTGCCAACTGCCGTGGGGTAGTAGGTTTCTGATATCCGTATAGTTGCGAATGATGCTTGTTGTAGCTTTCGCCAATAATCAGCACGATGTTTGGCACTCGATACGAGCAACTGTCTACCACCACTTTTTCTCGTGCCGCCATCAGTTGGTCTATCTGATGCTTGGCCAGATTGTTGGCATAAATGCCGAAGGCCAAACGATAAACAGGGATATATAGTTTGGCGCACTCCTTCTTGGTAAGTTCGTGCTCCACTTGGCCCACAGTATCGTAGCTGAACAGACGATGCATAGCCACCTTGTTTTCTTTGCACTGGCCATAGGCATCTACCAGTAACCAAGCTACTACCACACCCAATACGGCCTTGCAAACTGCAGGAACTGTCTGCTTTATCTTGGGCAGAATCATCCTCTTTCGTACATTAGCTAGTACCTTGCGAAGTATTGTCCACAAGATATGAATAGCTATTAGAAGTAATATCCAGCCCACGCACGATGTGATTACGTCCCAGTTAAGATATGACGACAGGAACTCCTGCGACTCTTGCTGTGTGGTTTCGCCAAACAGCATAAGCATGGTTGGTGTAAGCGTAGAGTCGAACTTTACGTAGCAGAACATATCTACCAGCGCAATGCCATAAAGCACCACATATAGTAGTGATCTTACCCAATAGCGAACCTTGCCAGGAATCAGCGCCAGCATCACGCAAACAGCATAGATGTCGAGGAACAGTTCTGGTGCAGATAGTTCGTAAGGTTTGGCGTTTTTAAGATGATGATTTATCTCTAACTGGGTACAAATCCACCCTAGCGCAAACATAAACACAAAGAATGCGCCATTCTTTTGGATTGGGGCAAACAGATACCCAAGCCATTTCAGTGGATTAAGTTTTAAACCTTTAAGCATAGAGTTTATGGAGGTTTATGTATTCAGCCACAGCCTTTGGCACTAGTTGCTTGATGCTTTTTCCAGCCTTGATTCGTTCGCGTATCTCTGTGCTCGATATGTCGATCAGTTCGAGTCCGTCAATGCCGCCTTCGCAACCACGACGAGGGTAGACGATGATCTGAAACTCATTGCGAATATCGTCAGCACGATACCACTTATCAAACAGCGCCCAGTTGTCGCCACCTATCATCAGCACAAACTCGCGGTCAGGATAATCCTGCTTCAGGGCTTGCAGTGTGTTCCAGGTGTAGGATGGTTTGGGCAGATGCATCTCATAGTCGCTGGCGATGATGCCCTTTTTGCCAGCAACAGCCAGACGGGCCATCTCCATTCTCGATTCGTCGTCCAGCAAGTCGGCTGTAGCTTTCAGTGGATTCTGTGGCGAAACCATCAGCCACACCTCGTCGAGCCCGGCTTTCTCAAGTAGCTGTCGAGCCAACGAAATGTGTCCATTATGTATCGGATTGAATGACCCGCCAAAGATCCCCGTTCGTATCATTCTATTTCAAGAAACTCTTTGATGACTTTCAGTGCGTCAGCCTCGGCATAGTCCAACATGTCGTTGATGACAATCTTGTCGAACTTGTCGGCAAACGAGAGTTCGAACTCAGCACGTGCTATGCGCTGGTCGATAACCTCTGGTGCATCAGTAGCACGCCCCACAAGTCGCTTGCGCAATTCGCCTATCGATGGGGGCTGGATAAACAGGCTCAGAGCCTTGTCGCCATAGAATTTCTTTATGTTTACGCCACCTTTCACGTCAACGTCGAACACCACGTTCTGTCCAGCGTTAAGCTGGTTCTCAACCTGCGACTTCAGTGTGCCGTAAAAGCGGTCGGTATATACCTCTTCGTACTCCAGAAACTCATCGTTATCAATACGCTGACGGAACTCTTCTGGTGTAAGGAAGAAGTAGTCTACTCCATTCTTCTCAGTGCCGCGAGGAGCTCGCGATGTGCACGAGATAGAGTAGGCCAGATTAAGTTCCTTGTGCTCTCTCATCAGCCACGAGATGATAGTACTCTTGCCTGTGCCTGATGGAGCCGATATAATAATAAGTTTACCTCTTGCCATCGTTTAAAGTGCGTTAAGAACCTGTTCCTTAATCTGCTCCAACTCGTCCTTCATCTTAACCACGATGTTCTGCATCTCGGCCTGATTACTTTTCGAACCAGTTGTGTTAATCTCGCGACCCATCTCCTGAGCGATGAAGCCAAGCTTCTTGCCCTGACCAGCAGGCTCGTTCATGGTATCGCGGAAATACTTCAGGTGGTTGGCCAGTCGCTGCTTCTCCTCGCTGATGTCCAGTTTCTCGATATAGTAAATCAGCTCCTGCTCCAAGCGGTTCTTATCATATTCGGCTGATGGAATCTGCTGAAGACCATCGATGATGCGAGCTTTGATCTTCTCCACACGACTCTTCTCGAATGGCTCAATCTCGCCCATCAGCTTTGCTATATTGTCAATCTTCTCTGCAAACTTCTTCTGCAGTGCTGCACCCTCCTGGGTACGGAAGTCAACCAGGTTCTTCAGAGCCTCGGCCACTCCGCCTTTTACTACAGCCCACTCTTCGTCGTCCAGCTCCTCTACGTCAGTCTTTGTCATTACGTCTGGCATGCGGAGCAGGGTGTAGAACCAGTCTTCAGGTGCTGGTATACCTGTCTTTTCTGATATTGTCTTAATCTGCTGATAGTAGTTCTCTACCAGCTGTGCGTTGATAGGTGTTGGGTCTACTGCCATATCCTTTTCTACCCATACGCTCATGTCCACCTTTCCGCGGATCAGAGCCTCGGCCACCATTTGGCGCATTTCCATCTCTTTCTCACGATAGAGTGGTGCAATACGTGTGTTCAAGTCCAACTGCTTTGAGTTCAGCGACTTGATTTCTACGTGAATCTTCTTCTCCTTAAATGCTACGACTGCCTTGCCGTAGCCTGTCATCGATTGTATCATGCTATACCTATTTAATAATATTTGGCTGCAAAATTACAACAAAATGTCGATACATCCAAACAATTATCGCGAAATGATTCTATTATACTAATAGAAATCCCCGATTCAGCATTGTGAATCGGGGACTTTATGCGATTTTTAATCGTTTTCTTACCAGATCTGTGCACGCTTGTCTTTGGTGATAAACATCTTGTTTTTAGGCTTGATTTTGAATGCGTCATACCATGAGTCGATCATAGGCAGAGCAGCCATCACACGAGCGCGATTAGGCGAGTGTACATCGCTGTTTACAATCATTGCTGTATACTCTGGTGTGGCGTTGCTGGCCCAAACACGTGCATAAGCCAGATAGAATCGCTGGGCTGGGGTAAAGCCTTCAACCTTCTTCAGAGGCTCTTGCTTCATACGGTTCTCGAATGCACGATAGGCAACTTTCAGTCCACCATTATCGCCGATGTTCTCGCCCAAAGTCTTCTGTCCGTTTATCTTCAGTCCAGGCAGAACCTCTTGCTCGCTAAACCAGTCGGCCAGCACCTTAGTGCGCTCGTCGTATTTAGCCTTATCATCAGCTGTCCACCAGTTCTTCAGGTTTCCGTCCTTGTCAAACTGACAACCCTGATCGTCGAATCCATGACTCATCTCGTGTCCAATTACTACGCCGATAGCACCATAGTTAGCAGCGTAGTCAGCCTCTGGATCGAAGAATGGTGGCTGCAGGATAGCTGCAGGGAAGTTGATGCTGTTGAAGAGTGGGTGGTAGAAAGCGTTAACTGTCTGTGGTGTGCAAGCCATCTGGGTCTTGTCTACAGGCTGATGCCAGTACTTGCGGAACATCGCAGCACGCGCCTCCTGGACGATACGGATATAGTTCTCGATCAGGTTCTCGCTTTCGCGAATGTCAACAAACTTCTCCATGTCCTGCCACTTGTCAGGATAGCCCACGTTGATATACATTGCGTGTAGTTTCTCCAATGCCTTAGCCTTGGTAGAATCACTCATCCATGTGTTCTCCTTCAGACGATCTTCGAAAGCCTTCTGCAAGTCCTTAACCAGACGAATCACACGCTGTTTGCTCGACTCAGGGAAGTACTCCTTAGCATATAGTTTGCCTACGGTTTCGCCCAGGTTACCGCTGATAACATTAACAGCGCGCTTCCATCTTGGCTGCTGCTCCTGCACACCTGTGATAACCTTGTTGGCCTCGAACTGACGATCGCTGAATTCGTCAGAAAGGAAACCGCTAAAGGCCTTGATGACGTGCAACTCCATATACGACTTCAGGTCTTCCAGACTGGTGTTAGCCAAGATGTTCTCAACCTCGTGCAGAGGTGCTATCTCGCTGATGTTCACCTTGTCGATATCTTTTGGCATGCCCATAGCGTCGCGATAGCCTGCCCAGTCGATACCTTTAAAGTCCTGTAGCACTTGTTCCCAAGGCATGATGTGGATGGTAGCCATAGGATTGCGGCTTTCTACCTGATTCAGAGTCTTAACGCCGATGGCATGCTCGATGGCCCATTCGGATTCCATCTTCTTCTGAGCCTCTTCATCGCTATAGCCCACCATCTTGAAGAAGTCCTTATTCAGAGCCTTAATGGCGTTTACTGTTGCCTTCTGCTGCTCGTTGGGCTCAGTATAGTACTCCTGTGCTAGCGATGCACCACCATGACCACCTGCAATCATATATTCCGACGAGTTGAATGGATTAAGTGACAGGCTGATACCAAATGGAGCAGTATTAAATCCCTTGGCATCAAACTCGCACATCAGTTTCAGAGCCTCTTCGCGAGTCTTCAGCTCGCGAACTTTATTCAGATATGGCAGAATGGGCTGGTAGCCAAGTTTGTTACGGGTTATGGTGTCCATATACAGGCGATAGAGCGCACCAATCTTCTGTCCGTCAGAACCTTGTGGCAGATCCTTCTTTTCGGCATACTTCATGATGAGCGCATTGATACGGTCCTTGTTCAGTTCCGACAGGTCAACAAATGCTCCGTTGTCAGGATGCTGCTTGTCCAGAGGGTTGTTCTTAAGCCAATTACCTACGGCATACTGCCAGAAGTCATCACCAGGTTTTACGCTGGTGTCCATGTTTTGCTTGAAGTTTTGTGCCGAGCCGGCCACACTTACCAGGGCCAGAGCAACGGCTAGAAATAGTTTTTTCATCTTTAAATTTTTATAGTTTTTATAATCCGTTTTTATCCTTAGACGTTTTAGGAGTGCATTTTGCTACACCACATCCTAAAAAAATCTACGAATTATCATTTTTCTTTCTGTAGAAGATAGGCAATAATATCAATACCAGAGCAATGATAAACAGTGGAATCGATGCATATATCAGCTTGTAATAGTCGCTGAGTATCACCTCGTCAGGACATACCAGAGCAATGCTCCAACCCGTCTCGTGGAATGGCATATAGAATATGTAGCGCTGGTCATCGTCTATCGTTATCGACTTATAGCCTGTTTCGCCTGCAGTCATCTCTTTGCCAAGCTTTGCCAGAGCCGAGTCGGCCAGTTCTTCAGCTGTGTCGAAGATGGTCTTTTTCAGTTGTTTCTCGTTGTCAGGATGCACTATGTATGTGCCCTTTACGCCGAGCAGCATGCAGTACGATTGTGGCATGGGGTGTTGCGATTTTACCTGACTGCTCAACCACTCTAGCGGCACGTCGGCCGATAGCACTCCTACTGCTTTGCCTTTGGCGTCGTGGATAGGTTGGCAGTATGATGTCATTACCTCGTGCACGATTATACCTGTGGTGTTAGTCTCTTCATAAGGTTCAATCCAGCATTTGCGACCAAGTTTGCGTGGCACCTTATACCAGTCCATCTTAAAGTAGTTATACTCGTCGTCGCCCTCCTGCTCTGTGTCTATACGTCCGTTGTTCTTATACGAGTAAGGCGAGAAATAGCGTCCCTTTTCCATGAAGTAGTATGGCTCGAACGATACGCTGCATCCCTTAATGTCTGGGTGGTTTGACACCAGCTCACGGCTGTAGTCAAACATCATGTCGGGCTGACTCAGGTGTGATTCTATCTGTGGTATCATACTATCGGCAGCAGCCTCTATGTGCCTCATTCGCTCGTCGGCATATTTCGTCATTTTCTCCAGCGTCAGCGTAGCTTCGTTCATAGCGTTCTGCTGGATGCTCTGTCTGCTGAAAAACAGCATCAGCATCAAAGCAACAATCACCACAACACCAAGTGCACAAAACTGCCACTTCATGCGAAAATAAAACTCCGTAATTTTACTTGAACCAGACTTTCCCATAATCATCAACTTACTAATCATTCCACTTCTATTTTGCAAAAATACAAAAAAGCACTCATCATCGCGATGAATGCTCAGTTTTTTATAATTATTTTGCAGTTTGCAACTTGAAGGTGAATGGCTTATTGAAGTGTCTGCGCGAATAATAGGTGATAGATGGATGCTTCAGGTCCATCACCATCGTCCAGGCTGTGCCCAGAAAACCTTCTCGCTCTGGTTGCGATACCGATGCGATAACGTCAGTAAGCTGTTTTTGGTTCATCACACCGTTGGTTTCAGCAAATCGCTCACATAGGGTAGCATAACGGTTATCGCCCTTCTCAAGACCAGCGTTCAGCTTCTGCTGGCACAGATAGTGATTGGCCACAGCAGGCGATTCTACCACCACCATCTTATTGTCTACATATTCTACTACTACCCTTTTGCCAGTTGCATCGGCCATAGCGTAGTGGTGGGCCGAACCTATGTCTGAGTGCATGTCTATGCTCTCCAACAGTTTCAGTGCTTCGTCTACGTTGGCTGCATTTTTCAGCATATATGGTATGGCTGCAGTTGTGGTCAAGTCGGGTTTGCTGGTGTTCTGATGCGTTTCTACATTGTCGCCAGCCATCAGGTCGGCGATGGCAAGTCCCTTCTCGTTTATGCCGTCGAGGGCAACAAACAATCCTGTCAGAGCCATATACTGATTCTTAAATCCTTCTGGTTTGAAGCCCTCGCCAAATCCATAAAACTCCACGTTGAATGTAGTAATTGTCTCGTAGCCTTTGTCAGGTATGCAATGCATCACCACACCTACGGCCGATGGGAAATCGAAATTGCGTCCCATCAGTATGTCGCCATCAGGAGTGCTTACGGTCAGTGCTGAGCATCCGTATGCCTGCTTCGAAGTACTGATCTCTGGCTTGTAGTGCCCCTTCGATAGGAATTCGATGGCATATCCGGCTAACTGATCGGCTTTCGCTATACCGCCCTGTGCCATCAGCCCGTCAAACCCGTCGTCGCCCTTGTACTCCATATAGTACAGCCCGTCGTCCAGTTTCACGCACGAATTTGCACCCTTAACCAGCGGACCAAACTCCATCCACACGGCTACTCCCAACAAGATTACCAATCCCAAAACGCTAAACAGCGCGATTTTTAATGCTTTCTTCATCAGTTTACAATTTGATTAATGTTTTCTATCCATTTTGACGCCGCAAATATACAAATAGTTGCACAAACCACCAAATAATTTGTGGAATAGAAAATTATTTTCCACGTGTGGCAGCAAAAATTCCCACACGTGGGAAATATTTTTTCTATGTGTGATAGCCGTAATATAACTATTAGATAGGTTACGGATATCTGGTAGATATATTACGGCTATCTCATTGAAAGCTTACTCCTGAATTATTTCGAGACAGAGAAACGTGGAAACATAGAAACGTGGAATCAGGGTGGTTTTAGTTTTGAACGGGGAAAGCTGATAAATAGATTCCACGTTTCTATGTTTCTCGTTTTGAAAAAGCGCAAATAAAATTTGGCTTTTTGCTCACTTATTCGTAACTTTGCACCCATGAACAAAGGAACATTGTACTGCATAGGATTGGGAGCGGTGGTCTTGGTGCTGTTTGCGCTCAATCTGCTGTTGGGGTCGGTTTCGATTCCTGCAGGCGATGTGGTGAGCATACTTTTGGGCGATCAGTCCGCCAAAGCTTCGTGGCAGTTCATCGTCTTAGAGTCGCGATTGCCACAGGCCATCACGGCAACATTATGCGGTGCGGCTCTGGCTGTGAGCGGACTGATGTTGCAGACGGCTTTTCGCAACCCATTAGCTGGGCCTAGCGTGTTTGGTGTAAACAGCGGCGCCGGCTGGGTGGCGGACTGTCTGTTGGCTCCGTCAGCATCACTGGTTTTGCTGCCATACTCCTGGCGGCATTCGTAGGAGCTATGACGGTGATGGCTATCATCTTCTTTTTCTCAACCCTGGTGCGCAATAGTGTGATGCTATTAATAATAGGTATAATGATAGGCTACATCAGCAACTCAGCCATTTCGCTGCTAAACTTTTTTGCTACCGATGAGGGGGTAAAGTCGTATATGGTGTGGGGAATGGGCTCATTTGGTGGTGTGTCGATGGATAATATGCCTGTGTTTGTGATAGTTACGATGGCAGGACTGATGGGAGCACTATTGCTGATAAAGCCCCTAAACGCGCTGATGCTGGGCGACAGATATGCTGAGAATCTGGGCGTGAACATACTGCGAGTGCGCAACTGGCTGCTGATAGTGACAGGTTTGCTTACAGCTATCACTACTGCATTCTGTGGCCCTGTAGCTTTTATCGGACTGGCTGTGCCACACATCGCACGACTACTGCTAACCACAGATAACCATCGCCAACTGCTGCCTGCCACATTGCTTTGCGGATCGGTAGTGGCGCTGGTGTGCAATCTTATCTGTTATCTGCCAGGCGAGAGTGGGGTGATACCTCTTAATGCTGTAACTCCACTTATCGGCGCGCCTGTAATCATCTACGTGATAGCCCGCAAACGATAAAAAAGAGGGACCCGAAACTATCTCAGCTTCAAGTCCCCACGCAAACTTCAAACAACCAAAAAAAGAATTGTTTGATGCTTCCTGTTTATCGGATGAACAGCAGCTCTCTATATTTTGGCAGTGGCCACAGAGCATCGTCAACGATCAGTTCGAGCTTATCGATCTGATAGCGGATCTCGTCGAGCTTTGGCTCTACGGTATCGTGATAAGCGATAGCCTTGTCGTGCTCGTCCTCGATCTTGTTGGCCAACTTGCGTGCGTTAACCAGTTCCTCAACACCCTTCTCGATGGCTGATGTGCGCTCGGCAATCTCCTCGATAATCTTGAGGTTACGGGCGTTAAGCTTCTCGGCCTTGTCAACTGGGAATACGGATACCATATTCTCTACATTCTTAAGCAACTGGCTCTGATAGCTTGTTGCTACAGGGATGATATGGTTCATGCTCAGGTCGCCCAGTACGCGTGCCTCAATCTGAATCTTCTTGGTGTAGGTCTCCCACTTAACCTCGTTGCGGGCCTCGAGTTCCTTCTTGGTCATTACACCCAGACTCTCGAACATTGCGATGTTGGCCTCGTCGAGGTAGCGCTCAAAGATCTTTGGACAGCTCTTCTCTACGTCAAGACCGCGCTTCTCGGCCTCGATAACCCACTCGTCTGAGTAGCCGTTACCGTCGAAACGGATAGGCTTACAGGTCTTGATATCCTCGCGGAGCACGTCGATGATAGCGTGGAACTTAGCGCTGTGCTCAGTACCAGTCAGTTTCTTCTCGAACTCAGGAATGCGAGCATCAACACGCTTCTTGAACTCAACCAGAGCCTCGGCTACAGCACTGTTCAGGGCAATCATTGCGCTAGCGCAGTTGGCCTCAGAACCTACAGCACGGAACTCGAAACGGTTACCTGTAAAGGCGAATGGTGATGTACGGTTACGGTCGGTGTTATCGATGAGCAGCTCAGGGATTTCAGGGATATCCATTTTGAGTCCCTGCTTGCCAGCCATAGCGAGGAAGTCCTTATCGGCAGTCTCGATGTGGTCGAGCAGCTCAGAAACCTGCTTGCCCAGGAATGAAGATACGATTGCAGGAGGTGCCTCGTTGGCGCCCAGACGGTGAGCGTTGGTAGCACTCATGATAGAGGCCTTGAGCAGACCGTTGTGCTTGTAAACACCCATCAGGGTTTCTACGATAAATGTAGCAAAGCGCAGGTTGGCCTCAGGAGTCTTACCAGGTGCGTGCAGCAGAATGCCGTTATCGGTGCTCAAGCTCCAGTTGTTGTGCTTACCTGAACCATTGATGCCAGCGAATGGCTTCTCGTGCAACAGTACGCGGAATCCGTGCTTGCGGGCAATCTTCTTCATCAGACTCATCAACATCATGTTGTGGTCGACAGCCAGGTTGGTCTCTTCGAAGATAGGAGCCAACTCAAACTGGTTAGGAGCTACCTCGTTATGACGTGTCTTGCAAGGTACGCCCAGTTCCAGAGCAGCAATTTCCAGATCCTTCATGAAGGCCTGTACACGCTCAGGGATAGCGCCAAAGTAGTGGTCGTCCATCTGCTGGTTCTTAGCAGAATCATGTCCCATCAGGGTGCGACCAGTAAGTAATAGGTCTGGACGGGCAGCATAGAGTCCCTCGTCAACGAGGAAGTACTCCTGTTCCCATCCGAGGTTAGAGGTAACTTTCTTAACAGTGGGATCAAAGTAATGGCAAACATCAGTTGCAGCCACGTTAACTGCATGAAGAGCGCGCAGCAATGGTGCCTTGTAGTCGAGCGCCTCGCCGCTATACGAAATAAATACTGTGGGGATACAGAGTGTATCATCTATAATGAAAACTGGAGATGTGGGATCCCATGCAGAATAACCACGAGCCTCGAATGTAGAACGGATTCCACCAGAAGGAAATGAAGAAGCATCAGGCTCCTGCTGTACGAGCAGCTTACCGCTGAACTCCTCAACCATACCGCCCTTGCCATCGTGCTCGATAAACGAGTCGTGCTTCTCGGCAGTACCCTCAGTCAGGGGCTGGAACCAGTGAGTATAGTGAGTAACGCCATTCTCGGTAGCCCACTGCTTGATACCAGCAGCTACAGCGTCGGCAACGGTACGATCGAGTCGTGCGCCATTATCAATTACGTCAACCATCTTCTCGTACACGTCCTTTGGCAGGTACTTGTACATTTTCTCACGATTGAAGACCTTCTTGCCAAAATACTCGCAAGGTCTCTCACTTGGTGCTTTTACGTCGAGTGGCTTCTTCTTAAAAGCCTCACCGACAACCTGAAATCTTAATGCTTCCATACTTTCTTTTTTATATGTTGTTAGACAATTTGCTTACACTTTGTAATGTTTACGGTGCAAAGGTACGACAAATTGAAAGTAAAACACTTATTTTTTCGACACTTTTTATCTTCTTTTTCTGTGTAAGTTACAATTTGAAAGAATAGTGTGTGTATTTTCTTACAGATTGTAACCAAAATAGGGGGTTATACTAATATCTTTACAATGCGATTTCTCCATCGAAAACGAATTCGGCAGGACCAGTCATGTAGACGTGATTATCGCTCTCGCGCCACTCGATGGTGAGTGTGCCGCCATCCATTACGATTTGCGATGTGCGACCAGCTTTGCCTGTAAGGACAGCTGCCACAGCTGTGGCACAAGCGCCTGTGCCGCAAGCCTGTGTTATGCCGCTGCCTCGTTCCCAAACACGGGTGCGGATACTGCCATTGGCCTCGATGTGTGCAAACTCTATGTTGCATCGCTGTGGGAAGGCTGGGTGATGCTCGAGTACTCGGCCTGTTTCGCCAACCTGGTCTACATTATCTGTAAATATCACATAATGAGGATTTCCCATCGACACAAATGTGCCGTGGCCCTGAGCGCGAGCAGCTACGAACTGTTCTTCGTTTTCGAGTACAGGTTCCAGCATATCCACAGTCACGCTCTCTACCTTATTATCTTTTATATGCAGATTCAGGATCTTTACGCCAGATAGAGTGAGCAGGCGGATTTCAGTCTTGTCAGTAAGACCTCGCTCGTAGAGATATTTTCCTATACACCTCGATGCATTGCCGCACATCATAGCCTCGCTGCCATCGGCGTTGAAGATTCGCATAGTGTAGTCGGCCTCTGGAACAGTCGATTTGCCAATCAGCACCAGTCCATCTGATCCTATGCCCTTGTAGCGGTTGCTCCACTTGATAGAGGCTGCTACAGGGTCAGGGATATCGTACTGCATGGTGTTGACGTAGATGTAGTCATTGCCGCAGCCATGCATCTTGGTGAAAGGAATCTTACTCATATTACTAACCTATTATTTGTTGAGATAGGCAGCTACCTTTGCGGCAGTCTGTTTGCCGCTAGCCATAGCGCGAACTACTAGTGATGCTCCGTTGGCAGCATCGCCACATACAAATACGTTCTCAGCATACTGAGGATGCTCAGGCTTCAGGAATCCCATAGCCAGCAGAACCAGCTCGGCCTTGATGATTTCGGGCTTGCCCTTCTCGATCATGATGGGACGACCACCTTCTGGGTTTGGTTTCCAGTCTATCTCCTGAACCTTTACGCCAGTAAGCTTGCCATCCTTACCCAAGAACTCCAGGGTGTTGATGTTCCAACGGCGTGTGCAACCCTCCTCATGACTAGATGTAGTCTTGAGTGTGCGAGGCCAGTTGGGCCAAGGGTTCTGAGGATCCTCTGGGCCCTCGACAGGCTTAGGCATGATCTCAATCTGAGTAACGCTCTTACATCCCTGACGATGGGCTGTTCCGATACAGTCGGAACCAGTATCACCACCACCGATTACGAGTACATCCTTGCCCTTGGCAGTTACGCGCTCATCCTTAGAGAACTCCATACCAGCTAGCACTCGATTCTGCTGCGACAGCATTTCGAGAGCGAAATGTACGCCCTTGAGTTCGCGGCCAGGGGCCTTAAGATCGCGAGCAGTTGGTGTACCAGTTGAAATCACCACAGCATCAAACTGCTTAGCAAACGCATCGTTAACCTCTACAGCCTCGCCATATTTAAACTCGATACCCTCCTGCTCCAGCAGGGCGATGCGGCGATCGATGACAGCCTTATTGAGTTTGAAGTTGGGGATACCATATCGCAGCAATCCGCCAGCGGCTTCGTTCTTCTCAAATACAGTTACTTGATAGCCCATAAGGTTAAGATCGTTAGCTGCAGCAAGGCCGGCGGGACCAGCACCAATAACGGCCACCTTCTTACCATTGCGCTGGATGTCTGTACGAGGAGTGATAAATCCCTCTTGGAAAGCCATCTCTGTGATAGCACACTCGTCCTCGCGGTTGGTGGTTGGCTCGTGGTTAAAACGGTTCAGTACGCAGGCCTTTTCGCACAATGCAGGACAGATACGACCTGTGAACTCTGGGAAGGGATTGGTGCTATTCAGTAGGCGATAAGCTAGTTCATAATCGCCTTTGTATAGGGCATCGTTCCATTCTGGTGCTTTGTTGCCCAGCGGACAGGCCCAGTGGCAGAAGGGTACGCCACAGTCCATGCAGCGGCTTGCCTGCAGTTTGCGTTCGCGAGTGCGGACGGTAACCCGCCTCCTGGCGGTGTATCTCTAAAAATGCTTTTGGATTTCCCATTGTTTTTAAAATTTAAAAGTTGAAAGATTGAAAAATTGAAATTCTCTTTTATTCTTCCATTCTTTAATTCTTCAATTTTTAATAGTCGCGCTGGATGTCGGCAATCTTCTCGTGCAGGCGCGCCATCTTCTCCTCCTCGAGCACGCGTTTGTACTCGATGGGCACTACCTGGATGAAGTCCTCGATGTAACGATGCCAGTCGTCGAGCATGCGACCTGCGAGGGCTGAACCCGTGTGCAGATAGTGTTGACGGATTAGTTCTAGCAATTCCTTGCGCGAAACTGAGTCCTCAACTAGTGAGAGCTCCACCATATCCATATTGCAGAAGTAGTCGAAGGTGTGATCGGGGTCGTAAACATAGGCCACACCACCACTCATACCAGCAGCAAAGTTACGGCCAGTCTTACCCAGCACTACCACACGTCCGCCTGTCATGTATTCGCAGCAGTGGTCGCCAGCACCCTCGATGACAGCGATGGCACCCGAGTTACGCACTCCGAAGCGCTCGCCTACCTTACCATTTATATAGAGTTCGCCCGATGTAGCACCGTAAAGTCCCGTGTTACCTGCGATAATGTTATCCTCGGCCTTAAACTCGTCGCTACGACGGGCAGGAGGCAGAATAGAGATGCGACCGCCAGAGAGACCCTTACCAAAGTAGTCGTTGGTCTCGCCTTCGAGGCGCAAATCCAGTCCTTTCACGGCAAAAGCGCCGAAGCTCTGGCCAGCCGAGCCCTTGAACTTAATCTTGATGGTTCCGTCGGGCAGTCCTTCCTCGCCGTATTTCAAGGCAATCGCACCACTCAGCATGGTACCCACTGCACGATCAGTATTCTTGATAGCGTAGTCGAGTGTTATCTCTTCCTGACTGTCGATTGCTTTCTGTGCAGCCTTGATGATCTCCTCGTCCTTCACACCGCTAACCTTTGTAAATGCTCCACGATCCCAATAGAGGGCCTTGTCTGTCTCAGGCTTGTGCAGCAGGCGTGCAAAATCGATAGTCTTCTGCTTATCAGTAGCGTTGGTAGTATCAACCTCGATGAGTTCTGTGTGACCAATAATCTCCTTAAGACTGTGAACACCAATCTCGCTGAGGTATTCGCGAACTTGCTCGGCCAGGAAGGTGAAGAAGTTCACCACGTACTCCGCTCTTCCCTCGAAGTGCTTACGCAGTTCTGGATTCTGTGTAGCTACACCCATAGGACAGGTATTGGTATTACACTTACGCATCATTACGCAACCCAGTACAATAAGGGGCAGAGTTCCGAACGAGAACTCATCGGCACCAAGCATGGCCATGATGATCACGTCCTTGGCAGTCTTCAGCTGTCCGTCGGTCTGCAGACGTACCTGGTTACGCAAGCCGTTCATCACCAATGTCTGCTGGGTCTCTGCCAGTCCGATTTCAGGACTAATACCTGCGAAGCGCATACTTGATGCAGGGCTGGCACCAGTACCACCTTCGGCACCACTGATTACTATCAGGTCAGCCTTGGCCTTAGCCACACCAGCGGCAATGGTTCCTACACCGCTCTCGGCTACCAGCTTTACGCTTACGGCAGCTGTGGGGTTGATATTCTTCAGGTCGAAGATAAGCTGTGCCAGATCCTCGATGCTGTAGATATCGTGATGAGGTGGAGGCGAAATCAACGAGATGCCAGGGATGGCGTTACGCGTCTTGGCGATAATCTCGTTAACCTTGAATCCAGGCAGCTGTCCACCCTCACCAGGCTTAGCACCCTGTGCCACCTTAATCTGTATCTCCTCTGCATTCACCAAGTACTCGGCGGTTACACCAAAACGTCCAGATGCAATCTGTTTAGTCTTTGAGCTTAGGCTTACACCATCCACCTCTGAGTGATAGCGGGCGTTGTCCTCACCACCCTCACCAGTGTTACTGCGTGCACCCAGTTTGTTCATGGCTAGTGCCAAAGCCTCGTGGGCCTCGATGCTCAAAGCGCCAAACGACATAGCACCTGTTACGAAGTGCTTAACGATGCTCTCGACGGGCTCAACCTCGTCGATAGGAGTTGGTTTGGCAGCCTTCTTAAATCCAAAGAAGTCGCGGATAAAGATGGGGTTCTCTTTCTCGTCAACAATCTTTGCCCAATCCTTAAACTTATCGTAGTTGCCCTGACGGGTAGCCAACTGCAGCTTAGCGATAGTCTCTGGGTTCCATGCATGCTTGATACCATCCTTGCGCCAAGCAAACTGACCCTGATTCTGCAGCAATGTCTGCTCCTTGGCAGCCTCGTGCAGCGCAATGGCATCGCGGGCAATCTCCTTAAGGCCCACACCTCCGATGGTGCTCACCTCGGTGCCGAAGTAGCGATGCAGCAGGTCTTCGTTCAGTCCGATGCTTTCGAAAATCTTTGCACCGCGATATGAGCGGATAGTCGAGATACCCATCTTCGACATAATCTTCTTCAAGCCCTTGTCTACAGCCTTGATGTAGTTTTTCTCGGCAGTAGCATACTCCTCTTGGATTTTATGCTTCTTCACCAGATCATCCAGTACGGCAAACGTCATATAAGGACATAGGGCGCTAGCACCGTAGCCCAGCAGCAAGGCTGCATGCATTACCTCGAGCAAGGCTGCATGCATTACCTCGCGAATCTCGCCGCTCTCAACGATCAGAGCTGTCTGTACGCGCTTACCTACGCTAATCAGATAGTGGTGAACGGCAGAAACAGCCAATAACGAAGGGATGGCGGCATGCGTATCGTCCAGGTCGCGGTCGCTCAGAATAATGTAGTTTACACCTTCGTCTACACTGGCTTCAGCCTGATGGCACAGGTCGTCGAGCGCCTTACGCAGACCTTCCTCACCCTTCGACATCTCAAAGAGAATAGGCAACTTCTTGGTATTGAAGCCCTTGTAGCGGATGTTGCATAATATATCAAGTTGTGTGTTGGTTAAAACTGGCTGCGGCAAACGTACCATTTTACAGTTCGATGCATCGGGCGTAAGAATGTTGGTTCCTACGGCGCCGATATACTCTGTCAGTGACATCACGAGTTCCTCTCGGATGGGGTCGATGGCAGGATTGGTAACCTGTGCAAACTGCTGACGGAAGTAGTTGAACAGCACCTGTGGACGGTCTGAGATGACAGCTAGTGGTGTATCGTTACCCATCGCTGCTACAGGCTCTTGTCCTGCTGTGGCCATAGGGATGATAGTCTTGTCGATATCCTCCTGGCCGAAGCCGAATGTCACCAGCTTAGCGTTGAGATTGCTCACGCCGTTATCCACCTTACGTCCGCTCTTTAACTTCTCCAGCTGTACGCGGTTCTCGTTTAGCCACTCGC
Organism: uncultured Prevotella sp.; assembly: GCA_900317405.1. GTDB lineage: Bacteria > Bacteroidota > Bacteroidia > Bacteroidales > Bacteroidaceae > Prevotella. Next base: position 46,750 of record ONGP01000017.1, read on the forward strand.
GATAAGGATGGGCCTTGGCCAACTTCTCCTTAATCTCGCCGTCGTAGTATATTTTACCCTCCTGAGTATCAATCAGCAGAATCTTTCCAGGCTGCAGACGGCCCTTCGATACAACATTGCTTGGCTCGAAGTCCATCACGCCAACCTCACTGGCTACCACCATCATCCAGCATAGCGACCATCGCTAAACAGCAGAGCAGCAGGACCGTCCCAAGGCTCCATCAGGATAGAGTGATACTCATAAAATGCTTTCAAATCCTCGCTGATAGGATTCTTGTCATTAAAGCTCTCAGGTACCAGAATGGCCATCGCCTGTGGCAATGAGAGCCCACTCAGCATCAGGAACTCGAATACGTTATCCAACGAGGCCGAGTCGCTCATTCCGTCCTGTACTATTGGGCGCAGGTCCTTAATGTCGCCAAGAGCCTCGCTGTTAAGCACGCTCTCGCGAGCCTTCATCCAGCCGCGGTTACCACGTATGGTGTTAATCTCACCGTTATGTGCTAACAAGCGGAAGGGCTGGGCCAACTTCCACTTTGGGAATGTGTTAGTGCTAAAGCGAGAGTGTACCAGTGCCAGTCCGCTTGTAAAATAGTCATTCGACAAGTCAGGGAAGTAGCGGCGCAGCTGTCCGCTGGTCAGCATTCCCTTATAGATTATATTCTTGTTCGACAGTGAGCAGATATAGAAGTCCTCGTTGTCGATACGATTCTCAATTCGCTTACGTACCTTGTATAATATACGTTCGAACACTGGCACATCCTCGTCCGATATACCAGTTACAAAAATCTGCTTGATATCAGGCTCCACTTCGCGGGCAGCTGCACCAAGCACTTCAGGATTAGTAGGCACGGCTCGCAGATGCATCAGCGTCAGACTTTCGCGCTCTATCTCCTCGATCATCACGCTCAGAATCTCCTGCTGTGCCTTCTCGTCCTTAGGCAGAAATACCAGTCCTGTGCCGTACTTTCCCTTTTCAGGCACAGGGATTCCCTGAAGCAGAATAAACTCGTGGGGTATCTGAACCATGATACCCGCACCATCACCGGTCTTGTCGCGTGTCTCGGCGCCACGGTGTTCCATGTTTTCAAGCACCTTCAGTGCATTGTCCACCAGTTCATGACTCTTTCCGCCGTGGATGTTTACAACCATACCCACGCCGCAAGCGTCGTGCTCATAGTCACTCTGGTAGAGTCCTTTTTTGGTTTGAGTTTGCTTTCTTTTTGTCATATTATCCTTCATTAATCTTACTTTTTGTCAGATTATAGGTGCAAAGGTATTGCATTTTGTAATTAAAATAGCCAAACACGTTACGTTTTTATCTACTTTTTTCGCAAAAATAACAATCTGTAAGCTAATTAGCTCATTTTACTTACAATTTGAAACCAAAAAGAACCTTAATGCTGAATAAATGCAGTTGACTCAGAACTTGTGTGTTTATTTATTATGATATGTACGCGTATTATTATAATAATGCTTACCTTTGCAGTCCATAAAAAGGATAATGGTTTTTATGGAAACAAAGTACATTTTCGTTACAGGCGGTGTGGTTTCTTCACTTGGTAAGGGAATCATATCGGCCAGCATAGGCAAGTTGCTGCAAGCACGCGGCTACAAAGTGACTATACAGAAATTCGACCCGTACATCAACATCGACCCAGGTACGCTGAACCCTTACGAGCACGGTGAATGCTACGTGACAGCCGACGGCTTTGAGACCGATCTGGATCTGGGACACTACGAGCGATTTACAGGCATACACACAACACGAAACAACTCTATAACAACAGGACGCATCTATAAAACGGTGATAGACCGTGAGCGTCACGGCGACTATTTGGGTAAGACGATCCAGGTGGTGCCACACATTACCGACGAGATTAAGCGCTGCATGCTGCGCGAAGGCCTGAATGAGGGCTTCGACTTTATCATCACTGAGGTGGGCGGCACCATCGGCGACATAGAGAGTGCGCCATTTATGGAGGCTATCCGACAGCTACGTTATCAACTGGGTCGTGATGCGGTATGCGTACACCTTACGTACGTACCTTACTTAAAAGCAGCCGACGAGCTTAAGACCAAGCCCACACAGCACTCTGTGAAGGAGTTGCAGGGTATGGGTATTCAGCCGGACATACTGGTGCTGCGCACAGAGCGACATCTTGACGACGGCATGCGTATGAAGGTGGCATCGTTCTGTAACGTAGACTTAGAGTGCGTGGTACAGAGCGAGGATTTGCCTAGCATCTACGAGGTGCCTGTGAATATGCAACACCAGGGACTGGATGCAGCTATCATGCGAAAAATTGGTATCCCCGTAGGCGAGACACCTGCGATGAAGGGTTGGCATGACTTCCTGGACAAGCAGCGCAACGCCACCAAGGAGGTACACATAGCACTGGTGGGCAAATATGATTTGCAAGATGCCTACAAGAGTATTCGCGAGAGCCTGAACCTGGCAGGTATATATAATGATGTGAAAGCCAAGCTGCACTTTGTGAACAGCGAGGAGATAACCAAGCAGAACATCGGCGAGAAGTTGAACGGCATGCAGGGCGTAGTGATTTGTCCAGGATTTGGACAACGTGGTATCGAGGGAAAGATTATCGCAGCCGAATATACACGAACCAACGATATCCCAACGTTTGGTATCTGTCTGGGTATGCAGATGATGGTGATAGAGTTTGCACGCAACGTGCTGGGCTACAACGATGCCAACAGTGCCGAGATGGATGAAAAGACACCACACAACGTGATAGACATAATGGAGGAGCAGAAAAACATCACCCAAATGGGTGGCACCATGCGCTTGGGAGCTTACGAGTGCGAACTGGTAAAGGGCAGTCGTACTTACGAGGCCTATGGCGAGGAGACACTGATAAAAGAGCGTCATCGCCATCGCTATGAGTTTAATAATAAATATCAGGAGGAGTACGAGGCCAAGGGCATGAAGTGTGTAGGTATCAACCCTGATGCAAATCTTGTTGAAATCGTGGAGATACCAGAAAAACGCTGGTATATCGGTACCCAGTTCCATCCTGAATATTCGTCGACAGTGCTTAATCCGCACCCATTATTTATGAGTTTCATTAAAGCCTGTAAATAATAGACTATGGAACAGCTGAAACATGAGTGTGGTGTGGCGATGATTCGCCTGCTGAAGCCACTAGAGTATTACGAAAAGAAATATGGCACTTGGGCCTACGGTTTCAACAAACTCTATTTGATGATGGAGAAACAGCACAATCGCGGGCAAGAGGGTGCTGGTATAGCTTCAGTAAACCTGAACAACAAGCCTGGTACTGAATATATGTTCCGCGAGAAGGCCGAGGGCAAGAACGCAATAACAGAGATATTTAGTCGTGTGACTGAGGAGATGAAGGGTGAGTTGCTGATGGGCCACCTGCGCTATTCGACTACAGGTAAGAGTGGGCTGACGTTTGTGCACCCATTCCTTCGCCGTAATAACTGGCGCGCCAAGAATCTCTGTTTGTGCGGAAACTTCAATATGACCAACATCGACGAGGTGTTTGAGTTTCTGACTGCCCAAGGCCAGAGTCCACGTATATATGGCGACTCGTATATCACGCTGGAACTGATGGGCCATCGCTTGGATCGCGAAGTGGAAAGACTGTTTCAGGAGGCTAAAGAGCAAGGCCTTGAAGGTACTAGCATTACCAACTATATTGACGAACACGTAGAGATGGCCAACGTGCTGCGCACCACAATGCAGCATTACGACGGTGGTTTTGTGATGTGTGGACTGACGGGTAGTGGTGAGATGTTTAGTGTGCGTGACCCTTGGGGTATACGTCCAGCCTTCTACTATCGCGACAACGAAATAATAGCACTAGCCAGCGAGCGTCCTGTGCTGCAGACAACGTTTGATATTGACAGTAAAGACGTGCATGAACTGATGCCTGGTCAGGCACTGATTGTACATAAAAACGGCGAGAGCCGACTGGAGCAGATAATGTCTGCCCAGAAGTTGAGCGCCTGTTCGTTCGAGCGCATTTACTTCAGTCGCGGTTCCGATTGCGACATCTACCAAGAGCGCAAACGACTAGGCGAACAACTGACGCAACCCATTTTAAAGGCCATCGACGGCGATGTCTCCCATTCAGTTTTTTCCTATATCCCTAACACCGCCGAGGTGGCCTTTTATGGGATGACAGACGGGTTCCGCAAGTTGCACGGCGATGTGCGTACAGAGAAGGTGGTGTGGAAAGACATCAAGATGCGTACCTTTATCGCCGACAACAGCGAGCGTAACGATCTGGCCGCTCATGTGTATGATATCAGTTATGGCAGTCTGAAGCCTTATGAGGACAATCTGGTGATTATCGATGACTCGATTGTGCGTGGAACAACTCTTAAGGAGAGTATCTTTAAGATTCTGGACCGTCTGCATCCCAAGAAGATTGTGATGGTATCGAGTTCGCCACAGATTCGCTATCCAGACTATTACGGTATAGATATGGCTCGCCTGGAGGAGTTTTGTGCATTCCGTGCAACGATGGCACTGATAGAGGAGCGCGGCATGTGGCAGTTGGTAAACGATACCTATCTGGCCTGTAAGCGCGAACTGCAGAAGCCTAAGGAGGAGATGCAGAACTGCGTGCGCGCTGTGTATGCACCATTTACAGTAGAGGAGATTAACAATAAAATAGTTGAGATGTTGCGTCCTGCTGACATGCAGGCTCCAATAGAACTTGTGTTCCAGAGTATCGAAGGTTTGCATGAGGCCTGTCCTAATCATCCAGGCGACTGGTACTTTACTGGACACTATCCCACACCAGGCGGTAACCGCCTAGTGAATCAAGCCTTTATTAATTATGTTGATAATGTTGCAAAGAAGTAGGTCGCTAGGGCCTACTTCTTCTTATTATTTCTTAAGCCAGTTTTCGATTCTTTGCAGTGCCTCGTCAGTCTGCTCGTGACTGCCGAAGGCCGTAAAGCGGACATATCCTTCGCCTGATGGACCAAAGCCTACGCCTGGAGTACATACTACGTGAGCGCCATACAGCATTTCCTCGAAGAATTGCCATGAGCCTGATGTCTCTGGTGTCTTGGCCCAGATATATGGGGCATTCTCACCACCATAGCACTCAAATCCAAGACCGCGCAGGGTGGTAAGCATCTTCTTGGCATTCTGCATGTAGTAGTCGATAGTGGCCTTAATCTGTTGCTTGCCTTCAGGAGTGTAGATAGCCTCCGCGGCACGCTGTGAGATATAGCTGGTACCATTAAATTTGGTGCACTGTCGACGATTCCACAGCGGGTTCAATGGGATGCGCTCGCCTTCGAGTGTGGCTGCTGTAACCTCCTTTGGTACGATGGTATAACCACAACGCACACCAGTAAAGCCAGCCGTCTTAGAATATGAATGGAACTCAATAGCACACTTGCGGGCACCACGAATCTCGTAGATGCTATGAGGAATCTTTTCATCTTGGATATATGCCTGATAAGCAGCGTCGTAGAAGATGAGCGTATCGTTTTTAAGTGCGTAGTTAACCCACTTGCGTAGTTCTTCTTTCGAGATGACTGTTCCCGTTGGGTTGTTGGGGTAGCACAGGTAGATAACATCCACACGACGATCTGGCAACTGGGGCACAAAACCGTTCTCTGCATTACACGGCATATAAAGTACATTAGACCAACGACCATTCTCCTGAACTCCGGCACGACCAATCATTACGTTCGAGTCGATGTAGACAGGATAGATAGGATCGGTAACTCCGATAGAGTTGTCCCAGCGCACCAATTCTTGGATATTACCAGTGTCGCTCTTGGCTCCATCATTAATAAAAACCTCGTCGCGATCCAGATGGATACCACGTGGCAGGAAATCGTTTTTCAAGATAGCATCACGCAGAAAGTCGTAGCCTTGCTCTGGACCGTAGCCCCTGAAACCCTGTCGTGTCGCCATCTCGTCGGCAGCCTTGTGGATAGCCTCGATAACGGCTGGGGCCAATGGCTGTGTTACATCGCCTATACCAAGCGAAATAACATCTACTTTGGGATGCATGGCCTTAAAGGCGTTTACCTTTTTGGCGATGTCAGCGAACAGATAGTTGTTCGGCAGTTTCAGAAAGTGGTCGTTTACTAATGCCATAATAATATGTACGTGTTTGCGTTTATTATTCTTTTTTCGGATGCAAAGGTACTACAATTTGCACGAAAAACTATAGAAAACTTAGCATAATCATCTTCTTTTTATGTAAAAGTAACAATTTGTAATCAAAAAGACGTGTTTTGCTTACAATTTAAAAGCAAAATATATTGATCGAATACAAAAGGATAATGAAATAAAAGAAAATTAAACAAATTGTGCGCGTTTACAATGGTTTTACTTACAAAATGTCGTAACTTTGCACCCAAGAAATGACAAAGTGTCATAAATAAAATGAATTATATATTAATTAGGTAAAAAGTTTAAGAGGTATGAAAAAGATTGAAGCGATTATCCGTAAGACTAAGTTCGAGGAGGTGAAAGCTGCTCTGCTTTCTTCCGACATCGACTGGTTTGAGTACCACGACGTTCACGGCATCGGCCAGAGCCGTCAGGAGCGCATCTATCGTGGCGTACAGTACAGTACCGACGTGATCGAGCGTGTCGCCATCACCATCGTGTGCCGTGACATGTTCCTCGATCCAACCGTAAATGTCATTCTTAAGGTAGCCCATACGGGTGAGATCGGCGATGGTCGTATCTTTGTGAGCGATGTGCTCGATACATGGAGCATCCGTACAGGCGAACATGGTGACACTGTTTTGAGAGATAAGAAATAATTAGGGTAACAACATTAAAGGTAAAAAGGATTATGAACGAAATTGGAATTTCACTCGATACCGTATGGATGCTATTAGCAGCTATGTTGGTTTTCTGGATGCAGCCTGGTTTTGCCCTCTGTGAGGCAGGTTTTACTCGTAGTAAGAACACGGCTAACATCCTGATGAAGAACTTTGTCGACTTTATGTTCGGATCACTATTGTTCTTCTTTATTGGTTTTGGATTTATGTTTGGTGGCGATATTCTTGGTGGTTTCATAGGTATGCCTAACTTTGGCGACCTGAGTTTCTATCAGAGCGACCTGCCTGTAGAGGGTTTCCTGATTTTCGAAACCGTATTCTGTGCCACTTCCGCAACCATCGTTAGTGGTGCTATGGCCGAGCGCACAAAGTTCTCTATGTATCTGGTTTACAGTGCTGTTATCTCACTGATTATCTACCCTGTAGAGGGTCACTGGACATGGGGTGGCGGCTGGCTTTGCAACGATGCTGCCGATAGCTTTATGATGACCACCTTTGGTGACGTGTTCCACGACTTTGCCGGTTCGGCTATCGTACACAGCGTAGGTGGTGTGCTGGCCCTGGTAGGTGCTATCGCCCTTGGTCCCCGTGTAGGCAAGTATGGCGAGGATGGTAAGAGTCGCGCTATTCCTGGTCACAACCTGGCCATGGCTGCTCTGGGCGTATTCATCCTATGGTTGGGATGGTTCGGATTCAACCCTGGTTCTCAGTTGGCTGCTAGCGGCGAGGTTAACCGCATTGCCATCAGCCACGTATTCCTTACCACTAACCTGGCTGCAGTTGCTGGTGGAACTGCTACCATGTTCCTTACCTATATCAAGTACGGCAAACCATCACTCTCACTCACCCTTAACGGTGTGCTGGCAGGATTGGTAGGTATCACCGCCGGTTGCGACCTGGTATCACCCTTCGGCGCAGTTATCATCGGTCTTGTTTGCGGTATCGTACTGGTTTACGCAATTGAGTTTATCGATCACAAATTGCACATCGACGACCCTGTAGGTGCTTCTTCAGTACACGGCGTATGTGGTATTCTGGGTACACTGATGACAGGTCTGCTTTCAACTAGCAATGGTGCACTTTACGGTCACGGTTGGGGATTCTTTGGTGCTGAGTGCTTCGGCGTTCTGGTCATCGACCTCTGGGCAGCTGCCTGTGGTGTAGCCTTGTTCTACGGCATCAAGAAGATTCACGGTCTGCGCGTCAGCAAGCGTATCGAGGAAGAAGGTCTTGATATTTACGAGCACGGAGAGATGTGCTATAACTAATTAAGTATTTAGAGTTAAGAATTAAGAGTTGAGAATATAAAAAGAGAGAGAATTATGAAGAAGATTGTTTTAATGGCGCTTATGTTCGCCACAGGAATGAGTGCTACGGCACAGGATGAAGTTGAGACTACAGTATCGGCAGATGTAGTAAGTACGTACGTTTGGCGTGGTATGGAGTGCGGAAGTGCAGCTATCCAGCCAACACTCGGCATCGGCTACAAGGGACTTTCGCTCTCTGCATGGGGTAGCTATGGTCTGGTTGACACCAATGATGCTAAAGAGTTCGACCTGACATTGGCCTATTCTACAGGTGGATTCAATATCGGCATCACCGACTATTGGTTCAACACCCCAGAGGAGCGTTACTTCCTCTATGATGCCAACAAGACCAGTCACATCTTCGAGGCAAACATTGGTTATGACTTTGGTCCTGCTGCTATTCAGTGGTTTACTAACTTTGCTGGTAACGACGGTTATAACAAGGATGGCAAGCGTGCCTATAGCTCATACGTAGAACTGAGTGCTCCCTTCAAACTTGCCTCAGTTGATTGGAGTGCTACCGTTGGTGCTGTGCCTTATGCAACCGACTTCTATGGTGTAGATGGTTTTGCTGTGACCAACGTGTCGCTTAAGGCAACAAAGGACATCAAAGTAACAGATTCTTTCAGCATACCTGTGTTTGCTCAGGTTGCTGCTAACCCAAGCACTGAAAAAGCTTACCTCGTCTTTGGATTCACGCTTCAGCCGTGAGTCCAAGGACTCTTTTTCTAAAAATGCAAACATTCAAACAATAACAAAAAAGATAAAAAACTATGTGTGGAATAGTAGGATTATTTCGTGTAAAAGAGCAGTCACAGGCACTGCGACAAAAGGCATTGAAGATGAGTCAGAAAATCCGCCATCGCGGACCTGACTGGAGTGGTATCTATTGTGGCGGATCAGCTATCCTGGCCCACGAGCGACTTAGTATCGTGGATCCAGAATCAGGTGGTCAGCCTCTTTTTTCGCCTGATCGCAAGCAGGTTCTCGCCGTCAATGGCGAGATTTACAACCATCAGGAGATACGCCGCCGCTATGCCGGTCAGTACGAGTTCCAGACGGGTAGCGACTGTGAGGTTATCCTTGCCTTATATCGTGAAAAAGGCATCGACTTTCTTGAATACTTGAACGGTATCTTTGCATTCGCGCTTTACGATGAAGAGCGCGATGAGTTTCTGATTGCACGCGATCCTATCGGAGTAATACCTCTTTATATAGGCTACGACGCTGACGGAACCGTATATGTAGCCTCTGAGTTAAAGGCTCTTGAGGGTCAGTGCGATCGATTCGAACCTTTCCTGCCTGGTCATTACTATTGGAGTGGTGATCCTGGCATGAAACGCTATTACCAGCGTGACTGGATGCAGTATGATGCCGTGAAGGATAATCCTGCATCTGTTGAGGCTATCCACGATGCACTCGAAGCTGCCGTTAAGCGCCAACTGATGAGCGATGTACCTTATGGAGTGTTGCTATCTGGAGGTCTCGACTCATCTGTTATCTCTGCCATTGCCGAGAAATATAGTGAGATGCGTATCGAGGATGACTCGAAGACTAAGGCTTACTGGCCACGTCTACACTCGTTTGCAGTAGGACTGAAGGGGGCACCTGATTTGGCTAAGGCAAAAATGGTGGCCGATCATATCGGCACTGTTCATCACGAAATCAACTACACCATCCAGGAGGGATTGGATGCTATCCGCGATGTAATCTACTTTATCGAGACCTACGATGTAACCACCGTTCGCGCCTCTACACCTATGTATTTGTTGGCTCGTGTCATCAAGTCTATGGGTATTAAGATGGTGCTTAGTGGCGAGGGTGCCGACGAGATTTTTGGTGGCTATCTTTACTTCCATAAGGCTCCATCAGCCAAGGACTTCCACGAGGAGACTGTTCGTAAGCTATCTAAGCTCCACCTCTACGATTGTCTGCGTGCTAACAAGAGTCTTTCAGCTTGGGGCGTAGAGGGCCGTGTGCCTTTCCTCGACAAGGAGTTCCTCGATGTAGCTATGCGTACCAACCCAGAGGCCAAGATGTGTCCAGGACAGACTATGGAGAAGAAGATAGTCCGCGAGGCCTTTGCTGATATGTTGCCCGCTGAGGTAGCTTGGCGCCAGAAGGAGCAGTTCAGTGATGGTGTGGGTTACTCCTGGATCGACACCCTGAAGCAGATAACCTCAGAGGCTGTCAGCGATGAGCAGATGGCCCACGCGGCAGAGCGATTCCCTATCAACCCACCAAAGAATAAAGAGGAGTACTATTATCGCTCTATCTTCGCAGAACACTTCCCCAGCGACTCAGCCGCTCGCAGTGTCCCCAGCGAAGCCAGCGTTGCATGTTCCACTGCCATCGCCCTAGAATGGGATGAAGCCTTCAAAAACATGAACGACCCCTCGGGCCGTGCCGTCAAAGGCGTGCACGAGCAAGCCTATTGACGGAGCGACTGTTTGTTGTTCCCAAAGGCGTGCACGAGCAAGCCTATTGACGGAGCGACTGTTTGTCGTTCCAAAAGGCGTGCATGAGCAGGCGTACTAAAAACTATTTTTTATCATAATTACAAGGTTGTCTTTGTGCTAATTGTTGCGTAAAGACAATCTTTTTTTCTGGAAAAGAGATGATTATTATTCTTTTTTTCGTATATTTGCACGCATAACTAACCCAATATTTACAATCATGATTGATAACAACAACAAAAACTTGACTCGCCGCGACTTCCTACGTCGTTTGGGAATGGGCGCAGGAGCTGCTATGGCTATGAGCGTTATGGAGCCCCTACGCGTGTTGGCTCAGGACAAAAAACAATCTATTACCCCTAATCGTATGACATATCGTGTTCAACATGGTTCTGGCGAACAGATATCCTTGTTAGGCTTTGGTATGATGCGCTTACCTAATAATCAGGAAGAGGTAAACCAACTGGTTGATTACGCCATCGAGCACGGCGTAAACTATTTCGATACCGCCCCAATGTATATGGGTGGGCAGTCGGAGGTGCTTACTGGCAACGCCCTTAGTCGTCATCCACGCAACAAGTACTATGTGGCCACAAAGATGTCGAACCAGCGAAATAACCTTTGGAGTTTTGAAGAGTCGAAGAAGATGTACGAGCAGTCGTTCAAGCGTCTCAAGGTGGATTATATCGACTACTACTTGCTTCATAGTATCGGTGGTGGCGGTATGGAGACTCTCAATGGCCGATTCTTCGATAACCATTTGCTAGAATTCCTACTGAAAGAGCGTGAGGCTGGTCGCATTCGTCATCTTGGCTTCTCCTATCATGGCGATGTACGTCCGTTCGACTACCTGCTCGATCATCAAGAAGAGTATCATTGGGATTTCGTACAGATTCAGATGAACTTCCTCGACTGGCGTCACGCTTCGATGGGTAACGGCTGGAGAAAGGATGCCGATGCCGAATACCTATATAATAAATGTGAGAAAACAGGTGTACAATGCGTCATCATGGAGCCTCTTCGTGGTGGGGCCTTTGGCAAGATGGCAAAGGAACTTACTGATCAACTTAAGGCTGTGCGTCCTAACGACAGCACAGCCCGTTGGGCCTTCCGTTGGGTGGGTTCTCATCCCAACATCCTTACTACCTTGAGTGGTATGAACCAAATGGCGCACATAAAAGAGAACGTAGAGACCTTCTCGCCACTAGAGAATTGTACAGATGCAGAAAACACGCTGTTGGCCGAGATTGCTGACCAGATGGCTGGTTTCCCCACCATCCCTTGTACCACCTGTGCCTATTGCATGCCCTGTCCCTATGGCGTAGATATACCAGGCAACTTTGCTTATTACAACGAGGCTGTAAACAGTCATATCCTGCCCCTTCCTGACAAACAAGCTGCCGATTACGCCACCAAGAAGCAACAATTTGCTGAAGGACTTCGCAAAGCTCTCCCCAATGTAGAATCGTGGGCCCGTAGCTGTGCCGATTGCGAGGAGTGCCTCTCTAAATGCCCTCAGCAAATCCGCATCCCCAACCAAATGGCCCGCATAGTAGAGCTGCTTAGAAATAGATAATAAAAAAGGTGCTTCAGCTGTTTAGCAAAGCACCTTTTTCTTTGGTTTATCTTAGATATTTGGTTCGTCCCAAATCTTTGTCTGTGTGCAGGCTGTGCCAACTGTCTGGTTGCCTATCTTAAGGATGAAGTCGCCTTCCTCCAGAGTCCATTTGCCATCTGCACCAACAAAGGCCAGATTCTTAGCGGGCAACTTGAAGGTAACGGTCTTTACCTCGCCTGGCTGCAACTCAATCTTAGTGAAGTCGCGCAGACGCTTATTGTCTGGTACAATAGAAGCGATAAGGTCGCTGCTGTAAAGCAGTACAGCCTCTTTACCGGCCTTAGCGCCAGTGTTCTTTACGTCTACACTTACTGTCAGCACGTCATCGGCAGTAAACTTGCTCTTGTCTACCTTCAGGTTAGAGTACTCGTAGGTGGTGTAACTGATACCATAGCCGAAAGGCCACTGGAGCGATACCTTTGCATCGTAGTTGTAAGCACCAGCCATTGTACCAACCTCTTCTGATACCTTATAATCATAGGTGTTCAGCGAGTTAATCTCACGAGGATAGGTGTAAGGCATCTTTGCCGAGAAGTTTGCATCGCCAGCAAGCAGGTTGGCAAGTGCGTCGCCACCATAGTTACCAGGAATTAGGATGTCAACCACAGCCTTAGCCAATGGCTCGATATCTGCAATCAGACGAGGACGGCCCTCGTTCAACACCATCACGATAGGCTTACCAGTTTTAGCGAGTGCCTTAACCAAATTGCGCTGATTCTCTGAGAGCCAAAGGTCGTTCAAGTTTCCTGGAGTCTCTGTATATGAGTTCTCGCCGATACAAGCGATGATGACATCGGCATTGGCAGCAGCGGCTACAGCCTTGTCTATCTGGGGCTCGTTCTCATCGTAGTAAGCACCATTCTCATTATAGGTCACACCCTGCTCCAGAATGATGTTTTCCTTACCATACTTATTGCAAAGAGCCTCGTAGATAGTATTGTACTTCTCTGAGAGATCCTCAGCTTTTGAACCCTGCCAAGTGTAGCTCCAACCACCATGCAGACAGCGCATCTGGTTGGCGTTAGGACCTGTAAGCAGAATCTTCTTGCCCTTGGCCAATGGTAGGATATTACCCTCGTTCTTCAGCAGCACCTCACTCTCTTCTGCAGCCTTCAGCGAAGCCTGGGCAAACTCATCGCAACCGAACTTCTCAAATCCCTTGCCACCAGTATTTGGCTTATCAAACAGGCCCAGGCGATACTTGGCACGCAGGATACGGCGAACGGCATCGTCGATACGACTCATCTTAACCTTGCCCTCCTGCACCAGTTCCTTCAGCAGTATGCAGAACTCTACGCTATAGGGGTCCATCGACATATCGATACCTGCATTGATAGCGATACGGATTGCATCTTTCTTGTCCTTAGCCACATGCTCACGTGAGAAGAGGTTGTTGATGTCGGCCCAGTCTGTAACCAGGAATCCATCCCACTGCAGGTCTTCCTTAAGCCACTTGGTCAGATACTCGTAGCTGGCATGTACAGGCACACCATTTACTGATGCCGAGTTGACCATCATGGTGAGTGTACCTGCCAAAGCAGCTGCCTTGAATGGCTCGAAGTACTTCTCGCGAATCATCTGTGGCGATAGGTAGGCTGGTGTACGATCCTTACCTGTCCAAGGACCACCATATGCAAAGTAGTGTTTGGTGCTGGTACCCACGTGATACTGGTCGATGTGGTTATTGTCATCGCCTTGATAACCCTTAATCTCTGCCACTACCATCTTTGAGTTTACGATAGCATCCTCGCCAAAGCTCTCATATACACGAGGCCAGCGTGGGTCGCGACTCAGGTCGACAACTGGATTGTATACCCAAGGACAGTTGGCTGCACGACTCTCGTAGGCTGTAATCTCTGCACCTCTGCGAGCCAACTCTGTATTGAACGATGCACCCAGATTGATGGGCTGTGGGAATAGTGTTCCGCCCTGAACATAGGTTACACCATGGTTGTGGTCCAAACCATAGATATCAGGTATGCCCAGATATTTCATCGACTTCTTCTGGATAAGCTTAATCCACTCTTGCCATTGGGCAACTGTTGGAGCTTTTGTGCCAGGGGCATTCAGGATAGATCCCACCTTCCACTTAGAGATAAGTGTATCAAGCATCTCCTCGTTCAACTTCCACACGCGCTTGGTATCACCCTGATAGATGTCAACAGGAAAACTACCTAGTCTGTCGATAATCTGCTGATCAGTCATCTTAAGCAGATCCTTGATTTCTGCCTCTGATCTGCCGTACTGTTGCATCACAGAGCGAACTTTTTCGCGATCTACCTTTGCATTCTCTACGGTCATCTTACCAATGATGTCGAGATTCAACTCCAACATCTGACCAATCTTCTCGTCAAGAGTCATTTTGGCCAAGGTTTTCTCAACCCTTGCCTCCAGCGCTGCATCGCGGGGAATAGCAGGTTTCTGTGCTTGCACGATGATTGCACTGCAAATCATCGCAATCGATAAAATTGTTTTCTTCATAAATGTGTTGAGTAAAATAAATTTGGGTACAAAGATAATGATTATTCTGTAATAATAGGTGTTTTTAAAGTTTTTTTTCATACCTTTGCCAGCAAATTTCAAGTAAGACCTAAATATGTCAATTATGCTTACGGCCATTGAGGTAATCGATTACATGGAATCGCTGCGCAACGAGACCCAGCGGAAAGTGCTGATGGGCTTTTTCAAAACAGGCCCAGGCGAGTATGGTGAGGGCGATGAGTTTCTGGGGTTGAAGGTGCCGCAGACGCGCGAGGTGGTAAAGGAGGTTTGGAAAGATATGCCGCTGAGTGAAATTACTAAGCTGTTGACTAACCGCTGGCATGAGGTACGACTTTGTGGTTTCTTGATACTTGTGGCGAAGTTTGAGAAGATGGCTACAAAGCGATTGGAAAATGGTGACGCTGCGATTAGCGGTCGTGATGAAATCCTGCAGATGTATTTACAATATGCTGAACAAGCCAACAACTGGGATCTTGTAGATCTTTCTGCGCCTAAGATTCTAGGCCATTGGCTCATGCTACCCTCTTATCTGGGCGATAGGGATTATAAGTTAAAGATTCTCGATGAAATGGCGCAGAGTCCTTGTCTATGGCGTCAGCGCATGAGTATCGTTTGCACATGGAAGACCTCCCAAATGGGTGACCCGTCATGGTGCCTGCGTTATGCCGAGATACATCTGCACCACCCGCACGATCTGATGCACAAAGCTGTAGGTTGGATGCTCCGCGAGATGGGGAAACGTGTATCGATGGACCTGCTCCGCGACTTTCTCCGCCAGCACGCTCACGAAATGCCTCGCACCGCTTTGCGTTATGCCATCGAAAAGATGTCTGATTCTGAACGAAAAGAATGGTTATGTTATTAAAAAACTGATATGAATAAAAAGAGTCTCTTTGTCCTGTTTTTCTGCCTTATCACAGGGATGGGATGGGCTGCTAACGACAACCTGAAACCACGACTGGTGGTATGTACTGACATTGCTCCTGCCGATGTGGAGCCTGATGATATGGAGTCGATGGTGAGGCTGATGGCCTATGCCGATTGTTTTGAGATCGAAGCGCTCATCACGAGTGTTGGCTGGAACTGCGATCCATACCCGTTGGAGTGGCAGCAATATCTGTTTCGCGTGATTACTGCCTATGCCAAAGACGTGCCTAACCTCATGCGACGCTCTGGTCAGAAGAAGCACCACTCACTAAAGAAAGAGAACGGCCAGCAGGAACTTGGCTACTGGCCGAGTGCGGAGTACATCACAAGCCGAGCCGTTATGGGTAGCATGTATGGCGGCATAAGATCCATAGGCGAGCGTAATGACTCGCCTGGTAGCGAGTTGCTTATCCGACTGGCTGATGAGGACGACCCACGTCCGATATACGTTGCAGCATGGGGTGGAGCTAATACTTTGGCTCAGGCCATTTGGCGAGTAAAGCAATCTCGTTCGGCCGATGAATTGGCGAAATTTGTCCGCAAGTTCCGTCTTTTCACCATCACCGATCAGGACATGAAGTATGATATGCGTATGAACCGTGCCTATAGTTCGCACATGTGGCTTCGAAAGGAGTTTAAGAACGACCTGCAGTTTATTTGGGACGAGGGAGCCTGGCAAGAGCAGTGCGAGTTGGGCAAGCGTCACTGGCAGAAGCATCAGCAGCACATCCAAGGCCATGGTGCGCTTGGTGGTGAATACCCTAATTACAAATGGGGCGTTGAGGGCGATACACCAAGTTTTCTCTACGTGATGCCCAACGGACTGAACGATCCAGAAGACCCGCATCAATGCAGTTGGGCAGGCTATCACGAGCGTGGTATCTGTGCCGACTCTCTCACCACCGCCTGGACTTCATGGAAGGAACCTGTGCGTAGCATCTCAGTGGGCTATAAACAGCGATTCTATCCAGATGAGCTTAACGATTTCTGTGCTCGTATGCAGTGGGCCGCTGAAGGCCGAGGCAATCTTAATCCTTATATTGTATTAACTCCGCAGGTGAAATTCGTTTCCCCACTTACCCTTAAAGGAGCCTCGATGGCAGTGTCTAACGACACGATTACCATAACCTGCCCACCTAATGTCGGAAAAGATGATGTCTTTGCCATTCGTATGGACGCTTCGAGATCTTTCGACCCTGATGGTGACGGCCTAAGTTTCATTTGGTGGCAACAGCCTGAGATTGGTAACACTCGCATCGCTATCGAGGCCGCAGACCAGTCCATCACCACCATCCGCATTCCTGCTAAAGTCACTGGTGACACCATCCATCTCATATGTGAGGTTCACGACAATGGTCCTTTCCATCTCGTGTCCTATCGTCGCATCATTATCACCATCAAATAAGATGAACGACTTTCCTGATAGAATGACGCCTGAGCAGGCACGAACGTTTTGCAATGATGTGCTGAACATTGTTAGCCAAATACCTAGTGGCCGAGTAACTACCTACGGACATATCGCTGCTTTAGCGGGTTGGCCCAGTCATTCGCGGATGGTTGGTCGTACACTTCGTTATACCCCTGGTGCAGAACTTCTTCCCTGTCATCGTGTCGTTAATAACGTGGGGCGTACTGCACCAGGCTGGAGCCGCCAGCGCCCATTACTTGAGGCAGAAGGTGTCACTTTCAAAGCTAATGGTCACGTAAATATGAAAGTGCACTTATGGGAGCCAGATATTGAATAATGTATGGACGACAAACGTTATATCCTAAGCCTCATCAAGGAGGGTGAACACCAGCAGCAGGACTTCAAGTATCGAGTGTCTGATGCCTGCAAGTTGGCCAAGTCTGTATCGGCCTTTGCCAATACCGATGGAGGACGACTACTGATTGGTGTGCGGGATGACGGGAATCTGTCAGGCGTTCGTTCTGAAGAGGAAATCTACATGATGCACCAGGCTGCTTACAAATATTGCAAGCCGGAGTCAAGCATCAAGTTCGACACATATCATATAGATGGGCGAACTATAGTGATTGCTACTGTTCCACCTTCAGCTCGTCGACCCATCTGTGCTCTCGACGAAGAGGGTCGCAAACGTGCCTATATCCGCATCAACGATGAGAACATCGTGGCCTCGCCTGTTCACCTTGCCTTGTGGCGCGAATCGCAAAAACCCCAAGGAAGCATAATGACCTATGATGAAACCATCCGTCACTTATTAGACGTGATGAAAGGTCAGCAAACCCTAAACCAAATAGTCCGCCAATCACGCCTTCCCCGTCCCAGAGTCATCGCCCTCCTAGCCCGCCTCATCCGCTTTTCAATCGTAAAATGCGAATACACTAACCAGCAATTTCTATTCAGTCTAAAATAAGTCCTAGAGAATTCTTGTGATTTCTCCTTGGGTGATGTAGTTGTGATCCTTAGGGAAGGAAGTGGGGGTGATTGTGTACTTTTTGCCGTCCTGAAGATTTATGGTAATCTTTTGGAAACGTGGGGCAGAAAGCATGTAGCGGTCTGTGGCTGGACAGACGGGATAGAAACCCATCGAGGCGAAGATGTACCATGCTGACATTTGACCTGCATCATCGTTGCCAGAGAGGCCACCAGGGGTGTCGTTGTACTCTGTGTCGAGGATGTGGGTTATGCGCTGGATAGTCTTTTCGCGCTTGTCGATGTAGCTGTAGAGCCAAGGGATTTGATGGCAAGGTTCGTTACCGTGCCAGTAACGACCCTCTGAGAACATCGAGTCGAGTTTGGCCTCGAACTTATCTTCTCCACCAAGGAAATCGATGAGACCATCTATATTCTGTGGCACATACCAAGTGTAGTGACAGGTTGCGCCCTCTGTGATGTACGATTTGCGATGGATAAAGTCTGTGTTGTTCTCGAAAAGTCCACCATCGTTTTTCTTGCGAGAGATTTGCTTTGGCGCATGGCGACCGTCACAATAGCCTGTCTTGGGATTGATAACATTACGCCAATTCTCTGAGCGACGTATCAATTTGTTGTAGTCGCTCTCCTTGCCAAGTGCCTCTGCCAATTGGGCTACAGCAAAATCATCGAAGGCATACTCTAGTGTGCGAGATGTCTGTTCGTCCTGATGGAAGGCCTCTTTCACACCATCCTCCAATGGGATGTAGCCATACTTGATATAGCTGTTGAGTGCACGGCGGCCCATACCATTTTTGTAATCCTCAAAGTTGGCAGGCGTCTCGAAAG
Organism: uncultured Prevotella sp.; assembly: GCA_900317405.1. GTDB lineage: Bacteria > Bacteroidota > Bacteroidia > Bacteroidales > Bacteroidaceae > Prevotella. The sequence goes on from ONGP01000017.1 coordinate 65,599, forward strand.
CATTCTTGCGCATAGCCTCGTAGGCCTTTTCGTAGTCGAAATCCCTTATACCTTTTATATATGCATCAGCCAGCACGGCACTACAATGGTCGCCAATCATAGCTGCTGTGTACGAGTTCCAACAAGGGAATATGGGTAGCCATCCGCCTTCTTCGTACATCGTAACCAGCGATTGCATCATGTCTGCCGACTGCTTTGGAGCTATCAGCGTATAGAGCGGATGTAGGGCGCGATAAGTGTCCCACATTGAGAAATCGCCATAGAAGGTTCTTGGCTCTGAAGGGCATACGATGGTGCCATCAGCAAACTTGGGGTAGCTGCCGTCAACATCGCTCATCTCTCTGGGGAGGAATGAGCAGCGATAGAGTGCGCCATAAAACTGATTGACGCGAGCAGTATTCGTATCCTCCACATCGATGGTGTGCAGACGGTCTATCCATTGCTGGGCTGTTTGTGTCATCATACTGTCAAAGTCGTGTCCTTCTGCCTCGAAGGCAAAGTTATCATAAGCACCCTTTTTAGATGTGAACGATGTGGCTGCTTTCAGGATGATAGGCTGATTGGCCTTGCCATCGAAGGTGAACCAAGCACAAAGGCTGTCGATGCCAAAATCCTTGATTTCATCGTAGGCCTGCAACAGATAATGCCCCTCGAAACCAGCCTGTTCGCCCCAACCCTGATATATTCGATGCACAGGGTTGTAGCCATAGATGGTCTTGGCCTGACTTTCTATTTCGAGATAGCCCTCCTTGTAATCACTGTTGTGATTCAGTACGATATGTACAGGTCCATCCACCTCTGGCGTGATGCGGAAGATGGCTGTATGACTAGAACCTGTAACCTCTAGTTTCAGCCGCTCATTAGGCAGTCGGACTGCATAGTAGTGAGGATGCGAAACCTCTTGCGAATGCGAGAAGAGGGTGGCTCGCTCTGTGGGTGTTTTGCGCAGTTTGCCACCAAGTGCAGCAAGGGTGAACGAACCATAATCCTGTGTGCATCCACCAACAATCCAGTGACTGTTGCGAATGCCCTGAAACAGCGAATCTGTATAATAATAAGGTGCTATGCACTTCTTTTCTGTGTCCTGAGTCTGTGGAGTCCAGAAGTTCTGGCCATTGGGCACAAGCACTGCTGGCAGGGTTTGTCCGTGCTCCTCAGAACCTTTGCCAAACAGTCCTGCAGTCTTGGTGTTTGCAGGAGCTGTACCTACCATTGTGTTCAAGGCATTCAGTTGGCGAAGATGCTCAAAATAGTGTATGCGATCAGTCACTTGAGCCTTCAACTCCTTCCAACTCTTAAAGCCTAATGAGTGCTCATTGTGTAGCAATTGCACCATCACATCACCTTGTGTATTGCGATAGAATATCATCTGCAGATTAGCCGCCATAGGCAGAATCTCGTCCATGTAATTGTAATCCTCGCCTCGTAATTCTATCCCCATCAGCGTTAGTAATCGATAGAGATTAGAATCATGTCCAAAGCGAAGATCGGCACCAACACCTCCATGGACGATTGCTGCATCTGCATCCGTTTCAATGCGTTGCCAAAGTGAGATGGCACTACGAGCAGGTATGCCTTCGTTTTCTATCAAGTCGCCATGAACTATTGTCATGCTGCGATTGTTCTTGTTGTAAACGGACTCTAACTCCTCTGGCGTGAAGATGTCGTAGAGCGACACATTCAGCTCTACATCCTGCATATCCGATGCGATGGTATGCATCTCTGTGAGCAGTTTTGTGGGCTCAGCAACTTTAGATGGATCCACGAAAAGTGCTTTGACGAATCTGTCTGGCGATGTCATCAAGGGCACATTGGTGCGATTCTCGTGGGCTTTCTCCTCTGGCGAAGTATAAGCAATCCACGCCATATCGGCAGAATCAGTGATGGCCTCGATTTTATCTAGAAGTCCTAGTTCACCAAGAAAAGCCAACATACTACTCCTACAACGACTCACTACGCTTGAGTGGGCTGTGATATGTGCATCATTAGTAAACAACTGGGGGAAGTTCTGTTGCATTCTGCGTGCTATGCCTCGATGCTGGCGAGCACCAAGAGCAGTAAGCTGTCCACCATTGCCTTTGGCGTTTTTCCATACTTTGGCTAAGCGCTTTTTTACGCTTTTGCCAAGCGGAGTCAAGTTTTTCTGATCCTCAAAATGCCGATTCACCCAAGTGTATCTGGCATCACTAGTGAGCCATCGCGAACCATGTCGGCCATAGTGTGAAATGTAGAATGGCTCGTAACCTGCTGGTGCTGACAGCAGTTGAGGCTTATCTGTACCCGTTTCTATAGGATAGGCATAATACACGCCCCCCATCTGCTCTGGCGATTTCTGCGCAAAGGTCTGGGTGCATACAAATACTAAGGTAGCTAGCAGTAGTTTCTTCATATCTTCATTCGTCTATAGTCCAATCTATTCCAAGTGGGTTGTGACGCATCTCAAGTACCAGTGGCAGATTGTCGTCGCACTTAATCCACATCTCTGTACGATCGATATCAGCCTTCACATGTAGGGTTACATCCGATCTGTCAATCAATCTCCAAGTGATACCATCGTAGATGGTTACACCCGTCTGTTCCAACTCTCTGAATGCCTTGCAAGAGATAAAGGCGAAAGTGCCTTTGGCATCGTAGATAGCACCATCGGCAGATGGCATCTCCCAACAGAACCCGTTGCCCTTCTCCACGATGGCGCGAGGGACTCTGTAGGTTGCCTCTTTGCAAATCGCTATCAGCATGTCGCCTTGCCATCCGAAGGTTAGTGGCCAAGTGCGGAACTGCTTGTTGAGCGTAAAGTTGATGGCAGCTTTGAGCGATGGGGTAGTCTTTGAGTTGTTTCCTACTGAGAAACTAGTTGTTTCTACGGGCGAAACACTTTGTTTCTCCATTGGTAACACTTTGTTTCCCTCATTGACACTCTTGTTAGAAACGTAGAACACCAGTTCGCCGCCTTTCATCAGGTCGGCATGCTCCAGTCGCGCATCACTCAGCAGTTTGCCATTCAGCGTTACTTTCTCAAAGTGAGTGCCTTTGCCCTTCACCATCGCATGCAGCGATTTGCCATTAGATAGCTGCATTGTCCATTCTGCGATTAATGGCGAATGTAGCAGATAGTAACTCTGACCTGCGTTAGGATAGAGTCCCATCATGTGGAAGGCTAACCACGACGACATAGCTCCGCTATCATCGTTTCCAGGCAGTCCGTCAGGCTTGTCGCTATAGTTCTGGGTGATAATTTGGCGAACACGATCAGAGGTAAGATCAGGTCGACCTATCCAGTGATACAGACACGGGGTGAGGAACGATGGCTCATTGCCCACATTGTAGCGCTTGCGGTCGAAGAACATATCCAGTCGCTTGCGGAAGGTCTCGGCTCCACCACAGGCCTCAATCAGTCCTGGCACATCGTGTGGGATGCTGAGCGAATATTCTGCCGATAATGCCTCGTAGAAGAATGTGCTCCACCAAGGCAGATACCAAGGGGCGACCTTGGTGATAGGAGTATATGGTATCAGCGGATGATAAACCTTAGACTTGCCCCAGGGTACAGAATCCAGCCAACGGCCATCTGCATCCTTAGGCATGATGTAACCTTTTACATCGTCCCACTCGTAATCTGCTCGCCATAGATTCTTCCAGTTCTGCGATTGGCGCAGGTAGCGATTGTAGATATCCATTCGACCTAAGCCCTTGGCAACCAGTGCGATACAATAGTCGTCGTAGGCGTACTCGATGGTGCGAGTGCCTGCGCGGTCGATGCCATAGGGCAGATAGCCATACTTCAGGTATTCGTGCAGTCCACCTCGTCCATGCTTCTCATGGTCGGCACCTGGGTCAACCTCAGCATCCTTCAGCATTGCTTCGAGAGCAAAATCGTAGTCGATGCCCTCAACGCCTTTGGCAAAGGCATCAGCTATCACCACCTCTGCATTCGATCCGCCTTGGGTTCGTCCGTTACAGTCGCCACTTCGGGCATCGGGCATGTAACCCTCTCGTTTATAGATGTTTAGCAGCGAGTTTACTATCTCAGCCTCGCGCTTAGGGTCGATAAGCGTGATGAGTGGCGACGAGGAGCGATAGGTGTCCCAGATCGCGTAGTAGTCATCATAATAGGGTTTCTCTGTCCACTTTGGGTTCTCGCATGATTTATCAACAGGCATTATCATGGTGTGATAAAGTGCTGTGTAGAACATTCGCTTATCTGCATCAGTGCCTTTTATTTGTATGCGACTAAGAAGACTCTCCCAACTATTTCTAAGTTGCGCCAATTGCGTGTCGAAATCGCAGCTAGGAATATTGCGCTTAGCTTGTTGCTCGCTAACATACGATATGCCCACCTTAATATTAAGTAAAGTATCAATAAACTCCACAATGTTTTCGCCCTTCTGCTTAAACGGCTTGTCGCTTACCAGACAGAAATACACGGTATATGCATCGCCATTATTCCATCCGCCTCGAACTCGAGAGTAGCCACGAACCTCATGGTTGCTTACTATCTCAACTTCGCCACCAATAAACTGTTGTTGCTCGCGAAGATCAGGCACAGGATTCTTGCCAAGATAATGTGTGGCATCGATAAGCAGTGAACCAGCTTTAGGATAGTGTATGCGATAGAAGGCACAACGATCAGAGGTCGTTATCTCAGTACGAATGCCACTCTCGAATGTAGTGGCATAATAACCCAGTGCAAACTCTTCGTTGGTGCGCTTCTGGGGGTTAACACCTGGTTGTATCAGGATGTTGCCATACTTCTGTCCACCACCTGTTCCGCTCACATGAGTCTGCGAGAAACCAGTTACCACTTCAGGCATCTTAGCCCATCCGGCATTGGGTTTCACTGTGCAATCTGGCCCAGGTTTACACATTCCAAACGGCATCGACGGACCAGGGAATGTTCTGCCCACACCCTCGCTACCAATACGTGGATCAACATACTGCCATACATCTGCTAAGCCTGCCATCGAATAAAGCAGCAGGCATGCGGTTAAAACGCTTGTTTTTAGTTTCATGCAGCAAAGATACGAATAAGCGAGGAAAAAACCAAATAATTTTTGTGTTTTCAAGAATTTCTTGTATCTTTGCAACCAAAAAGGGAGAATATGAAGGACTGTATATTGATTCTAAGCGGTGGACTTGACTCAACTACCTTATTATACGACTATAAAGATCGCATTGCTCTGGCCATTTCGTTTGATTATGGCAGCAATCATAATGCTAAGGAAATCCCCTTTGCCCGTTTGCATTGCGAACGATTAGGCATAAAGCACATCGTTATCCCCCTGGAGTTTATGGGACAGTACTTCCGCAGTTCGCTGTTGTCGGGCGACGACGCTATACCAGAGGGACACTATGCCGATGAGAATATGAAGTCGACAGTAGTACCATTCCGCAATGGTATCATGTTGGCCGTAGCTACAGGTATGGCAGAATCTAACAATCTGCAGTATGTGATGATGGCCAATCATGGAGGCGACCACACCATCTACCCAGATTGTCGCCCAGAGTTTGTTGAAGCATTCGACCAAGCTGCTCATGCAGGAACATATAATGGTGTGAGACTTCTTTCGCCCTATTGCAATATGACCAAGGGACAGATTGCCGCAAGAGGTAAGCAGCTTGGCATCGATTATGCCGAAACCTGGTCGTGCTATCGAGGCGGCGACAGGCATTGCGGCAAGTGTGGCACTTGCGTTGAGCGCAAAGAAGCACTGGCTGCTGCAGGAATAGATGACCCAACAGAATACGAAGATTAAAAAGAATATGAAGGAAAAATTACTAATACTATCATTACTACTAACGGTATGTTTGCCCATAGCGGCACAGCAGGCAAACAATAAGTTTGTCTTCACGCCTCAGTGGACTGCCCATGCCCAGTTTGCTGGTTATTACGTGGCCAAGGAGAAGGGATTCTATAAGCAGGCAGGCCTGGATGTCGACATAATACATCCCTCAGTATCGCAGACTGCTATGAACCGTCTTCAGAATCGCGAGAGTCAGGCCACTACGCTTCAGCTCTGTCAGGCCATGGAGATAATCGACAACGGAATATCTCTGGTAAACATCCTGCAGACATCGATGAACAACGGTACTGTTATCGTGTCGCGTCGCGATAAGGACCCGCTAACCCAGCGTGGAGCACGTGTTGGTATGTGGCACGCAGGTTTCAGTCAGATACCTATCTGCATGAGCAAAAAGGAGAGACTCAACTACAAGTGGATACGTTTCACGTCGAATGTCGACCTGTTTCTTAAGGGCGCCATCGACGGCACTCTGGCTATGAGTTACAACGAGTACTACCAACTGATGCAGATGGGATTCACCTTTACTGAGAAGAACGTGTATCGTTTCTGCGATCATGGCTACAATATCCAGGAGGATGGTGTGTATATGCGTCGCGACTATTACGAGGCTCATAAGGACCAGGCTCGTAAGTTTGCCCAGGCCAGTAAGAAGGGTTGGGAGTGGGCCGCTGAGCATCAGGAGGAGACACTCGACATAGTAATGAAATATGTACGCGAGAACCATATCACAACCAATCGTGTGCTACAGCGACTGATGCTGAAGGAAGTGCTTCGACTGCAGGTTGACCAGAAGTCGAAAAAGCGCGAGTACCGTTTGCGTCCTGATATGGTGAAGTTTGCCAGCAAACTGATGAAGGAGTGCCAGTTGCTGAAGAACGAGGTGACATATAATCAACTGATAGCTGATTAGGAGTATGAGAATCCCAATGAGCCGCTATATCCGCCACTCGCTATCCAGGAGGCTTAGCCTGCTGATAGTGCTTATCGCTACAATTATCTTTGTGGCGGCATTGGGATTTATGTTTGTCGAGTCGCGCAAAGCCGTTCGCGAGGAGGCTATCAGCAGTGCTACTGAGACGCTCGACAACACAGTGTTGCGTGTAAACAGTCTGTTGGATCGTGTAGTTATAGCCACAGACAACTTCGAGTGGTTGCCTGCACGCCATCTCAACACTCCTGATTCGATGTTCACGTATTCAGCGCGAATACTTAGGTGCAATCCTGACCTTAATGGTTGCTCGATATCATTCGAGCCTGACCTCTTTAAGGATAAGGGCCGTTATTTCTCGGCCTATAGCTACAACAATCATGGTACAATCGAAACCACTCAAGAGGGTAACGAACAATACGAGTACTTCTACTTCGACTGGTATCAGATGGCTAAGTTGCTAGACTATCCAGTGTGGACGGAACCTTTTGTCGACTACAACCCTGAGGCCATCTATACCCAGGAGGTTATAGCATCGTATTGCAAACCTCTTAGGGATAACGATGGAAACTATGTAGGTACGATATCTACTGACATTTCGCTGGAGTGGTTGTCGAAAACTATATCTGAGGTTAAGCCCTATCCCAACTCATATAGTATTATGATAGGTGCGGGTGGAACATACTTTGTTCATCCAGACTCCACCAAACTCTTCAACGAGACAATTTTTACTCCCACACTAGAAAAGCCAGATACAGCCCTTACAGCTCTAGGTCATGCCATGCAGCGTGGAGAAACAGGCATGCGACAGCTTATGTTTGAGGGGCAGGACTGTTATGTGTTCTATAAGGCGCTAGGATCTACAGGATGGAGTGTTGCCATCGTGTGTCCAGAGAGTGATATCTTTGGTGGCTATAATCGATTGTATAGAATCGTTATCGCCATCGTGATTCTTGGATTGATAGTTATGCTGTTTGTGTTCAGTCGCATCATTGGTCATGAACTGAAACCTCTGCATACACTGGCTCTCCAGGCCGAGACTATCGCCTCTGGTCAGTTCGACAAGACTCTGCCTGAGGATAAGCGTATCGACGAGATAGGTTCGCTTAACCACACGTTCAGCAATATGCAGCACTCGTTGGTTAACTTCATCGAGGAGCTTAAGAATACCACAGCTATGAAGGCCTCTATCGAGAGTGAGCTAAAGGTGGCAAGCGATATCCAGATGGGCTTGATTCCCAGACAATTTCCACCATTCCCCGATCGGCAGGATATCGATCTCTATGCATCGATGACACCTGCTAAGGAGGTGGGAGGCGACCTGTACGATTACTTCCTGCAGGATGAGCGATTATACTTCTGTATAGGCGATGTGTCAGGCAAGGGTATCCCCGCATCTATGTTTATGGCCATCACTCGCAATCTGTTCCGTATCATCGCACAACAGAATCGTGCTCCATGGGAGGTAGCTACACAGATGAACGCATTCCTTACAAGAGACAACGAGCAGAGTATGTTTGTAACCATGTTTATTGGTATGATTGATCTGCGAAAGGGCCAGATGGAGTTCTGCAACTGTGGCCATAATGCACCAATACTCGACGGAAAGTTCCTTGAGGCAAAGGATAACAACCAGCCTCTCGGCCTTTGGGAGAGCAAGTCATTCAATGGCGAAGTTATCGAGGATATTCTCGACAAGCAGTTACTGCTTTATACTGACGGTCTGAACGAGGCCGAGAATCAGCAGCAAGAACGTTTGGGCGACGAACGATTGCTAGAACTGATGCAGGATTCTACCCATATCAGTTCTGAGGAGGTAATCACCAAGTTAAAGGCCGCTGTTATCAATCATCGTGCTGGAGCTGAGCCCAACGACGATCTAACATTATTATGTCTGTCAATCAAATCGCTATGAAGAATCCACTGATCTATATACGCAAGTCGCTCTCCAGGAGATTAAGCATCATAATAGTGCTTATAGCCACCATTATCTTTGTGGCTGCCCTGGGATTTGTGTTTGTGGAGTCGCGTAAGGCTGTTCGACAGGAGGCTATCAATCGTGCCACCAAGGTGCTCGACAACACTGTTCTACGTGTAAACAGCCTGTTGGATCGTGTGGTCATAGCGTCCGATAATTTTATATGGCTTCCTGGTCGCAATGTGAATAAGCCCGACTCGATGTTTGCTTATTCCAAGCACCTCCTTATGAGCAACCCCGACCTTAATGGTTGCTCAATAGCCTTCGAACCTGATTTCTACAAGGATAAGGGCAAAGGTAGGTATTTCTCTGCCTTCAGCTACAACAACCAGGGCACCATCGAGACCACTCAGGAGGGTAACGACCAGTACGAGTACTTCTATATGGACTGGTATCAGTTGCCAAAACTCCTCGACCGTCCGTGCTGGATTGAGCCTTTTGCCGATTATAATCCAGGAGAAATATACTCTACGGAGGTGATAGGGTCGTATTGCAGACCGATTAAGGATGAAAAGGGTACGTATGTTGGCACACTGTCGGTAGACGTGTCAATGGAGTGGATATCTAAGACGATATCAGCAGTTAAGCCCTATCCCAACTCGTATAGCATAATGATTGGTGCTGGTGGTACATTCTTTGTGCATCCAGACACCACTAAACTACTGCATGAAACTATCTTTACCCCAACGCTCGAGAAGCCTGACACAGCTCTCACAGCCCTTGGTCACGCCATGCAGCGTGGCGAAACAGGTATGCGCCATCTCATGTTCGAGGGTCAGGACTGCTATGTGTTCTACAAGCCACTGGGTTCTACTGGTTGGAGTGTAGCTATCGTATGTCCAGAACACGACATTTTTGGTGGATACAACAGGCTGGCAAATATAGTTGTCATCATCGTTATCGTAGGATTGATTCTGATGCGCATCATCTTCAATCGTGTTATCAGTCGCGAGCTGAAACCTCTTAAGGCACTCGCACTCCAGGCAGAGACGATAGCCTCTGGACAATTCTATAAGAAATTCCCCAAGGCAAGGCGTGTCGACGAGATAGGCAAGCTTAACCATTCGTTCATCAACATGCGTCTCTCGCTTGTTAAATACATCAATGAGCTGAAGCATAATACAGCCATGAAGGCTGCTATCGAGAGTGAGCTTAAGGTGGCAAGCGATATCCAGATGGGTATGATACCAAGAGTGTTCCCTCCATTCCCCAATCGTCAGGATATCGATCTCTATGCATCGATGACTCCTGCCAAGGAGGTTGGTGGCGACTTGTACGACTACTTCATACAGGACGAGCGACTGTATTTCTGCATTGGCGATGTGTCAGGTAAGGGAATTCCTGCCTCGATGTTCATGGCTGTCACAACCGATTTGTTCCGAATCTTTGCCAAGCAGAATCGTGCCCCATGGGATATTGCCACACAGATGAACTCATTCCTTGTAAAGGACAACGAGCAGAGCATGTTTGTAACCATGTTTATAGGTTTGATCGACCTGCGCAAGGGCCAGATGGAGTTCTGCAACTGTGGTCATAACGCACCAGTACTCGACGGCCAGTTCCTTGAGGCCAAAGACACCAACCAGCCACTCGGCCTATGGGAGTGTAACGCATTCAATGGAGAAGTAATCGATGATATCCGTGATAAGCAGCTGTTGCTATACACAGACGGTCTGAACGAAGCCGAGAACCAACAGCAGGACCGCCTAGGCGACGATCGCATATTGGAACTAATGTCCGATACCGCCAACCTAACCTCAGAGGAAATCATCAACAAACTCAAGGAAGCCGTAGCCACCCACCGCTCCGGCGCCGAGCCAAACGACGACCTCACCCTCCTCTGCCTTAAGATCAAGAAGCTATAGTATTATTGGGATGGACAATCGGTTTTTGGCCAATTCTTTTTCCTACATCCCATCGCGTTAAAAATAAAAAACAATCGAAAGATTTTAAGCATAAAACTTGTATAATTCCTAACTTTATTATACTTTTGCAACTCAAATGATCAAACATAAATAACAAAGTAAAAATGAAGAAAAGACTATTCTTTTTATTTATTCTAATTGCAGGTTTGCAGTTAGAGGCAAACGCTCTTAGAATAAAGCAGAACCATGTCATATACGAATTTGACTTGGAATCCAATACTGCAGAATTAATCGAATTGGAGAAGAATTTTGAAGGAGACCTGATCATCCCCGAACGAATTGACATGACATATATAGAAGGACCTGTAGTAAGAGTCGCAGAAAATGCATTTAGGGAGCATGCCGGTTTAAGAGATATAACTTTACCAGAGTCTTTGACGTCAATAGGTAAATCGGCATTTAGGGAGTGTAAGAAACTTAGATCAGTTAACATTCCCCAGAATGTTAAGCGGATAGAGTATTCTACCTTTATGGGGTGTAAGGCCTTATCATCAGTATTCATTTCTGAGGGAGTGGAGTATGTCGACGAAATGGCTTTTATGGCGTGTTCAAATTTACAATCAATAGACATTCCCAAGAGTGTAAATAATATTGGAGAATCTGCTTTTTCATATTCAGGTCTAACTTTTTTGCGTATTTCGGGAAATGGTAATACCACTATTGATAAAATGGCATTCAAGAGTTGCTTGGATCTCAAAACAGTAGAAATAGGCGACGGAGTTATAAGTATTGGTGAATCAGCATTTGATTACAGCTGGAGGATAGAATCGGTTGCGATAGGTAACAATGTGAAGACTATAGGCAACGATTCATTTTACGGATGTGGAGGATTGACCTCTGTGTTATTGGGCGAAGCTGTGGACTCTATTGGTGCTGGTGCCTTCTCTGGTTGCCATAAATTGGAAGAGATTACAATCCCCAACAATGTTAAATATATCGGAGAAAATGCTTTCTATGACACAGGTCTTACAACCATTAGCATTCCTGGTAATGGTGAAACAACAATAGAAGAAGGAGCATTTAGTAATTGTAATAGTCTCAAGACTATAGAAATAGGCGATGGTGTTACGATGATTGGTGTACAAGCTTTTGCCTACTGTAGATATGCAGAATCTTTAGTTATAGGCAATAATGTAAAGACGATAGGCGAAATGGCATTCACATATTGCACGCGCCTCAATTCGTTGTCCATAGGCGAAAGTGTAGAAACTATTGACGATAATGCTTTTTATGGTTGCTGTACACTTAAGGATGTAGTTATACCTGATAATGTAAAAACTATCGGTAGAGGTGCTTTTGAGGATTCTGAGCAGCTAGTCTCGCTGACCATAGGCAAAAGTGTGGAAACTATTGGCGATGGCGCATTCTATGCTTGTAGAGTTCTGACCGATGTATATGTTCATGCTACCATCCCAACGGAGATAACAGAGAGCACATTCGATAAGAAAGTTTATAAGAATGCAATATTGCATATACCATCAGGGTGTATACAAAACTACATCAATACTCAATACTGGAATTCATTCGCTCATATCGTTGACGATGTTGAATCATCTGGCATACTATTACCATCAACAGTTGAGAAGCCACAGTCAATATATGACGTAAACGGTATTAGATTATCGCATTTTAAGCATGGCATAAATATCCTCAAGTACAAAAACGGGGAAACAAAGAAAACATATGTACATTAAAACATATCTCTCTAGATCTCTCATATATTCGTTTCATGATAGACAATTAAAGTGAGGGTGATGGGAGAGATAAGTGAGAGATATGTGAGGGATGAAAGAAAAAACTAAAATTCTGTTATTCCTACAACATCTTCCTCGACTATTGCTGGGCGGAAGTCATCGGCCTTAAGAGATAGTTGCACGTTCTTTAGGGTGATATTGCGGATGTGGCGGAGGTATAGGCCCCACGATGGTAGTTCGCCAAACATTGAGAACTCTGGATATTTGTCGATTTGTTCTGGTACATCGCCCTTGCGCCAAATGGGCACGTAGGCCATGCCTTTAGTGGCGCGACCTGGATAGGTGATGTTGATGTTTTCGAGATAGATATTCTCGATGGGATTATCAGGAATGCCACAGATAGGAGCAGGATGGACATTGTGGAAATAGTCTACCTCAGGCCCACGAAGGTCGTAGTTGATGTCAGGACGTTCGAAAGGAATCTGTGCTGTAAGATTGGTGATGCGGACGTTCTTGATAGAACCTTTCCTATCGCCAGAACGCTGGCCTAATCGGATAAAGAGTGCATTGCCTGTATTCTTAGCGATGATGTCATCAGCAGATACGTCTTCGATGATAGCACCATCTACACTCTCGATAGCTAGGGCCGAGCGGAAGGTGTCGAATACACGGATGCCACTGATGCTAATATTGCGGAATCCACCATAAGATGCTGTACCAAACTTGATGGCTGAGGCACTACTGCGAATCTCGCAGTTGCGGATATTGATATCCTCATTGCAGCTTTCTGGGTTGTATGATTTCAAGCAGATGCCATCATCGGCACTGTTCACATGGCAATTTTCTATCAGTACTTGTTTGCAGTCAGTCAGGTCAATACCATCGTTATTCCAATAGGCTCGATTGAAAACATCGAGATGGTTCAAATGCATATTCACGCACTGATGGAATGACAATCCCCATCCTGCACTATTTCGAAGATGAACGCCTTCGATGCGAACATCCTTGCAATCCACAAAGTTGAACAGCGTGGGGCGAACTAACTCGCTTGGACGCTGACGACGCTTGTTGTAATTAGGATCGATACGCTCGCCAATATGATGCAGACTGTCGATGGTCAATGCCAAAGCCAGACCTTGTCCATCGATAGTTCCACTGCCTGTGATTGCTATGTTGTGTGCATTGTTGGCGATGATGAGGCCTAGTTGTGACTTGTCTTTACGTTCATCACCTGCCGACAGCTTAGTTTCCACCTTATTATAATCATAGGGCGACGTGCTACCAAGTATTACAGCACCTTCTTCAAGATGTAGTTCTACACCACTCTTAAGTTCCAGCTGTCCTATATGGTATTCGCCTCTGGGGAATGTAATCCGTCCACCACCTTTTGTTGAGACCTTATCGATGAGCGACTGCAACGCATTTGTTCCCATCTCAGGCTTGGCACTATAACCCCGAGTTTTCTGAGCCGCAACAAGCAGACACGCCGTCAGCATTAAAACGATGGCAAATATCCTAATCTTCAACTTCATGTTGCAAATATACAAGATTTTTTGTTCAAATCTATACTTTTTACTAGTTTTCTTTGTAGTTTTAACAGAATGGGACTTCTTAATCGAAGTCCCATTCTATTTTATAGCCATCGAACTTGATACCTTCTAGGGAACCGAACTGGGCTACTATCTGCAGAATGTCCTCCTGCTGTTTGGGCGATAGGGTGATTTCGCCGTGATGGGCTCGATAATACTGGCCGTTGCCGCGGCCGAAGTATGAACTTACACTTCGGCGAGCTGCTGTCCTATCGCGACTATCTACATTCTTGTAGAGCCCATTAAATCCCCAAGCCTTCTTCACTAGTTTCTTCTCGCGATAGCATCGACACTTGCCGTTCTGCCAAGCCGTAGGGAAAACGGCCTGACCTTTATAGCGGCCGGCCGATGTAAGCAGCATGGCTTGATAGTGCATGCATTTGTCTTTGTCGGCACATGCGCTGTTAAAACATAGTTCGTATCCCATGGGGATATCTTTTGCTTTTAGTTCTTTTTCTCCCATATTCGTTTTTTAAGTAATTATCAATAAAAAATCTCTCATCTCTCACAAAATCTCTCAAAACCCGCATAAACACAGGGGATTCGGGCGGTGAGAGATTGTTAGAATCTCTCCCTCATCCCTCCCTCATCTCTCCCTGCATCTCTCAGGTTCAGGCCACCTTTATGGGCATCACATCGTAGTATGAAATATGAGCACGCTCCTTGTGCTTGAATCCCAGTGCCTTGATGGTCTTGCCCAGACGCACCTTGTTGCCGATGGTGTTGGGGAGCGAAGGATAGCTCTTGCGTATCTCCTCAATCATCTGGTCGCAGTTCATCTGCTTGGCCACCTCACCCTCC
>ONGP01000012.1 GCA_900317405.1 uncultured Prevotella sp.
TGCTCTCGCTTCTTGTACTACTTCTGTCTATGTAAATCTTTCAAAGAACTCTTTAATGCCTTTCGGCCTTGACTTCTTTCTCGACTCGGAAACCCAAGTGAACTTGTCTTTCTCTCGCTGATCAAGAAGTTCTTTTTTTGTTTGCTTGTCAGGTGGTGTTCCTGATTTGCGGGTGCAAAGGTACGGTTTTTTTTTGAACTACCAAAACTTTTCGAGAGAAATTTTCAATTTTAATGCATTTTTTAGGTCAGTCTTGATTATCGTCAATTGCAAAAACGCGTACACCTTATTATATATTATATAAGGCCAGATATGATATACCTACCATATAGTTTCGATATACCTATGCCCTTAGCACTGTCTTACCTTTGTCTTACTACCGTCTTACCACTGTCTTACCATGCCCTTGCTACGTTAATTTCTGATAATTATTTTGTAATTAGATAGATTTACCGTAACTTTGCAGCATAAAAGAATAATAACCATAAAGAAAAATAGAACAGATGAAAAAGGTAATGGTTGGATTAGCCGCCTTAGTTTGCATCGCTATGACAAGTTGCGGCAATATGAGTCAGGTGCTTAGTGCCATGACAAATGGTACAGGTGTAGTAAATGCTATTAGTAGTGTTATCGGACTAGACAAAGTAAAAGCTCAGAATCTGATTGCAACATGGAGTTATTCCGGCCCTGGTTGCGCATTCACCAGCGAGAATCTGCTTGCAAAGGCCGGCGGTGAAGTAGCAGCCGTCCAGATAGAGGAGAAGCTCCTGCCCTATTACAAGCAAGTTGGAATATCATCAAGCAACACCTTCATTACATTCAACGAAGACGGAACTTTTACATCAAAAATAGCCGGAACACCATTTAGCGGCAAGTACACCTTCGACGAAGCCACTCAAAAAATCACACTTAAGGGGCTGCTGTTATCCGTGAACTGCTATGCGAAGAAAGAGATAAATGGCATCTCAATCCTATTTGAAGCAAAAAAACTGCTTACCGTCCTCCAAACAATGTCAGCAATGAGCGGTAATAAAGATCTGCAAACTATAGGCGATTTGAGCAAAAATTACGAAGGAGTACGCGTTGGATTCGATATGAAACGGTAATTTTTGCAAATATATGCACAAATATTTGGTCGGTTGCGAAATTTTGTATAATTTTGCAACCGATTTCTGAATAAATATACTGAGATGAAAGTAAAGACAAACAGATTAGAAGCGCTTAGACTGATTATATCAAGTCAGCAGCTAGGAAGCCAGGATGAATTATTGAACGCCTTGCAGAAGGAGGGATTCAAACTGACTCAAGCCACACTGAGTCGTGACCTGAAGCAGTTGAAGGTTGCCAAAGCCGCCTCAATGAGCGGCAACTATGTGTATGTATTGCCCAACGAGACAATGTACAAACGAGTTAGTACACCTAACAGCATCCGCGAAATGATGAGAGTGCCAGGCTTTATCAGCATCAACTTCTCGGGCAATATGGGTATCATCAAGACCCGTCCTGGATATGCCAGTTCGATAGCTTGGAACATAGACAACAGCGATGTACCTGAGATTCTGGGTACTATAGCTGGTGATGACACTATATTCATTGTAATTAAAGAAGGCGTAAAACATAAGGATGTGGTAGAAGCACTGAGCGATGTTGTGCCAAACATGAAATAAGTAAAAATGGAAAAGGAAGAAGAAATTGAAGTCTTAGTAGCAGGACCGGAGCACGAGAAATACGTAGACACGATTCTCGACACCATCGCCGAAGCAGCGAAGGTGCGTGGTACTGGTATTGCCAAGCGTACCCATGAGTACCTGGCCAAGAAGATGATGGAGGCAAAAGCAGTCATCGCCCTTACCAAAGACGGACGATTTGCAGGATTCAGTTACATCGAGACATGGGAGAACCAGCAATATGTAACAACCTCCGGACTTATTGTTCACCCCGACTTCAGAGGTCAGCACATAGCCAAGCGCATCAAAGATATGACTTTTACGCTTGCAAGAACCCGTTGGCCACACGCCAAAATTTTCTCGCTCACCAGCGGAGCTGCTGTGATGGCTATGAACACAGCGCTAGGCTACCAGCCAGTAACCTTTGCCGACCTTACCGACGACGAAGCATTCTGGAAAGGTTGCGAGGGATGTTGCAATGTCGATGTACTGCACCGCACAGGTCGCAAATACTGTATTTGCACAGCTATGCTCTACGACCCAACAGAGCATCTGCCCGCAAAGATCTCCGACGAGGTACTGGAGCGCATCCGTAAGATCGACGAAATTGGAGAATAATAACAAGGTATAAAAAATAAAGCAATAAAGATATGGCAAACAAAAAAGTAGTAGTCGCTTTTTCTGGAGGACTCGACACCTCTTATACAGTTATGAAACTCACCCAAGATGGTTGGGATGTTTATGCAGCTTGTGCCAACACAGGCGGCTTTAGCGACGAGCAGTTGAAGAAAAACGAGGAGAACGCCTTTAAGCTTGGCGCTAAGGCTTATGTCACCCTCGATGTAACTCACGAATATTACGAGAAATCGCTAAAATATATGATTTTCGGAAATGTGCTGCGCAACAACTGTTACCCCATTTCTGTATCAAGCGAACGTATTTTCCAGGCCATCGCCATCGCACGTTATGCAAAGGAGATTGGTGCAGATGCCATCGCACACGGCTCAACAGGTGCTGGAAACGACCAGATCCGCTTCGACATGACCTTCCTGGTTATGGCTCCTGGTGTAGAGATTATTACCCTGACTCGCGATAAGAAACTTACCCGCAAAGAGGAGGTTGACTATCTGAACGAGCATGGATTCTTTGCTGATTTCACTAAGCTTAAGTACTCTTACAACGTAGGTATCTGGGGTACATCTATCTGCGGTGGAGAGCTTCTCGACCCCACACAGGGTCTGCCCGAGGAGGCTTACCTGAAGCATGTTACTGCCAAGGAGCAGGAGTCGCTACTGAAGATTCAGTTCAACAAGGGTGAGATTGTAGCCGTAAATGATGAAAAGTTCGACGATAAGGTAAAGGCCATCCAGAAGATTGAGGAAATCGGAGCATCTTACGCTATCGGCCGCGATGCCAACGTGGGCGATACCATCATAGGTATCAAGGGACGTGTAGGCTTTGAGGCTGCAGCGCCTAAACTGATTATCGAAGCTCACCGTATGTTGGAGAAATCAACCCTTAGCAAGTGGCAGCAGTATTGGAAGGATCAGGTAGCCAACTGGTACGGTATGTTCCTGCACGAGAGCCAGTATCTTGAGCCTGTTATGCCAGATATCGAAGCAATGCTCACCAGCAGCCAACGCAATGTAACCGGAACAGCCATTCTGAAGCTCCGTCCATACGGATTCGAGACAGTTGGTATCGACTCTGCCAACGACTTAACAAAGAGCAAGCTGGGCGAGTATGGCGAAACCCAGACTGGCTGGACAGCCGACGAGGCCAAGGGCTTCATCAAGGTTAGTTCTACCCCACTTCGTGTTTACTACGGTATTCACAAGGATGAGAAGAGATAATATCTACAACGAACTACAGGAATATCACGACTATGATAAAAGTTGGAATACTAGGTGCGGCAGGCTATACAGGCGGAGAGCTAATCCGACTGTTGCTGAACCATCCTGAGGCAGAGATTGTGTTTGCCAACTCTGAGAGTAACGCAGGCAATCTTGTCAGCGATGTTCACGAAGGTCTGATTGGCGATACCGAGCTGAAGTTTACCGACGAGATGCCCTTTGATAAGGTTGATGTGGTGTTCTTCTGCTTTGGCCACGGCAAGAGCGAGGCATTCCTTAAGGAGCACACCATCCCTGCCAACGTAAAGATCATCGACTTGGCACAGGACTTCCGCATACAGGGCGATCACGACTATGTATATGGTCTGCCTGAGATCAACAAAGAGGAAATCATGAAGGCCCAGCACTTGGCTAATCCCGGATGCTTTGCAACCTGCATTCAGGTAGCCTTGCTGCCTGCAGCATATCTGAACTTACTGAAAGAGGATGTAGCTGTTAATGCCATAACAGGTTCTACAGGTGCCGGTCAAAAGCCAGGTGCCACAACCCACTTCTCATGGCGCAACAATAATCTAAGCATCTACAAGCCCTTCCAGCATCAGCACATTGCCGAGATTCGTCAGAGTCTGAAGCAGGTTCAGGGCTATCTCGACTCCGACATCGACTTCATCCCCTATCGCGGCGACTTTGCCCGCGGCATCTTCTGTACAGCAGTCATCAAGACCCCTGCACCTGTTGAGGATGTAATCGAGGCATACAAGGACTTCTATAAGGATGCAGCCTTTACCCACTACAGCGACAAGTCGATAGACCTGAAGCAGGTAGTGAACACCAACAAGGCACTGGTACATGTAGAGAAATACGGCAACAAGTTGCTCGTAACCTCTGCTATCGACAACCTGCTGAAGGGAGCTGTTGGTCAGGCTGTACAAAACATGAATATCATGTTCGGCATCGACGAGACCGCCGGACTGAAACTTAAAGCATCAGCTTTCTAACAATTAAAAGAAAGGAAACGCATATGAAACTATTCGACGTTTATCCATTGTTCGATGTTAACATCGTAAAAGGAAAGGGTTGTAAAGTATGGGACGATAAAGGTCAGGAGTATCTCGACCTCTACGGTGGACATGCTGTTATCAGCATCGGCCACTCTCATCCCCATTATATTAGTAAGGTAACCGAGCAGCTGCAGAACTTAGGTTTCTACTCTAATTCTGTTATCAACAAACTGCAGGTTGAGTTGGCCGAACGTCTTGGCAAGATTTCTGGCTACGACGATTATCAGCTGTTTCTGATTAATTCGGGAGCCGAGGCCAACGAGAATGCGCTGAAGCTTGCTTCGTTTAAGACAGGCAACACTCGTGTACTATCTTGCGAGAAAGCATTCCACGGACGTACCAGTCTGGCTGTCGAGGTGACCAACAATCCAAAGATTGTAGCCCCCATCAATGACAATCACCACGTGCGTTTCCTGCCTCTCAACGATCTCGAGCCATGGGTTCGTGAACTGTCAAAGGGCGGCGTAGCTGCTGTTATCCTGGAGTGCATTCAGGGTGTAGGCGGTATACAGATGGCCACACCAGAGTTTGCTCAGGGCTTGGCATACGCTTGTAAGCGATATGGTGCCGTACTTATCTGCGACGAGATTCAGTGCGGATATGGACGTAGCGGTAAGTTCTTTGCTCACCAGTGGTTGGGCATCAAGCCAGATATCATCACCGTTGCCAAGGGCATCGCAAACGGATTCCCTATGGGCGGCGTGCTTATCTCGCCTGAGTTCGAGCCAGTATACGGCCAGTTGGGCACCACCTTCGGCGGTAACCACCTGGCTTGTGCAGCAGCACTGGCTACACTCGATGTTTTCGAGGACGAGGGATTGGTTGAGAATGCCCGCGAGGTAGGCGACTACCTGATGGAGGGCATCCGCAATATCGGTAGTTCACACATCAAGGAAGTTCGCGGTCGCGGACTCATGATAGGTATCGAACTCGACATGCCACATGCCATGGTTCGTAAGCCGCTCATCAAGCATGAGCACTGTTTCACCGGCTGTGCCGGCCAAAACATTCTGCGCTTGCTGCCACCATTGTGTCTGACCAAGGCCGAGGCCGATGACTTTATCGAAAGACTTATTAGAGTAAAACCAGAAGAATTATGAAAATTTCAGTAATAGGTGCAGGTGCCATGGGCGGCGCCACTGTCGAGGGCCTCATCAAGGGTCAACAGTTCAAGAACGAGGATATCACCGTCAGCGACCCTTCGCAGGCTGTGGTTGACAAGTTTGCCAAGATGGGCGTCAGCGTAACTACCGACAACAAGTTGGCAGCCGATACTGCCGACATCGTTTGTGTAGTAGTAAAACCTTGGTTGGTAGAGCGCGTGCTCACAGATATCAAGCCTGAACTCAATCCCAATAAGCAGATTCTGATTGTGATTGCCGCAGGCGTTTCGTCAGAGAGCATCAAGACATGGTTGGGCGAGAATTGTCCCCCACTCTTCCTGGTCATTCCAAACATCGCAATAGCCGAGATGGCATCGATGACATTCATCGCACCATGCGGAGCTACACAGCAGCAGACACAGCTGGTACAAGGCATTTTCGACGAGATGGGCACCAGCCTCATCACCGACGAGCAGCACCTGGCATCAGGCACCACTCTGGCCAGTTGCGGTATCGCCTATGCCATGCGCTATATCCGTGCAGCTGCCGAAGGTGGTGTAGAACTCGGATTCAAGGCCGACGATGCCAAGAAGATTGTGATGCAGACCATGAAGGGAGCCGTAGAACTGCTCGAAGCCAGCGGACTGCACCCCGAAGCCGCCATCGACCTGGTAACCACCCCAGGCGGAGTAACCATCAAGGGACTCAATGAGATGGAGCACGCAGGCTTCACTTCAGCCGTCATCCGCGGTCTAAAAGCAGGATTAAAATAATCATAGATAAACGATAGAATAATAAATATAATGGACGAGCAATTAAAGCAAATAGGCGAGCGCCTTCGCGGACTACGCGATGTGCTCGACATTCCAGTTAGCGAGATGGCCGAAACTATCGGCATCGACCCAGAGAAGTATGAGAAGATTGAGGCAGGAGAGTTGGATATCACCATCTCAAACCTGATGAAGATAGCCCATAAGTATGGTGTATCAACCGAAGAGCTGATCTTTGCCGAAGCACCACACATGAAGTCATATTACGTGACTCGCAAAGGTCAGGGTATGAGCATCGAGCGCACAAAGGCATATAAGTACCAGTCGCTGGTGGGCGGTTTCGTTAACCACCATGCCGATGTATTCATTGTAACCGTAGAGCCTAAACCAGGCGCACGTACCATCTACAAGAATACCCACCCGGGACAGGAGTTCAACATGGTACTCGAGGGTAAGATGGAGCTCTTCATCGGTGGCAAGACCATCATCCTTGAAGAGGGCGACAGCATTTACTTCGACTCATCAAAGCCCCATGGCATGCTGGCCGTAGGCGACAAACCCGTAAAGTTCCTTGCATTTACAGTCGAATAAAATTGAAGAATTGAAAGATTGAAGAATTGAATTTATGGTAGAAAGATTTTTAAAACAGACCAAATTTACGTCTGTAGAGGATTACAATAAGAATCTGGAGTTCATCATCCCAGAGAACTTCAACTTTGCCTACGACGTGATGGATGCGTGGGCAGAGGAGGCACCAGAGAAGTTGGCCATCCTGTGGACCAACGACCAGGGCAAAGAGATACGTACCACCTATGGAGAGCTGAAAGAGCAGACCGATCAGGCTGCCAGCTATCTGCAGACGTTGGGCATTGGCAAAAACGATCCCGTGATGCTCATTCTGAAGCGTCATTACGAGTGGTGGGTTATCATGCTGGCACTGTGCAAGCTTGGCGCCATCGTAATTCCTGCCACCCATATGCTCACCAAGCACGACTATGTATATCGCAATACACGCGCCTCGGTTAAGGCTATCATCTGTGCCGACGACGACTATATCATCGGCCAGATTAAACTGGCCATGCCCGAGAGTCCTACGGTGAAACAGTATATCACACTGCGCGACGAAGAAGGTTTCCACAACTGGAAGACCGAGTGGCAGCAGGCTCCTAAGTTCCAGCGTCCAGCCTTCGTCAACGAGAACGACGACACCATGATAATGTACTTCACCTCTGGTACCAGCGGCGAGCCTAAGATGGTAGCACACGACTACCTGTATGCTATGGGACACCTTACCACAGGTGTATTCTGGCATAATCTGCACGAGGGTTCGCTCCACCTCACCGTAGCCGATACCGGTTGGGGTAAGGCCGTTTGGGGTAAGTTCTATGGTCAGTGGTTTGCCGGCGCTACCGTGTTCGTGTTCGACCACGAGAAATTCAATGCCGACACCCTGCTCCGCCAGATGGAGAAGTACAAGGTCACATCATTCTGCGCACCTCCCACCATCTACCGTTTCATGATTCGCGAGGACCTGAGCAAGTACGATCTCAGCAGCCTTCAGTACTGCTGTACCGCAGGCGAGGCACTTAACCCTGCTGTATTCGACAAGTTCAAGGAGAAGACAGGCATACAGATGATGGAGGGCTTCGGTCAGACCGAGACTACCATGACCCTTGGCACCTTCCCCTGGATGACACCCAAACCAGGCAGTATGGGTATCCCTAACGCTCAGTACAACATCGATCTGCTGCGTGCCGATGGCACCAGCTGCGAGGATGGTGAAAAGGGAGAGATTGTAATCCGCGTTGGCGACAAGAAACCTATCGGTCTGTTCAAGGGTTACTATCGCGATGAAGAGAAGACCCGCGAGGCATGGCACGATGGTATCTACCACACAGGCGATATGGCTTGGCGCGATGAGGACGGCTACTACTGGTTCGAAGGTCGTATCGACGATGTTATCAAGTCGAGCGGCTACCGTATCGGTCCGTTCGAAGTAGAGAGTGCCCTGATGACTCACCCCGCCGTAGTAGAGTGCGCCATCACCGGTGTGCCCGATGATATCCGCGGCATGGTGGTTAAGGCCACTGTAGTACTCGGCAAGGAGTGGAAAGACAAGGCCGGCGACGAACTCGTAAAAGAACTTCAACAACACGTAAAGAAGGAGACAGCTCCTTACAAGTACCCACGCATCGTAGAGTTTGTCGACGAACTGCCAAAGACCATCAGCGGAAAAATCCGCCGTGTGGAGATTCGTAAGAAAGACGCCGAGAAGTAATGGCCGCTCACAACGAACTGGGAAAGTGGGGCGAAGACACCGCCGCAGAATTCCTTCAGCGTAACGGCTATCAGATAATAGAACGCGACTGGAAATCAGGCCGTCGTGATATCGATATCATAGCTACTGATGGCAGCGAGGTGGTATTTGTCGAGGTCAAGACTCGTCGCAACCGTCTATACGGCGACCCCGAGGAGGCTGTCGACTACCACAAGCTGCAGAGTCTGCGTCTGGCCATCAACCACTATATCAAGTCCCACCGCATCAACTGCGACGTAAGGCTAGATATCATATCCATAGTCGGTATGATTGGCGGTAAACCAGAGATTGATCACATAAAAGGTGTACCATTATATTAGAAGATGAAAAAAAGAATAGTTGTCAAAGTAGGATCAAACGTTCTGACACGGGCCGACGGAAAACTGGATGTCACCCGCATGTCGGCACTTGTCGACCAGATAGCCTGGTTGCGCAAGCAGAATATCGAGGTTATCCTTGTCACTTCAGGTGCCGTGGCCTGCGGTCGCCGCGAACTCACAGTCGACCACTCGCTCGACTCGGTAGAGCAGCGCCAGTTGTTCTCTGCTGTTGGTCAGGTCAAACTCGTTGGTCTTTACTACGACCTCTTCCGCGAGTTTGGTATTCACGTGGGCCAGGTGCTCACCATGAAGGAGAACTTCCAGCCTGGCGAGCAGTATCGCAATCAGCAGGCATGTATGACAGTGATGCTCGAGAACGATGTTCTGCCTATCGTCAACGAGAACGACACCGTGAGCGTAACCGAGCTGATGTTTACCGATAACGATGAGCTCTCAGGCCTCATCGCACAGATGATGAAGGCCGACTCGCTTATTCTGCTTTCAAATATCGACGGTATCTATACTGGTCACCCCGAAGACCCTACTTCCGAACTGATACAGACCGTTGCACCATGCACCGACCTCTCTAAGTACATCCAGACAGAAAAGAGTGCTTTTGGTCGAGGCGGTATGAACTCCAAATATCACACTGCCAGCAATGTACAGTGCGCAGGCATACACGTAATCATTGCCAACGGTACGCGCGATAACATTCTGGTCGATCTCATCGAGCACCCAGAGTCAATACCTCACACCGAATTCTTAACATAGCAGAGATATGCAACTAAAGGATACATTCGAACGAGTAAAGCGCGCCAGCAAGAGTCTGGCCCTGCTTAGTGATGAACAGCGCAACGAGATACTAAATGCCGTTGCCGATGCCATTATAGCCAACCAGGCACGAATCCTCGATGCTAATGCACAGGACCTAGCCAAGATGTCGAAGGACAACCCACTTTACGACCGTCTGCAGCTTACAGAGAGTCGTCTTGAAGGTATTGCCTCCGACATGCGTAATGTAGCTACCCTACCCTCGCCGCTAGGACATATCACCAAGCAGAAGACTCTGCCTAATGGTCTGCGTCTGTGCCGCGTCAGTGTACCCTTCGGTGTTATCGGTATGATCTACGAGGCTCGTCCCAATGTCACTTTCGATGTATTCTCGCTTTGCTTTAAGAGCGGTAATGCCTGTGTGCTTAAGGGCGGTAAGGATGCCGATTGCAGCAACCGTGAAGAGGTGGCACTGATACACGAGATACTGGAGAAGTATGGTGTATCCAAGGATGTTGTAGCCCTGCTGCCAGCCACTCACGAGGCCACAGGCGAGATGCTAAACGCTGTGGGGTATGTAGACCTCTGCATACCCCGTGGCGGTCGTAAACTCATCGACTTTGTTCGCGACACAGCCCGCATCCCTGTCATCGAGACAGGTGCAGGTGTAGTCAACACATATTTCGATGCCGAGGGCGATATCGAGATGGGTAAAGCCATTATCAATAATGCCAAGACCCGCCGCGTTTCTGTATGCAATGCACTCGATTGCTTGTTGATTCACGAGAGTCGTCTGACCGATCTGCCAGCCCTCTGCGAGAAGATGGCCGAAAAGCAGGTAATCATATATGCCGACAATCAGGCTTACGCAGCCCTCGATGGCAAGTACCCACTGCTGGAGCACGCTACTGCCGACAGCTTCGGCACAGAGTTTATGGATTATAAGCTCGCCATCAAAACTGTTGCATCGCTTGATGAAGCCCTCGAGCATATCGACCAGAACGGTTCTGGCCATAGCGAGGCTATCATCACCATGAACGAGCAGACAGCCCGCAAGTTCCAGGCTCATGTCGATGCAGCCTGCGTATATTGGAATGCCCCTACATCGTTTACCGATGGTGCCCAATTCGGCCTTGGAGCCGAGATTGGTATCTCTACCCAGAAGCTAGGCCCACGTGGCCCTATGGCACTCGAAGAAATCACCACATACAAGTGGCTCATCGAGGGCGAAGGACAAACACGTCCATAAAATAATGTATCATGAAAATTAAGCCTATAACAATCCTACTATTCTTTCTGCTGTCATTGCCTATACAAGTGCTAGCGCAGAAGAATGATACGGCTGTCACTATCGATCGGTTGACAAAGGAGATGTATCGTCTGTACTCCTCACACGAGGTTGAGCAATTCATGAATATCACCGACCAACTTAAAGAAGCTTGTCTAAAAGCAAAAGACGAAGGCCTCTTTTACAGGACTTGGGCCAATCAAGCCTCCTTTACATTCGCTAAAGTCAGTAGAGAGAAAGGCATGGAGATAGCCAAGGCCATGAACGAATATAGCCAGAAGCACGACAGCAAGCTAGGTTTTTACTATTCATCAGTAGCGAATGCCAACCAAGCCGGTGCGCTGAGAATGGATATAAAAGCAGAGGAGTATTATCTGAAAGCCATCAAATACAAGCAGGCATATTTCCCTCAAATCAATGCCGCACCAGTCTATTTAGGTTTGGCTAAGATTTACCATAATCGCAGAGACCAGAAAAAATTGCTCGAGATGACCGACAAGGCTCTTAAAGAGCCGAATCTCTCAGTGCCGTCGATTGTTGATGCGTGGAGCTACCGATGCATCGCAGCAATGCATTATAATGGCGAAGTTCAAAAGACAGAGCTAAACAAAGCCTATACGGAATGGAAACGACTTTCAGAGAAATACAATTATCGCTCTAGTTTTTCTGACGATATTGAAATCTACCATGCACAGGTAAACGGCGACTACGAGAAAATGCTCGAATTGGCTCAAAAGGTAAAGTTGCCACAGGAGAAATACAAGCTGATGTCTTATGCCTATGAATGGCAGGGCAAATGGAAAGAAGCCCTGAAATACTACAAGGAGTATAAAAAAGCCAGCGACTCCACCAACACAGCCGACATACGCAAGCAGGCGGCAGAGCATGCCATGCAGATGGATATTATCCGAGCCGAGAACCAGACAAAAGAGTTGCTGCTACACAACCAATCGCTGAAACTGGCTCATGCCCAGGACGAACTTCGCGACATAGAACTGAGCAACGCCTCAATCAAACTCAAGAACGACAGTCTGGACCGCCAGGCACATCAGTCAAAGTTGAGCGAGTATAAGTCAAAACTCGAGTTGGAACAGAATAAGGAACGTATGGAGCGCATCACCCTTTGGACAGCCATCGGTGTGGGTGCACTTATCATCGCCTTCCTCTGCATCTATCTGTATCGTCGCAGCCGTCATATGAAGGCGCTGACTGTAGCCTACGACAAGTTGGAGACTGCCTACGAACAGTTGGAACAGACCACCGCCGCCAAAGAGCGCATTGAATTTCCAAAGCGCCCCGACCTGGATCTTTACGCCTCGATGACCCCGGCCAAGGAGGTTGGTGGCGATCTCTATGATTATCTGCTCGAAGATGACATCCTGTATTTCTGTTTGGGCGATGTGTCAGGAAAAGGAGTGCCAGCCTCGCTATTTATGGCTCAGACCATCCGTTTGTTCCGTGCTCTGGCCAAGCAGCACCTGATGCCTGCCTCGATAGCTACACAGCTGAACGAGGAACTTACAGAGAAAAACGACAACGGTATGTTCGTCACCATGTTCATTGGCCAGCTAGACCTCAACAGCGGCCATCTGCATTTCTGCAATGCCGGTCATAATCCCCCTGTAATCGGAGGCGATGAACTACATGGTTCGTTCCTCCAGATGGAGTCGAATGCACCTATCGGTCTATGGCCGGGACTTGAATACGAAGGGGAGGAGATAGAATCCGTCAAGGGGCGTCCTCTCTTCATCTATTCCGATGGACTTAATGAAGCCGAGGATATCAACCAGAAGCAGTTTGGCGACGACCACATGCTCGATATACTACGACATACCAAATTCAAAGATGCCCGTCATGTGGTAGAACTGATGGAAGCAGAGGTGAACCGTCATCGTCATGGTGCAGATGCTAACGACGACATGACAATAATGTGCCTAAAGGCGTTAAACATTAAAGATTAAACATTAAAGATTAAACATTAAAAATTGACATTCAAAAATATAAGATATGAAGAGTTTTATCAACGTAGAAGACCTCGGTCCATTGGATAAGGCAATGGCCGAAGCATTTGAGATTAAGAACGATCGTTACAAGTATCAGCACCTGGGCAAGAACAAGACCCTGATGATGATATTCTTTAATAATTCACTGCGCACCCGCCTCTCTACTCAGAAGGCAGCTATGAACCTGGGCATGAATGTCATCGTGCTCGATGTGAATGCCGGTGCTTGGAAGCTGGAGACCGAGCGTGGTGTCATCATGGATGGCGACAAGAGCGAGCACCTGCTCGAGGCTATCCCTGTGATGGGTTGCTACTGCGACCTGATTGGCGTGCGCTCGTTTGCCGGACTCACCGACCGCGAGTACGACTATGCCGAGACCGTTCTGCAGCAGTTCATCAAGTATTCTGGCCGCCCTGTGTTTGCTATGGAGACAGCTACCGTTCACCCCTTGCAGGCCTTTGCCGATCTCATCACCATCGAGGAGCACAAGGTGGTTGAGCGCCCAAAGGTAGTCCTTACTTGGGCACCTCACTGTCGCGCATTGCCTCAGGCAGTACCTAATTCATTCGCACAGTGGATGAATGCTGCTCCTGATGTAGATCTCGTAATTACCCATCCCGAAGGTTACGAACTCGATCCTAAGTTCGTGGGTAATGCCCGTGTAGAGTACGACCAGAAGAAGGCTTTCGAGGGTGCCGACTTTATCTACGCAAAAAACTGGAGTAACCCTGGTGTTACCAATCTTGCCGACTACGGAAAGATTACATCAAAGGATATGTCGTGGACTGTTGACACCGAGCACATGTCGTGGACTAACAATGGTAAGTTCATGCACTGCCTGCCAGTTCGCCGCAACCTCATCGTTACCGACGATGTTATCGAGAGCCCCAACAGCCTCGTAATCCCCGAGGCCGCCAACCGCGAAATCTCGTGCTCGGTGGTTATTAAGCGAATGCTCGAAGCATTATAATACGCAAACAACCCAAAGAAGAAAAATGCCTCGCATCGAAATTGATGCGGGGCATTTCTATTAGGTTTACAAACCGTTTATGATGTATCGTGCTCCCAGCTTGTAGGTGGTGTCGATGGTAAGCGTATAACCCATCGATACGGCCAAACAGCGGGCCAGTGGCAGTCCTACGCCTAGGCTATGCTCATCGGGCGACAGGCGGACAAACGGTACGAAGATGCGGTCGGCATCGGCTGCAGGGATAGCGGGGCCTTCGTTGCTTAGAACTATCGAATAGGTGCCATCTGCATTTGTGCGGCAGTTCAGAGTCAGAGTGTCGCCTGTGGCATACTTCACCACATTGTCAAGCAGACAGTTTAGCAACTCCTGTAGGAGTGTATTTGTACGTATCTTAACGTCGTCGGTTACATCCGACTTGAAGTCGAACGTCCTAGGCTTGGTCTTGAAATGCAGGTCGTAACTGTTCAGTACCGTGCGCACCATCTCGTTCAGTCCTATCTCGTAGTTCTTAGGTATAGGATAGGAATCGCCATAGAGGCTGAACAATACCAGCTTGCGGGTAGATGTGGCCACATCATAGCAGTCGCGACATACGGCGCTGCGCAGCTGCATGTATTCGTCGTGTGGTATCTGTCCGTCGGCCTCGATGATAACCTCGGCTGTACCTATCAGCGTTTGTAGTGGCGAGCGGAGCGCATCCTGGCAGATACGTTTCTCCTCGTCAGAGATACCCAGATCGCCACGCGAATACGAATCGAGCACAGGGTCCATCAGCGACTCGATGTTCTTGGCAGCGGTCACGATGTCGCTGTAACGTTTGCCACGCTCCTCGGGCTTAAGCTTGAACTCAGGGTCGTTGAATATGCGTGCGTAATTAAGCAATGTGCTGATAGGTGATTGGAGCTTCTCGAAGATAGTTGTCACAAATGCGCGGCGGATAGCTTGTCCGGCCTCAGTACGGCGGCGAGCCTCCTGTAGCTCATGGAACTGCTCCTTAAGCTTGAGATTCTTGAAATAGCGGTAGATAAGCAGAGCTATCAGCAACGCAATGATAACTGCTGACATCAGTCCTACCAGCATCAATTGACTATGGCGCAGTTCGGCTTTCTCCTGTTCAGCCTGAAGCATATCGATGCCGTGGGATATATCCATGATGTCATCCTCGAGCACCTCGCGCTCGTCAATCTGTTGCAAACTGTCCTTTAGTTCGGCGGCATAGAATGCGCGTTTCCAGTCACCCATCTTCTCATAGACATCCAACCGCAATTCGTTGGCCATCATCGGCACATCAGTAGAGTCGCACCAGGCCAGCGCCTTCTGCCAGTCGTTCTTCAGCATATAGTGGCACACCATCACCTGAAACAGGTTGGCAGGATTAAACCCTGCGGGATTATTCTGGCGGATGCTGTCGTAGCGGGCAAAATATTGATTGAATGCCTTGCGATCGCCCAAGCGATTGGCGATGATACAACGAAAACCTAGTACACCACTATCGTACATCGGGTTCTCAAGCATCTGCTTGGGCAGACTGTCCAGACAGGCCATTGCCTCGGCAGGACGGGTGCCGCTAAGTGCTTGAGCCAAAGATAGATAGCAGTTAAAAACTGACACTGGCTCTTTGTCGGCATCTACTCCCTGAAGGGCCTTGCGGAAGTAAGTCTCGCCCATCTCTGGTTGGTTTCTACCGAAATAGAAGAATCCCAGACACATATTAGGGATGTAGAGATAGCGCTCCTGATGCCGCTCGCGGATATCGTCGGTGATGCGATGAATCTCGATAAAGGCACGATGGAAGCGTTTGTGGTTAACGTCGTAGATCACACGGTTCATCCACACGCGGTAGTACTTATCCCAATCCTTGTTCTGTTCCAAGTGGTTCAGGAAGGTTTTATGGGCATTGTAAAAGTCTGAATCGCTACCGCTGACTTGAGCTTGCTGTACACGCTGTGCCAGCTCCTGCTCTATTTCGGCAGCACTAATCCTGCCCCCGCCAACAATGACTAATGTAGCTAAAAGTAATAGATATAGATACTGTTTCATAATGCATTTATAGTTTCAAAGTACAAAGATAGGCATTTTTTCTGAGGTGGCAAAGCACTCTGTCGTTTTTTTACTAATTTTTTATGCCGATGCGCAACGCTAATCGTATTATTCCTTGATGGCTTTGGCGATTATTTCGGCCATCTTCTTGGCACCTTTGCCGTCGGGATGGATACCATCGTCTACCACCTTATCGCCATCGTTCTGCATCAGGGTGTGCAGGTCGATTATCTGCAGACCATACTGACGGGCTACTTCCTGCTGGATGGGGATAATCTCATCAGTGATTACCTTGTCATTGATGTTCCAAGTGGGCTTGAAAGCTGGAATTGGAGTACAAAGCAGAATCTTTGGACCTGCGGGCTGAGCTGCGGCCTTTGTCTTCTTCTTGCCCTTCTTCTTGGCGGGTTGTGCCAGGTCGGGACGCAGGGTGAGAATCATCTGCTGAAGGTCCTGCTTGAACTCAGCGCCATACTGCCAGTTCTCGGGCTTCGAGTCGTTGGTACCTAGTTTTATTACTACCACATCGGGGTTGAATGCCAGTGCATCGCGCCATGCCATCTCGTTCATATATGGGAAGTCGCCCTTATTAAGCAATGTGCGCGAGGAGACACCGAAATTCTTAACCCAATAGCCATCGCCCAGCATCCCCTGCAACTGTGCAGGATAGCCAAACTTGGTGCGCATATCTATTCCAAAGCCATCGGTAATACTATTTCCGATACAAGCCACACGGATAGCGTCCTGCTTAGGAGCAGGGATAGACTTGAGCCAGCTGCCAAGGTCTTGCAACATCTGGTCGCGATACTTGAACCAAGTGCCAAATCCGAAACCATGATCACCCGAGGGGTAGATAAACAGGCTGCACTCGTTGCCAGCATTACGCATAGCCGAGTAATACTGCACACCATTGGTAACTACCGGCACCAGTCTATCATCATTGGCACTGATGATGCAGGCAGGAGGTGTCAGGTGACTGCGAACTGCATTCTGTGTAGAGTACTGTCCCACAAGTTTTGAATCCTTATACCCCTCTTTGCCCAGGAAATTGATGCACGACCACTTGTGCGATACACGCTCGTCCATAGATATCACCGGATAGAAAAGTATTGAGAAGTTTGGACGCACCTCGTATGGTGACATCGTAGAAATAACAGAAGAAAGATGTCCTCCAGCCGAGAAGCCCATGATACCCACGTCGTTAGGATTAATATTCCATACTTTAGCCGAATCGCGAACCGTGCGGAATCCCTGCTCAACATCGCTGATGGGGATAGTGCGGTCGCCATTAGGCAAACGGTAGTTAACCACGAAATAGGCTATACCCTGCTTGTTCATCCACTCAGAGGCCAGCGTGCCCTCGTGGGTGTTCGACAGCATAGAGTAACCACCGCCAGGCACACCTACTATAGCACGGCCAGTAGACGTCTGGGGCAGGAAACACACCATCTGAGCTTTGCCGTCGTCGGTAAGGTTCAGCGTAAACTTGCGAGCGGTCTGAGCCTGCACACTCATGGCAAGCATCATCAACCCTGTAATGAATAGTTTTCTGTTCATAGTTCAATTTTTATTATTGTGATTAGGATAAACACATACTTTATTGATTAATTTGCGTGCAAAAATACAAAAATCATTCTAAGATAGCAAATAAATCGCAAAACTTTATGTAAATTTGCCGTCGAAATTACAAAAATAACTAAGAAGCATATGATATCATTCGAATGTGACTACAACAATGGGGCTCATCCTAAGGTATTGGAGAACCTCACAAAATACAACGACGCGAAGCCCACACCATACGGCTTCGACGAGTTTAGCGAGCGTGCCAAGGAGCGCATACGCGTGGCCTGCGGACTGCCCGATGCACAGATATTCTTCCTGACCGGAGGCACACAGACCAATGCCACCACCATCGACTCGATGCTGTATCAGTATGAAGGCGTAATATGCGTGGGCAGCGGTCATATCAACGTGCACGAGGCTGGTGCGGTGGAGTTTACAGAGCACAAGATCATAACCATAGCCGACAACAACGGCAAGATGGAAGCCAAGACTCTGGATAAGTATCTGGATGACTACATGCACGATGGCAACAAGGACCACGCTGTGCATCCCGGTCTGGTATACATCACCTTTCCCACCGAGCTGGGCACACTCTACACCGCCAAGGAGCTCGACGACATCTATCAGGTGTGTCAGCACTACGAGATACCTCTGTATATAGACGGCGCCCGACTGGGCTACGGACTTATGGCCGAGGGCAATGACATAACACTGCCCTACCTGGCCCGCCACTGCGACGTGTTCTACATAGGCGGTACCAAGATAGGCGCTCTGTGCGGCGAGGCTGTGGTGTTTACCCACCAGAATGCCCACAAGCACTTCTTCTCTATCCAGAAGCAGCACGGCGCCGTGATAGCCAAGGGCGCACTTATCGGACTGCAGTTTGATGCTCTGTTTACCGACGATCTGTACTTCAAACTATCAGAGCACGCCATCAAGATGGCCATGAGGATGAAGCAGATATTTACAAAGAAAGGATTCCAGTTCCTGGTAGACTCGCCCACCAACCAGCAGTTCGTAATCATCGACAATGCTCTGGTTGATAAACTCGACCAGAAGATGAGCTTTACCCACTTTGGCCAGGCCGACAAGTATCACACCATCTGTCGATTTGTGACCAGCTGGGCCACCACCGAGGAAGAACTAGACCAATTAGAAAAAATATTAGACTAAAAATGAAAAAACTATTCTCAACCCTGCTATCAGGCATGCTACTGATGACAGCAACCCCGATGAGCGCCACTAAGCTTATCGGTATCAAAGTGATTGACAAGGACTACGTGATGCTGCACTTCCGCGACGGCGAGGTGCACTATCGCGACAAGGGTACTGGACAGAGCGCATACCTGGGGCACTCGTTTGCCGAGGGCGACGACACGCTGGTGGTATTCGGCGAGAAACTCAAGGCCGAATTAGCCCAGAAGGCCGGACTGTGGACTATCACATCGGCCGACGACAAGGCATTCGGCAAGGCTCAACCCCTGGCCGTTTGGCGCAAGTCAAAGCCAATGAACTTCGACAACACGCTTACTGCCGAGCTCGACCACTGGCTGTTCCTGCAACTGCCCAAGTCGATGAAACAGGGTTGCACATATCGCGTAGCCATTCCTGCCGGCATCGGCACCGATACTGCCGATGCGTCTATCCGTTTCGACATCTGGAACTGCATGTCGGAGGCTGTACATGTAAATATCATCGGCTACTCACCGCTAGAGGCCAAGCATGCTGCCGACCTGTATCAGTGGCTGGGCGACGGCGGACAGCGCGACTATAAATCTCTAGAAGGCAAGGGCGTATGGCTCTACAACGTGAACACCAAGAAGAAACAGAAGGTGGGTACCGTAAAGTTCTGGCAGCCAGCCTCAGCCTCGGCCAACGAAGCTGGTGGCAAGAGCCTTATCGGCACCGACGTATGGAACATCGACTTCAGCGCCAACAAGCCCGGCTGCTACCGACTGGTAGTAGAAGACGTGGGTTGTAGCATGGACTTCGAGATAGGTAGCGACGTGTACTACGAGCCATTCCGCTACTCTGTTCGCGGCTATTATTATATGCGATTGGGCGAGCCTATCGACCCTGCACACGTATTCCCAGTGCCACGTCAGCCACAGTTCATCCCCGAGACCGATCCAAAGGGATTCACTGTCTACAAGACCGACTTCCACCCATGGAGCCCCGGTTGGCGCGAACTGCACACCGACGTGTGGGACGAGCCCCACTTCAAGCAGCTCAAGCAGTCTATCTTCTGGCAGCACCGCCTGCCTGGCAACCCTGTAAACCTGGATGTAAAGGGTGGACACTCTGATGCATTCGACTGGGACCGCCATCTGGCTCACGTAAGCAACATCTATGACATGCTGTTGCCATACATCCTTTCGGGCGGCAAGCTCAACGAAGACCAGTTGGGTATCCGCGAGAGCGGCAACGGCATACCCGACTTGTTGGACGAAGCCCGCAACGAGGTAGACTTCTTCCTGTCTATCCGCGATGGCGAGGCTTACTCGCAGGGTGTTACCAACCCATGTGCCGACTGGAGCGTGATGTTCCAGGCAGGTTGTACCACTATGGCCGCCTGGGCCAATGCTGCCAACTGCGCCATCATGGCCGAGGCATTCCGCCTGAGCAAGAACGACTCTCTGCGCCAGTACTATACCGACGAGGCTATCAAGGCCTTCCGCTTTGCTTCGCGTCAGGACAATCAGCAATTGGATGACCTGCAGGATGTAGGCTCGATGCAGATGCGCGGTCGCGACTTCCGTCAGATGGCAGCCGCATTCCTCTACAACCTGACCGGCGACGAGCAGTGGGAACGACTGATGGTAGACGAGAGTATGATTAAGGACACCAAGTCGCTGCTGTTCAGCAAGGGCCGTCACGGATTCTTCGGTGTAGGTGTGATGCACGAGCAGGATAAGAATCTGGTTCCATTCTGCCAGTACTGGGCTGCCGCAGCCTATCTCACCTGTCCGCAGCCACGCCACTATGGCGAGTTCTATCAGAACCTGAAGGCCTGCGTAAAGGCTCAGGCCAAGGATTACAACTACGGCCATGCAGCCAATCGCCCCAGCCGCCGTGCAGCTAACGACAGCCGTTGGCAGACATCGCAGAACGTGCAGCTGGTAATGCTGGCCCACTACATCGCCGACAAGGCCACCCGCAAGCAGCTTGAGAACATCATGTACACTGAGGCTGGTTGGGCACTGGGGCGCAATCCGGGCAACATCGTTGAGATGACAGGACTGGGCGAGCGCCACATCACCGACGTATACTCTACCGGCCGCAACGACGGCGACCCAGGCACACATCCTGGCCAGACACCATTCAACGGCACCGAGACATGGTCGCCCGGCCATAATGGTGGCGACGCCCGCGAAATTCTTAAGTACTGCTACCCCGACTGGAACAATGGCGGATGGCCCCGCCAGGAGTCATACTTCAACCAGCGCTACTTCTGGGTAAACGGCGAGTTCACTCCCCGCGAAACCATGCGAGGCAAGATGGCTCTTCTGGCTTACCTTTATGCCATCAGATAATCCTACCATTCTGACGCTTGTACCCAATAACAATGGATAATCTATTTGGGATTTAGTAATAAGTTTTAGAATATATCCACCAATCTACCACCAATCTTCCGAAATACCTGTGTTTATACGGGCTGGCGAGGTGGTGGTAGATAGGTGGTAGATGGTGGATCTGCCATCTAACATTAATAGGTTAATAAGATATACTCGAAAGTGCGTTTTCTTGGGGAGAAAACGGCGTTTTCTCAAGGAGAAAATAATATTTTCCGGCTGAGATTAACAGTAAAAACATTAAGCAACCAGCCTCAGCCTTCGGACGCATGCTTTCAGGCATCCCCGACCTCCAAAAACGTACCACAAAGTATGGTTCAGAGTATTTTGTAAAGCGCAAAACCTCCTAAAACGTAAAATATCTACCATCTACCACCTATCTACCACCACCTCGCAAAGCCGCATAAATACAGACGTTTCGAAAGATTGGTGGTAGATTGGTAGATAAAAAACAAAAATAAAAACCACCACGGTGAGATCTAGTGAGATACTCATCGGTGGCGGATATCTAGAATTTGACATTTAGTAATAGTACTTACACAATGTGTGTTTTATTTACATTTATTAGTAAAAACAGCGGTTTTTCAAGGTGTTTTTGATACACCTTTACCCTATTTTTGGCATTTTTTACGTATTTTAAATGTTAAAAATGAGGTTAGAGCAAAAAAGTATCAGCATTTATCAAACAAAAGTATTATGTTTTATTAAGAAATGCTTACCTTTGCAGCGGATTCAGCAAGTCTGGATTCGCTGCTGTAACTAATTAATAAACTTAAAATTACAAAATATGACCACAAACAGTTCAGCTTAAGATAGTATCACACGCGTACCTTATATATATAGGGAGCGCGATTTTGAGGGTTATACTCTCATAAACCAACTTGCAATCTTACAAACCAATTAACAATATTAACACTAAGTATGAATCGAAATTTTAGAAAGACAGCGCTTCTGGTGAGTGCCATGGCCTTGATAGGACTTGGATACTCAACGAACGCCAATGCCGCCGAAGCTCCGCAGGAGGTTCAGCAGGCTGCTAAGAAGATTACAGGTACTGTAGTCGACGCTTCGGGCCCCGTCATCGGAGCTAGTGTAGTGGTGAAGGGCACGTCAAACGGTGTTGCTACCGATTTCGACGGTAACTTTACTCTCAACGCCAACCCAGGTCAGACCCTGGTGATTTCTTACATCGGTTACCTTAACAAGGAGGTAAAGATTACTGCTAACCAGTCTAACTACAAGATTACTCTCGAAGAAGACAAACAGCTGCTCGATGAGGTAGTTGTAGTAGGTTATGGTACAATGAAGAAGAGCGACCTGTCGGGTGCTTCGGCTACACTGGGCGAAGAACAGCTGAAGGATGCACATATTACAAACCTTGACCAGGCATTCCAAGGCCGTGTAACCGGTGTCTCGGCCGTACAGACCTCAGGAGCCCCTGGTTCAAGTTCATCTATCCGCGTGCGTGGTCAGGCCACCATCAATGCAGGCGCTGAGCCGTTGTATGTCATCGATGGTGTGATTGTGCAGGCAACAGGACAGTCGGGTGCTGATTTCGGTTTGGGTGACAAACTAGGAAATGGTACAGTTTCTACAATTTCTCCAATCGCAACTATCAACCCTGCCGATATCGTATCAATGGAAATCCTTAAGGATGCTTCAGCTACAGCTATCTATGGTGCCCAGGGTGCTAATGGTGTAGTACTTATTACTACTAAGCGTGGTAAGGCAGGCGAGGCAAAGTTTACTTATGATGGTATGGTTAACTGGTCGCGCCAGAGCAAGCGTATCGACATGCTTAACCTGCGCCAGTTTGCCGAGTTCTACAACGACCTTGTAAATCAGGGTGAGCTGTCAAATCCTGATCCAGCATACTCAGACCCCAGCGTACTGGGTAAAGGTACTAACTGGCAGGATGCTGTATTCCGCACAGCTTTCCAGCATCAGCACCAGATTGGTATGCAGGGTGGTAGCGATAAGGTTAGATACTACGTAAGTGGTGGTCTTATGAACCAGGAAGGTACGCTTATCGGCAGTGACTTCAAGCGCTACTCTATGCGTGCTAACCTCGATGCTGATCTTAAGTCTTGGCTGAAGATGGGTGTCAACGTATCTTTCAGCGAAACAAAGGAAGATCTGTTGAAGGCCGACCAGGATGAGGGTATCATCAACTACTCACTGACCACTCCTCCTGACATTCAGATTTATAACATCGATGGCGGCTACTCATCTGTAAGCAAGGAAGGATTTACAAATCCTAACCCAATTGCTATGGCTCTGATGAACGACATCAACCTGAGACGTCAGAAGCTCAATGGTAACCTCTACTTCGATATCACTCCAATTAAGAATCTTACCTGGCATACAGAGCTTGGTTGGGACCTCGGATGGAATCATGCTGAGACATTTAATCCAACAGTTGACCTCGGTACCTACCATCTGAGCAAGAATGAAGGTCGTGAGCAGAAGAATGAGAACAAATACTGGACATTCAAGAACTATGTAACCTATAATGGAAATATCGGCAAGCACAGCTTCACAGCCATGGTTGGACAGGAGGCTTGGGAGTCAAGCTGGAACTATATTTCTATCTTCAACACAGGTATGCCTCTTGATATCGTGAAGAACCCAGCACTTGGTACTGGCGAGCCTACCATTGGCTACGGTTTCGGAAGTGCTGCAATGGCATCGTTCTTCACTCGTGAAACATATAACTACGATAATCGTTACATGTTCACCTATACCTATCGTTATGATGGCAGCTCAAATTTCGGTCCAAACAAGCGTTGGGCAGGTTTCCACTCTCTAGCTGCATCATGGCGATTCACTGAGGAGAAGTTCTTTGAGAACATCAGAAACAATGGCATCCTCACCAATGGTAAACTCCGTATCGGTTGGGGTCAGACAGGTAACTCTAACATCGGTGGTTACAAGTGGGGTTCTGCAATGAGCGTTATGGAGTCGGCTCTCGGTGTGAGCTATCGTCCTGCCAATATTAAGAACCTCGATGTAAAATGGGAGACACAGGAGCAGATCAACATCGGTCTTGACCTGAATTTCTTCCACGATCGTGTTAACCTTGTATTAGATTGGTATAAGAAGACTTCAAAGGATATGCTTATGCAGCTCATCCTGCCTTCGTATATGGGAACAAGCGGCAACGGATCTTCTGCCCTCGCAGCTCCATACGGAAACTATGGTGATATCGAGAATACAGGTTTAGAAATTGCTTTGAATACCAGACCTATTGAAACCAAAAACTTCTCTTGGAGTTCCGACGTTCAGTTCTCTATCAACCGCAACAAGTTGAACAGCCTGTCTAACTCTACAGCTCTGCTGGGTGTAGGTCAGTGGACCGACGTAGTGTCTCGTTCAGTAGTAGGTGAGTCACTCTATAATTTCTATGGTTATGAGGTTGAGGGTATCTATCAGAGTTTCGAGGATATCATCAATTCGCCTGTAAACACTCTGCAGCAGAACAACCCAATCGTCACCAATGCTGACGGAACTTTGAGTTGGAGCACAGACCCAACACGTTACAGTCGTTCGAACACCACATTTGTAGGTGATATAAAGTATAAGGATGTGAACGGTGATGGAAAGATTGACGAGAACGATAAGACCAACATTGGTTCTCCACTGCCTAAGTTCACCTTCGGTTGGACCAACACCTTCCGTTACAAGAACTTTGATCTGTCTATCTTCATCAACGGTTCTGTAGGAAACAAGGTTGGTAACTACATGAAGATGAAGCTTACCCACATGAACTCAGCTTGGACAAACCAGACCACTGACGTGCTGAATCGTGCTAAGCTTGTTGCTATTGATGCCACAGACGAAAGATGGTATGACAACATTGCAAATGTTGTTGTTGCTAATCCTAATGCTTCAATTCCACGTGCTTCAATCAATGATCCTAATGATAACGATGCATGGAGCAGCCGTTATATCGAAGATGGCAGCTATGTACGTCTTAAGAACGTTACTTTGGGATATTCTTTCGACAATAAACTGATCAGAAAGATTGGACTGACCAACCTACGTCTCTCTGTTAGCGCCACAAACCTCTTTACTATCACAGGTTATGATGGCTATGATCCTGAAATCGGTGCTTCGACAGCAAGTGCTAACGTATTCGGTCTTGACAACGGACGTTATCCTTCGCCAACAAGTGTTTCATGTGCAGTGAGTGTGTCATTCTAATTATTTATTACTACAATTATGAAAACAAAAATAAACATAAAAGCTATGGGTGTCGGAATGCTCTTCTCGGCTGCCCTGGTATGCTTTACCTCTTGTGACGACTTCCTGGATCGTCCAACAGAGGATAGTTACAATACGGAGAACTATTATTCTTCCGACGAAGCCTGCATTTCGGGTGTCAACTATCTCTATAATTCGCCATGGTATGACTTCCAGCGTGGCTTTATCAAGGTTGGTGAGGTTATGGCCGGTAATATGTATTGGGGTAGTAGCCCTTACCTTAACTTCTCTGTTAATGGTACTGATGTAGACCTTGTTAATATGTCATATTCACTTTGGTCGGTTATCAGTCACTGTTCTACAGTATATCAGTCAATCAGTGGTGCCACAGCATCGCAGGCTGTGAAAAACCAGTGCATGGGTGAATGTCTGGCATGGAAGGCTATGGCATATTTCTATCTAGTACGTTCATTTGGTGATGTACCCATTGTTCACGACAACTCTGCAACTCTTGCTGCAGGAGACTACAATGAACTGTCTAAGGTAGAGAAGGCAGATGTATACGAATATATCATCCTTACTCTTGAGAAGGCTATGGAGCTGCTTCCTAAGGAGAAGAGTACAACAGGCCGCATTGACTATTATTGTGCCGAAGGTCTGATGGCTAAGGTGTATCTGACAAAGGCAGGTGTATCTGGCAGTCTTAATAATGAAGATCTGGCAAAGGCAGCTCAGTATGCCAAGGATGTAATCGATAATTCTGGTCGTTCGCTGATGCCAGAATACGAGGACATCTTCCGCGGTTCTAACAATAATAGCGACGAGAGCCTGTTTGCTTGGCGCTGGACTGTTGGCGCTCACTGGACCTGTCAGAACTCACTGCAGAGCGACCTTGGTATCGAAGGCTTCTGCGAGGTAGGTAATGTATGGGGCGGTTGGGGTGGCCCATCTGCCGACTTGATGGAAGCATTTGGTGTTTACACTATTGAAGGTACAGGTGCCGATGCTCGTTTGAAGGAATTCCCAAGTCCGGATAGCCGACCTGACATTGACAAGCGTCGTAAGGCTACAATGATGCTTCCTGGCGATGTGTATCCATACTTCTGGCGCGACAAGGGTGGTCTTGACTATCTGAAGTACATCTATGATAGTAACTACAACGAATCGGCAACTGGCCAGCTGGAAGGACCTTGCGGTTCTAACAACGTTAAGCACCTTTACGGAAATACCGCCGACCACGTAGCTGAGATGGGTATTGCCGATGGCCGTATGGCTTCTGCACTTGCTACTCACATCCTGCGTCTTGCCGATGTGTATTTGGTATATGCCGAGGCTATGACACTTCAAGGTAAGGGTTCCGATGCTTCTGCCTGTGATGCATATAATAAGGTACACCAGCGCGCTATTCCTACAGCAGCCGCAGTTAATAGTCTTACATTCGACATGATATGGAAGGAGCGCCGTCTTGAGCTTGCCGGCGAGGGCGACCGTTGGTACGACTATGTTCGTCGTGCTTACTACGATGTCGATGCTTGTATCACCGAACTTAAGAACCAGCACCGCAACCAGCTCTGGAACTGCAACGCTCTCTACAAGGCCTACTTTGAGTCTGATCGCAGTACATGGAACATTGTAACAGCTGATGGTAATGTGGAGTATAATTACGAGACTGCTGTACCTAATGTTACAGCCAACTCTTTCGTTCTTCCATTCCCAACAGAGGACGTTGCTTTGAATCCTAATGTAGGTTCTAATGTTCCTCCTGTACATGTAGACATTCGTAATACTTATTCTTATTAATGATTAAAATGCAATATAAAATGAAAAAGCATATTAATTGGGCTTTACTTGCCGTCGGTTTTGTGTCGCTCTTCAGTTCTTGTGCTGACGATCCCGACAAATTTGAGTTGACGGGTGGAAAACCTTCAATAAACTATATACGTTTGCAGGATGCTGCTTCTAAGGATTCGCTCCTTGTCGAAGCTTTCACTGCCACTCCTATCTGTATTGTCGGTGAGAATCTTACAAGTATTAAGGAGATGTACTTCAATGATGTAAAGGCAACTCTGAATACAAGTTACATCACCAAGAACACCATGCTGCTCACTATCCCTAAGGATATTCCTAGTAGCAACACTGGTAAAATATACATGGTGACAAGCGATGCAGATACAGTTACCTACGACTTCAAGGTGCTTGTTCCTGCTCCTGTGGTTACTGCTATGAAG
Organism: uncultured Prevotella sp.; assembly: GCA_900317405.1. GTDB lineage: Bacteria > Bacteroidota > Bacteroidia > Bacteroidales > Bacteroidaceae > Prevotella. Next base: position 27,730 of record ONGP01000012.1, read on the forward strand.
AATGAGTGGGCCAAGATAGGCGAAGATGCTGTTATAACAGGTCAGTATTTCGTTGATGACCCCAACCAGCCTCTGTCTGTTACCTTTACTGGCATCAGCAACTCTACCAGCATTAAGGTTCCCACAGAGAATATCAAGTCTATCTCTGCCTCTCAGATTGTATTCAAAGTTCCTGAGGGCGTTCAGGAGGGACAGGTTGAAGTAACTTCTATCTATGGTACAGGAAAATCTAAGTTCTACTTCCACGATAGCCGTGGTCTTATCACCAACTTCGACGGAGCTACCGATGTTGTTCCTCAGGGATGGAACATCAATGCTACCTACAGCGATGTAAACGGTGTTGACGGAAACTATGTACAAGTAGGACCTGCAGAAACCGAAGGTGGATGGGTTGAGGATCTTAAACTCCCATTCTGGTGTGGTAACTGGAACGGCGATCCTATGAGCATCACTTCCGGCCCTGGTATTCCTCTGCGCAACTTCTTGGATTTCTCTGATTGGCAGAACATGTCATTCAAGATGGAGCTCTATATTCCAAAGTCAAATCCATGGTCGGCAGGTGCTATGCAGATTCTCTTCGTGAACAATCAGCAGTGTGCTAACGACTCTTGGCAGAATAACACTTACATCCACACCAGTGCCGACGGCGGTCTTGACCTGCCTCGCGCTCTCTACAATCCTTGGAAGGATTCAGGTTCATTCGATACTGGCGACGAGTGGATTACAGTAACTATTCCTCTGACAGAATTCGTATATAACGATGATGGTAGCAAGGTAAGCAATCCTATGAGCGAAAGTTCGTTCGACAGCTTCATTATCTGGCCTATCAATGGCGGCGTCTCTGGTACAATTTGTACACCAATATTCCGCTATGACAACATCCGCGTTGTTCCAAATCTCTAATTAATTAAGCAAAAGACAATGAAAAAGAAGAATATCTTTTCAGCCATCTTAACGATGTGCTTAGTGCTGACAGGAGCAACCTCCTTTACGGCATGTAGCAATGATGACCTCGACACAAACCAGTTTGTTTCTGGTGTAGGTCTCAATGTGTACGGTCCTACTCCAGTTATGCGTGGTGGTACACTCCGCTTCATTGGTAGTAACCTGGATCAGATTTCTCAGGTAGAGATACCTGGTGTAGCCCCTATTACCAATATCGAAGTGGTAAAGGCTGGTATACCAAGCGAGATACGTGTTGTCGTTCCTCACGATGGTCCTGTGCCTGGCATTGTTAAACTGACCACAAAGACTGGTAACGTTATTTCAACTATTACCGAGCTGAATTATACTGAAGGACTTGATCCTGCTAATATCACAATGCCTGCATCAGCTATGCCTGGTGAGAAAATTCAGATCACTATTCCTGAAGGAAGTGATGACTATTTGGATATCATCCAGATGGTAGAATTTGCAGATGGTGTACGTGTTGGTGTAGATAACTTTACTGCACACAACCGTTATGTTATCGAAGTGGTTGTTCCTGAGGAGGCAAAGACTGGTAAGCTGAATCTTTATACCGTCGATCTGACTAATGCTGAGATTGACCCAAACAATGTTCAATATCAGATTATTCCAACCCAGAAGGCTATAGAGATTGGCGTTCCAACTACCAGTAAGATAGCTTCTCCTCGTGGTGAAGACGACGTGCTTGGCACTATCACCGCTAAGGTGGGTGAGACAATCACGCTGACAGGTAACTACTACAACTTGGTTGAGAAGGTTGTATTTGGAAGCGTTGAGGTTACAGATTTCGAGGCAACAAAGACTTCTATTACATTTGCATTACCAGCCGAGGCTCCCGATGGCGCTTTCAACTTCATTACCCGTTCTGGTGTTGAGGTTCCAGTAGGTAACATCAATACAGTTAAGCCTTCAGAGGCTGTTGCTACTCCTAACCCTGTAAAGGCCGGTACTGTTCTTATAATTAATGGTAAGGATCTTGATGTTGTTACAAGTGTTGAGTTCCCCGATGCTGATGCTCAGAGCGGTGATGCTATCACTGTGGCTGCCGACAAGATTATAGTTAAGGCAGTACCAGAAAAGGCTACCGAGGGTAATATCACTCTCCGCATGGCTAATGGTGCTGGTGTCGAAGTTGCTTACACATTGGTTAAGCCTGTTGTTACTGGTTACGGCAATTCAGTTGTAAATGCTGGTGGCGCATTGGTTATCAATGGTACTGACCTCGATCTGGTTAAGAGTGTACAGTTTGGCGATGGAACTACCGAGTTGAATGTAGAACCAGCAGCCGATGGTAACAGCATCTCTCTTACTGTACCTATGGACGCAGTAAGTTGTAAGCCAACTCTTAAGCTTGCTAACGGAACAACTATTTCTGGACCTGATCTGACAGTAAATGAAGCAGTATTCTGCTATGCAGCAGCTCTGCCTAGTGGTGATGATGAGCTAAAGGCTGGTAATAGCATGGTACTTAGTGTAGTTAATGGCGACAAACTTACTGGTGTAGAAATTAATGGCGAAGCTTGCCAGTGGATTATTACAGGTCTGAACAAGGATCAGCTTATTATTGGTGTTCCAGAAAACGCCAAGAAGGGTTCTGCAGTTCGTCTGATTTCTTCCAACGGAGAGATTACCTATACCATAGACTTTATTCCTAACACTGAGGTAACCACAGTGCTGTGGACTGGTACTGTAGATCTTGGTTCATGGTCTTTGAACTGGGAAATGGGTAAGGGCACTGCTGGTGACAATAATCCAAACATGTTCAAGGATATGGACCTCCAGGAGGGTGATGTAATCCGTGTATATGTTACTCCATACAATGATTGGTGGAATGTAAAGTTCTACGATGGACATTGGGTTGCACAGGAAGAGGCTGGCGTTGCAGCAGGTGTAGGCAGCGGTGCTGAGATTAATCCTGGTAATTATAATCTTGCTGAGCACGATGGTGCCATAGAGTTTGTAGCTACCGCCCAAATGGTTGAACAATTGACTACCCTGACCGATTGGGGTATGTGCTGGATTGTTAATGGTGAAGGTGCTGTTCTTACTAAGATTGCTGTAACTCACTACAACAGCCTTGAGACGACTCTTTGGGAAGGTGAAGCTATTGCCGACGATTGGGGCAACCAGCCTTATGTCCTCTCTGATGGAGGTGCAGAACTGTCAGCTTTTGGTGCAAAGGCAGGTCAGACCATTTACTTCTATCTCACTCCACTGGATGCAGCATGGAAGATTGAGTTTGTTGAAGGTCACTGGGGCAAAACCTACGCAAGTGTTTGTAGCTTGGGTAACGACACCGAAGGTGGTAAGTTCACTCAGTATGACCTTGATGGTAATGGAGGAAAGTATGCACTTAAACTCACTCAGGAGATGCTCGATGCAGCATATACCTCGCAGGGATGGGGTGGTGTATTCGTTCTCAATGGAGACAACGTGAAGTGTACTAAGATTACAATTGAGTAATTAACCTATAATTCAGGAGGCGCAATTGTATGATTGCGCCTCCTTTAAAATTTTGATATGTCTAAAGTTACAAAGAGCGTTTTATTGATAATCTCAGTTATCACGATGATAACTGCGTGTGGAAGAAATGGCAAAGCCGACGACCCTATTGGTGAGTCGGGTAAGACTGTTCGTACAGAGAATATGCTAGCCAACCTGAAAGCTCAGGCTGATAGCGGTGTTTATATGTTTGGACATCATGACGATGTGGTTTATGGTATAGGTTGGGAGTCAGATTATGACAACGACTCTACAATCGGAACAAAATCGGATGTAAAGAGCGTATGCAATGATTTTCCTGCTGTTCTTAGTTTCGACCTCGGTCATATAGAACTAGGTGACGATAAGAATCTGGATGGCGTACCTTTTAAGCGTATCCGTCAGGAAATCATAAACCACTTCGATCATGGCGGTATGATTACACTTTCGTGGCATCTAGATAATCCGCTGTCGGGTGGCACCTCGTGGGTGGCCGATTCTCTGAAAGACATCGAAAAGAATACCGTTGCCTCAGTTATTGAGGGCGGAAAGCAACATGAGCTATTCCTTACATGGCTAGACAAAGTGGCTGATTTCCTTAACTCATTAGAGACACCATACGGAGTCAGGGTTCCTGTGTTGTTCCGTCCATGGCACGAGCATACAGGTTCGTGGTTCTGGTGGGGCCAGGACTTCTGTACGCCAGAGCAATATAAGAGTCTTTGGACTTTGACAGTTGATCGTCTAAAGGACAAGGGCGTGGTAAATGCACTTTACGCTTACTCTCCTGGCACAGAACCCGATGGAGATGCCACAAAGTATCTGGAACGTTATCCGGGCGACGATATAATCGATGTTGTTGGTCTCGACTGTTACTGCTTTGCTCCTGATGCTGATACAGTAAAGATAGCAAAGTTTGCTGATGACTTGGATAAGAATCTGGCTATGGTAAGCAAAGTGGCAAAAGCGCATAATAAGGTGATGGCACTAACCGAAACTGGTTATGAGGGCATCAAGACCAGCGACTGGTGGACCAACACATTGGCTCCCGTACTGGAAAAGTATCCTATAGGATATGTGCTGGTATGGCGAAATGCCAGAGAGAGACCTCAGCATCACTTTGCTCCATATCCTGGTCATGCATCAACAACCAACTTTGTGGAATTCTATAATCTGAAGGAAACACTGTTCTTGCATGATGTAAGTGGACTATATCTTTCTAATAACAACTAATATTAACGAGTATGAAATTTAAAAACATCTTTTCTATTACAGCCATTATGGCCATGCTTACTATTAATGTAGCATGTGGAGGAGGTAGCGATGATCCAGAACCAACTCCTACCCCTCCTACACCAACGGTTACAGCACCTACGGTACTGTCAACAACCCCTGCTAATGGTGCAACAGATATTGCCACTGGTTCTATCAGTGTGCAAGTAAGCTATGACAAGGATGTCAATATGTCGAACGATCCCAGTTTGAAGCCTGTCATCTCAGGAGGAACTCTTTCTGGTTCTGCCTCAGTTAGTGGTAAGAATCTGAGTTTTACTGTTAACTGCTCTGATTACGAGACCAAGGTTACTGTAAAAATCCCCAAAGGACTTATCGGAGTTACAGGTGCCCTTGCTGATGAGTATTCATTCAGTTTCACCACAAAGAAGAAACCAGAAGCTCTCAATAACGACGCTACCGCTTTAGCCAAGAAATTGGGCTGGGGATGGAACCTCGGTAACCATTTCGACACTAGCTCAGGCCAGGATGGTGTGCCCAACCAATGGGGCTATTGGGATAATGCCAAACCTACACAGGCGCTCTATACCAACCTGAAGGCTGCTGGTGTAAGCACCGTACGTGTATGTGTAACATGGGGTAACTATCAGACTGCCGACCCATGGACCATCGATGCCAACTATATGGCAGAGGTAAAACAGAATGTTGACTGGGCTGAGGCTGCAGGACTGAATGTCATCCTGAATATGCACCACGATGAGTATTGGCAGGACATCAAGCAGGCTGCCAGCAATAACATCATCAACGAGAATGTAAAGGACCGTATAGCCAAGACCTGGACTCAGATAGCCGAAACTTTTAAGGATAAAGGTGACTTCTTGTTCTTCGAGTCATTCAACGAGGTCCAGGATGGTAACTGGGGTTGGGGCGACAACCTTACTGATGGTGGCAAACAGTATAAGACTCTGAACGAGTGGAACCAGTTGGTAGTAAACACTATCCGTGCTACAGGTGGCAATAATGCCACACGCTGGATAGGTGTGCCTGCCTATGCATCTAGCCCCAAGTTCGCACTCGAAGATGGATTTGTATTGCCTACAGATGCCGCCAACCGTGTGATGGTAAGCGTACACTTCTATGATCCTAACACTTTCACGCTGACACCGGAAGATAATGGCGGAAAGTCGGAATGGGGCCACACAGCAGCATCAGGCAAATATCAGACTGGCAGCAACGAGGAGCATGTGGTTGAAACTTTCCAGAAATTGCAGGAGAAGTATGTTGCTAATAATATTCCCGTTTACATTGGCGAGTATGGTTGCGTAATGCACACTACCGACCGCGCAAATCTGTTCCGCAACTACTATCTGGAGTATGTTTGTCGTGCGGCTCATACTTACAACATGCCATTGTTTGTATGGGATAACAACTCTACCGGAGGCGGAAATGAGCATCATGGTTACTTTAACCACAACGATGGATCATACCTTAATGGTCTGGAATCGCTAGTAAAGACTATGATAAAGGCCGCAACATCTAATGATGCAGATTACACATTAGAGACTATTTACAACAATGCTCCAAAATAAATAATGATTCAAATCCTTACCTAAAGGGCACTGAAAAAGTATCATTAGGCACTTTTTCAGTGCCCTTTTGGTATAATTAAGAAAAAATGTTGTATATTTGCAGCATTAAAATCAACTGGTGAACTATGAAGCGATTATTACTAATCATCTGTGCGGCTTGGGGGATGCACGCCTCAGCGCAGATTCAGACTAACGCAGGTGTACAGTATCTGCAGTGTATGCAAAAGGACATGTCGACAGACTTCTATGACCTGTCGAACACCTATTTCTTTGCCGACTCGCTGGTGTGTTTTGACACAGCTAAGGGCGAGGGACTGGTACAATGGAAACGATACAGGATGAGTCCACGACAGGCGTTCAACCTGAACGGTTACTGGCCTGTACGTATGCAACAGTTGGATTTCCCCGATGCGGCATACGACAACGATCCGAACCTGAAGATAAAGATTGAGTTTATCACACCAAGAACAGCACGCATACGCATGCTGACCACTCCTGTGGAACCAAAGAACAGCGATCAGGAGGATGTGATGTTCTGTGACGGATTCAAGGCGAAGGGCAAAGGACAGGCATGGAATACCTATCAGTCGGCAGATGCCATAACATACAGTTCTGCTTACGGTACCATCGAGATAAAGAAGTACCCATGGCGACTGGTAATCAAAGATGCTAAGGGCAAGGTACTGACGCAAACACGCCACATCATCGACAACGACTCGAGCCAAGTAAAACTGCAGCCGTTCTCGTTTATCAAGCGCGGCAGCGACAACTCGCGCAGCATCAACCCTGTGCTGACACTAGCTCCTGGCGAGCGCATATACGGTTGCGGAGAATCTTTCACCTCTCTTAATAAGGTAGGCCAGAAAGTGCATCTGAGTGTGACCGACCCTCAGGGCCCTGAGACTGACGGACAATATAAGCCTGTGCCGTTCTTCTTCTCAAACCGCGGCTACGGCATCTTTATGCACACCTCGGCCCCCGTCACCTGCGACTTTGGTGCATCGTACATCGGAGCAGACCGACTGTTTATGGCCGACGAGCAGATGGACTTCTTTGTGTTCTTCGGAGAGCCAAAGGACATTCTGTATGAATACACAGAGATTACAGGCAAATCGCCACTGCCCCCACTGTGGAGCTTTGGCACATGGATGAGTCGCATAACCTACTTCTCGCAGAAGGAGGGACTGGAGATAGCCCGCCAACTGAGAGAACACCGCATACCTGCAGATGTAATTCACTTTGACACCGGTTGGTTTGGCACCGACTGGCAGTGCGACTACCAGTTTGCCAAGGACAGATTTGAAAATCCAGTGAAGATGCTGAAGCAACTGGCCAAGGACGGATTCCACACCTGTCTGTGGCAGTTGCCATACTTCACACCGAAGAACCGTTTCTTCAGCGAGATAATCGAAAAAGGTATGCACGTAAAAAATGCTACTGGCGGCATGCCTGTAGAGGATGCAATACTAGACTTCTCTAACCCAGAAACCGTAGCCTGGTATCAGCAGAAGATAGAGGGACTGATGAAGCAAGGTGTATCGACCATCAAGTGCGACTTTGGCGAGGCTGCGCCTTACAACGGATTCTATCATAGCGGCAAGGGCGGACTGTATGAACACAACCTATACCCACTGCGCTATAACAAAGCCCTATGGGAGGTTGTAGAGCGCAATCATCCTGGCGAGGGAATCATCTGGGCTCGCAGCGCATGGGCAGGCAGTCAGCGCTACGCTCTGCATTGGGGTGGCGATGCTGCTACTACCAACACCGGTATGCTGGGTGACTTGAGAGGTGGACTGAGTTTCGGTCTGAGCGGATTCTCGTTCTGGAGTCACGACATGGGTGGATTTGTTACCGCATCGCCCGAGGACATCTACCGCCGCTGGTTGCCATTCGGATTCCTGAGCAGTCACACCCGTGCCCACGGAGCACCTCCAACAGAGCCATGGCTCATCTCAGAGTCGTTTACCGATGCATTCCGTGAGTGCGCCGAGATGAAGTATAAATTGATGCCATACGTTTGGGAACAGGCTAAAGAGTGTTCTAAGCTGGGACTGCCTATGGTTCGTGCGCTACTGGTAGAGTTCCCACACGATCAGGGTGCATGGTATGTGGAGGACGAGTATATGTTCGGTTCGAAGATGCTGGTAGCACCTCTGCTTGAGAGCGGTAACAGCCGCAACGTTTATCTGCCAAAGGGTAAATGGATTGACTATCAGACCGGCAAAGTGTACGAGGGTGGATATCAGACTATCGAAGCAGGCAAGATACCTTGTATAATACTGGTAAAGGATGGTAGCGTCATACCACACGCACCACTAGCACAGCGCACCGATCAGATAGACTGGAACGCTGTAGAGAACAAGGAATATAAAGCGAATTAACGACAAGGGTGCTTAGCCACCACTTCGCCATCGTATGAGTTGATGCTGATTCTAACCGAGTCGGCATCAATTCTGTTTGTTGGGATGCTGACATAGACCTGAGTAGAGTAATACTCAGGCACATTGCCCTGATCGTGATGCAGGATAAGACTACGGATCTGCTTACCATCGGTATGGGTTATCAGAGTATCACAGACAATAGCCAGACTCTGTACGGCTGTGGTATCATCCGTAGCACCCGTCTTAACCAGAATGCTGAGATTGAGATAACGCCCAGTCTTGCTCATCCAGGTGCTCTCAAACTTAACAGGGTCTGTCTTCAGCTCCTTGTCGAATTTAGACAATGGCACGATAGCGGCACAAGGCACCTGTCCCATCGAGACCACATCAGCCTTGCCTTCCACCTTATTATAATATAGCATACAGCGATAGGTGGTATCGGCCTTGGCTATCCATCGAGCTGTATAAGGGGATGTAACAAACAATTCATCACCATCATCGGTAATAATCTTTGTTACCTGCTTTGTACTGTTAACAACAGCCTCAGCAAAATCGCCACGCAACAAGGAGTATTCGCCCTCCCCCTTCTCGTATGCATCCTGTGTACATGAGATGAGAGTCGACAACTGACAAGTAATAGTTATGACAATCAAAAATCTAAGCAGTTTCTTCATTGTGCGGCCATTAGGTTGCGAACTGGGTTAGCATACATCGTAAGCATACGCTCACGCAGAAATTCCTCATCTTTATTGGGTAGTTGTATCTTAGCCATCTGACCAGCCAGATACTGCTCAAAGCGCTGCTTGTCGGCAGCGGTGTAAAGAGCGGCATTGGCGTTGTCGCCATTAAGCTCATCGAGGGCAATGTAGTTGCATGGATAGAGTTCATAGCCACGATGTATCTCGCGGTCCATACGTTCGGCCAAAGCCTTGAACCACTCTGTCTTAGGCAGATCAGAAAGTTCATCGATCCATGTATTGATAGGGGCTGCAGGACGATATACCACACGACCCTTATAGCCGAAGATGCCAGTCTTCATGTTGTCGAGGTCGTCCTGGCGAGACTTTTTGAACGCAGGATTATCACGCTTCTGCTGGAACTCCTGTGCTTTAAGATAATCACATGGATCGAACTCGTAACTGATAGTGAGGGGAACAATGTTCAGTTCCTTAAGGTCGCCACCCATAGCCAACATCTTTAGCACGGCATCCTGGGTGTGGTCGCTAGAGTCCTTGGCACGCCCCTCGCGCTGAGCTATCCAGATATTTTCCTTCTTCTGGGTAACTGCATAATGGATATAGCGACTCATCAGCTGAGATGCGGCCAACGTCTCACGCAGTGAGAGTCCACGACGAACAGTAAAGGCCTTGTTCATACGGACCAGGCGCTTAATCCAAGGATATATAAGCAGGTTATCGCCAATACCTATCTCGACGGTAGTGGGATAACCTGCTTCAACCAGCAATACATCAAGGAATGCCGAATCGAGCACGATATCGCGGTGATTCGACACAAATGTGTATCGCTGACTCTTATCGTAAGAAGAGATAGAAGAATCCAAGAACGAACAACCGTCGGTATGCTTGCGCATAATGAACTTGACCACAGGTTTCATGAAACGCTTCTGGAAGTCGAGTGGCGTTTTGATTCCAGTGAAAGCCAAGCGCAGCAAACCATTACGCACCGATTTGGGCAACCAAGGGGCAAAGCCCTTCATCACGATATTAAACTGCCTGTCGTTGAGCAAGTCGTCGAAGGCCTGTTTCATCTCTCCCGCCTCGTAAGGTCGGATCTCGTCGAACTCTTCTCTCATATATTAATCAAACTGATTCTCAACAATCTCTGTAAGCACATCTGTCATCGACAGACCGGCAGCACGCACCTGCTGAGGAATGAAGCTGGTAGCTGTCATACCCGGAGTGGTATTAACCTCGAGCATAGAGATGTTACCCTCCTTAGAGATAATATAGTCGATGCGGATGATACCGTTGCAGTGCAGGATGTCGTAGATGTGTGATGTAATCTGACGGACACGCTCTGTTACATCCTCAGGCAGACGGGCAGGAGTAATCTCTTGGACCTGACCGTTGTACTTAGCATCGTAGTCGAAGAACTCGTTGGTAGTAACGACCTCAGTTGCAGGCAGAACCACAGCCTTATCCTTAGTCTTGTATACACCAATAGAAATCTCGGTACCTTCGAGGAAGCTCTCTACCATAATCTCAGGACTCTCGAGCATAGCCTTGCGGATGGCAGGAGCAAGCATGTCCTTCTCCTTTACCTTCGAGACGCCGAATGAAGAACCATCGGCAGCAGGCTTAACGAAGCAAGGCATACCTATGCGCTCTTCGATTTCGTCGTCGCTTACCAACTCCTCATAACCCTTTCGGATCAGCAGCGAGTCGGCCACTTTTACACCATAGCCACGCAGGTACTGATTGAGCACAAACTTATCGAATGTCATAGCCTCAACCAGTACACCACTAGTGCTGTATGGCAAACCAATCAGGTCAAAGTAACCCTGCAGCAGTCCATTCTCGCCTGGAGTGCCATGTATGGTGATATAAGCATAGTCGAAAACTTTGGCCTCACCGTTTTCCATGAAAGAAAAATCATTGCGGTCAATCTTTGCTGTTGTGCCATCGGACAGTTCTACGTGCCAGTCCTGACCCTTGATATCAACAATATAAACATTGTAGCGCTCCTTATCAAAGAAGGAGTAAAGTCCCTGTGCTGAGCGCAGAGAAACGTCGTGTTCTGATGAGTCGCCACCACATACGATAGCAATAGTTCTCTTCAAATTTTTCATCGCGTATTATTCTGTATCTTTAAACTTTATATAATTTCTCCATTTGTCAATCAGAGCCGTCATATCCTCGGGCCACTCTGATGTAAAGTCCATCTGCTTGCCAGTAGTGGGATGAACAAATCCCAGTGTCTTAGCATGTAGAACCTGTCGCGGACATAGTTTGAAACAATTCTGTATGTAAGCCTTGTAGCTAGCCGTGCGCTCGCCACGCAGCAGCTCAGTTCCACCATAGCGTTCATCAGCAAACAGAGGATGGCCGATATGTTTCATGTGAGCACGTATCTGATGGGTGCGACCTGTTTCGAGTATACATTCCACCAACGTTACGTAGCCATAACGCTCCAGCACCTTATAATGGGTTACTGCAGGCTTACCTATCTCGGAATCGGGCGGAAACACCTCCATGCGGAGACGGTCCTTAGGATCACGACCGATATTTCCTTCTATCCTACCCTCGTCTTCAACAAAGTTTCCCCACACCAAAGCATTATAACTACGATGCGTGGTTTTATTAAAGAACTGCTTTCCCAGCGAGGTCTTGGCATCGGGAGTCTTTGCCACTACCAGCAAGCCGCTTGTGTCCTTGTCGATACGATGTACCAATCCCACCTCAGGATCGTTAGGGTCGTAGCTAGCCAGATCTTTAAGATGCCACGCTATAGCATTGACCAAAGTACCGGTGAAATTGCCACAACCAGGATGAACCACCATTCCAGCAGGTTTATTGATGACCATCAGGTCATCGTCCTCGTAAACCACATTCAGTGGTATATCCTCTGCCTCAATCGATGTATCATAATGCGGACGGTCGAGCATTAGGGTAATAACATCGCCCGGGCGTACCTTATAATTACTCTTTACAGGTTTTTCGTTTACATGGATAAAACCTGCATCGGCAGCCTTCTGTATGCGGTTACGACTGGAATGCTGCTGATGTTCGACCAGGTATTTGTCGATACGAACAGGCACCTGCCCCTTGTCCACCTCCATACGGAAGTGTTCATATAGCAAATCTTCCTGCTCTTGCTCTTGTTCTTCGAAATCGTTTATTTCGTCAATCATTCTTTCTCTTTTACCTCTACAAATTCATCTACATCATCGCCACCACCTTCGGGAATTTCCATCTCAGGCTCAACCACGCTAACATCATCCATACCATACTGTCCACTACCAACTAGCAGCGTAAGAGGTTGTTCTATAGATACGCGTTCGCCAGAAGAAACCCTACGACCATTGACCGACACACCATAAACCCAATCCTTCTCACCTGTAACATACTGTGGCGGCAGCACCTTGAATCCAAGTGAAACCAACTTGGCTTCGGCCTCACGATAGCTGCAATTATCCACCACGTCGGGAATTGCCACCGACGGTGATGAAGATGAGTTGATAGTTACATATATCACATGACCGGTCTTAACTGTCAGACCTGCATCGGGACTCTGAGAAAGAATACAGTCGGCTGGCAGTCGCTTGTTATAACCACTATCAGTTACCACAATCACCAGTCCGGCTTCCTCGATCATCTCACGAGCCTTTGATATCTTTACGCCCTCAAGGTTTGGAACTTTAATGCTCTCACCATGGTGGGTATACCAATCAAGTCCGTAGTTTACACCTACCAATAGCAAGAACAAAACCAACAGCATAGCAATCAAGTTCAAAATAAGGAACTTGCTGCAGAACTTACCGAAGAATTCCTTTGCTTTCATCTTTTCTTTTCTATTTCGGCGCAAAGGTACGAATAAATGAGAGAAAAACCAAATTTTATTTGAGTTTTTCCGAATGTAAGTACTTTCGGCGAAGCCAAATTATATAAAAAAACAGAAAGAAGCAAAGATTTCGCTCTACTTCTTTCTATTTTAACTCATTTTCTAAGTTCCCTGCGAATTACTTTCCGTGATTCTCGTCAGAAACTGTCAACTTCTTGCGGCCCTTGGCACGACGAGCAGCCAGAACTCGACGACCGTTCTTTGTGGCCATTCTCTCACGGAAGCCGTGCTTGTTTACGCGACGGCGATTGTGTGGCTGAAATGTTCTCTTCATTGTAATATACTTATTTAATTTTGTTATTTATCTACCGATTTGGGGTGCAAAAGTACTCATTTCTTTTGAATTACGCAAATTTTATACGATTTTTAGCTAAACTTTTTATGTTTTTTTCCAAAAAAGCAGTACCTTTGCACCCGAAAACGATATAAAAGTAATATTTTAAAGGTTTATGATTAATTCACAAGACATTAAAAAAGGCACCGCCATTCGCATGGACGGTGGCATTTGGGTGTGCATCGATTTCCAGCACCGCAAGCCAGGTAAGGGCAACACCATCATGATCATCAAGGTTAAGAACGTTTCAGACGGTCGCGTACTTGAGCGCCGATTCAACATCGGTGAAAAGCTCGAGGACGTTATCATCGAGCGTCGTCCTTACCAGTATCTCTATGAGGATCAGTCTGGTCGTATCTTCATGAATCAGGAGACATTCGAGCAGATCCCCATCGACAACGAGCTCGTAATCGGTCACGAGTACATGAAGGAGAGCGACATTGTGGAGGTTGTTTCTGACACAACTGATGGTACTATCCTTTATGCTGAGATGCCTGTTAAAACCGTTCTCCGCGTTACTCACTCTGAGCCAGGCGTTAAGGGCGACACAGCAACAAACACTCTGAAGCCTGCAACTCTGGAGACTGGTGTTGAGGTTCGTGTTCCTCTGTTCATCAACGAGGGCGATCTGATTCAGGTTGACACTCGCGATGGTTCTTACCTGCAGAGAGTAAAGGAGTAATTGAAGAACTGAAAGATTGAAGAATTGAAGTTTTCAATCATCATACCCGTCTTCAATCGACCCGACGAGGTCGACGAGTTGCTTGAAAGTCTTTGCCAGCAGACGGTAAAGGACTTCGAAGTCCTAATCATAGAGGACGGTTCAGTTAAACCATGCAAGGATGTTTGCGACAAGTACGCAAACATCCTTGATTTGCATTATTACGCCAAAGAAAACAGCGGCCCTGGCCAGAGTCGCAACTACGGTGCCGAGCGCGCTAATGGCGAATTTGTTATCATACTTGATTCGGATGTCGTGCTGCCTACAGGCTATCTGCAAGCAGTAGAAGATGAACTCAAGCAAAATCCATGCGAGGCCTTCGGAGGTCCAGACGCAGCTCATCCATCGTTCACTCCTGTACAGAAGGCCATCAGCTATTCGATGACATCATTCTTTACTACAGGTGGTATCCGTGGCGGTAAGGCTAAGCTTGACAAGTTCTATCCTCGTTCGTTCAATATGGGTATCCGCCGTGATGTTTATCTACAACTTGGAGGCTTCACAAAAATGCGCTTCGGCGAGGACATAGATTTCTCATATCGTATAGTTGAAGCAGGTTATATGCCAAGACTATTCCCTGAAGCATGGGTGTGGCATAAGCGTCGCACAGACTTCCGCAAGTTCTTCCGTCAGGTGTACAACAGTGGTATCGCCCGCATAAATCTGGAAAAACGCCACCCCGGCACAATGAAGTTGGTTCATCTGCTGCCAACTGTGTTCACTTTGGGGGTTATCGGACTACTGATAATTTCGCTATTTTGGCCCCTCGCGTGCGTACCTATTATATTATATAGCTTAATCATCCTTATAGATTCAAGCTTAAAGAACAAGAATCTATGGGTAGGCATACTGAGCATTCCTGCCGCATTCGTACAACTTATGGGCTATGGATTCGGTTTCATAGAATCGTGGTGGAAACGCTGCGTACTAAAGAAAGACGAATTTACAGCTTTCGAAAAAAACTTCTATAAATGACCGACAAACTCAACATCAATCAGTGGGCCGAGGAGGATCGTCCTCGTGAAAAGATGATCTCGCTGGGTGCTGAGGCACTTAGCAGCGCTGAGTTGTTGGCCATACTGATTGGTTCTGGTTCGACCAAAGAGAGTGCTGTTGACCTAATGAAGCGCATACTGGCAGATTGCAACAATAGTCTGAACACACTGGGCAAAATGTCGGTTAACGACCTATGCCAATATAACGGAGTAGGACCAGCAAAAGCAATCACAATACTGGCAGCCTGCGAACTGGGCAAACGTCGACAGATGGAAACGCCCGAAGAGCGTCCCGACTTAGGCACAGCCACTCGTATATACAACCATATGCGCCCCGTAATGCAAGACCTGGATGTGGAGGAATTCTGGGTATTGTTTTTGAACCAGCAATACCGACTTATTAAGAAACTGCGTATTGCCCGGGGCGGCATTACTGCAACAACAGTTGACATACGCCTCATTATCCGCGAGGCAGTGCTCTGCAACGCCACACAGCTGGTGGCGTGCCATAACCACCCATCGGGCGGTATAATGCCTGGCGACAAAGACGACAAACTAACCATCAGCATCATAAAAGCATGCCAGTTGATGGACATTCGCTTTGCCGACCACGTCATTGTTACCGATGGACACTATTACAGCTATCGCGAAGAAGGAAAATGCTAACAAACAAATATAGTTATGACACAAGAAGAGAAGACACAGATAGAAGAGAGGATTGTAGACGTGCTAAAAACCGTATACGACCCTGAGATTCCCGTAAACATCTATGATCTGGGTATGATCTACAAGATAGATGTACAGGACGACTCTAGCGTAGAGTTAGATATGACCTTTACTGCCCCCAACTGTCCTGCTGCCGACTTCATCCTTGAGGACGTCCGCACCAAGGTGGAGAGTGTAGAAGGAGTAAAGGGTGCCAACGTAAATCTGGTGTTCGAACCCGCTTGGGATCAGAGCATGATGAGTGAAGAAGCAAGAGTAGAACTTGGATTCGATTAATATGAAGAACGTCTATTTTCTTTCCGATGCCCACCTTGGGTCGCTAGCCATTCCTCATGGACGTATGCAGGAACGCCGATTGGTACGTTTCCTCGATTCGATCAAGGAGAAAGCAGCCGCCATATATCTTCTTGGCGACATGTTCGACTTCTGGTATGAATATAAATATGTTGTACCCAAGGGTTTTACCCGATTTTTGGGCAAGCTGTCGGAACTAACCGACATGGGTGTAGAGGTGCACTACTTTACCGGCAACCACGACATCTGGGCCTATGAATATTTGGAAAAGGAGTGTGGTGTAATTCTGCACAAGAAGCCTGAGACCACCGAGATATACGGAAAGATGTTCTACCTGGCTCACGGCGACGGACTGGGCGATCCTAACAAGAGTTTCAAACTTATCAAGAGCATCTTCCACAACAAGGCTTGTCAGTGGGCTTTCTCTGCCCTGCATCCACGTTGGGGTATGTGGTTCGGTCTAAACTGGGCTAAGCACAGTCGATTGAAGCGTCCTAACGGAGAAGAGCCTGCATACATGGGAGAAAGCCGCGAGCACCTGGTGCTCTACACAAAAAAGTACATACAATACCACTCTAACGTAGACTACTTTATCTATGGTCACCGCCACATTGAGGTAGACTTGCAACTAACCAAAAAAGCACGCATGATAATACTAGGCGACTGGATAACCCAGTTCTCATATGTAGTCTACGATGGTGAACACCTTCTGCTATCACAATACATCGAAGGCGAAAGCCAACCGTAATAAAGATTATCCAAATGTCTTATAAAGGGTCGACATATTATGTCGGCCTTTCATTGTCTCCAGTATTTCATCCTCGGTTGATAGGTTGAAGTCGCCAGGTATGGTATTCTTAAGAGCTGCTGCTGCAAGAGAATAGTTGAGTTGCTTCTGCTTGTCATCAGGGAAAAGACTGATGGCATGCAGCCATCCACCCATAAAGGCATCGCCCACTCCAACCGGGTCTATCACATCGGGGATATCGATGATAGGCGCCTGAAGCAGTTTGCCCTCAGTCCAAAGCAACGCCGTAAGTGTGTGATGATTTGAACTAACGATATTGCGCATACCCATCATCCAGTGCTTCAGACGTGGATAATTAGCATGCAGTTCATCAAACCACTCGCCATACTCATCCATCTGCATCTTGAAGTTAGAATCTGTAGCAGTGAAAGGTGGTTGAGGATGCTGTGATAGCCAGTCGAACTCGATAGCATCGCCAAACATCATATCACATCGCGACAGCATACTACTCAACGTCTCACGAGGCTGGGCACCTTCGTAATTCCATAGATTCTTACGGTAGTTAATATCGAAACAAACGGTAACACCTAGCTCATCAGCAATATCGAGAGCCTCGAATGTTGCCTCGGCAGCTTGCGGCGAGATGGCCGCAGTGATACCCGACACATGGAAGTAGTCGCAATCTTTAAGTATCTCGCGCCATGGTATCATACCTGGTTTCAAATCGTAATAAGCAGAACCTGAACGGTCGTATATAACCTTGGCAGCACGCATACCGGCAGCAGGTTCGAAGTAGTATGTGCCTATGCGTTGTCCGCCATAAAGCACATGACTTGTGTTTACACCCAACTGCGCAAGATTCATCGCGCCTGCATGCCCCACCGGAGTATCGGGTAATCGAGTGATATATGTTACATCTTCGCCCTGAGTGGCCAATGAAACGGCCACATTAGCTTCGCTGCCACCGTACTTACTTGTAAACAAGTCACCCTGAGTCAGTCGCAGTTGTCCAGGTTTAGAAAACCTGAGCAACAACTCGCCAAACGTTACTATCTTTTTCCCGTTCATACCTGTATATTCTCTTGTAATTTTGTGCAAAGATACATATTTTAATTCAAAAAGACTTAATGTTACATTAATTTTTATATCTGTAAGATAATATAAGATTCCATTTTGGAAAGATATGCAGAAAAGTATTACATTTGCACCGGTATTGAAAAAACTAAGCGATGTATCGACTATTATTCATAGGCCTGTTTTTACTATGGAGTGTTGGGATGATGGCCCAACGCAAGCTGACGGTGGCCAGTTTAGAAACGAAGGTTCCACAACGAGACATAAAAGTGCGCGTAGACAACGGGGCTGAAATAACCACGCCTTGGAACGGAGAGTTTGAGGTGCCCGACAGTTTTAAACGAATCGACTTCAGCCATCCTAAGTTTCAGCGACGATATGTGTTGCATAATGAAGTGAGGAGCGACACCATCTATCTGATTCCTATACTGCACGCCATCGACGAAGTGGTGATATACGGAAAGGACCGTCGCAAGGACTTAATGGCCAATATTATGCGACCAACCATACCTAAGGAACCAGAGTTGCCGCAGGTAGTACCAGCAGGCCCTGATGTCATTGCGCTATTGATGTGGACATGGGACAACACATTCGGCCCTAAGGTTGAAGCACGTCACAAACGCAAGCAGGCTCTGAAGAAAGTGCGCGCCCAGGAGCAGGAATATGAAGAAAAATGGGAGGCGCTAAAAGCACCTCCCAAGAAAAAAGAATGATACTGCTAATGTTTATTTCAGCAGATTCATTGTATCAGTTGCAATCATCAGCTCCTCATCGGTTGGGATAACAACTACCTTAACCTTTGAGTCGTCGGCTGAGATGATAGCCTCTTCGCCACGAACCTTGTTGCGCTCCTCATCGAATTTTACGCCCAGGAACTCAAGGCCCTCGCATACTGCAGAGCGCATAGAAACCTGATTCTCGCCTACACCGGCTGTGAAGACAATCACATCAACACCACCCATAGCAGCAGCGTAAGCACCGATATACTTCTTAATACGATAGAAATACATCTGCTGAGCCAGTACAGCCTTAGGCTCACCAGCCTTAGCAGCGTTCTCTACGTCGCGCATATCGCTAGAACCACCAGTAATACCAGCAACACCGCTCTTCTTGTTGAGCAGGTTGCTCATACCATCAGCATCGAGACCAAGCTTCTTCTCAAGGAAGGTTACTGCACCACCGTCGATATCGCCGGCACGAGTACCCATAACAAGTCCCTCCAGAGGAGTAAGACCCATTGAGGTATCGATACACTTGCCATCCAGGACTGCTGCGATAGAGCCACCGTTACCGATGTGACAAGTAATCATCTTGGTTCCCTCAGCCTTCATGCCAAGGAACTCAAGTGCGCGTGCAGAAACATAGCGATGTGATGTTCCGTGGAATCCATAACGACGCACACCATACTTCTCGTAGAGATCGTAAGGAATAGCGTACATATAAGCTTTGGCTGGCATGGTCTGATGGAAGGCTGTGTCGAACACACCTACCTGAGGCAGGCCAGGCATAAGCTCCTTAACAGCGTTTACACCCTTCAAGTTGGCAGGGTTATGCAGTGGAGCCAGGTCAGAGCACTCCTCGAAGGTCTTCAGAACCTCGTCGTTAAGGATAACGCTCTTATTGAACTTCTCGCCACCATGCACCATACGATGACCTACAGCGTCGATCTCGTCGAGACTCTTTATAACACCAATCTCAGGATCGGTAAGCAAAGAGAATATGAACTTAACGCCCTCGGTATGCTCGGGGATATCGTGCATAATCTGCTTCTTCTCGCCATTGGCCAACTTCACCTTAACAAAGGCATTGTCCAAGCCTACACGCTCAGCACCACCGCTGGTCATCACACTCTTGTCGTCCATATTGTACAGAGCGTACTTGATAGACGACGAACCACAATTCAATACTAAAATCTTCATATCTCTTAAATCTTAATTCTTAATTATTTCTTTGCATCCATAGCCTGACAAGCAGTGATGGCAATCATGTAGTAGATATCATCGATAGAGCAACCACGTGACAGGTCGTTTACAGGACGTGCGATACCCTGCAGAACTGGACCGATAGCGATAGCATCGCCCAGACGCTGAACCATCTTATAACCGATGTTTCCAACCTCGAGGTTAGGGAATACCAGTACATTGGCCTTACCAGCGATATCAGAACCAGGAGCCTTCTTGGCACCAACTGATGGAACCAGAGCTGCATCTGCCTGCAACTCACCATCAATCTTCAGTGTTGGGTCGAGTTCCTTAGCCAGACGAGTTGCCTCAACAACCTTGTCTACAACCTCGTGCTTAGCGCTACCCTTAGTAGAGAAGCTGAGCATAGCCACACGTGGATCCTTGAAACCTGCTACTGCCTTTGCCATCTGAGCTGTGCAGACAGCAATCTGTGAAAGCTGATTTGCATCAGGCATTGGTGTTACAGCAACGTCGGCAACTACCAGAACGCCATCCTCACCATACTGCTTCTGCTTAGAGATGAGCAGCAGTCCACCGCTGACACAAGTGATACCAGGCTGGCACTTGATGATCTGCAGAGCAGGACGCAGTGTATCGCCTGTAGTTGACAGAGCTCCAGAAATCTGACCATCAGCACCCTCGGTCTTGATGATCATACATCCCAGGTACAGAGGATTCTTGATAAGTTTACGAGCCTCCTCAATAGTCATACCCTTACTCTTGCGAATCTCAGCCAACTTCTCAGCCAGCTCTTCGCTCTTGTCGTAATTCTCTGGATCGATAAGAGTAGCCTTACCAATGTTTGTGAGCCCCTTCTCCTTAGCCAGAGCCTCAACCTTAGCAGGATTACCAATCAGAATAATGTCTGCGAGCTCGTCGGCCAAAGCCTTGTCGGCTGCACAGAGTGTACGCTCCTCTTCTGCTTCAGGGAGTACGATGCGCTGCTTGTTACTCTTAGCACGCGCTACAATTGAACTTAATAGATCCATAATTTGATTTGTTTTAAAAATGTTATATATATTATTCCTTTTTATTCTAATTCCTTTGTCAGTATGCTCTCCAGTTCCTCGGCCGAAAGACGCAATTTGAACTGTCCGCCTACGGCAACTGATATCGAACCCGTCTCCTCGGATACCACCACTGCCACAGCATCGCTCTCCTGCGATACGCCCATAGCTGCACGATGTCGCAATCCCAACTCCTTAGGAATGTCCATATCGTGACTTACGGGCAAGATACAACCTGCAGCCCTGATACGTCTCTTGGAGATTATCATAGCACCATCATGCAATGGAGAGTTCTTAAAGAAGATGTTCTCAATGAGTCGCTGATTGATGTTAGAGTCAATCTGATCGCCCGTAACGGCAATTTCGTCGAGAGGCATCGCACGCTCTATCACAATAAGCGCACCGACCTTGCCGCGACTCATATTCATCGATGCCATAACCACTGGCATAATAATCTCCTTAAGCGCTTTCTTTTCGTCTTCGTCGGCACTCTTTGCAGAGAACAACTTGGCGAATGCCCTCATACGACGATGCGCTCCTACATTATAAAGGAACTTGCGTATCTCGTCCTGGAAAAGCACTATGAGTGCGATTACACCCACGGCAACCAGCTTATCGAGTATCGAACCAAGAAGTTTCATCTCGACCACCTGCGACACAAACAGCCACGTAACCACGAACACCAAAATGCCGATAAACACATTCAGCGAACGTGACTCACGCATAAGCCTGTAGATATAGTAGAGTATCAGCGCTACAAGCAGTATGTCGATAAAATCCTTAATTCCGAACTCGAAGAACATTCTTATTTGACGATTTGACTATTTAACGATTGTACTATTCTGACGCATTCTACTGCTTGCTTCACATCGTGTACTCGCAGTATGTGAGCGCCCTTCATCAGCGAAACTGTGTTGAGCACTGTTGTGCCGTTCAGCGACTCCGTAGGAGTTGTACCTAACAATTTAAAGATCATCGACTTGCGAGAGATTCCTACCAGCAGTGGCAGTTCCATCACGTGAAGTCGCTCCATCTCGTTCATTATTTCATAGTTCTGTTCCAGCGTCTTGCCGAATCCGAAACCCGGATCAAGAATGATATCACATGCGCCAAAGTCGCGCAATTGCTGTACCTGCTGAGCAAAGTTCATCAACATCTTCTTGAGTGTGGGCTGCTGCGACATTAATATATAAGGTACGTGTAAACGACTAATCAAGCGATACATAGCCTCACAACCCTCGCTCACATCGTTTATGATGTCGGCACCAAACTCCTCAACTGTCATTCGAGCCACATCTGTACGGAAAGTATCAACCGAGATTATTGCATCGGGCAACTCACGACGGATGATGTTCAGGCCGAAACGCAAACGCTCCATCTCCTCAGCCTCGGAAACTTCAGTTCCGCCAGGACGGGTAGAGTATCCACCCACATCGATCATGCTGGCTCCTTCGTCTATTATCTGGTGACAGCGCTTAACAATTTCGTCCTCTGTCTGCACTCGACTACCAGCATAAAAGGAGTCGGGTGTGACATTCAGGATTCCCATCACCTGAGGGGTGCTGAGATCTATTAATTTGCCCCGAATTTGAATCGTATTACTCATATCGCCCACAAAGATACACATTTTTTTTGGATTAAGAATCTTGAATTAAGAAATTTCACTATCTTTGCACCAAAATTCACGAAGTTTATGGATATTAAGGAACTATACAAGCTTTATCAGCAGCATCCGTGCATCACAACAGATAGTCGTGACTGCCCCGAGGGAAGCATCTTTCTTGCGTTGAAAGGTGAGTCGTTTAATGGTAACAAATTCGCCTTGCAAGCACTCGAGAAAGGATGCAGTTATGCCATCGTAGATGAGGATGTTGACAACGATCCTCGAATCATAAAGGTCGACAACTGTCTTCAGACCTTCAAGGACCTGGCCCGTGAGCATCGTCGCCAGTTCGACATCCCCGTGATCGGAATAACAGGTACCAACGGCAAGACTACCACCAAGGAGCTTATTGCCGCTGTACTCTCACAGAAATATAATGTGCTATACACTCAGGGAAACTTTAATAATGACGTAGGTGTGCCCAAGACATTGTTCCGTCTGAACAAGGACCATGAGATAGCAGTAATCGAGATGGGAGCCAGTCATCCTGGCGACATCAAGACTCTGGCAGAGACTGCCGAACCTACCTGTGGACTTATTACCAACGTAGGTCGTGCACATCTTCAGGGATTCGGTTCATTCGAGGGTGTAATCAAGACCAAATGCGAACTATATGATTTCCTGCGCAGTCGCGAGGACAGTCTGATATTTATCAATGCCGACAACGAGTATCTTATCGACCAGATAAGTGATGACGAAGACATCTGGATGTCGCCCTACTCAACCGATCCCGACAACCAGTACTCATGTATTTCTGGCGAGATTATCGAATGCAACCCATTCCTTAAGTTCCGTTGGCGTGAGCCTCTTATGGTTCTTGAAGAAGAGGGCCGCAGTACTAAGTGGCATAAAGTACAAACCAAACTTATCGGATCGTACAATATCGACAACCTGCTTGCAGCCATCGCTGTAGGAATCAACTTTGGGGTAGACCGCAAGAAGATTGTTGCTGCACTCGAAGAGTATGAGCCATCAAACAATCGCAGTCAGATGACTGTAACAGAGAAGAATCATCTGATAGTTGATGCTTACAACGCCAACCCATCATCGATGCAGGCCGCACTCGAGAACTTCAAGTTGATGCAGGCCGAACACAAGATGGCTATTCTGGGCGCCATGCGAGAACTTGGCGAGGTTTCAGCCGAAGAGCATCAGCACGTAGTAGACTATCTCAAGGCTACCGATGTAGAGACTGTTTGGTTGGTAGGCGAAGAGTTTGAGGACGCAAAATGTGACTATCGCAAATTCAAGGACGTAGAGGAAGTGAAAGCAGCCATCGCAGCCGAAAAGCCAGAAGGACATTATATCCTCATTAAGGGTTCTAACAGTACCAAACTATATCAACTTCCAGAACTGTTATAAGAGGTGAGAGGTGAGAGATTATCAATAGCTTTTATCATGCTTACACTGCTGATTACGGGATGTGGCAAGCAGAGACCTCAAGACAAAAGCCTTGAGCAGTGTAATAGTGTGTACTATTGGCGCACTGATCTCCGTCTTGATTCAACCGAGCGGGTCTTCCTGAAGCAATACGATATAAAAAAGGTATACTGCAGGTATTTCGATGTAGTGATGGGCGACAACGGTGCAGAGCCCAGGCCCAATGCCACAATCTCGTTTTCAGACTCTCTGCCTGACATTGTCGAGATAATCCCCACTATTTATATCACCGAGGACTGTATGCATAAGCCACACAAGGACCTCGCCGAAAAGGTAGTGCAGCGCATCCGTCAGATGAACGAGACTAATAATATAAATAATGTACACGAGATACAAATAGACTGCGACTACACATCGCGCAGCCGTAAGACTTATTACAAGTTCTTGGAAGAGGTTGTAAAATTGTGGAAATCAAAAGTATCTACCACCATCCGCTTGCATCAACTCTCGATGCCTGCACCTCCTGTTGACTATGGTGCGCTAATGGTATACAACACAGGCGACCCACGCAAGTGGCAGGAGCGCAATCCTATACTCGACTATCGCGATGTGTATCCATATCTAAAGCATCTCGAACAATACGCCCTACCTCTGGCTGTAGCCTACCCCGTTTACCAATGGGTACGATATATCGACAACGTAAGGGTTGAGCACACAGTAGAGGCCGATGTAATACTTAAAGTAAAGCATGCGATGGAGAAAGAGCGCAAAAACCTTAGTAACTCCATCATAACATATCATCTTGATAAAGACAATATTAATAGATACATACCTGAGACCTATGAAGAAATTTATCATCATTAGCCTGTTGACAGCCATTACGCTGCCCTCATTCGCCTGTGCATGGGGCGAACCCGAGAATCCGTACCTGTTCAGCATGTACAGACAAGACAACTTCAGAACTCGTGTAGAAAAAATCTGCAACGACAACTGGAAAACGTACCTCGGATCGGACGAGGAGTACTTCTGGTTCCGTCACGACGACGTCATCAAGGCCGCCCGACAGAAGGGTGATGCACTGATGGTGAGTTACCTGCAGAACCTGAAGAAGTATCTCGACTGCGTTAGTATCGAAGAACGCAAGCAGTACGAGTGGAACTACCCAACGGCAAACGACATCGCTGCACAAAAGCGCGACTTGCAAGCCGTTCGCACTTATGCTTTCAGCAAGATTAAGACCAAGTTGCGCTCACAGCACGCCCTGTTATATATGCGATGCAACATGATGCTTGGTCGTCACCAGGACAACATCAATTTCTGGCAGCAGACAGCCAGTCAGTTTATCGAGACCGTATATAAGGATATGATGAAGAACATCTACGCTGGTGCTCTATACAAGACTGGTCGCGAGGCAGAAGCAGGCGAATTGTTTGCCGAGATGGACGATTACGAAAGTCTTATGACCATCTACTACAAGAAACGCTCTTACTTGGCCATCAGCCAGCAGTACAAGCAGAACCCCAACGCCAAGGTATTGCCATTCCTGCTTCAAGACTTTGTGAACAATGCCCAAGAGGCTGTAGACAACAACAGCGGTGGCTACTATGGAGGAAAGCTATTCGTCCGCGATATCAACCAGCAGGAGTCGTGGCAGATGCAACAGTTCTGCGAGTTGGTAGTTCGCGAAGGTAAGACCGAATCACCAGCTATGTGGAAGGCAGCCAAAGCATGGCTTGAATACCTAAGCGGAAAGAAACAGGAAGCACTGAAGGACATCGATGCTGCAATGACATTAGATGGATCCGAACGTATGAAGGATAATGTACGCGTGTTGAAACTATACATCACAGCTGCCCAGGCCAAGCCCAGCGATAAGTTCGACCAGTACTTCGCTAACGAACTAACATGGCTTCAGGAGAAGACCAAACAGGACTATTTCTTCGAGAGCGCATTGAAACGAACCATGCGTCAAACCATATTCCCGCATTATAAGGACAATGCTAATCAGCAGCTTGCACTGATGTGCATCACCCACGACTATCAATACGATAGCACCATCGATACCATTCGTGTCGATAAGTTAGAGAGTTTCTACGATTACACCAAGACTCCTGGCAAGAAGGACTTCGACAAGTATCTGAAGAGCCAATTGCAGACTAACGACTCTGCCCTTGTCGAGCTCATCGGCACCAAGTATATGCGTATGGCCAACTGGGGTAAAGCCATCGAGTGGCTCAAGAACATCCCCGTAAGCTACTACAACAACAACCGCAGCCGCGGATACCTCTACTACTCAATGCTACGAAAGTACGACGTAGAACCTTGGATTACGCGTCAATGGCTGAGAGAAGACGAGGCGTGGGAGAAGAACCTGAAATGGTGGAAGAACGTGAAACTTGACTTCTGCAAGGAGATGCAGATGCTGGAGAGCTCGCTCAACCTGCTTCAGGGCAAAGCCCTCGAACAGCGCTATTACAATCTGGCTGTGCGCTATGCCCAAGCTAATATCAAGGGTGACTGCTGGTGGCTGATGCGCGAAGCAAAGAACTGCTATGACACCGTACGTGTCAACGAGGTTGACCTCGGCGCTCGTGCCGTCGAGTATCTGCAGAAGGCAGCCATGAGCAATGACATCGACTTAAAGATTAAGGCCCTGTTTGCTATGGGCTACCGAGAGCTGTATAACGACAAGAACGGCAAGAGTCTTTGGACTGGTATGGTATGGGATGAAGCCAAGACAGACTACGTGCAAAAGTATTATCGCAAGTCACCACAGTTCCGCGCATTCCAAGCTCTGTTCGAGATTGTAGACGGTACTTCCAAGGAACCAACATACGTTAGGAAATGTGATGAGTTCGACCAGTTCCGCAGTTACTATCGACAGCATAAAAAATAAAAAAATTCCCTTTTCGTGCACGAAATTCAAAAAAAGTGCGTACCTTTGCACCCGCAAAATCGGGATGTAGCGCAGTTGGTAGCGCACTACGTTCGGGACGTAGGGGTCGGGCGTTCGAGTCGCCTCATCCCGACCTAGAGCAAAAGAGGTGACTGTGTATAACGGCCACCTCTTTTATTGCTTTATGTATAAAATCCCATTCGAAATTGCATTTTTTTGCGTTTTTGTTTGGATATTACGTCAGAAATGAATAAATTTGCACCCCAAAAGTTAGAAACGTTAGAAACAAAACTGAATATTATGGCAGAAACAATGGAAGTGAAGGAGCTCGACCAAGTTGTCGTACGCTTCTCAGGTGACTCCGGCGACGGTATGCAGCTTGCTGGAAACATCTTCTCTACGGTCAGTGCCACCGTTGGTAACGGCATTTCTACATTCCCCGACTACCCAGCCGACATCCGCGCCCCGCAAGGTTCGCTAACTGGTGTGTCTGGTTTCCAGGTACACATCGGTGCTGGTAAAGTGTACACTCCTGGTGACAAGTGCGACGTTCTGGTAGCCATGAACGCAGCAGCGCTCAAGACTCAGTATCGCTACGCTAAGCCCGGTGCTACCATCATCATCGACACCGACTCGTTTGGTCCTAAGGATCTTGAGAAGGCTCAGTTTAAGACTGAGGATTACCTCGGCGAGATGGGAATCGACCCAGACCGTGTAATCCAGTGCCCACTTACCACTATGGTAAAGGATTGTCTGGCCGACAGCGGAATGGACAACAAGGCAATGCTGAAGTGCCGCAACATGTTCGCACTCGGACTGGTATGCTGGCTCTTCGACCGCGACCTGAACCTCGTAGGCAACTTCCTGAAAGAGAAATTCGCCAAGAAGCCCGCTATAGCCGAAGCTAATATCAAGGTTATCCAAGCTGGTTGGGATTACGGACACAACACTCACTCAAGTGCCATCAACGTTTATCGCGTAGAAACCAAGGAGAAGACTCCAGGACGCTATATGGATATCACAGGTAACAAGGCTACCGCTTACGGTTTCATTGCCGCTGCCGAGAAGGCTGGTCTGCGCCTCTACCTGGGTTCATATCCTATCACACCTGCAACTGATGTTCTGCACGAGCTCTCTAAGCACAAGTCATGCGGCGTTA
Organism: uncultured Prevotella sp.; assembly: GCA_900317405.1. Lineage (GTDB taxonomy): Bacteria > Bacteroidota > Bacteroidia > Bacteroidales > Bacteroidaceae > Prevotella. Next base: position 55,925 of record ONGP01000012.1, read on the forward strand.
TCACCGTTCAGTGCGAGGACGAGATCAGCGGTTGCGCATCAGCTCTCGGAGCATCGTTCGCTGGTGCACTCGGTGTTACTTCTACCTCTGGTCCTGGCGTATGCCTTAAGAGCGAGGCTATGAACCTTGCTGTTATCATGGAGCTTCCATTGGTTGTTCTCGACGTACAGCGTGGTGGTCCTGCTACAGGTCTGCCAACAAAGAGTGAGCAGACCGACCTGCTGCAGGCTCTGTTCGGACGTAACGGTGAGAGCCCAATGCCAGTAATGGCTGCTACCAGTCCTGCCGACTGTTTCGATGCAGCTTATCAGGCAGCCAAGATTGCACTTGAGCACATGACTCCTGTTGTATTGCTCACCGATGCATATATCGCAAACGGTTCTGGAGCATTCAAACTGCCAGAGATGGCTAAGCTCGACGCTATCAATCCTCCATACGTTCCTGAGAAACTGAAGGGTAAGTGGACTCCATACATGCGTGCAAAGAATGGCACACGCTACTGGGCTGTTCCTGGTCGCGAGGGCTTTACTCACATCCTCGGCGGACTTGAGAAGGACTCTGAGACAGGTGCAATCTCAACCAACCCAGAAAACCACGACCTGATGACTCGTCTGCGCCAGCAGAAGATTGACAATATCCAGGTGCCCGACCTCGAAGTTGACGGCGATGCTGATGCCGACCTGCTGATTGTAGGCTTCGGTTCTACCTACGGCCACCTGCACTCTGCTATGGACGAGCTCCGTGCTAAGGGTTACAAGGTAGCTCAGGCTCAGTTCAAGTATCTGAACCCACTGCCAAAGAACACTGCCGACGTACTGAAGAAGTACAAGAAGGTGGTTGTAGCCGAGCAGAACATGGGGCAGCTTGCAGCTTACCTCCGCATGAAGGTCGACGGCTTCGTACCTTACCAGTTCAACCAGGTAAAGGGTCAGCCTTTCGTAGTAGAAGAGTTAGTGAACGCATTCGAGGACATTTTAAAGAAGTAAACTATTATGAGTTATACAGCACAAGATTTTAAGAAAGGCCAGCCTCGTTGGTGCCCAGGTTGCGGCGACCACTTCTTCCTGGCTTCACTCCATAAGACTATGGCCGAGATTGGCGTAGCTCCCGAGAACGTAGCAGTTATCTCTGGTATCGGTTGTTCCAGCCGTCTGCCCCACTACATGGCTACCTACGGCATGAACACCATCCACGGTCGTGCTGCTGCTATCGCTACTGGTGCAAAGGTTGCTAATCCCAACCTGACCGTATGGCAGGTATCAGGTGATGGTGACGGACTGGCTATCGGTGGTAACCACTTCATCCACGCCAACCGTCGTAACATCGACCTCAATATGATCCTGCTCAACAACCGTATCTATGGTTTGACCAAGGGTCAGTACTCACCTACCTCACCACGTGGATTTGTTTCTAAGTCGAGCCCTTACGGCACTGTAGAGGATCCATTCCGCCCAGCAGAACTCTGCTTTGGTGCACGCGGACACTTCTTTGCTCGCTGCGTGGCTACCGATGCAAAGGGAACTGTTGAGGTGCTGAAGGCAGCCTACGAGCACAAGGGTGCCAGCGTAACTGAGGTTCTGCAGAACTGTGTAATCTTCAATGACCACTGCCATGATGTAGTTTACAACAATGAAGGTCGTAAGAAGAACGCCATCTACGTAAAGCACGGCGAGAAGCTCGTATTCGGCGAGAACAATGAGTTCGGACTGGTACAGCAGGGCTTCGGCCTTAAGGTGGTTGAGATCGGCAAGGACGGTTACACCATCGACGATGTATTGGTTCACGATGCTCACTGCGAGGACAACACCCTGCAGCTGAAGCTCGCCATGATGACTCCCGAGGATGGTTTCCCCATTGCCCTTGGTGTTATCCGCGATGTTGACGCTCCAACCTACAATGATGCCGTTCACGCTCAGCTTGCTGAGGTATCAGCTCAGAAGAAGTACCACAACTTTGAGGAACTGCTCGAAACAAACGACATCTGGGAGGTAAAATAACCTCCAAATAACCCACGAGTTTGTAAACTCCACATATCAATCATCCCCATGACATATCGTTGTGGGGATGAATTTGTGTTAATATACACTCATTATCCGAACAAAACTTGTAGTAACTCCAAAGTTTTTCCTAAAAACTTATTACCTTTGCGCTCGATTTTTACTTAAAACCAAATATTAAATAATAACATTATAACAATATGTTTCACATTTACGAAGGATTTAACCTAGTTGAGGCGTATCATAAAATGCGTCACAACCGCAAGTATCATCCAGAGGATGGTACCAAACGTGCTATCAAAATTGCTTTGGTAGCTCTCGTTACTTTACTGCTTTGGAATATGCCAACAGAGTGGTTTGGCATCCAGAACCTTACCGTTGTACAGCAGCGTGTAATCGCCATCTTTGCTTTTGCTACGCTGATGTGGATTCTCGAAATCGTTAGTTCGTGGGCCACTTCTATCGCCATCATCGTACTGATGCTGTTGTTCTGTACGGATAGTGGTATCGCACCGATGGTAAACGAGGAAGAGGTGGGCAAGCTGCTCTCATACAAGGGTGTTATGGCTTGCTTTGCCGACCCTGTTATCATGCTGTTCATTGGTGGATTCGTGCTGGCTATTGCCGCTACTAAGACCGGTCTTGATGCACAGTTGGCAAAGGTGCTGTTGCGTCCATTCGGCACACGCAGTGAGATGGTACTCTTGGGATTCCTGCTCGTTACAGGACTGTTCTCTATGTTCGTATCAAACACTGCTACCGCAGCCATGATGCTCACCTTCCTTACTCCGGTGTTCCGTCAGCTGCCTCCCGAGGGTAAAGGCCGTATTGCTTTGGCCATGTCAATCCCTGTAGCTGCCAACCTGGGTGGTATGGGTACTCCTATCGGTACTCCTCCAAACAATATCGCACTTAAGTACCTGAACGATCCTGAGGGTCTGAACATGGGCCTTGGTTTCGGTCAGTGGATGATGTTTATGTTCCCACTCGTTATCGTGCTGCTGTTCATCAGCTGGCGCCTGCTGCTTAAGTTCTTCCCATTCAGTCAGAAGACAATTGAGCTGAAGATTGATGGCGGCATGCAGAAGGGTTTCCACTCAAAGGTGGTTATCTTCACCTTCATCCTCACAGTTGCGCTGTGGTTGTCTGACCGTGTAACCGGCATCAACGCCAACACCGTAGCTATGCTTCCATTCTGTATTTTCGCCCTTACGGGTGTTATCAATAAGCGTGACCTTGAGCAGATTAACTGGAGTGTTATCTGGATGGTAGCCGGTGGTTTCGCACTGGGTTATGGTCTTAACGCTTCAGGTCTGGCAGCCAATGCTGTAGAGAGTATCCCATTCGGCGAGTTCTCTCCACTGCTCATCCTGCTTCTTGGCGGTGCCATCTGCTATGTGCTCAGTAACTTCATCTCTAACTCAGCTACAGCAGCACTGCTCATGCCTATCCTGGCCGTTGTCTGCGGCGCTATGGGCGACAAGCTTGCACCTATCGGTGGTACAGGTACCGTACTTATCGGTGTGGCCATCGCAGCATCTAGCGCAATGATCCTGCCTATCTCTACCCCACCAAATGCTCTGGCATTTGCCACAGGTTATGTTAAGCAGGGCGACATGTCGAAGATTGGTATCATTATGGGTATTATCTCAATGGTATTGGGATTCGGTCTGGTTTACCTGATGGGAACACTTCACCTCATCTAAGATACAAAAAGAAATCCCGCTCGGCTTGAGCGGGATTCTTTTTTTATAACTTCTCTCCGTAACAGAGATCGCCACAGTCGCCAAAACCTGGCACTATGTACTTGTGTTCGTTCATGCCTGGATCAACAGCGGCACACCAGATAGTACTACCCTCGGGCAACACACTCTTTACTACCTCCAGGCCCTCTGGCACAGCTATCACACAGGCAATATGAATCTTCTTAGGCTTGCCCGTCTTAACCAGAGCCTCGATACTAGCAGCCATCGAACCACCAGTTGCCAGCATTGGGTCAACAATCACCAGCGTTTTTCCCTTAGCACTTGGTGCTGCCAGATACTCGGTATGCACGCCCACCTCGGTATGTTCACGATTGGTGTACATACGATAGGCCGATACAAAGGCATTGTCAGCGTGGTCGAAAACACTAATAAAACCCTCGTGGAAAGGCAGACCAGCACGCAGCACTGTGGCAATCAGCAGGTCCTCCTTGGGCAACTGGATATCAAGAGAGCCCAGTGGCGTTGTGATTGTCTTTGGACGATACTCTAATGTCTTCGACAGTTCGTACGCCATCATCTCGCCCACACGCTTGATGTTATGACGGAACAGCAGTCGGTTCTTCTGATAGTTCTTGTCTCTCAGCTCCGACATGTACAGATTAATAACCGAATTGGTTTTGCTAAAATCTACTACTTCAATCATACTATTTGTTTTTAGTTTGGGTGCAAAATTACGAAAATACTCCGAATTACGCAATAAAAAATGTGAATTGTGCAATTATTGAGTATTTTTTTGTAATTTCGCAGCCGAAACCATATTGTCAATGAAACAAAAGATTAGATTACTTGAGAAAGCAGCCAACCTTGCTATGGTCACACTGCTGTCATTAATAGTTTTTACTGCCTGCATGCGCAGCAATAAGCATCAGGCTGTGAAGGAAGAAACAGCAACATACACTATGCAAGATTCCATAAAAGCAGACGCGCCTGAATCCATCGACTTGAACCAGCAGCAGCTCGATGAGATGAAGAAACAGAATGAGCAACTGCAACAGCGCTCACGCTTTACCACCGGTGGCGTAGCGATGATTCTTGGCATCATTGCCCTGCTGGTTTTCTTGGCATCCAGCAACAAATGGCGACATACGCTCGAGGTGAAAAACCGACAGTTGGAACGTGAACGCAACGTAGTTGTGGCACAAAACAAACAGCTGGCTATAGAGCGCGACCGTGCCGAAGCGGCTTCAAGAGCTAAGACGGCATTCCTGCAAAGCATGACTCACGAGATACGCACTCCGCTCAATGCTATCAGCGGTTTTACTCAGGTACTCACTATGCCTGGCCTCAACCTTCCAGAAAATGAGCGACTAGATTATAGCGAACGCATACAAGACAACACACGTATGCTTACCAACATACTCGACGATTTGATTCTTATCTCAAATCTTGAGGGCAAGACTGAGTTGCCACAATCAGAACCAAACATGCCTCTTGCCATCATTGCCGGCGCTATCGAGAAGGCCAGTCCATTTGTTGCCAAGGATGTAACCCTTGACAGCAAATGCGAAATGCCCGAAACAGATACCATCATGACCTACCCCAACATGATAAGCACAGCACTCTCGAAACTACTCGACAATGCAGCAAAGTTCACCCAACAGGGCAGCATCACACTTTGTCTAAGTCTGGATGGCGACAAGCTGCACTTTTCGGTATCAGATACAGGCCCAGGCATTCCGGCAGATAAGAAAGATTTTATTTTCGAGCGATTCACCAAGCTTGACAGTTTTACACAAGGCGCTGGCCTCGGACTATCGATAGCTCGTATGGTGGCCGAATATCTGGGCGGTACACTCACACTCGATACTGAATACAAACAAGGTGCCAAGTTCGACTTAATAATCCCATTCACCCCACAAGCATGAAAGAAAGAATACTATCACTGATGGGTTTCTCTATGCAGAGAGACAACCTTAAGACCGAGATAATCTCAGGTTTCACCACCTTTATCACTATGGTGTACATTCTGGCGCTTATGCCTGTAATGTTAGCACCGCTTGCAGATATGGGATTCCCTGTAAACTCACTGTTTACTGCCACAGCCCTTTCGGCCATAATAGGCACACTGCTTATGGCGTTTATTGCGAAACGCCCCTTCGGTCTGGCCCCAGGACTTACTCTAAACACATTCTTTGCCGAGACTGTATGTTTGTCGCTAGGTTACCCCTGGCAGTTTGCCCTTACGGCCGTACTTATCGAGGGTCTATTATTTGTGCTGCTTTGTATCAGCAACATGCGCCAGATCATCTTCGAGATGGTGCCCACCCCACTTAAGTACGCTTTCGCTGCCGGTATCGGATTCTTTATCGCGATGATCGGATTCAAGAATAGCGGAATACTGGCCGAAGGTACCATCTTCAACCACATGGAAACATTGGTCACACCTACATCACTGCTATTCCTGTTAGGACTTATGCTTACAGGTATTTTCGCAGCCTTACGTGTGAAAGGTGGATTGCTGTTGGGTATCGTCATTGTAACCATAGTGGGACTGCCCGCTGGCGTTACCACCATTCCCGACAGACTGTTCAGCTTACCCCCATCACCCGAGCCACTGTTCTGCAAGTTCTCGTTCGACTATCTGCTGTGGCCCGACTTCTGGGTATGTGTTATGACTATGCTGTTCTTCGACGTGTTCGATACACTTGGAACCGTTGTAGGCGTGATGGCCAGCGCAGGTATCATCCGTAAGAACGGCCGTATCCCCCACATGCGCCGCATTATGCTCAGCGATGCACTCGCTACTATGACTGGCGCCTGCCTGGGATGTAGCACCGTGACCACCTATGTAGAGAGTGCTACAGGATTTGCCGAGGGAGGTCGCACCGGAGTTTCGTCGTTTGTGATAGCACTCTGCTTTGTGGCCAGTTTGTTTTTTGCCCCGCTGTTTCTGGCAATCCCTGCCGCAGCCACATCTCCAGTAATGGTTGTTGCCGGATTCTACCTCTTCGGCGTTGTCCGTCATATCCATCTTACCAAATACCTCGAGGCAATGCCTGCATTCCTTTCCATCCTGCTGATGCCTGTTACAGGTAGCATCTCCGATGGTATTCTGGCCGGTCTTCTTGCCTACATCATCCTGCACTATCTTACTGAGGCGATGAAATACTTTAAGAAGAAGAAACTAAATCATATAAACTCTTAACAACGATGAAACAAAAACTATTCTTTACTGTAGCAGCACTGCTGTGCGCAATGGCAGCTCAGGCCCAGCCGTTGCTAAAAACCCATGTAGAAACAGGCGATTTGGAAGGAGTGCTCGAGGGCAACGACCTTGCCTGTTATTACGCTATCCCCTATGCAGCGCCACCAGTAGGCGACCTACGATGGAAGGTCCCACAGCCAGCACTGCCTTGGAAGGGTGTGCTCAAAGCCACCGAGACAGCCAAGTGGCCCCCTCAACCCGAAAAGAGCTATGTAAAATATGATATGATGAGCGAGGACTGCCTGTACCTCAGCGTAGTTACTCCCGCTAAGAAGACCACCGAAGCCCTGCCCGTGATGGTGTTTATCCACGGCGGCGGATTCCGCACCGAGCACTATGGCGGCGACCTGTGGCAGAGTCTGGCTCGCAGGGGTATAGTAGCAGTATCCATCGAGTATCGTGCCGGAGCACTGGGCTTTATGGCTCATCCCGAACTAGCAAAGGAAGATCCCGACGGGCACTCGGGCAACTACGGATTGCTCGACCAGATATATGCCCTGAAGTGGGTGCAGCGCAACATCAAGAACTTTGGTGGCGACCCGTCAAAAGTTACTATTTTCGGCGAGAGTGCTGGCGCATTCAGCTGTCACATCCTCTGTGCATCGCCACTAACCAAGGGATTGTTCCGTGCCTGCATCAGCCAGAGCGGAGGCTATATCTCGCCCATGAACAATATCAACAAGGAGATAGGTCAGGCTCTTGGTTCGATGTTTATGAGCCAGTTGCAGAAGAAGAATATCGCCGAGATGCGACAGATGGACGCCAAGTCGCTCACCGGAAACAACGTAAACTTCCCTGGCTGCACTCCCATCATCGACGGCTATGTCATACCCGGACACATTTACAGCATCTATCAGAAGGGTACATACAATGATATACCCGTACTGATAATGCACAATAGCGACGAGGGCGCAGTAGACTACGAATCGGTGAGCGAAGAGACATACAACCAGCTACTGAAGCAGTTGCCAGCCAATTGGGCCGACAGCGTTAAAGCCCAATATCCAGGCAACACCCCTGATGAGCGTCTGTACAGCATGCGTGATATTACGCGCGACATATCCTTCGGATGGCCATCGTATACTTGGGCCACACTGCAGAAGAAGACAGGCAAGAGCCCCGTTTACATGGCCTACCTCGCCCAGAAGTCAGACACCACCGTTTATGCCAAGGGCAATCGTCGTGGTGCAGCCCATGCCGATGATATGATGTATCTTAAGGGAGCCTTCGACAACAAGGCCAACCGATTCCCTCAGGAAAAGAAGGTGGGCGAACTGATGCAGCAGTACTGGGTAAACTTTGCCAAGAACGGCGGCAATCCTAACGGAGAAGGCCTGCCCCGCTGGCCCGAATTCGACGAGCAGCAGCCCACTGTGATGCAGTTCAACAACGGAGCCTCGCTTATTCCTGTTCCGAATAAGTCAAAGATCTCCGTCATCGACGGTTTCTTCAAATCTATGCTTAACCCAAATCAGAAGGACTGATACCGAATTCGTCCTTAAAACACTTCGTGAAGTAGCTTGGGGCAGTAAATCCTACCTCGTAAGCTACTTCTGATATTGTCTTGTCGCCTTTAATCAGCAACTGATATCCTCGATTCAGTCGGGCTGTACGCAACAGTTCGACAGGCGAAACACCAGAGATAGCCTTAACTTTACGATAAAGTTGCACACGACTCAAGTTCATAGCAGCAGCAAGGTCATCTACAGTCAAATCGCTGTCAGACAAGCGGGCCTCAACTACATCCTTAAAGCGGATAATAAAGATCGGTTCTTTGGCTACCTCATCCTTCTCAGCCGACTCTACTTCATCACTCTTACTCGTGTCAATTGGCAGTCCTGATGGTTGTTCTGCATTCTCTGAATCATCATTTATGGCTTCTTCTGGCACGTTCATATTCCACAGGTTGTTTACCACACGTTCGCGCTGAGCGTTAACTTTGCTACGGTAAAACAATACAAAGAGAACAAGCGTTAATACAAGGAATGCAATCAATATGATTGCTAAGAGCGAGATGATACGTTGTGTGGCCAATTGTTCCAAATAGCCAACAGCTTTAGTCTGTAGTTTATTAAGATTATGAGCCTGACGTACCACCTCGTCGCTCTCGAGCAGCAGCACCGTTGCGTTGTCACGTGTTACCAAAGCCGAAGTGAGCATCGTCTCCTTGGGGTATTGCTTGCCGTCTAGTATATCGATGGCCAGTTGCAAAAGCTGGTCGCCACGTGTGGGATATATATACGATGCATCGAGCAGCGAATCGCGCACCTGCTGGATACCACCATTAGGTCCTGGCAGTGCATCGATACCACAGAACTTTGGCAACTTGGCGCCTCGCTCCTCGAAAGCCTTACGGGCACCGAGGGCCGAACGGTCGTTATGACCAAACACCAGATCGATACTGTTCATATCACCTTTCCAGTTTTTCACAGCCTCATAGGCCGTAGGTTCAGTCCAGTCGCCTTGTATTTCGGTTACCACCTTAATGTCTGGATAGGCAGCTAAGGCTACATGAAAACCATTATAACGTTCCTCGGCAGGCGATGAGCCCTTAAGTCCCTTCACCTCCAACACATTTCCCTTTCCCCCAAGTTGTGTTGCAACGTATTCACCCATCAGGTGTCCCATCTCATAGTTGTCGGCACTTACAAAGGCAGTGTATTTACGCGAATCAGTCTTACGTTCGAACACAATTACAGGTATACCCTTGTCGTATGCACGGTCGATGGCAGGCGATACAGACGAGAGTTGGTTGGGCGCCACAATCAGCAGACTTATACCACTTGCTACCAGACTGTCTATCTGTTTACTCTGAAGTTCAGAATCGTCGTGAGCAGCAGTAAAACGTAGTTCTACGCCCTCATGGAAGTTAGCCTCCATTCTCATCTCGGCGTTCTGCCAATCACGCCATATATCCTCAGAACATTGTGAAACACCTATTATATATTTAGACTCGTTTTGCTTGCACCCCATCATCAGGACTGCAGCCAACGTAATAAGGTAAATAGATAGCTTCCTCATAATTGTTTTAAGTTTTATGTTGGCAAATATAAAAAAAAGTTCTGATATACAAGACATTCTTGCAAAATTTTTGTATATTTGCCAACAGATACTAACAAAAAACGTTCATTTGATAACAAAAATGATACATTGAAACAATTTTTGAACGTGATGAACGATATTTTAACGCCGTGCTAACGATACGTTAGTATTTTTGCAGCAGAATTTTAAAATCAAATGAGTACTAACAATTAAAACGATCAACAATGGAACAACTAAAGAAAATGTTTCTGAGTTTTGCACTCTTGCTGATGAGTACAATAATGTACGCGCAGACAGAGATCAGTGGTATGGTGGTCGACGCTACAGGAGAATCGGTCATCGGCGCCACAGTGAAGGAGAAAGGAACATCAAACGGTACTGTGACTGATTTCGATGGAAACTTCACCTTAAAAGTAAACGAAGGTGCTATCCTCGTTATCTCGTACATTGGCTACCAGACACAGGAGGTGCCAGCACAACAAGGTATGAAGGTAACGCTGAAAGAGGACAGCGAACTACTGAAAGAAGTGGTAGTAACTGGTTATACCACCCAGCGTAAGGCAGACCTGACTGGTGCCATCTCGACCGTAAGTGTAGACGAGATAGCCAAGCAGAACGAAAACAACCCGATGAAGGCTTTGCAAGGTCGCGTACCAGGCATGAATATCACAGCCGATGGTAATCCATCAGGTGCTGCTACGGTTCGTATACGTGGTGTTGGAACCCTGAACGACAACGATCCACTCTACATTATCGACGGTGTACCCACAAAAGCTGGTATGCACGAACTGAACGGAAACGATATCGAGAGCATCCAGGTGCTTAAGGATGCAGCTTCAGCCAGTATCTATGGTAGCCGTGCTGCCAATGGTGTGATCATTATCACCACCAAGAAGGGTAAGGATGGCAAGGTGAAGGTGAACTTCGACGGTAGCGTTGCCACATCATTCTATACCAATAAGATTGAGACGATGAACGCCAGCGAGTGGGGACGCGCCTACTGGCAGGCTTGCGTGAACGACGGTGTGAACCCAAGTAACAACAATCTGGGTTACAACTACGACTGGAGTTACGACGCTAAGGGTAACCCCGTACTTAATAATATGACTATGAACATGTATCTGGACGAGAACGCCAGTGTACGTGCAGGTGATACAGACTGGTTTAATGAAATTACACGCACAGGTGTGGTACAGCAGTATAATCTCTCTGTAAGCAATGGATCGGAGAAGGGAAGCTCATTCTTCTCACTGGGCTACTACGACAACCAGGGAACCATTAAGAAGAGTAACTTCAATCGCCTGTCGGCTCGTGCTAATGCAGACTATAAGTTATTCGATGGTAAAGTTGTAATTGGCGAGAACTTCACAGTGAACCGCACAAAGGGCAATGACGCTCCTGGTGGCGTACTTGAACACGCATTGGAGTTCAATCCAAACTTCCCTATTTATGCAGAGAATGGCAAGTACGCTCAGGCACTGGGTGCTTACTCTGAGCGCGAGAATCCACTGAGCATGATCGACAATACAAAGGACAATGAATATACACAGTGGCGCTCATTCGGCGATGTACATCTGAGCATCACTCCATTCAAGAACTTCATGATTCGCACCACTCTTGGTATGGACTACACACAGAAAGAGCAGCGATTCTTTACCTACCCTATCGAAAATGGTAAGGTAAAGCGTACCGATAGTGCCGTAGAGAGCAAGCAGGAACACTGGATGCGCTGGATGTGGAACGCCATAGCTACCTATAATCTTGAAATCGGCAAGCATCGCGGCGACGCCATGATTGGTACTGAGGTGAATCGTCAGGACTATAAGTGGAACAGTGCAAAGCGCTATGAACAGGCTATTCTCAACACAGACTATATGTGGCCAAGTGCTGGTGCAGGCAAACAGCTGGCAGAAGGATCGGGCGAAGGTTTCAGTCTCGTATCATTCTTCGGAAAGGTTAACTACACCTATGACGACAAGTATCTGGCTAGCTTTACTATCCGTCGAGATGGTTCGAGCCGATTTGGTACAAACAACCAGTACGGTACATTCCCATCAGTATCAGCAGGTTGG
>ONGP01000047.1 GCA_900317405.1 uncultured Prevotella sp.
AGCTTCTGGAAAGAGAACTAACGAAATAATATAACTTAAAAAACAATGATTAAATTTAGACCACTAGTGAAACAGATGATATGGGGCAGCGAGAGCTGGGAGATATCTGGAGTAGCAGGCAGCGAGACAATAGTGAGCTGCGGAGAGTATGAGGGCAAAAGCCTGAACGAATTGGTTTGCGAGCTTAAAGAAAAACTTGTGGGCAAGGAGAACTACGAGCGATTCGGCAATGAGTTCCCGCTGCTGATAAAGTTTATCGACGCCAAGCGCGACCTGAGCATACAGGTGCACCCCAACGACGAGATAGCACATCGCCACGGAAAGAGTCGCGGAAAGACGGAGATGTGGTTTGCACTGCCATGCGACGAAGGTGCAAAACTGTACTGCGGACTGAAAAAGCAGATTACACCCGAGGAGTATAAGGCTATGGTAGAGAACGACACCATAACCGATGCTCTGGCACAGTATGAGGTGAAGGAAGACGATGTGTTCTTTATCCCTGCCGGACGTATCCATGCCATCGGTGGCGGATGCGTAGTGGCCGAGATACAGCAGACTAGCGACGTGACATACCGTATATACGACTACAAGCGTAAGGATAAGGACGGAAACTATCGCGAACTGCACACACAGCAGGCGTCTGAGAGCATAGACTACACAGTGCTGCCCAACTATCGCACAGAGTACGACATGGTAAAGAACGAGGGAGTGCAGATAGCGGAGTGCCCCTACTTTACCACAGCTGTGTACGACCTGAACGAGCCAATGACTCTAGACTACAGCGAACTGGACTCGTTTGTGGTACTGATAGCCGTAAAGGGCGAGGGAACAATCACTGCCAATGGCGAGGAGATGAAACTGGCCAAAGGCGACACGATACTATTGCCCGCCACTACTGGCGAGGTGAAAGTAAGCGGAGAATTAAAGTTCCTAGAGACTTTTGTCTAGATAATTGCGGATGTCGTCTTGCAAGCGGCGGAACTGCTCTGACGACATGTAACCCGTGTTTTTCTTGAGCATCGACTTAATGTCCTGTAGCGAGTTTTCGTAGCAGGACATTTCATTTCGCTTCTGTGTCTTGTGGGCCGTGGCATAGTAAATCTCATTCTGACGTTCCTGGCGCAGGATATTGCACACCTTGGAGAGTATAGGAGTGACAACAGTATCAAACAGGTGGTGGCCCTGTATATATAAATAGGTGGTCTGCGGAGTTACGCCAAGTGCGCGCAAATCGTCCTTGGTGGCCAGATACTCATCCTTGGCATCGGGGAAAAGGCGCTGCAACTCGTTGACCTTGGTACGCACCTTGTGCTTAAGCTTGTTGATAGACGGCAGTGGGTTCTGCACATTAAAGCCTCCAGGATCGGCCACACGATTAAAGTCGGTGATAGAGAAATGAGGATAGGCCCCATTGCGATACACCATTACCGACCACACAAAGAGTGGGAAGATTGCCTCGGAGAACTGTTGGAAGTATTCGCGGAAGTCGAAGATGCGATGGTCATTAAGGGTGACCGACACACAGACATTGTGCAGCGATGGCGCATAGCACTGATAGTTCTCGATGGCATATACGTAGGTGTGGAACACATACGGACTGTTGAGAACGCGCTGCGACTGATGGGTGCGGCCCTGAATAAGATAGTCGTAATCGGCATCGACACAGGCTATCATATCGCGACCAAGAGGCTCGCCCTCGAGAAAATTCATCAGTACCGACTTCTTGCCGCGAGTAAGATTCATCTTAGATGGCAGCATCACCTCGAAGTAACGCTTGTCGTTCTCGAACTCGCTCAGAACCGTTCGCCAGAAGTAGATATCGTCATAGCTCTCGACATAGGCCACTATCCTATGTCGTGCAGTCTTTGAGGTAAGCGCATTGGCCGCCTCGAAATACCGGCTGTTGAGATTATCCTTAAGCCTGCTTGGCATAATTAAACAGTGATATCGCTCACTTCAGTTACAGAGTCGACCCAGCCGTTCATAACTACTGCGGGCGAGTGGGTGGTAAGGATAATCTGTACGTTGGGATTAAGTTCCATACAGAGGTCGACCAGTCGCTTCTGCCACTCGATGTGGAGCGAAACCTCGGGTTCGTCCATAAAGAGCACATAGGGCTGATTGTCCTCTACCAATACCGTGAGCAGTATGGCGAGTATCTGTTTCTCGCCGCTCGACAGTTGGTAAGGCAACAGCACCTCGCCTATCTGAGTGAAACGGAGTTCGTTTTCGGTACGGATAATCTTCTTGCCCGTTTCGCGGAACAGTTCATCAACTATATCCTGGAAACGTGATTTTTTCTGTGAAAGCTGCTGAGCAGCATCGGCATCGCCGGCTTGCAACTTCTCGATGATACGATTGCCTATGTTTACCTGATAATCGAGGTACTTGCGCTGCAGATTGTAAAGCTGGATGTCGAGCAGAGAACCGCCCCCTACCCCAGCCAGTGCCGATAAGGCCTGACGGAGGAATCCCTCGCCCTCGGCCAAAGCCTGCTGAAGGTTGGAGTCGAGCGAGCGAATCATGTCATAGCGTATCCACTTGGCATCTTCGGGCTCTACATCCAGACGTACGCCCTTAAGCATGTGCGAAGGGAACTCGCCACCTGCTGCCAAGCCCTTTACTACCTTATTGAGGATGGTGCTCTTGCCCTCGCCGTTCATACCGCTAAGGATATTAACATGGCGGTTTAACTCCCACACGATGTGTTTCTTCCCGCTCCAAAGCGAGTCGATCTCAATCCTTTTGATGTAATCAGCGTACTTAGGCATAGGCAATTAGGTTTTATAGTTAAAAAAAGAATTGTGGTGCTGCTTACTTGAATGCAGGACGGCTGTCGCCAGGATGCCAGAAGTCGTAAAGAGCAACATCGAACACCAGGTTGGTGTAGCCAATGATACTGCTGTTACCACTCTCGCCATATCCCAACTGATAAGGAACGTAGATGCGCCAACGGTCGCCGATGTGCATGTGCTGAAGGGCTGTTTGGAAGCCGTCAACAAACGACTGACCGCTATAGGTGCCGGCTGTGCCCCAATCAAAGTTGCCCAGATAGGTCTGGTCGAACACATAACCGTCGGCATACGACTTGGTGGGGATGTAATGACCGCGATAAGCTACACGACAGGTATCGGTATAGAGTGGCGACTCGGTACCATTGCCCGACTCGAGCACCTCTACATAGATGTAATCGCTGCTTACAAGACCAGGGGCATCGGCATTCTTGGTATAGGTCAGTATCTTCTGATAACTGCTATTTGAAGCCCACTGCAAAGTGGCGGCCTCATTTCGCTCCTGCCAATTAGCAAACTCGCTCTCGGTCTCGGTTTCTTCGCTGCACGATGATACCATCCCCACAAGTGGGAACAGTATCACGCTCAGCAATATGTATTTCCAATTCTTCATTGTTTACTGGAGTTTCTTCAGCAATGATGCGATGCTAACCTTATCCTCGATGATAGAGTTGAGATCGCTGATGTTTACACGCTCCTGCTCCATGGTGTCGCGGAAACGCAGAGTTACCTTACCATCGGTCAGTGTGTCGTGGTCGACTGTTACACAGTAAGGAGTACCAATGGCATCCTGACGGCGATAACGCTTACCGATAGAATCCTTCTCATCGTACTGGCAGTTGAAGTGGAACTTCAGCTGGTCGATAATCTCGCGTGCCTTCTCGGGCAGACCGTCCTTCTTGACAAGTGGCATAACAGCGCACTTAACAGGAGCCAGGGCTGCGGGCAACTTGAGTACGGTACGTGTCTCGCCGTTCTCGAGCTTCTCCTCCTCGAATGCGTGGCACATGATAGAGAGGAACATACGGTCGACACCGATAGATGTCTCGATGACATACGGAGTATAGCTCTCGTTGGTCTGAGGATCGAAGTACTTGATGCTCTTGCCAGAGAACTTCTCGTGCTGACTCAGGTCGAAGTTGGTACGAGAGTGGATACCCTCAACCTCCTTGAATCCGAATGGCATCTTGAACTCGATATCGGTAGCTGCATTAGCATAGTGAGCCAGCTTTTCGTGGTCGTGGAAACGATAGTTCTCAGCGCCGAAGCCAAGAGCCTGGTGCCACTTCATACGTGTCTCCTTCCACTTGGGGAACCACTCGAGCTCAGTGCCAGGAGCTACAAAGAACTGCATCTCCATCTGCTCGAACTCACGCATACGGAAGATGAACTGACGAGCAACGATCTCATTACGGAAAGCCTTACCAATCTGAGCGATACCGAAAGGAATCTTCATACGACCAGTCTTCTGTACGTTCAGGTAGTTAACGAAGATACCCTGAGCGGTCTCAGGACGCAGGTAAACCTTCATTGAGGCATCGGCGCTGGCACCCATCTCGGTAGCGAACATCAGGTTGAACTGACGAACGTCGGTCCAGTTCTTGGTACCGCTGATTGGGTCGACAATCTCCTCGTCGAGGATGATCTGCTTAAGAGCCTCGAGGTCTGGACCCTGCATAGCCTCAGCATAGCGGGCATGCAGAGCGTCGCGCTTCTCCTTGGTCTCCTTTACGCGCTCGCTTGTCTCCATATATTTAGCCTCGTCGAAGCTGTCGCCGAAACGCTTGCGAGCCTTCTCTACTTCCTTCTGGATCTTCTCGTCGTACTTGGCAATCTGGTCCTCGATAAGTACATCGGCACGATAACGCTTCTTAGAGTCGCGGTTGTCGATAAGGGGATCGTTGAAGGCATCAACGTGACCAGAAGCCTTCCATATTGTGGGGTGCATGAAGATAGCCGAGTCGATACCTACGATATTCTCGTGAAGCATCGTCATGGCCTTCCACCAATACAGCTTAATGTTATTCTTCAACTCAACACCGTTCTGACCGTAGTCATAAACAGCTCCTAAACCATCGTAAATCTCACTTGAGGGGAACACAAAGCCATACTCCTTGCAGTGGCTTACGATTTTCTTAAATACATCTTCTTGTGCCATAATAAACGTTTATTTTGCAATTTTGGCTGCAAAGGTACAACTTTTTTTCGAAAATACTTGCTTTTTCAATAAATTTGTGCACCTTTACATCAGCTTAACATTTCCTATTTTGACAATCTCTGCACGTATTTCACGGGTTCGCCATCGCCTTTCAGCACATCGGCAAATGTCTGTGGTTTTATAGTGACGGGACCATGCATGAACTCAGGGATGTTATAACACTTCATCATCTCGCGATGGTAGTTGGGATAGGCACTGGGCAACTCGAACGGTTTGGTGCCGTGACCATCCTTGTCGATATGGGCAAAGAACGGACGGGTATATGTGCCATCATCGCGACGACTGCTGAACACTACCCACTTGCCATTGCTCGACCAAGAGTGATAGCTCTCAGTGTCAGGCGAATTGATCTCATCGACTGCTCTAACCTGGCCAGTCTGCAGGTCGAGCATCCACAGGTCGGCATCGTGGTGCCATATATGGAACACACCATATTCGGCCAGAGCAAACATCAGATATCGTCCATCGGGCGAGATGCGTGGCAGTGTGGCACTCTTGTTGATGCTATCGGCTGCAAAGACCAACTGACGGGGGCCAAAGGTCATCGTCTCAGGGTCGAAACTCTTCTTGTAGAGGTTATACTTTATCTCCTGCGAGCGCTTTACTACCTCGCGGGTTCTTGACAGTGTAGAGTCTTTCTTCTCGTAGTGGGCACTGCAATAATAGAGTGTCTTGCCATCGGGAGCCCAAGCTGGGAAACACTCAAGTTCGGTGGTATCGTTCTCAAGATTGGTTATCTCGCCATTTTCGATATTATATGCTATCAGGTCGCTCTGCGAGTCGTACACCTCGATCTTGTTGTGATGCATGGTGTGGAAACTCTGGTTGGTCTTGTTGGTAGAGTAGACTATCAACTTGAGCCAGGGATGCCATGCCGGATATACACCTGCAGAGAGGATAGAATCGTTCTTCATGTTGACCTTCTTGATGTTGCCATCGTAAGCCACGATGGTACCGCCATTGTTCTGACGGGCATGGAACTGCATGCGCTCAGGGTTGTACTGCTGATAGTTGTGGCAGTTGATGCACTGGCCGTCCTTCTCGAAAGAGCAAAGCACATTGTCGTAGATTACACTCTCGTCGTAGTTCTCAAGGCAACGCTGATTGATGGTAAGCGCCTCGTAACTTACAAACGACGGGAATATGAGACGATAGCTAAGATAGCTGTCGATACTATCGGGCGACACGAAGATGCTGAATGGCTTGTAGTGTGTCCACTTGTCGGCCTTCTGGGCATACACATCTACTGTGATGGCACCATCCTGGGCCTTCTGCGTAAGTGCGCGCCACTGGTCCATATCGGGCTTAGCCTCGCCTTCGCAGATGATTTCCTCATCGCCACAACTATATCGGGCTATCATATTGTCGGCATCCTCATCCAATTGGAATGTTAGCGGAGCTATGTTGATGGGGATGGTAACATCGGTATAGTCGGGATAGATCTTTGGCAAAGCCTTAGAATCGGTATACACATCAGGCACTGACGGGCCTGCACAGCCTATCACAGCCAAACACAATCCTATATATGCAATAAACTTTATCTTCATATCTTCTTAGTATTCTGGTAACTTTTTCATCATGTAGTAATCGTAGTAATAGGTATCGCCGAACAACGGATACAGTCCCTCGCGACAAACCTCAACAGTCTGATTATCGTAATTAGAGGCTGCAGTCATGAAACTCTCGAACGAAGACTTGACACTCTCATCGAAAGGCATGGTATTGATGTCAGGATTGTCCTCCAGCTTACCATACAGATAGGCTGCCTCCTGATAATAGCGCGGCATGTGCTGGTTGGGATGCAGATCGGCATAGTCGTAGAAATGATACCAGAACTGCTTGATATCCTTAGTAAACAGAGATGCTAGCAGTGTCTGCTCCTGGAAGATGGGATCGTCCTTATAAGTGCTCCTTACCAAGCGATTCATCAGGAAACTCTCTGTGTAGCCATTATCACCACCAATAAAGTTGTCGTAATGCAACATATGGGTGATATACTCGCGCTCTGCGTCGTTGGCTATCAGGGCGGGATTGTTCAGAAGATTCTCTGCCTGTTCAGCCCAATCGCTGTAGAATATCGTTTGTTTCAATATATTGATATACTTGCGAGCCAAGGGCTTATCACCTTCGAGCAAAGCACAGTTAACCAACAACTGATAGTCCTCGGTGCGGAAGCCGAACTCAACACCCATCTCCATACATAGACGAT
The DNA here is from genome assembly GCA_900317405.1 of uncultured Prevotella sp. GTDB lineage: Bacteria > Bacteroidota > Bacteroidia > Bacteroidales > Bacteroidaceae > Prevotella. The sequence continues at coordinate 7,220 of ONGP01000047.1, forward strand.
TGCAGTAGTTAAGCATACCATACTGATAATATATCAGCGGACCGGCCACCAGCATCAGTCGCATGCCGAATGGGGCTGCATATGCCTTTGAACCATTCTTATACAGACACATGGCTTCGCCCTGTTTACCCAGTCGCGACAGGGCCATATTACGCATCATCACGATGGCTCGTGTGGGTTCATCCTGTTGCTCAACAGCTTCCTCTATCACACCCATCCAGTCCTGATTGGCTATACGATGCTGCATGGCGAGTTCACGATGGAAGTTCTCGTCCTTCATCCAGAAGTGGTAGACACCACCTACAAGCAGAACGGCTATAACTATCTGACAAGCCAAGTAGTAGAATTTCTTCATAGGTTTACCACCCTCGCGATTGGCACTATAAGTAACAGCCAGGATGACAAAGAACAGTGCCAACAGATAATAAGGTATATAATAGGTGGAATGCTCCTCAGTGATATAGAATAGCGGTAGCTCTGCCCAAAGTACATTTGACAGATTGACCTGATAATAGACGTAGCGATAGCAGAACAATGGTACTGCGGCAACACTAAGTATAGCCACCAAGCTATCGACTACAGCCACTGTACGACTAGCAGACAGTCGCCACGACCATATACCCATCAGCAATGCAGAAGCCAATCCATAGATACCAAACAGGGGATAGCCCAGTGCACATGCAACAAAGATATATCCAGTACGGAGGTAATGCTTATCAGGAACACATCTGAAGCCCCACAACAGGGCTGCGACTATGGTTGCGCCAATGGTTGACACGAAGAAATATCCCCTGAGCTTCAGCATATATATCCAGTAGCCCATATCCATATTGGCAATCAGCAGTATGGATACTGGTATGAGCATCAGTATGGCCCAACGGTCGGATATACGGAATGCACGCTTGATGATAGCCATCAGTCCTAGCCACCAAAAGCATAGTAGCAACACGCCCAACCAAGGATAATAAAGGAACTGAGTAAACCACGTGCCTACCCAAGTGAGCAGACCTCCAGGAACAACCAACTGCTCCTTAAGATACAATGTGGAGCATAGGAATAGATTCTTCTGTTGTACCTTCCACAGTTGGTCACTCTCAAATAAGAGCAAGGCTCCGGCAATTACTACTAACGCCACCAGCCATATAGCTATCGCGAGATGCTTTTGCTTAATCTTCATACTAGGTTGATAAATTTTTGTGCAAAGTTACACATTATAATTCAGAATCAAGTAATAATCACAAAAAAAATGATTAATCCCCGCCTTTTGGCGAGGATTAATACTATGTTAGTTGAACAGATAGCGTATCGTGAACATTATCTGATAGGTAGACGCCAGGTTCTGGAAGTTGCGGAATGTGGTAAGATGTCGCTCACCATCCACTGTGTTGTAGGTGTACTTGCCATTGCTATACGACAGCAGTGCCGTCTCGCCTACCTGCTTATACAGTCCCCACTTCTTGCAAAGGAAGTTTGGCAGGTTCAGGATATCAACACCCAACTGGAGTGCATGCTTAGTCTTACCTGCATCGAGACGGATGTCCTGTTCGAACTTAAAGTCCAACTGATGATGCCAAGGCATCTTAGCACCTCCGCGCTCGGCATATTGTCCTGTGCGATTCTTAAGATAATCGTCTTGCTGGATGTATGCCCAGAAATCGTCGCGCTGCATATCGGCAGTATATACCTTATTGCCTTCGTACACACTCTCTGCAAAATCCCAACTATCAAGTTCCTGACGCGATGCTGGAACATATATCAGATTGGCAGGAGCCAAAGCATCGTTGTTCACGTTGGCCGAGAAGATATACGAGAAGCGACTGAAGGCATAGTCATTAAGATAGCCATACTGATAGCCATCGTAGACGAGCGAGAAGCGTGAAGTGGCATTCTTCGACTCCTTCAGGGTATAGCTGGCAGAGAGCAGCAAGCGGTTTGGTGCTACGTAAGTGGCATAGCCCATCTCGTTGTCGTTTACGGCATTTACCGAGTTACGATAGTTGTTGTAAGCCGAAGCTACCTGGTTTCCGATACCATCGGTATAGGTCTTGGCCTTCGACATAGTGTAGCTGGCCGAGAGGTCGAGACCAAAGTCGAACTTCTTGCGCAACTGTGCACTCAGAGATATATAATAAGCCTTTGAGCCAGCATTCTCAAGTACATAGGCAGAATAGTTGGGGTTGTAGTACGACATCTTGTGGCGAATGTCTCCATGCCCCAGATCGATGGTAGAATGGCCATCCCAATAGATATCGCGATTAGAAACCACTACTGGATTAAGATCCTTGTTCATGATACCCTCGATAGTAAAGTCGATATCACCAGGCAGTTTCGCATCGAGAGCAAGCGAAGCCTTCCAAGTCTTTGGCATACGCAGATCGTCGCTCAGGATAGTAGCGCTGCTAGGGATAGTGGTCGAACTCTTTGCACCAATCTGCTGGAGCATATCAGCCTGACTGGTGGTAAAGGTAGGAATAGTACCCTTGGTTTGCGATGCGATATAAGATGTCTGTCCCATACCAGAGTTGCCCACTGCTGATATCAACCATACAAATGGCAAACGTCCTACGAAAAGACCTGTACCTCCACGAAGGATAAGATTCTGATTGCCCGTAATGTCCCAGTTGAATCCCACACGAGGCGAGAATGATATGCTGGCATCGGGCACATTATCCGTGCGGAAGTGCTGCCCGCCAAAGTCTATGCTGTAGTAATCCTCGTTGAAATTATCCTTAAGACTAGGATACGAAGGCAACTCGAAGCGCACACCAAGCGACATGCGGAAGCGATCGCTCAGGCTCATATTATCCTGCAGATAGAGCGACCACTGATTGGTTGACATCTTAGCTACAAACGGAGAGTGATCAGCACCGTTTCCGTATGTGATACCAAACAGACGGGTATTCTCCTTGGTAAACACCTCATTCCATCTGCCATTGGCCACCTGCTCAGGAGTAGCCTGGAATGCGTAGTATCCAGCTCCAGCCTGAGCATATCCGTTAGCAGCATAGTCGTGCTGGTACTGCAGTCCACCAAACAGATTGTGCTTGCCCAAGTGTATATTCAACTCATCGGTGATGACAGTAGTCTTGGTCTGGGCTACATTCTGATAGGTAAACATATCGCCCATGAGTGCCCACGATGGATAATGAGGATTTATCGCATTAGGGTCTGGATTGTCGCTCATCACGATCTCAACCACAGGCACACTCTCGCCATACTCATTGGTACGAGGCTGATCCTGGAACGAATATGTGCCACGCAGGGTGTTGTGCAGTTTGCCAAACTTACTGTTCAACTCGGCAGCAAACGATGTAAAACGGAACTCAGTGACATAGCGGCTAGAGAGCGACGACATGCTATAGTCTGTATTGCTACCATACGAGTTCTGATTTCCACCATATATAATAGAGGTGCGATTGCTACCTATGCTTCGCGATGCTGATGCAGGGTTAGACTCCTTGCGATTAGACTTGGTGAAGCGCACATTCAACTTATGATCGTCGTTGATATTCCAGTCTATACGAGCCAAGATGCGATAAGCCGGAGTTTTGATATTATATCCCTGCCAAGGGCCTGTGCTTATGCCATAAGTGTTGTACATATAGTTAGACAGGCTCTCGAGTTCAGAAAGTCGTGGGCGACGATTGGTGGCTGAATAATGAGAACTACCGTCACCTGCCGATACAGCAGGACCTGCAACTACCACATCCTCGTACTCACCATTTACAAAGAAGAACAGCTTGTCCTTAAGTATCGGGCCACCAAAGGTTACGCCATAAGTAGAATTATGCGAATCGGTGACAGGCAGATTTACATCACCCACCTTGCTACCCTTAAGATGAGAGTTGGTAAGATAGGAATATACAGAACCCTTGTAAGTATTGGTACCACTCTTGGTCACAGCATTAACGCCACCACCTGTAAAACCACTCTGACGAACATCGTATGGAGTGATAGATACCGTCATCTGGTCGAGAGCATCGATAGAAATAGGTGTACCACCACCAGGCAGAGGACTTGGCTCCATGCCAAACGAGTCGTTGAACGAAGCACCATCGATGGTAACACTCGACTGACGGTAGTTTCCACCACCAATAGCCATACCGCTGGCCGAGCTAGACTGTGGAGTCATCTTCATGATATCAAGCATGGTGCGACCAACGGTAGGAATAGATGAAATCTGAGCCGCATTCAGGTTGGTAACAGCACCACTGCGGTCAGAGCGCATGGTGTTGTTGGCCTTAGCCGTAACCACTATCTCCTGAATCATCTCCGATTCCTCACCTAGCGTGGCATCAACCACAGCATTCTGTCCCAGTGCCAACTGGATATCCGTAAACTTGGCGGTCTGGAATCCTATATACGACATCTCAACCTCGTAAGGTCCACCCGACTTCATACCTGTGATGGTATATTGTCCCTCGATATTAGTTACTGCACGATATATCGAGCCCGAAGGCACGTGCTTAGCAGTAATGGTGGCGCCAATAGCCTCCTCGCCTCCTGCCATCACAGTACCTGTGATACCTGAGGTAGTAACCTGAGCCATTGTTACGATCGAAATTGTCAAAAGTACAAATAGTAATGTAGATAGTCTTTTCATCATCCACTCAATTCGTTTTGTTCCACTTACGGGGCAAAGATACAAAATAATTTGAAAGAATGCAAGTTTTTAGGCTAAAAGTTTAAGATAGTATTAATTTCAGCATCAGTACTTACGTAAAAAAACTGCAGTACGCCCGTTAGAGTACTGCAGTATGTCCGTTAGAGAACTGAGGTATTCTTTAATGATCACTTTACGATCATCTTCTTGTTCTTGCGGATATAGATCCCTTTCTTCAGATTCTTTCCATCAACACGCTGACCTCGCAGGTTGTAGATTGCATCATCGCTTTCGATGAAGATGCTCTTGGTAATCTCCTCGATGCCAGATGTTGCAGGCACATAATTGTCGTAGCTGAAAGCATCTTCCATCTTGCTACCCCAAATATACTGCTCAAGGCCGGGATAATCGACGAATGGATTACGATTGCCCTGAATACCATAGATGGCCTCGTTGCGCTTTATTTCTTTCTCGCTGACAGGATCGTTAGCAGCCCAGCGGAGCAACATCTTCAGCGCCCAATCCTTAAAGAATGGATATACGCTACCATCAAGCATTGTCTTATCACCATTATCCCAATCTGCAGGACTACGAGTTACACCTTTCTCGTTTTTATACGACTCATAGCAAGTAGCCATGTAGAAGTATACACGAGCTAAATCACCCTTATACTCATCATTAGGTTCAAACACATATCCATTCTTACCACTCACCTTGTAACCAAGGTCGTCAGTGCAGCGGCCAAATTTTGAGAAACCACCTTCAGACTGCTTAGTAATCTTATCGCCAACCTCGCCATAGGGATAGTTTGAACGGAAAGTGTTGATATAGGCATCGGTAGGAAACAGATGATGCAGGTCGGTGTACATAGGATATACCGCTGTGGTGTTGTACGGCTGGTTTTTATCCTCATTAAACCAACTCTTGGGCATAGCGTGCTCACGATTATATCGTTGAGCCTCCACATCCCAACCTTCGCCCTTATCACGATCCGTCTTAGGGGTGAAGTTTGAAATATTAGAGTAGATGTCCCATATCTTACCATCCTCACGGATATCGTAAGATTCTATCGCATCCCATACGCCATAGGTGTACGTCTGAATGGTGTGCGGACTGATGATGCCGAAAAGGGCCGTTTTAAGCTCTTTAGCCATCTTGCCATCAGCTGCCTGATAGTAAGTTCCCGTTTCGTTTGGTCCCTGTGCCCATGCAGAGCAGACTGATAGGACAAAAAATGCCTCTTACAGCATCGGGAGCAAATAATATATTCATAAAAGATTACTCAGCGTGCTCGAATCCGAAGCAGATACCACCGCAGAGCTCTACAAGTTCATTGTAGGTATCCTTATAACCAATCATGGTCAACTTGTCACCTACCTTAATATCGTTGTCGGCAATGAAGAACTTGCGGTCGTCGCCCTTAGCGCCCCAACCAGGATAACAACCATAAACATAGAGTTCGTTGGCGCCATCGGTGATATAGAGGTTACCATAATCGTTGTCCTTACCATTGCTACCCTTCAGCGAGCTGATAGTACCAGTTACCATATAATAGGTATTCTTATCATCAGGCTTAGAGAGGAACTCCTCGATTGTAACAGGTGTTACAGGGATGTGGCTCTCATACTGTGCACCAGTCATCTGAGCAGAACCCTTGTACTCACCACGCTTACCAACGAGTGTTACGATGTCACCCACCTTCAGGCCAAGCTTCTCAAAGTCGCCCTTAGCGCCTACACCATAAACGTAAGCCTCGCCAGAGAAGTCCTTAATGTAGATGTTACCATACTCAGCCTTAGCAATCTTGGTGATAACACCAGTTACACGATACTGAGAGTTGCTTACAGGTGCAGCAAGGAACTGAGCCACGTTGCACTCTACGATAGCACCCTTCTGAGAGATAGTAGCCTGAGAGGTGTACTCCTTAGAACCATCAGTGGTCTTGAAGGTTACAGTTGTCTCACGATCACCACCCTCATTGTTCTTAGCGTAGAAGGTAACAGTTGGGTTAGTACCTACTGTTGAAGAAGTAACACCCAGCCAATCCTTAGCATCAGCAGGAATCTCAACAGCAACACCAGTACCCTTACATGTGAGGTGAGCAGTAATCTCGCCACCCTCAACAGGCAGAGTGCTAGTAACAGCATCACCAACTGTCAGAGAGTCAACCTTGATAAGAGACTTAACGATCTTAACTACGGTTACGTCAACCAACTCAACAGTACCATTGTAAGTAGTCTTTGGACCCTGTACAGTAATCTGGTCGCCTACCTCGAGACCCCAGCTTGAGAAGTTCTTAGTACCACCATTCTTATCGAGTGTACCATAGATATAAACCTCACCTGTACCATCGTTCAGATACCAGTTACCATAGGTAGTGTTAGAAATTGATGTAACAGTACCAGTTACCTGATATGTCTTAGAGTCAGGACCAGCTATAACCTCTGCACAAGTAGCAGTGCTGATGGTTACGATACCCTGGATTACTTTGATATGCTGCTCCTCACCATTACATGAGATAACCAGCTCGCATGAGCGACCCTCACCAGCCTCAGCGCTGAAAGTAACCTTAGTGGTACCCTCGCCACCAGAAAGCTTATCAACTGTCAACCAGTCTGGTGTCTCATAATATGTATCTACATTCTTACCATCAACCTTGGTGGTAACCTTGATAACTTTCTCAAACTGCCAGTTTCCATTGGTTGTAAGATCAATAGATGTTGATCCACCAGCAGTGTTAAGAGAAACATATGACTCTGAAACCTTGATATTACCAAGGTATGTAGGATCATTATCTTTTGCGCAGCTTGTAAACAGAGTTGCTACAACTGCTACGAGAGACGGAATGAAATATTTAAGTTTCATATTCTCTTAATTCTTTATTTATTAATTCTTAATTGAAATAGTACTTGATACCTACAGAAGCATACCAGCACTGACCAATACCGTAGTTGGTGGTCCAAGTCTTAGTATTACCGCTGATAGACTTTGGAGTTGAGAAGGTAGCAAAGCCCTGTGCATCAACACCCTCGTACTTCAGGATCTTAGCCTCTGAACCAATCTCTGGATTCAGGTACTTAGCAACACCCCATGAAGAGTCGAAGAAGTTAAGTACGTTCTTCATATCGAATGTAAGCTGCAGCATGTGCTTGGTTTTACCTACGTTGAGCTTGAAGTCGTGCTTGTAACCGAAATCGATGCGGTGTACCCATGGAGAGTAAACACTATAAGCCTCAGCATACTCACCCTGGTGCTTGCTCAGGTAGCTGTCCTGATGAACATAGTCCATGAAGCGGGTCTTATCGTCCTCACTAACAAAGCGGAACAGGTTGTTCTGAACCTCAGCGTCTGTTGGGATATAAATAGCGTCGTAGTTGTAACCATCACCATTCATATCGTTTTGCATCATGTAAGAGTAGTTGTAGCCACCACGCCAAGCCTCATAGATGAAGTTATAGTGGTTACCGCACTTATCGTGGAGAGTAGCGCTAGCTACGATACGATCAGGAGTTACATACTGAGAGTTGTGCAACTTGATGTTGTTTGGACCCTCGTATGTAGGAACGTATGTGAAGGCAGACTCAGCAGCCGAACCAGGCATACCGGTAACCTCCTTAGATACAGTGTGAGTGTAAGCAGCCATCAGGCTAATCCAGTCAGCAGGCTGAGCATTAACAGTTACGTTTGCACTCCAACCATAACCCTTGCTAGTGTTCTCAAGAACGAATGCCTTAGTACCACTGCGGAAGTCGTCTGGGAAGATAGGACGGTTGTCGGCACCATTGAAGCGAGCGAAACCACCTACATTCTTAATACTCCAGTCAGAGATTGATACTGCATTGATAGTCTTATTGTAGATACCCTCAACAGATACTGTGAATGGGAACTCTACTGGGAGCTGATAGTCAATAGCCAGAGAAGTCTTCCATACCTGAGGCATCTTGAAGCTAGGATCAACACCGTTAACAGCTGAAGGAACAGTACCATCCTCAGGCTTAACAGTTGTAGGATAGCCCAGAGACTGCAGCTTAGCAATCATATCAGCAACGTTAGTCATAGGACCACCAGCGAAGGTATCCATAGAGAAGCCATTCTTAGAAGCGTTCTTCTCGTTGATCTGTGCCTGGTACTGAACCAGACCACCATTGGTAGGCATGTTGGTGAAGAATACCAGAGGCAGACGACCAGAGAAGAGACCTGTACCACCACGAACCTTCAGACTCTTGTCACCAAATACATCGTAAGTGAATCCGAGACGTGGAGAGAATGTGATGCTGTTCTTTGGCCACTTACCAGTATCGATATGACGACCATTGTAATCGAGATTCAGGATAGCAGCGTTAGTCATCAGGTCGTTGTTGTTGAAGAACAGACCGTCAACACGCAGACCATATGTCAGCTTCAGCTTATCGTTAACGTTCCACTCATCCTGAGCATAGATACCAGGACGGTTGAACTGTACGCGTGCTGCAGGAGCAGTCTCACCATCATAACCGTAAGTCAAGCAGAATACCTCAGGAGTGCTATTGAACAGCATATCTGGCTGAAGTACACCACCAATATACATATCATCAGTGATATTATAACGATAGTAACCAGAACCATTACGCATGTACTGGTTGTCGGCCATCTGATGCTCGAATGTTACACCAGCCATAATCTTGTGAGCACCCAGATAATAGGTTACGTCATCCTTGATGTTCCAGATGGTGTTGTGAACGGCGTTGTTCCATGTGAACAGCTCATAACCCAGAGCCATGTAGTTATCGCCATCCTTAGTGATATCGATGAATGGGAACTCTGCAGAGTTTGTACCACGGATATCGTCGAGCTTAGAGATAGTAGCCAGGAACTGATTTGACAAGTTGTCAGTCAGACGGCTATTCAAATCCAATGACCAAGAGTGAACGAGGTTCTCCATTGAGTACATTGAATTAGCAAACGCCATAGAACCCTGTGACATACGGTAGCTAGCCATACGAGTGCCACCATCCATAGAAGTACCGTTAGGTGAGTTCCAAATATTATTCTTAGTATAATTATAGCGCAGAGCCAACTTGTGTCTGTCAGTGATGTTCCAGTCGATACGAGCCATCAACTTATAGTTGCTCTCATCAGCAGGGAAGCTTGTCCAAGAACCTGTATCGTAACCATACTTGCTGGCCATGTACTTAGAAACAGCCTCAAGATCCTTGTTGGTAGTACGAGAGATGTAGTTGTCAGGATCAGACTTACCATCATCAGAACCCTTCCAACGGTTAACGATTGAAGGAATCTTAATCATTTCACCGTTAACGAAGAAGAACAACTTGTTCTTGATGATTGGTCCACCCAGAGTGAAACCATAGGTTGTGGTCTGAGCCTTCTCACGAGCTCCCTGAATCTGCTGACGATTTACAGCGTCACCCTGCATGTTCTCGTTCTTATGATATACATAAGCACTACCCTTGAAGGTGTTTGTACCAGACTTGGTAATAGCGTTTACACCACCACCGATGAAGTTGGTCTGACGAACATCGTAAGGAGAGATAACAACCTGCAACTCCTCAATAGCATCGATAGAGATAGGGTTACCACCACCAGGAAGTTTGTCGCTAAGACCGAAGTTGTTGTTGAAGTTAGCTCCATCAACGGTGAAGTTAGCATTACGACCATCGCTACCAGCGAAGCTCATGCCATTACCTCCGTAAGGAGACAGACGAGTTACGTCTGTGATTGAACGGCTAACGGTTGGCAGGTTGGTAATCTGCGAGCTGTTGATGTTAGTAGCAGCACCCGTCTTTTCAGCGGCAAACTTAGAAGCCTTACCACTTACGATAACCTCGGCAAGCTCAGTAGCATCCTCTGATAGGAATACATTGAGGTTGTAAGTTTCAGCCAGCTGGAGGGTTACTCCCTTGACGGTTTTAGGCTGGAAACCAATGTAAGAGATGGTCACATTGTAAGGACCACCAGTACGCATACCATTGATCGAGAAACGACCTGTGGTATTAGTCACTGCCGTGTAACGAGTACCAGAAGGCTCGTGTACAGCCACAACTGTAGCACCAATGACTTCCTCGCCATTCGCATTGTCGAGGGTCACCTTTCCAGCCATACTTGAAGTTGTGATTTGTGCCATCAATGTTAACGAGAACGTCAACATCATAGCAACCAGAAAGAGCAATCTTTTCTGCATAAACTTTTTACTGTTTTAATTAAATAATTAGCGGACTTTGTCCGATTGGTTTAAAATTTCGGTGCAAAGTTAGGAAAATTTTCCGATTTAATGTTATAAATCGGCAACTTTTTTTAAAATTGGTAAAAATAGTTGCGTAAGATTATTCTTCGTCGTCGAAGTCTTCGTATTCAAAATCCTCGATATCTTCGATATCCTCCTCGTCGATGTACTCAATATCCTCGTCTTCGCCCTCATCGGCAAGTTCCTGAGCAAACACGCTCATATCCTTGTCGCGATGCACCAAAGAGTCTTCAGATGTGATAGCATTAAGCTTATTACTCTCTGCATTAAGCTCGCTCCACAGCACATCCTTGAGTTCATCGAGTCCGAAACCTGTTACAGCCGAGATAAACACCACAGGAAGATCGCTTGGCAGTGTCTCCTTAAGCATCTCGATAAGTTCCTCATCAAGAAGGTCGCACTTGGTAACTGCCAATACGCGATGTTTATCCAGCATCTCAGGATTGAACTGCTGAAGTTCATTGAGCAAAATTTCGTACTCTCGCTTGATATCATCGGTATCACCAGGCACCATAAAGAGCAACAGCGAGTTTCGCTCTATATGACGTAAGAACCTGAGTCCCAAGCCCTTACCCTCGGAAGCGCCCTCAATAATTCCCGGAATATCGGCCATAACAAACGACTTGTTATCGCGATAACCCACAATGCCAAGCGAGGGTTCCATAGTGGTAAAGGGGTAATTTGCTATCTTGGGCTTAGCATTTGACAGCGATGAGACCAGGGTAGACTTTCCTGCATTAGGAAAGCCCACCAAGCCTACATCAGCTAATAATTTCAATTCAAGAATAATGGTCATCTCCTGCATAGGCTCTCCTGGCTGTGCATAGCGAGGGGCCTGATTGGTAGATGTGCGGAACTGAAAATTACCCAATCCACCACGTCCGCCCTTAAGCAGCAGAACTTCCTGACCATCGTATGTAACATCGCAGACGTACTTACCAGTTTCGGCATTATATACCACAGTACCACATGGCACATCGATATATACATCCTTACCATCGGTACCATGACACTTGTCGCGACCACCATTACCTCCGTGTTCGGCAAAGATATGGCGCTCGTACTTCAAGTGGAGCAGAGTCCAGTAGTTATGGTTTCCACGCAGAATAATGCTTCCACCCTTTCCACCATCACCACCGTCAGGACCTCCGTTGGGGTTATACTTCACATGGCGCAAGTGCATACTGCCCTTACCTCCCTTACCAGAGCGGCAGTAAATCTTAACGTAGTCTACGAAATTACTCTCCATTTAGATATTGTCAATAACCTGGCAAATGTCTGCAAATATGCGGTCGAGTTCGCCCAGACCGTCGATATGATAGTGAACACCCTCCTGCTTGTACCACTCGATCAGTGGCATAGTCTGAGAATGGTAAACCACAAGGCGCTTCTTGATAGTCTCCTCATTGTCGTCGGCACGTCCGCTCTGCTGTCCACGCAGGATGAGTCGTTTCATCAGCTCATCCTCAGGAACATCAAGCTCGATCATTGCAGCAACCTTATCGCCACGCTCGTCGAGCATCTTCTTCAGAGCCTCGGCCTGTGGGATAGTACGGGGGAATCCGTCGAAGATTACGCCCTTGCTGTCGCGTCCGAAGCTGTCGTATACAGAAGCAAGAATATTAACCATCAGGTCATCGGGGATAAGCTGGCCCTTCTCTATGAAGCTGGCAGCTGTCTTACCTAGTTCTGTACCCTTCTTGATCTCACCACGAAGCACGTCACCTGTTGAGATATGGTTCAGTCCGTACTTCTCAATCATCTTATCACTCTGTGTGCCCTTGCCTGAGCCTGGAGCACCAAAAATCACGATATTCTTCATTATCCTGATAATTTTAGTTTAATTAAGTATTTAATCTATTATTGTATATACATCTTTAAGTCCGCGACCCTGCTGATCGTAATCCAAACCATAACCCAGAATAAAATCATCGGGAATGCTAAATGCCACGTATTCAGGATTAATATTCTCCTTCAGCTTGCTTGGTTTGAAGAAAAGGGTGCAGATATGGATAGATGCGGGATTACGTGTACCCAGCGACTCAATCATCTGCTTCATTGTGAGTCCGCTCTCTACGATATCCTCGACGATAATCACCGTACGATTGGTAAGATCCTCATTGATACCAAACACCTCCTTTATTTTACCTGTAGAGGTGGTACCCTGATAAGATGCAAGCTTTACGAAAGAAATCTCACAAGGAATCGTCATCTCACGCATCAAGTCGGCAGCAAACATAAATGCGCCATTCAGCACACCTAACAACAGAGGATTCTTACCCTCCATATCCTTACTTATCTGCTGTGCAACAGTCTTTACACGCTCCTTAATCTCAGCCTCTGGGATAGAGATTTTGAACGACTTATCCTTTATCTTTACGATACTCATACGCTGAAAGAATTAAAAATTTGTGCAAAATTACAAAAAATCTGCCAAACTCTATCATTCATTAGCAATTTTTTCG
>ONGP01000001.1 GCA_900317405.1 uncultured Prevotella sp.
CCCTAATCTCTCACCCAATCTCTCACATGGCAATTCTATGCCAGACTATAAAAGTGAGGGTTGATGTGAGGGATTAGGGAGAGATATGTGAGAGATAAGTGAGGGATAAAAATAATCTCTCACATGCCGAAACGCCTGTGTTTATGCGGGTTTTGAGATATTATGTGAGAGATGAGAGATTTTTTGTATTACAACAGTTTTACTGAAGAAAGTTCTAAAATGAAAATAAAATGGATTTTATTTTGTTATTCGATTGATTTGCACTATCTTTGCAGCGTGAATTAAGGAATGTAATAATACGCTATACTGATAATGAAACTTGATTTTCGACATATTGTGCTGATTGTGGCGGTGGTTGTTGGAGTGCTGACTTCTGGCGGAGTCAGGGCTGAGGAACTTGCGATAAAGCAGCCGATTACCATAGGACTTGATGCCAACTATGCACCACTGCAGTCGGTGGGCAGAGATGGCATACCCCGTGGATATGATGTAGACTTTACCCGTGCGCTGATGTCGCGACTGGGGATACAGTTCTACTACTCGCCCAACCTATGGGCAAAAGTGGCTACAGATGTGCTTAACGGCAATACCGACCTGGCGATGATGGTGTATTCACCATATCGCAAGGACACGATATTCTACTCGCGCCCGATTTTCCGCCTGTATTATCAGGTGGTTTACCGCAAGGCAGAATATAGCAGCTTCGACTTTCGCGACATCAAGGGAAAGACGATAGCATTTCTGACCTCGCGCCACATAGGCGATCAGGTAAAGAAAGATGGCGGTATAGGAGTTCACGTGTACGACCTGACTGAGGCATTTAACGATCTGGCTGCGGGCAAGTACGATGCTGTAGTCTGCTATCGCTATCAGGCTAAGTACTACATAGAACATTATCACCTGAGCCAGCTGCAGGCCGAGGAGATAAGCATACAGCCACGCGAATATTGCTACGTGAGCCACAACAAGGCACTGATTGACGCCATCAGCAACGAAATCGAAAAAATGGAGGCTGAAGGACTGATAGACGAGATATACGGCGACAACGTTAAACAGGCTGTGGAAACCAAGATACCCGAATGGGTTTGGTACATGTTTGTCGGTTTGGGAGTGCTGTTTATCACCCTATACATATTTATATTAAATAAGTCGCGCCGCAAATTGGAGCTAGCCAACGCTATGCTCGAGACCAACTATAATATACTGGAGATGAGCCATATGGAGCTGGAGGAAACCAACCGCCAGTTGATAGCAGCAACGGCCAAGGCCGAGGAATCATCGAAGATGAAGACCAACTTCATCCAACAGATATCGCACGAGATACGTACTCCACTGAACATCCTGAGCGGCTTTACACAGATAATCACCACTCCTGGTATAGAACTGAAAGCCGAAGAAAAGGCTAACATCACTCAAGGCATAGTAGAAAACACTGAGCGCATAACAGGTCTGGTAAACAAGATGCTCGAACTGAGCGAGGCAGGAAGCCGCAATGTGATAGAGCGCAACGACACCACTACAGCTGCAAAGATAGTGAACGATGCTGCCAGATCATGTTGTTTAGCAGACTCAAAAGATATAAATGTAGAACTCGACATAGAGCCTGCTGCAGAGACAACAAGCATTAAGACCGAACTCAACTCGGCAGTCCGTGCGCTGTCGCTGTTGATAGACAACGCACAGAAGTTTACAGCAAACACAGCAGACAGACACATAAAGATAAGCGCTAAGGTTAAGGCCGACAACGTAGAAATAGCTGTGGCCGACAACGGCATAGGCATACCTAAGGAAGAGGCCGAGCGAATATTCGAAGAGTTTGTGCAACTGGATGAGTTCTACGAAGGCACCGGCATCGGACTTACTATAGCCCGAAGTCTGGTTCAGCGCTTGGGCGGCGACATCACACTCGACACAAGTTATACTAATGGAGCACGATTTGTACTAACTCTGCCCAGGTAAAAGACAATAAGCCGTGCAATCGTTTGCATCGCGAAACAATAAAATACAAGCCCGTTTGGAAACACCGAACGGGTTATTTTCGTACTTTTGCCAAAAATAACTAAAGACAATTGGTATGAAGATCAATTTCAACATCGAGTACCAGACAACCTTCGGAGAGGAACTGGCACTAAACATCCTAACGGATGGCAAGACAGAGCAGCACAAGATGGGGACCCTGGACGGACTCCATTGGACATGCGAACTGAGTAAGGTGGTGAAGACCAGCACCCACATCGATTATTATTACACCGTGATGCGTGGCGACCATGAGGCACGACACGAGTGGTTGGTTATTCCGCACCGACTGGAGTTTGCTGCCGCAAAAGGCGCGAATTACACTGTTTACGACCACTGGATTGATATACCAGAAGACTCGTACATGTACTCGACTGCCTTCACAGAGTGTATAGCTGCCCGCAAACAGCAGATGAGCGAAGAGACAACTTACGACAAGACCGTAAGACTGAAAGTGCGTGCACCACAGTTGCGCAACAACGAGCGTCTGGCCTTGATAGGCGAGGGCGACACACTGGGCGACTGGGAGGCTCTGCGTGCCATCAGCATGGTGGAGCACGAGAACAATGAGTGGGCTATCAGTCTGGATGCCGACAAACTGCCAACCACACTGGAGTTTAAGTTTGTTGCCCTCGACACAGAAGCCGACCACACTCCACTATGGGAGAACGGCATGAACCGCACAGTAGAGATGCCTAAGATGAGCAAAGGCGAGGTGGTGGTTTACGAACTGACGCAGGCTTACTTCCCTGTATATCCCTGGAAGGGAGCAGGAATCGTCATCCCCATATTCTCGCTACGCAGTGAGGGCAGCTTTGGCGTGGGCGACTTCGGCGATCTGAAGTTGATGGTAGACTGGTGCGACAAGACCAAGCAGCGTGTGCTGCAGGTATTGCCTATCAATGATACCAACATCACCCACACATGGCAGGACTCGTATCCTTATAACTCTATAAGCATATATGCTCTGCATCCACAGTACACAGACTTCCGCCAGCTGCCACAACTTAAGGACGAGAAGCTGCGCAAGGAGTTTGAGGCTCTGCGCGAGGTACTGAACGCACTGCCACAGATAGACTACGAGCGTGTGAACAACGCCAAGATGGACTATCTGCGCGCCATCTACGCCCAAGAGGGTAGCAAGATGATGAAGACAGCAGAGTACAAGCAGTTCTTTGAGCAAAACAAGGAGTGGCTTGTACCATATGCAGCATTCTGCCACTATCGCGACCTATACGGCACAGCCACATTCCAGGACTGGCCCGATCATCACACTCTGCCCGAAAGTGAGCGCGAGGCGATGACAAAGACCACCACCAAACTATATAAAGAGGTGGCTTTCTGGTATTTCGTGCAGTTCAACCTCGACAAGCAGATGCATGCTGCCCACGAGTATGCCCGCCAGAAGCGTGTGGTACTTAAGGGCGATATCCCCATCGGCATCAGCCGCGACGGCGTTGAGGCATGGGTTGAGCCAAAGTACTTCAACCTGAACGGACAGGCTGGTGCCCCACCCGATGCATTCTCGGCCAACGGACAGAACTGGGGATTCCCCACATACAACTGGGATGCTATGCTTGAAGACGGCTGCTCATGGTGGGTTCGCCGATTCCGCAAGATGTCGCAGTTCTTCGATGCATATCGTATCGACCACGTGCTGGGCTTCTTCCGCATCTGGGAGATTCCTATCGATGCCGTACACGGACTGCTGGGTCAGTTCTCGCCATCGCTAGGTATGACCCGCGAGGAGATTGAGGCCTATGGGTTACAGTTCCAGGAAGAACTGTTCACAAAGCCATTCATTGCCGACTGGACATTGGACCGTGTATTTGGCGAGAAGGCACAATACGTAAAGGAGAACTTCCTGAATCACGCTCACGACGACATCTGGCAGATGAAGCCAGAGTTTGACACCCAACGCAAGGTGGAGGCTTGGTATAAGGTAGAGGCCGCCAAAGTTAGTGATCCTACCCATCTTGCCAATCTGCGCGACGGACTATACGCCCTTATCAGCGACGTACTGTTTGTACGCGACCGCAAGGACAACAATAAGTTCCACCCAAGAATCGGCGTACAGAACGACTTTATCTATCAAGCACTTTGGGACAGCGACAAGGCTGTGTTCAACCGTCTGTACAACGACTACTTCTATCGTCGCAACAACCAATTCTGGTATACAGAGGCTATGAAGAAGCTGCCTCGCCTTACCCAGGCCACCCGCATGCTGGTATGTGCCGAGGACCTGGGTATGGTGCCCGACTGCGTGCCCTGGGTGATGAACGAGTTGCGCATACTGAGTCTTGAGATCCAGTCGATGCCAAAGGACCCAACAACACGCTTCGGCAAGTTATCGCACAACCCATATCGCTCTGTCGACACCATATCTACACATGACATGTCGACTCTGCGCCAGTGGTGGGACGAAGACGAGGAGCAGACACAAACATACTACAACACTACGCTGCGACGCGGCGGAGCTGCACCTCACCCACTGCCAGGATGGTTGGCTAAGGACATCGTGAGTCGTCATCTCACATCGCCATCTATGCTCTGCCTGCTGTCGCTGCAGGACTGGCTGAGCATCGACGAGAAGTTGAGACTGCCCGACCAGAATGCCGAGCGTATCAACATCCCAGCCAACCCACGACACTATTGGCGCTATCGCATGCACCTGAGCATCGAGCAATTGCTGAAGGCCGATAGTCTTAACGACGAAATCAGCACATTAATTATTCAAAGCGGAAGAAAATAAAGAAATGAAAAAGTTATTCTTATCGCTGGCCTTGCTGCCACTTATGGCCATCGCCGGCAACGTAAAATCGCCTAACGGCAATATCGAACTGAAATTCTCGGTTGACAATACCGGCCGCCCCGTCTACGAGATGAGCTACAAAGGTCGCGCAGTAGTAAAGCCATCGTTTCTGGGACTGGAGCTTGCAAAGGACAAGCACGCCTCAGCAGGATTGGACGAGAAGGACCTGATGGACCAATTCAGCATCGTAAACGAGAAAGTTAGCGAATTTGACGAGACCTGGCAACCAGTATGGGGCGAGACCAAGAACATCCGTAACCATTACAACGAGTTGGCCGTAACACTGCAGCAGATGTGGCTGGAGCGTGTAAAGTCGAATAAGCCAGGAGTGCAGTTGGCCCCAAAACAGCATCGCCGCGAGATGATCATCCGTTTCCGTGTGTACGATGATGGTATCGGACTGCGCTACGAGTTCCCACAGCAGAAGGATCTTAACTACTTCCTAATTAAGGAGGAGCACACTGAGTTTGCTATGGCAGGCGACCACACAGCATGGTGGCTGCCAGGCGACTATGACACTCAGGAGCAGGAGACACAAGAGACTAAGCTGTCAGAGATTCGCAATCGCATGAAGACAGCCGTAAACTGGGGCAACTCATCAGTAGCAGTATTCTCTGAGACAGGCGTTCAGACATCGCTCCAGATGAAGAGCGACGACGGTCTGTACATCAACATCCACGAGGCTGCCTGCTTGGATTATGCCACAATGCATCTGGAATTGGTTGATGCAAAGACCAAACATCTTACCACACAGCTTGGCGGCGGCAGCAATGCCTATACTCCAAACCCAACTGCATCAGAGTACCCACTGCCTAGGCCATTCACATTTGTAAGTCATCTTACTCCTGATGCTACAGGTCTGAAGGGCTGCATGCAGACTCCTTGCAATACACCTTGGCGCACAGTTATGGTATCAGACGATGCACGCGACATGCTGTCGAGCAACCTGATACTGAACCTGAACGAGCCATGTAAGATTGAGGATACTTCGTGGATTCACCCCACAAAATACTGTGGTGTTTGGTGGGAGATGATTGTAGGTCGCGGCAACTGGCACTATACCAACGACTTCCCAAGCATCCAACTCGACAATATCGACTGGACAAAAGTAAAACCAAACGGCACTCACTGCGCCAACAACGAGACAGTAAAGCGCTACATAGACTTTGCTGCCAAGAATGGTCTCGACGAGGTACTAGTTGAGGGTTGGAACGTAGGTTGGGAAGACTGGGCCAACATGTGGAAGCGCGATGTTTTCGACTTTGTGACTCCATATCCCGACTTCGACATCAAGATGCTTAACGACTATGCTCACTCTAAGGGTGTGAAAATTCTGATGCACCACGAGACATCGAGCTCAACCCAGAACTACGAGCGCCATATAAAGGAGGCTTACGACCTGATGAACAAATACGGATACGATGCTGTGAAGACTGGTTACGTAGGCGACATCATCCCACGAGGCGATCATCACTACTCGCAGTCGATGAACAACCACTATCTGTATGTAATCAAGGAGGCAGCCAAGCACCATATTATGGTAAACTCGCACGAGGCTACACGTCCTACAGGACTTTGCCGCACCTATCCTAATCTTGTAGGCGGCGAATCGGCTCGCGGTACTGAGTATGAGGCTTTCGGTGGCAATCGTCCTGATCATACCTGTATTCTGCCATTCACACGTCTGCAGGGCGGTCCAATGGACTACACACCTGGTATCTTCGAGACTCAGCTATCAACCTGGAGTAAGAACACATCTTGGGTTCGTACCACACTCTGCGGTCAGCTGGCTCTTTATCTTACAATGTACTCACCACTGCAGATGGCTGCCGACCTGCCTGAGAACTACGAGCGTGCCGACCTGGCTCCTGCATTCCAGTTCATCCGCGACGTAGCTTGCGATTGGGACGACTCGAAGTATCTTGAGGCCGAGCCTGCCGACTACATCACTGTAGCACGTAAGGCTAAGGGAACCGACAACTGGTTCGTAGGCGGAAAGTGTGACGAGAACGGACACAAGACACAGATAAAGCTCGACTTCCTGGACAAGGGAAAGAAGTACGACTGCACCATCTATGCTGATGCAAAAGATGCTCACTACGAGAAGAATCCTAAGGCCTTCACCATCACCAAGCGTGTGGTAAAGCAGGGCGACGTACTGAAGATTAACGAAGCCCCTGGAGGCGGATTTGCTGTATCGATTATAGCTAAATAACCATACGAATGAAGAAATTGATATTCGCAGGATTGTTGTCTATGCTACTGCCTAAACAGGCGGTAGCACAGACTTTTAAGGAGGTTGACTATGCCCCCAAAGAAACCAAGTTCCAACTCTTTGCACCCAACGACGCAAAGCAGATAACCGTACGTATATATAAAGAAGGTATAGGCGGCAAGGCTATCAAGAGCGTTAAGATGCAGAAGACAGGGAACGAGTGCTGGACAGCTACCGTCAAGGGCGACCTGATGGGCAAGTTTTATACCTTCGACATGGGCAAAGGCGAGTGTGCCGGCATATTCGCCAAGGCCGTAGGAGTGAACGGCAAGCGTGGAGCTATCATCGATCTTGCCAACACAAATCCTGAAGGATGGGCACAGGATAAGCACCCCGTATGCAAATCGCCTGCCGATCTAGTGATCTACGAGATGCATCATCGCGACTTCTCTATCGCCCGCAAGGATGCCAAGTATCCAGGAAAATTTATGGCTCTCACAGAGCCCTGGGCCATCAACCATCTCAAGTCGCTGGGCGTGAACGCCATACACATTCTGCCAAGCTACGACTACGGATCGGTAGATGAAACCCGCCTGAGCGACAACAAGTACAACTGGGGTTACGACCCGGTGAACTATAATGTGCCTGAGGGTGGATATTCCACCAATCCTTATCAGCCCGAGGTGCGTATCAAGGAGTTCAAGCAGATGGTTCAGGCCTTGCACAAGGCTGGTATCCGAGTGATTCTAGATGTGGTTTACAATCACACATATGATATCGAGCACTCAAACTTCCAGCGCACATATCCCGACTACTTCTATCGCAAAACAGCCGACGGAGCATACAGCAACGGAAGTGGCTGTGGCAATGAGACTGCATCGGAGAAGCCAATGATGCGCAAGTTTATGATAGAGAGCGTGAAGTACTGGATCAACGAGTACCATATCGATGGATTCCGTTTTGACCTGATGGGTGTTCACGACATCCAAACCATGAACGAGATACGTAAGGCTGTAGATGCTATCGACCCAAGCCTGTTTATCTACGGCGAGGGTTGGAGTGCAGGCTCATGCGCTATCCCTAACGAAAAGTTGGGAATGAAGGCTAATATCCCACAGATGCCAACTATCGCAGCATTCAGTGATGAGATTCGCGATGCACTTCGCGGTCCGTTCAGCGATGATACAAAGCCTGCATTCCTGGCAGGTCTGGCCGACAACAAAGAGAGTCTGAAGTTCGGTATTGTTGGTGCCATCAGTCATCCTCAGATAGACATGACTAAGGTAAACTATAGCAAAGAACCTTGGGCTATCGAACCAACGCAGATGATAAGCTACGTAAGTTGTCATGACGACATGTGCTTGGTAGACCGCCTGAAATCGAGCATCCCGGGTATTACTATCGAAGAACTGATTAAGCTGGATATGCTGGCTCAGACCGCAGTATTCACATCGCAGGGTGTGCCATTCATGCTCAGCGGCGAAGAGTTGCTGCGCAATAAGAAAGGTGTACATAATAGCTTTGAATCGCCCGATAGCATAAATCTGCTTAACTGGGACAATCTGAAGCTATATCCACAGGTATTCAACTTCTACAAGAATCTTATCCAACTGCGAAAGAATCACCCAGCATTCCGACTGGGCAATGCTGACCTGGTACGCAAGCATCTTGAGTTTATCGATACGCCCGAAAGCACAGTAGCATTCCGACTGAAGAACTATGCAGGTCGCGATGACTGGCGCAACATCATTGTGATACTGAATGCCAACAAGGAACCTGTTGAGATAACCATCCCTGACGGTAGATATACCGTGGTTTGCTGCGATGGAAACATAAATGAAAACGGTCTCGGCACCATCACAGGCACCAAGACCGTAGTCGACGCTCGGTCGGCATTAATCATTCACGATTAAGCAATACCGATATTACTTGATAAGAGCCTTCAGGAAATTAACCATTTTCTGAAGGTTTTCTTCTACATACATAGCTGGACCGCCATGACTACCTTCGGGCACGAATGTAGCCTCGGTCTTAACACCAGCAGCCTTCAGAACCTCGAAGAACTTCTTACCCTGGCAACAAGGAACCACATTATCCTTCTCGCCATGGAAAATGATAACAGGAGGATCATTCTTATCTACATAGGTAGTTGCACTCAGACTGAGGTACTTATCTGGTTCCTTGGCCAACTTAGAGTTGAGCAACACATCCTCAGGACTATTCTCGCCCATCTTCATAGACTCACCACAATCCATTGCAGTAAGGTCGATAGGACCAGACCAATCGCAGGCGGCATTTACTGCACTGCTCTCGTTGAGATAGTTACCTACATTTCCCTCAAGGTCGATATCGACTGTACCCACCTTAGTCTGCTTGGTGCCGCTAGTAGTAGCAGCAGTAGAAGCCAGATGGCCACCTGAAGAGAAACCGCTAGTAGCAACGAATGTAGGATCGAACTTATACTTCTTAGCCTCGCCACGTACAAAACGGATCACGGCACGGATATCATGAATCTGGGCAGGCCATTTAGCATCCATACTAGAACGGTGGTTAGGACAAACCACAGCAAAACCTGCATCGAGCAGACTCTTTACGATAGTACCAAGATCGGCCATACCCTTACTGCTGTTGCTGAACCACGCACTTCCATAGATATGGATAACTACAGGATAAGAAGCCTTCTGCTGCTTGGGCAGATAGATATCACAAGTGTGATAAGCCTTATCATCACCTGCATAGTTTACATCTTTCCACTCCTGCGATGTCTCAAGTTTAACCTGAGGCGCCTGGAATCCACCAAAACCGCCAGCCGGCTGAGCCATAGCTACAGCCGAGAGGCACAACATACATGTTGATAATAATGTCTTCTTCATTTTATTAAAGTTTTAGAATAAATTCGGATATCATTTGTATTTGTATCTTTTCCTAAAAGGAATTTGTCGATAAAGGCCAGCACCTCAGGCCACTGGCACTCGGGCAACTGACAGTGTCCATGACCGCCTACGATACTCCAACCCATACGGTCGGCAATACCAAAGCGTTCCCAAACCTTCTTTGCAGCCTCAGCTGAAACAAGCATTGCATCGTCGGCCAACCACTTGTAATCAGGATTACCCAACAGCAACAAAGCGCGTGGACAAACCAGAGCACAGAGTTCGTGCTGATCGTAAGGCAACTGGTAAACACTATCGCCGTGGAAGTTCTCACGCTGACTTTCCATAAACCAGTGGTAATCAGTCTTATCCAAATTCTCTACCTCGTCCTGCAGATGCGAAATACGCCATGCAGCAGCACCACCACCTCCGGGTTCCTGGGCAATAGTCAAAGCCACACGTTCATCGAAGGCACCACAATAAAGTGCCATCTTACCTGCATACGAACAGCCAGTAACACCGATACGCTTGGTATCAATCTTAGTAACCTCAGGACCAAGCAGTTCCAGTCCGTCAATCAAACGACTGAATCCCCAAGCCCACTCGCTGTAGGCACCATTATCCTTTAGATTAGGATACAGGCGGTCGAAGTTGTGCTCACCACGCTCGTGATGCTTACCCCACTGCCCGTAGTCGTTCACCTGTTTCTCGTGGAAGTTCATGGTGGCGATAGGACGATCCTCAAACAGTTGACGTGGCAAGGCAATCATACTCGAACCAATCATCAACGCATAAGGAGCCTTACCTGTCTTGGGATACTTGATTTCAGAACTCAAAGTGAGAGTCTCGCCATTCACGGTCACATCTACTATCAGAGTATCGCCGTTCATTCGAGCCTTAATACACTCTTTACTTACAGCAGGTTTCTCGCCTATGCCATAATGCTGAATAAGATGGGCAATTTCGCTACGTTTACGAGCCCATCCCTTAAAGTTCTTAACACCTTTCAATGGATCGGGAAGGTCTTTAATAACAGGCAATTTGTTTGCCTCAGGCATATCAGGCTTTGCAAATGCTGCGCCCGTATTCTCGACCTGGTAGAACAAAGGTAGTTGGCTACCCTTCTGCGCATTAGCACAGAGGGCAGCACAACACAAAAACATAGTTGATATAAGTTTCATAAGTCTAATCTTTTTGTCATTTTACATCTGAGGAGCACCGCCAAAGCCGCCGCCAAAACCTCCACCCATAGCAGGGAACTCTGGATCTGGTTGCTTCTTAATATCAAGCAGAAGCTTTACAAGTGCTCTGCGACGCTGACTCCATGTAGGATAGTCGTTGGCATCAAGCTTGTTCATCTTGAAACCAGGCATCTGCATACCGCCCTGCTGCTGACTGAAATCGGTAGCACTGACAGTAATCATACATGGTTTTGTCTTTCCGTCGGCAATCATACGGTCGGCAATGGCATCAGCACCACCAACCTTAAACCAACTCTCTACACTCTCACCCTCAGCAGGAATCAGTTGGATAAATGCAGGCATCACTCCCATACGCATATTACCAGATGTATAGAATGCAGTATTACGTGTAAAGTCGTAGCTTACACGACCATGACTGATTTCACCCTGCGAAGCAAAGTTGAATGGCGACTTTGGATTGTCGGCAATGCTGTACTTAAAGCCAGCATCGGGCGAAATGTACATATTGCTAGGATCGGTAACCTGCATACTATCAACAACGAAACAGTACTTGAAGGTTTCAAACAGGTAATCGTTCATCTTCACGCTCCATACGCCATCGCTGTCGCGTTCCATTGCCACATTCTCAGGCAACATCTCACACTCTAACTCAACACTTTTAGCCTCAGGAGCCTTAAAACGGAAGATGATACCATCCTCGGTATACTCTGGCGAGATGATTGGACGGGGGAAGAGTCGTGCCATAACGCCCGGGGTAAACTGCTGTTCCTTGCCAGTCTTAGCGGGAGCAGGCTCGCCATTCTTCATAGCCTCTTCTGATGCTTTCTTGTTGAAAAGCAATGGAAGAGTCTTGGTCAGGAAATACTTGGCATTCATCCAAGTATGGCCGAACTTGTCATTGGTAAACTCCTTAACACTACGGATTCCCTTTGTATCAAGGAACTCCATGTAGTCGCGAGCATTTCCATACAGGAAGTCATCGGTACCCACGCCCAACCAGAACAGACGAATCTTCTTGTTGGTATCGTCAGCATTATCGTAAACATTTGGAATATCGGTAGATGTAAACGAACTGTAACTACACAGATACGAAAACTTGTCGAGATTGCTCAGTCCATTGAATAAGGCCTGATTACCGCCACGTGAGAAACCTCCGATAGCACGATGATCCTTGTTGTTTACGGTGCGGTAATTCTTCTCGATGTACGGCATAAGGTCGTTAATCAAATCCTTACTGAACACATCGCCACCGAATCGTGTCTGAGGAGCACCATTAGCATCAGGAGCAGCAAGCAGCTTAGTAGGATTACCATAAGGCAGCACGATAATCATCTCCTTGGCAGCCTTCTGGGCTAACAGATTGTCGAGAATGTAGTTTACGCGACCAACCTTGTAATAAACCTCCTCAGTATCAGTTGTTCCACTAATTAGATAGAACACAGGATACTTCTTGTCGAAGTTCATCATGTAGTTTGGTGGAAGATACACGATGGCATTGTTCGTTCCACCCAGACTCTTCGAGTAATAGTGTATATACTCAATAGTTCCGTGGGGAACATCTTTAATGTCGTGAGCCAGTCCGTCTTTCGACTTTATCTCAAGCAGACTGTTCTTAAATCCCTCGTTGGGGAAGTACTGTGGATTGTCTGGGTCCATAATACTAACCCCGTCAACCACGAAACAATAGGGATACATATCAGGGGCTGCCGGACCAAGAGTAACTGTCCAAAGTCCCGTCTTTGCATCTTTCTGCATGGGTTTACGCCCAGCAAACTGTACATCTACCAGAACCTCTTTGGCCTGGTCGTTCTTGTACTGGAATGTCACGGTTCCATCATCATTCGTGATGGTTCCGGCCTTTGCCTGTATGCAACAGGCCATGAGTAACAGAATAATTGATTTCGTCTTCATACGTTTAAAGTTTATGTTGTTAGTATGTGAATTGTTTGCCACGAATAAAAACTGGAATATAGGCTTTAGTCACGGCCGTTGTTACGTATTGGCCTCCATCATAATGTTTGCCTGTATGATAGTCAGTCCACCCCTCTATGTTCTTGGGCAGATAGGTTGTCCATGTGGTAACTCCTGGCTCAGTAACAGGACTGATAAGGAGTGATGGACCAAACATGTATTCATATTTCTGCTTCAGAGCCTCAGCGTCGTTGGCAAAGTCAAAAACCAACGGACGCATCAGTGTACCACCTTCTTCCGAAACGGCTTTTGCACAACGCTTGATATATGGCATCAAGTGATAACGCTCCTGCAAGCACTGGGCAATAATATCCTGAGCCTCCTTACCATAGTTCCAGGGTTCGGTATTACTCATATATCCGTGAACTCGCATCAGTGGCAGATAAACAGCAGTCTCTATCCATCGCAACATACGTTCGATATAAGCACTGTCAGTATATTGGTTCTGAGGACGGAAGAAACCACCGGCATCGTAGGTCCACCAAGGGATTCCGGCAGCCTGCATACCTAGTCCGGCTGTTATCTGTCGGCGGAAGGTCTCCCAATCGTTACCTACATCGCCACTCCACATAGCAGATCCGTATCGCTGGATTCCAGCAAAACCGCAACGGGTAAGTATCATTGGATCCTTTCCTGCCTCTTTCAGTCCTTCGTATACAGTCTTATTTACCAGCAGTGGATATACATTACGTACCTGTTCGCCACTCCACTTGCCTTTGTTTACCATTCGTCCCTGCAAATCGTCATTCTCTGGTTCGGTAGCATCCTGCCACCATGCATCGATACCCAGAGGCAATAGGCGTTCTTTAAAATTCTTCCAATAGTCGGCAGCAGCATCTGGATTAAAGAAGTCAATCCAGTCTGTACCAGGGATATAATTATCGGCAGCCACCATCTGTTTGCCTACCTCAGAGTTCTTATCTATCTTCGACCATACGCTCACCATCAACTTCATATCCATCTTATGCAAGCTGTCTGTAAGTGCTTTGGGATCGGGATAGAATTCCTCATCAAATCGCATAGAGTTCCATCCATATTTACCCCAGTACTGCCAATCTTGTACCATCACGCTAACGGGTAGATTCTCACTACGGAAACGGTTAGCTGTCTGCAGTATCTCGTCAGACGAATGGAATCGCTCACGACAATGGATATACCCCAATGCCCATTCAGGCATCTCAGGACACTCGCCAGTAAGTTGGCGATAGGTTGCAATGATCTCATCGGGGTTGCCTACAAACACGGTATAATCCACAGCATCGGCCACAGGTGAACGGAATGTTGTTACATCCTTCACCTTATTATAATATAGTATAGGTTGATCGTCTTTGGTAAGTTCGGCCGACAACTGATGAACACCTTTTTCTAAATGCACAATCTTTGATGCCGTAGGTGGCAACCATAGATTCTGCATCTCAATTACGGGATTTCCATCAATAGTAAGGTTATGTCTGCGAGCCATCTTCTGCCCAACGTCAAGCAACAGGGTATAATCGCCTGCTTCCTGTATTTCTATCTTTGCTTCGAATATATGGCGCTCACGCACTTCGCGTTTGCCACCTTCGGTTGAGGTTACATCTACAACCTCTCGTTTACCTGTACCTTCTTGCTTTAGTAGCTTAACACTCTGATTACATGGATTGAACTCGGTCAGGCCATAATTATTCCATAACACACCATATCCCTTGCTCGAAATAAGCATCGGAATACTAATCTGAGTATTAACTTGTGTTAGTCGACGTGAAAGACCACGCACATTACTGTATCCATCCTGGAACTGTCCCAATCCGAAGAGACACTCGTCTTTAGGAGAATCAAAGGTTAACGTAGCCTCACCGTCCTTTAGTTGATGGTTGGTTGCACTGAAAACGATTTTACCCTTCTTATCCTTAATTGTCAATGTATTGCCCTTAACAATAGCCTTTACATCAGCATTTTTCAGATTGTCATGCTTCACATATATCCAATCAGGCAAAGCAGTCTTCGTTTTCTTATCGGCGAGTCTCACCCTTACGGCATTCTTTGCCAAATAACTAACCTCAAATGTCTGCTGTGCAGTGGCCGATAAAGCCACTGCACAAAACAAAACGGTTGATAGTATTTTTTTCATCATTTAGTCTTTGCCTCTTTGTAACTGTAGAAACTAAAGTATGCTGGCTCGTCATACTTAGCAGGAGAAGCATCCTGCAGATACTTACCAGTACCAACATTCTTCAGAGTAAAGCCCTTGCCTTCCTCGTACTTGATATCCCACAATGCGCCATTTTCCATATCCTGTCCGAACTGATCTTTCAATCCAAGGATAAAGCTACACCATCCGTCAACAGGCTGTGAGTTCAAATAACCAGGACCTCCCCAGATATTATACTCGTCGTCATTGGGAGTAATGGCACGCAATAGATAATAATTTCCGCTTGCCTCCAGTTTAAAGCCAATAGTAGCATTGCTCTTCTGTAATGCTGAAGAAAGAGCATCATAACCCAAGTTCTGATTATCAGAACCAAAGAAAGCCATCTTAGTAGCCTCGTTATAGATAACAAATGGTGTTGAACCAATGCTGCTCAGACTTGTGAACTTACTATCAAGTTCAAACTCAGTAGCTGGAGCTGCAGGCTCTTCTATCTCAGCATCGATACCCATCAACTCCAGAGCAGCCTTAGCATAGCGCTGACCCATTATGCGATAGCCCTGAGCAGTGAAGTGCAGTCCATCACCCTTCTGTGGACAATTAGCTGATGAGATAACATAAGAGTTAGGAATTACTGATGGAACCTTGGCAATTACAGCATTGTGGCCCCAGCATGCACCACCCTCCTGCTTACTTACCATCTCGCCTACAAACAGTGGAGTTTCCTCTGCATTCAGGTTGAGGTCATTCAGCAAACGGTCATAAATCAGCTTCACCTTCTGTGGCCAATCCTGCTGGGTATTGTTACTTTCTCCCTGATGTAGCAGGATACCCTTAATAACTCCAGACTCCTGAGCAATCTTAGCCATATCTACAAGACGCTTGTATGGGTCATTGTCATAAGCCTTGAAATAGTTCTTCAACCAATCAGCCTCAGGCTTGATATAATCGGCAACTTCCTCTGAAATAAAACCTTCAATCTTAGTTCCACCGATAGCAACATCAACTACACCTACCTTTATATTCTCTGGAAGATACTTCACCATTGTACGTCCGAAATAGTCGGCCATACCAAGTCCAGTACCTTCTCTTACGATTGGAGGAGTAGCGGTATACCACTCGCCCATAGTACGCTTGGGGCTATTAAAGTTCACACAAGCCAACATCTGGAAACGAGGATCTACATCCTTTTTATCCATCGCCTCAGGGGTTGCATTTCCTTCCATATTCGACTGTCCAAAACACAGGTAGATATGAAATTGCTCCTTCGGATCGACGGGTTTAATTACAGGATTATCATTTTCCACACAACTTGTCATACACATTGTCATTGAGCTCATTAGCATTACTGATGCCGCGAGAGCTAAGATACTTTTTCTTTTCAATTTACTAATAGATTTTTAAAAATTATTATTGGTTAATCATTTAAACTGCCAGTAATCCAAACGGACATCGCCGCTAGCCTTGTCAAAGCAAATGTACAGATCGTGAACACCTGCAACATTCTTAACCTTGCCACTGAACACACGATACTTCTCTACACTGCCTGTCTTGCCGATAGTAACAGCACCTACTACAGGCCCCTTATTGCTATCCAAACGCAGATTTACGGTTACGCCGCCAATCGAAGCTGCTGAGATATTGAACTGCTTTGCACCTTTACCGAAGTCAACACCACGCAACTTGATATACTCACCATTGTTAATGTCGTAGATATACATATTCTTCTTACCTGTAGATGTTGGCATATCAGCCACCACACCGGTGTTTTCTATACCCATCTTGGCACTCTTCAGTCCATAGCCCCAAGCCATTGTCTCAGCCTCAACTCTCTTGTAGGGGTTCAGCCAATGCAACTGTTTCATAGGTTTCTGATCCAACCAGTAAGGCACCTCCTGGATAGTTCCATCGGCATTATAGGTTATCTCGGTAGCCGAAACACTACGACGCTCGTGGTGAACGAAGGTCTCCAGATGCATCAGATCGTAGTTCTGACCAAATACATACGAATGTCCCTTATAATCAACGATACCCGGATGGTTACCACGGTCGCGCTGAGTTGGTTTCATAATGTATCCCTTCCACTCCCAAGGACCGGTAGGACTATCGCTCATAGCATAACCAAGTGCCTCAGGGCAACAGGTCGAGGCAAAACCAAGATAGTAATGACCATTACGCTTGTAGAACCAAGGTCCTTCCTGATAGTTAGGGATATGAGGCAACTTATTTACCTCGCTTGCGAGCGATGTCATATCCTCACCCAGTTTTGCCCAGAAGGTATGAGGATTACCCCAGTACATATATGCCTGACCGTCATCATCGGTATATACCGAAGGATCAATATCAAACCAGTTGCTCTGATCCCATACCAGAGGTTTGCCTAGGGGATCCTTGAATGGTCCGTAAGGCGAATCAGACTCAAGTACACCGATGCCATGTCCATGCAATGGAGCATAGAGATAGTACTTACCATTACGCTCTACAGTCTGAATGGCCCAGGCACCGTTCTCACGACTGCGCCAAGGGAAATCCTTAAGCGAAGCCACGGCACCGTGCTCAGTCCAGTTTACCATATCGGTGGTGCTCCACAACAACCAGTCGTACATAAAGAATCCTGCCGAACTTTTCTCGTTCTCATCGGGAATATCCTCGGGTGATGCATCGTGTGATGTATAGAGGAACAAAGTATCGCCTACAACCAATGGTGATGGGTCGGCAGTATACTTAGTCTGGAACAACGGCATGTTCACCTGCTCCAATCCACGCATCTCCCACCAGTCAAAGTTGAACAACTTCGGACCCTTACGACCTTTAAACACCAGATAGAGGTCATGACGTCCCTTAACTAGTTCTGTAAAATCGGCAGTCAGAGTCTGCCATTTCTCCCAACCTCCTGTGGCAGGAACTTCAAGTTTGCAAGCCAACTTACCTTTAATACTATCAATACGAACTTCAATCTGTCCGCCACGCAGTCCACTTGCCACACGTGCAGTAAATGTTCTAGGCAACTTATTGCAGAAGCAAACGTTCTGCAGTTTTATGTAATCACCGTTGTGTATATCACTAACATACACGCCAACCTCGTCGTTCTGTTCGGTCTTAATTCCCTTAGAGAATGCCATCGTCTCTGCCTCAACCTTGCGGTAAGGATTAAACTCGCCCACAGGCTTCACGCCTTCATCGGTAGGCAAAATGGTTGGAAAACTGCCATCAGCATTGTACTTAAACTCCTCTACAGCCACACTACGACCGAATCCGCCACCCTGTGGCAATTTGCCTGTGTGATAGAAGAAATAACTGTGCCCCTTGAAGTCGGCCACACCACAGTGGTTTGTAAACGAATTGGTATTGCTTAGTGGCATAATCTCACCTGCATACTTCCAAGGACCAAGTGGAGATGGAGCAGTACTGTACGAAATGTGCTCTGGCACGCCGCCTGCCGCGTAAAGCAATTGATAAGTTCCATTACGCTTAGTAAGCCAAGGACCTTCAACATAACTATCTTTATATGTCTTTCCTTTCTCACGCTCTTTCATCATCGGGCCGCCGAAGGCTTCTTCTGTCATAGGCAACTTGCCTAGCTCACCTTCGTATGAAATCATATCACGGTTAAGCTTAAGATAATATACCTGTGGATTACCCCACATCAACCAAGCCTGATCATCATCATCGATAAACACTGTCGGGTCGATATGGTCCCAACTTCCGTTCTCAAACAAAGGTTTACCCAAAGCATCGCGGAAAGGTCCTGTAGGACTGTCACCAACAGCTACACCGATAGCCATACCACCCGATATCTTAGAGTGAGCACAGATATACCAGTAGAACTTACCATCACGCTCGATGGTCTGCGAAGCCCATGCACGATCATCGGCCCACGAGAAACTCTCCAAAGCCAATGGCGAACCATGGTCCTGCCAGTTTACCATATCCTGAGTAGAGTACACACGCCACTCCTGCATCCAGAAGAAGTCGGCACCATCCTCATCATGGCCTGTATATACGTACATAGTCCCGTTGTGTACCATCGGAGCAGGGTCGCTAGTACACCAAGTCTGCACGAAGGGATTCTGTGCCTTCGCGCCTGTTGCCAGCAGCATCACTGCTGCTATAGCGGTAGATTTCTTGATCATCTTATTTCGTTTATTAGTTTAACGCCGCAAAGGTACAACAAATAAACGAAATAGGATTATCAATATGTATCATTTACTTTACAGCATGTTACACTACTGCAAATATGTTTTGGGAGATTCCTTCCCAAATAGGAACTGCTTCTGATAACCA
Source organism: uncultured Prevotella sp. (assembly GCA_900317405.1). Classification (GTDB taxonomy): domain Bacteria; phylum Bacteroidota; class Bacteroidia; order Bacteroidales; family Bacteroidaceae; genus Prevotella. The sequence continues at coordinate 19,502 of ONGP01000001.1, forward strand.
CCCAGATCCACAACAATCTTCTCGAACACAATACCTGGGTCCTGAGGATGGATTGTCAGGCTATGAACATCCTTAGAAGCATCAACCGAAACCTCAATTACCTTCTCGACCACTCTACCTGCCACAGTTGGATAATAAACCGAGTAGATATTCTCTGGTTTCTCATTCAAATTCTTGTTGAAGTTTACACTTACAGGTGTTTGTCCATCGATGGCAACATCGTAAACCAAACCACCCTTATCCAGGAAATCAAGCGTCGACTTGGTAACCACATGCACCTTCACTGTCTTCACATTTTCCGCCTTGAAGCAGTATGTCAGCTTTGCATTATCTGTAGATGCAGTGTATGGCATCAGCGCAATACCGCTCAGTGTACGACCCATATAAGGCACAACAGTCCACTTTGCACCACTTGCATCATCACGAGTATAGGTGTGTTCAGCCTCCATACTTATGTAACCATCACGAGCTGTAAACACCGGACCATTCTTTGGTTCAGCAACTGTAACAAGTCTCGGACACACGTCTGCACGGTAGTTATCGTTCCAAGTTCTGTAACTGATATGCTTCTGAATCATCATACCGTCCCATTTTCCACCAGCCATTACCTTATTATAATGCAGGCAAAGCAACGAATCGCGCTTAAAGGCCTCACGACAACGATCTGCCCACAAGTTGGCGTCAGGATCTCCATCCTTTGCAAGTTGCAGGTTCATAGCCTGAGCATAATACATTTCATAGATATTACCCATGGCCTGTACAGGGAATAGCACTATCTGACGATATGCATCCTGACACTCAGAATCGAGGTTCAGATACAAGCGCAAAGCCCTAGCCTCAAGGGTGCGATACTCATTTACTACACGTTCAAACTCATCACAAGTATATACTGAGGCATCAAGCATTTCCGAAGTGATGCGACCGTTATACTTACACACAAGGTTCAGGATAGAAGCAGCCTCATCTGCATTCGCCTCACCGAAACTCTCTGCACAGAATTCACGTGTATGGTCGAGCAGATTATCCACATTGTATTTTGATGGATTCCATGCCATATCCATAAACAACTGGATAGGATACTCCATAGGCTTAAGGTCACCCACGTTCAGAATCCACAACTTCTGAATACCGCCATTATAAGCCAGCTGAAGCTGTTCCCACATATTCTGGATAGGTGTCACGTTAATCCACTTTGAGTTTCTAGGGGCACCTACATAATCTACATGATAATATAGTCCCCACCCGCCTTTACGTTTTCTCTCTTCGGCAGTTGGGATTCTACGCACATTACCCCAGTTATCATCGCAAAGCAGAATTGTAACGTCATCTGGCACACGCAAACCGGCATCATAGTAGTCTTGCACCTCTTTATAAAGAGCCCAGATCTGCGGAGTCTCTTTAGCAGGACGTTTGGTAACTTCTTTTATAATCTTACGCTGATTATTGATAATATTCTCCAGAAGTCGGGTATCTGTACTATTACCCATAGCCTCATCACCATCGCCACGCATACCGATTGTTACGATGTCGTCAGTATTCTTCATACGTTCAATACCCTCACGGAAGAAACGATCAAGGTTTGTCTTATTGGTAGAATAGTTCCACGCTCCCCATTCCTTGCGATGACGAGCATACTCCTGATGATTGCGAGCCATAGGTTCATGATGCGATGTTCCCATCATAACGCCCATATTATCTGCCGTTTTCAAGTTCTCAGGATCGTCAGCATAAAACGCCCATCCCCACATAGCTGGCCACAGATAGTTTCCCTTCAAACGTAGTATAAGTTCAAATACCTTCTCATAGAACTTATGACCACCAAAATCTGTTCCAAAAGCATTCTTTACCCAAGTGGTAAGACAAGGAGCCTCATCATTAAGGAACAATCCACGATAGCGAACAGCAGGCTCGCCATCCGTATACTCACCTTTCTTAATATATAAATAGGTATGCTTATCAACAGGAACATCGGCCCAATAGCACCATGGAGATACACCTATCTGCTTGGAAAGTTCATATATTCCATAAACCGTTCCTCGCTTGTCACTACCGGCAACAACCAACTGATTACCTATAGTTTTGATTATGTATTTCTCGGTCTTGCCCTTAAGGTCGCGCAGCAGTCCCTGCTTAACCCATTGGTCGATTTGAGTATTTACACCAACTGTGCCTATCAGAACCTCTACTTCATTGGTAGACTTTGTTGCCTTCTTACCTGTTACCTTCTCGAAATCCGAGAGAAGATTCTGGGCAGCAATCTGGACACAACTGTGCTCATTATCCCCAAATCCTACAGTAAGGTTTTTCAACTGCAACGCATCAGATGATGGTTGAAACAAAACAAACTGGTCGGCAGCCATCATATCGATAGCGCCCCAAAAGAGCATTAAAATTACAAATACCTTACACAAAGATTGTCGTTTAATCATAATCCTAAATGTTACAAATTCGATAATTTTCGGCAAAGATAGCCCTTTTTTAGGACTAAACCCACATTAAATGTATCAAAAAGTTTAATTTTTGTAACTTTTCTTTGTTACATCACAAAAAATACACTATCTTTGCAACAAATAAACAACTAACGCGACCATATAATTACTAACGAAACAATGCGAGCAAAGTTTATACTGACACTAGCTTCAATATTCATCTCGACGAGTGCTTTCGCCCAAAGGGGAAAGTTCTTTAGTACTGACAATCAATTATTGTCGAGTAGTTTTGTCACTCAAGTCTATCTTGACAACGAGGGATTTCTTTGGGCAACCACCCGTAACGGCATTAATCGCTACGACGGCTATCAGTTCCGAGTATTCAAAAAAGAAAATGAGCACGACCGTACTCTTGCCAGCAATTATGTTAACAACATGATGCAGGACAAGAAAGGAATTTTCTACTTCGGAATGTACGGAGCCTTGCAGACGTGGGACGGCAACAAGTTCCATAACGTCACCATGCTTGATAAGGACGGGAATCCCGGTCATAGTTACCCTAACTGTTTCCTTGAGCGTGCCAATGGCGACGTTCTAGTCGGCACATCTGGTCTAGGTCTGATGAAATTCAAAGATCAGAAGACTGCCTGCCAGGAGAAGGGGCCCTTGGCCTCCATTCATACCATAAACAGTATGATTGAGGATAGAATGGGAGTTCTGTGGATTGTTACCGACAATATGGGCCTTATCTCATACGACGGTAAGAAAGTAAAAAGATACTTGAAGGAGAATCCTGATCTGTTGTTTACTTGTCTTTGCGAAGGAGCCGACGGCATCGTATACGCAGGAACAACAAATGGCGGTGTATTTCGTATGCAGAACGACTCATTCGTACATATTGACGAGACAGGCAACAACTCCGTTTCTGCACTGTTCTGCGATCACGATGGCATGATTGTCATCGGATACGACGGAAAAGGCGTCGCCCTTTATGATTCCAGATCCAAGGAACTCATAATCAACCCTTTCTTCTCGCTCGAGGTTGACCTATCTAATAGTAAAGTGTATTCCATCACCGAGGATAAGAGCGGCAACTTGTGGCTGGGATTGCTTCAGAAGGGTATATTCATGCAACCCATCTCGTTTAAAGGTTTCAACTATATGGGCCACAAACTTGGTGCTCGCAATATCCTTGGTACCGCATGCGTGGTAAGTGTAGTTCTGGATAGAAAAATGCGTATATGGGTAGGAACTGACAAGGACGGACTTTACTGCTACGATTATCACTCAAAAGGGGTAAAACACCTTAATGATCAGGTTCCTTCGGTAGTAATGTCATTATCCGAAGGCACTGACGGACGCATCTGGGTAGGTTCGTACCGCGAGGGAATTGGTTGGATTGACCCAGTCAGTTTCCAATACCATAGGATACCATTCCCACAGGATCCACACCTTATTGTAATGGATATAGCAATAGCTGGCGATGGTAGTTTATGGCTTGCAACAATGAAACACGGAGTCATTCACATGGATGCCTCCGACGGACATATTATTGCTCAATACAAACAAAAACCAGGAAGCGAGAAGGATAGAAAGATAAATAGTATCACCAACGACTATATCTCGCAAATTAATCTTTCGCCCGATGGTAAACGCGTATATGCTTCAACCACTATGGGCCTTTGCTGTTTGGACATTTCAGAGAATAGCTGGACCAAGACCTTCGGTATGAACTGTCTCAACTATAGTACCCCTGTAAGAATCACTCGCGAATACGACGGAAAGATATGGTATGGCACCAACGAGGGATTATACTGCTATGATCTTATTTCGCATGAGACCAAACAGTACACCCGCGAAAACGGATTGGCTGACAATGGCATCGCAACCATCGAGAGAGACCCACAAGGACGACTCTGGATAGGTACAGACCATGGTCTGAGCTGCTATACTCCAAAATCAGACCTATGGCAAAACTATTTTGCCGATGACGGTCTGCAAAGTAATGAGTTCAGCGACGGTGCATCATTTATTAGCTCTGGCGGAATGCTCGCGATGGGTGGAACTGCTGGTATCACATGGTTCGATTCACACAACATCTCTCCAAGCAAATGGGAGGCTGAAGTAAAACTGACATCATTCTCCATTAACGGCCAACAGGTAAACAGAGCCACGCGTTCCGGTAGTTATCTGGTTACAGATACAGCTATCATCGCCAGCGACCGCTTTGAACTTAGTTACAACGATAATACATTCTCCATCCAGTTCTCGACACTTACCTACGAGAATCCGGAACACATATCTTATTTATATAGCATCAATGGAGAGCCGTTCAACAGACTCCAGCCTGGTATAAACATCCTTACCCTCTCCCACCTGCCTCAGGGCACCTATAGATTCAGGGTTAAGGCCGAGCGCAACAATGTAGAAACACCCATCAGGGAGTTTACAGTTGTCATCCATAGTCCGTGGTATCGCTCAGCATGGGCATATTTCTTCTATGCTGTAATAGTAGGACTGTTCATTTGGCAGTACCTGACTTACCGCCGCCACAAGGAGCAAGATAAACTGCGCCTTCAAGCTCATATACATGCCGAAGAGATGGGAGAAGCCAAACTGCGTTTCTTTATGAATATGAGTCACGAGATCCGCACTCCTATGACTCTAATCATAACTCCTTTGCTATCACTTATCAAGACCGATAACGACCCCAACAGAAAGGGCGTCTACGAGACTATAAGACGTAATGCAGAACGAATACTCAGTCTGATAAACCAGATGATGGACCTGCGTAAGATTGATAAGGGACAGATGCAGATGCGAATGCGCGAGACAAATCTTGTAGGATTCGTAAAGGATATCTACAACCTCTTCGACACCCAAGCAAAAGCCAAGCAGATAACCTTCCTGTTCAACCACGACAGCGAAGATATTCCAGTCTGGATTGACCGCCAGAACTTCGATAAGGTATTTATGAATGTACTCTCGAATGCTTTCAAATACACCCCTACCGGCGGTGAGATTGGCATCCGCCTGACCCACAATGCCGAATCGGCCACCATCGCCATCTACGATAATGGCGAGGGAATCCCTGAGGATAAGATTAACAAGATATTCGACCGATTCTATCAGACTCCAACATCAATGAACGACCGTTATGTTGGAACAGGTATCGGATTAGACCTTACCCGTTCGCTGGTAGAGCTCCATCATGGTACTATCACCGTACACAACCTTGAAAAGGGCTGTGAGTTCGTTATCAATATCCCAATGGGCAACAGTCACCTGAATCCAGACGAGATACTTCTCGATGACGACACCACAGACACCACCACTCCAGAACTGATGCTTGAGGAACCAGAACCGGAGGAGGAAATCACACCAATGGCCGACATGATGTCACAGAACCGCAGAATGACTCTGGTTATCGCTGAAGACGACGAAGAGATACGTAATTATCTTGAAAAAGAACTCTCGGAGGAATACGATGTGCATGCATGTACAAATGGTCGCGAGGCCCTTGGGGAGATTATCCGTACCCAGCCCGACCTTGTGCTTAGCGACATCATGATGCCCGAAATGGACGGCAACACTCTGTGTACACGACTCAAGACCAACCCGAATACAAACTCCATTCCTGTGGTTCTGCTTACAGCAAAGAGTCGCGATGAGGATAAACTAGAAGGTCTGGAGACCGGTGCCGACGCGTATATCGTCAAGCCATTCAATATGGAAATCCTGCGCCGCACCATCATCAACCTCATCAACAAGCATCGCCTGCTGCGCCTGAAGTACGAGCGCAACGACAACCTTGAGGAACAAGTTGACGAAATCCGTCTGAAATCGCCCGACGAGAAACTGTTGGAGCGCATTATGGAATGCATCAATAAGAACCTGAACAACTCCGACCTAAGCGTCGATATGATTGCAGATACCGTAGGAATAAGCCGTGTACACCTGCACCGCAAGATGAAGGACCTCACAGGCCAGACTCCTCACGACTTTATCCGTAACATACGTCTGAAGAAAGCAGCACAACTGTTGGCCAACCAAGGAATGAACGTTACCGAGGTTATGTATGCATGCGGATTTGCAAATTCTGCGTCATTCTCTACCGTATTCAAGAAATTCTATGGTATGTCGCCACGCGACTACATGAAGGAGCACGAAGAAAGATAATCCCCTAAAGAAGGAGGGACATATGAAACGTCTATTAGCCATTTTTGTCTCTATGCTCTGCATGCTTGGCATTCAGGCGCAGAATGACCGTCAACAAATCCTGAAAGTCTACAACTGGAACGAGTATATAGGAGTTGGCGTCATTGAGAAGTTTGAACAATGGTATAAGGAAGTTACCGGTAACACCATAAAGGTGGAATATACCACCTACGACTATCCTGAAGATATGTTTGCGCAAATTCTTGATGGCCAGGCTGATTTCGACATCTTCTGTCCTCCAGAGTATCTGGCAGAACGAATGATGAAGCATGGCATCCTCAGCCCCATCGACACCAGCTTTGTTGAGAAGGGCATTCCCAATTGGATGAAATACACATCTCCCTTTATCGACGGACTCCTTAAGCATATTGGGGAGAATCAGGGGTTATCTGCAAAAGACTATACCGTAGCATACCTATGGGGTACCACTGGCGTACTTATCAACAAAAAATACGTAAAGCCAGAGGAAGTCTACAGCTGGCGATTTCTTTTCGACTCTAAGTTCCGCAAAAAGGTAATAATGAAAGACTCTTTCAGCGATATATATAACGTATTCATCAATTATGCCTACTACGACGACGTAAAGAGCGGTGCTACCAACCGTAATCTGTTGGCAGAGTATATGACCAACCGTAACATCGCCATCGTTGAAGACTTGCTTTCCAAAGCTCGTCCACAAATGAAAAGCTTTGGCGTAGAAGAAGACAAACGCATGATGGCCGACGGCAGCAACTGGCTCAGCGTGACATGGAATGGCGATGCCAGATGGGCAATGGACGAAGCTGGCGAAAGCATAGACCTGCAGTATGTCGTACCACAGGAGGGCAGCGACTGTTGGGTTGACTGCTGGGTAATCCCTACCTGCGCAAAAAATCCTGAGGCCGCCAGCTATTGGATTAATTTCCTTTGCCGACCAGACATCGCCCTGCTGTGTATGGAAGAGACAGGCTATAGCTCTGCGATAGCATCGCCAGAGATACTGAAAGCAGTTACCGACAATAGCATCAAGGAGGCCATCGATCTCAGCTATTTCTTCGGCCCTGATGCCGCTGCTGTACATGTCGACAGTGTCATGTACCCTAAACTAAGCACTATAGAACGCTGTAGCTTCCTTCGTGACAGTGGAGACCGTCAGGAGGTGATTCGTGAAATCTGGGAGAAGATGAAGAGCACCAGAGTAATAGACTATTGGCAAATAGCAATTATAGGATGTTTGCTTGGTGTGTTGGCTATTGCCATAGCATTAGTTTTCCGCAGAATAAAAATAGCCACCACTAAAGGGTGATGGCTATTTTCTTCAGATCTTTGTCTTGTGAACTGGTTCCGTAGAGTATCTCATACTTTCCGGGCTTTGTTCGCATTGTGTTTGTTTCTGCATCCCAGAACTCAAAGCTCTTAGGTGTAAGTTTCAGAGTGGCTGTAGCTGTCTGTCCAGCCTTCACTTCCACACGTTTGAAAGCTCGAAGCGACTTCAGCGGACCTTCCTTATCACTAAGGTCTCTGATATACAACTGTACAGTCTCTGTTCCGTTGCGCTGTCCCTTGTTGGCAACAGGCACAGTCACCTCGTAGTTACCTTTCTCGCCCTTCACATTTGCCTCGCCAATCTCGAATGTTGTGTAGCTGAGACCGAAGCCGAAGGCAAACAAGGGATCATTGAAGTAACGATATGTACGCCCCTTCATCGAGTAGTCCTCGTAGTCAGGCAACTGACTATCGTCCTTATAGAATGTTACCGAGAGTTTACCACCTGGGTTATAGTCGCCGAAGAGAACATCAGCAACAGCAGTTCCACCCTCCTGACCTGGATACCATGCCTGTACGATAGCATCGCAAGTCTCTGTCTCAGGCTTCAGAGCGATAGCTGAACCAGAACAGTTCACGTATATCACAGTCTTTCCTGCTGCCTTCAGAGCCTTAAGGAATTCGCGCTGCACTTTTGGCAGTTCGATGCTGGTACGGTCGCCGCCCTTGAAACCTTCGATGTTTACTGGCATCTCCTCACCCTCCAGACTCGGAGCAATACCACCACAGAAGATTACCTTATTTATTCCCTTCAACTTTGCAATAGTCTCCTGGTAATCAATAGACAATTCACGGGCAACATCAATCTTCATTGAGGCCCCCCAAGTCTTAACGGTCTGGAAACGGACTTCGATATTAAACTTCTGTCCCTTTGCGGCATTCAGAACGGTACGTGTTGGTGTAGCACGCCAAATGTGGTTAACGAATTTCTGCTCACCGTTGATATAAAGTTCAAAATGACCTGTACTCTCCACATTCACTACATACTCACCAGCTTCCTTTGCTGTAAAGGTCGTCTCATACTTAGCCGAGAAGTCCTCGATAGGCAGGTTGGGTGCAAATACATGCATACCAGCAGTTGTTACATTTACAGGCTTGGTATAATACTCTGTGGTAAATGGCTTACCTGCCATCTCGGTGTTGTTCCAGAATGTTCCTTTCAAGCCCTTCTTTCCATCAGGTGTTACACAGTCTGTAGCAAGATGGCATTCCATCACCTTGTCATTAGTAAGGTCGCAGCCTGGGATATAAACCAGCTTCTTCTGCTTAGTCTTCACACCATCAAGAATAGTAACAGTATGGTTTGGCGTACCATTATAGTTACCCCACATCATTGGCTCGTTATGGGCATTCGGACCAATAATGGCAATCTTCTCAGCATTCTTCTTCAGTGGCAGCACATTACCCTTGTTCTGCAATAGAACTATTGTCTGACGGGCCATATCAAGAGCCACATTAGCCGATGCTTTGGTAGACATGGCTGAATATGGAATTTTTGACCACTCCACTAGCGAGGGATCGTCCATCTCACCCAGGTCGAAACGACCTTCGAGCAGACGGATCACATGCTTATCTACTTCTGCTTCCGAGATCAGCCCTTTACGTACAGCCTCAGGCAGACTCTTGTATGCATAGTTGAATCCGCACTCAACATCGGTACCTGCCAGTACGGCTTTAGATGTACCATGCACGGCATCAGATGATGATTTATGATTCTCGTAGAAATCGCTCACAGCACCACAGTCGCTCACCACCAAGTATTTAAATCCCCATTCATCACGCAGTATCTGCTGGAGCAGACGGGTAGAACCACAGCATGGATCATCATCCAAACGCTGGTAAGCACACATCACCTCACGCACATTGGCATCCTGAACCAGTGTCTTGAAAGCAGGCATATATGTCTCCCAAAAATCGCGGGGCGACACATCTGTAAGGTTTGCTGTGTGACGTGTATACTCTGGACCGCTATGTACGGCATAGTGCTTGGCACAAGCCCAGAGTTTACGATACTTTGCATCTTCAGGACCCTGCAGGCCCTTCACAACCTGGACTCCCATCACGCTTGTAAGATACGGATCCTCACCATAAGTCTCCTGACCACGTCCCCAACGGGGATCACGGAAGATGTTTACGTTAGGGGTCCATACCGACAGACTTCGCATCTTCATATCCTCACCTTTCAGGTCGTACATACGATGGTTGTACTGGGCACGGAACTCGGTACTGGCGATGTCGAACACCTTATAAAGCAGATCGGGATTAAATGATGAAGCCATACCAACGGGCTCTGGGAAATTAGTAACATTGCCCATGTTGGCGGCTCCATGAAGAGCCTCACTCCACCAGAAGAACTTCTTGATACCCAATCTTGGGATAGCAGGACTCTCGTCGAGCATAAGCATAGCCTTCTCTTCTAGCGTAAGTCTACTGCATAAATCTGTTGCTCTTTCCTTAGCAGAAAGGTTAGGATTCTGGTAAGGCAGTTTCTGTGCCGAAACAGACAGCCCAGCACATAACGCAATTGTAAGTAATAGTTGATACTTCATTAATATTCAATGTTTAATGTTTAATCTTTAATGTCTATAAACTTTATACACTTTTCCAGGCTTTGTTACCACGTCATACTCATAAACCGTTCTTATGGGCAGAGTCTTAAAGTCTTTCAGCTCCTCCGATTTCAGTGGCTCGCGTATAACGGCAGACTTAAGCAGGTCATTATCGCATTCGCCTTGGGCTTCTACCAATCCGGCACCCTTAAGAGGTACATACGAACGCAGGCGCAGTGTTCCTCCTATCTTCGACACGATTACAGCCTCGGTCAATTCACCCTTAGCCCATTTCATATCGACCATAAATGCTCCTCTAGCCCGGAGTCCTTTCACTTCTCCCTCAGACCAGGCATCAGGCAGGGCCGGCAACAGGTGCACAGCACCGTCATGACTCTGCAACAACATCTCGCACACACCTGCCGAGCAACCGAAGTTTCCGTCAATCTGGAATGGCGGGTGGGCATCAAACAGGTTGGGATAGGTTCCGCCTCGTGGTCCCCACTCTGTTGTTGCAGGTATCACGTTCATCATATTCTTGATGATCTTAAATGCGTGATTACCATCTAGCATACGTGCCCAGAAGTTTATTTTCCATCCTAGGCTCCATCCTGTTGCCATATCACCACGCTGGTTCAACGTATTAGCAGCAGCGGTAAAGAGTTCGGGATGACTATATGGTGAAATCTGGTTCGATGGATACAGTCCGTAGAGATGTGAAATATGACGGTGCTCATCCTTTGGATCATCACCATCTATCAACCACTCCTGCAACTGGCCATAACGTCCTATCTGCATTGGTGGCAACTTGGCAATCGCATTGGTAAGCATTGTGGTATACACGATATTGTCGAATCCCAATATCTGATGTGCCTTCAATGTGCTCGACAGTACATCAAACACTATCTGTGTGTCCATTGTCGAACCAGCTGTTACCGTAGTATTCTTACCCACAGGACCATGTTCGGGCGATACAGTGGGGACTGTAACCAGCCAACCCGCAGCCTTCTTCACCTCGCCATTCTTAGGATATTCCTGCATATACGACAACAGGAAGTCGGCAGCGCCTTTCATTATCGGATAGTATTCCTTCAGGAAATACACATCACCTGTATACAGGTAGTGCTGCCATAGGTGTGTAGTTAGCCATGCACCACCCGTTGGGAACATTCCCCAAGTAGTTCCGTCGACAGGACCGGCAATACGCCACAGGTCAGTATTATGATGAGCCACCCAACCTGGACATTCGTACATCACACGGGCAGTCTTGGCTCCAGTCACACTCAAGTCACGAATCATCGAGAAAAGCGGCTCTTGTGTTTCCGCCAGATTACCAATCAGTGCAGGCCAGTAGTTCATCTCTGCATTGATATTGATGGTATATTTCGAATCCCACGGAGCGTCCTTCTTATCATTCCAAACACCCTGCAGGTTTGCAGGCTGGCCCCCTGGCTGCGATGATGAAATCAGCAGATAACGTCCGTATTGCATCATCAGCGACACAAAATCCAGATCGCTACCATCAAATGCAGCCAGACGTTTATCCGTTTCCAAATCAGAGTTTCCTGACTTTGGCAGAGTAAGCGATACACGGTCGTATTGTTCCTGATACTTCTGCAAGTGGCGCTTCAATAGAGTTTTATAGTTTTTACCCTTAATCGAAGCCATCGTATTTGAGTTCTTAAGTAGAGGATTACCACTGATGTCCTTATAGTTTACGTAGTTGGTAGCAGCAGTGATAATAATTGTGGCAGTACTGGCATTGGCTACCATCATACCGCTGGCCGAATCAACCACTTTTCCATCAGCCTCAACTTTCACTCTTACTTCTGCCGTAAGCTTGCCAGGGATACCCTCGTGCTCTACATTATTAATAATATAGGCAAATTCATGTTTATCGATAGCATCTCCTTTTACGGGCTCATTATAACGCACATAGTCCACCATAAAGTTAAGTGCTTTACCCTTGCTGGCAGATATCTGTACCACGACCACATTGTCGGCCAATGATGCAAAGACACTGCGCTCATAATGCACTCCGTCTATATCGAAGCTGGTTGTATTGACTGCTTCAGCCAGACTCAGCTCACGACGATAGTTTGTAGGCGCTGACTTGCTCTTATAGTTGAAAGAAAACTTCAGATCACCCAGCGACAGGTATTTCTGACCATGCGGGCCTTTAAAGAAATAGCGGCCTATCAGCGTGTCAGCGGCCTGTTCCTTGCCCTCGAATATCTGTTTACGAACGTCTTTTAAAACGGTTTTCGAAGCAGGACTGTTGTTGTCATGGGGTGAACCACTCCAGAATGTTTCCTCGTTCAGTTGAATCTTCTCTACATCAGTACCGCCATACACCATTGCCCCAAGGTGTGAATTTCCCACTGGCAATGCTTCCAGCCACTGGCTGGCAGGCTTACTATACCACAGCTTATGTTGCTGGGCATTAACTACGACTGCACAACAGATTGCAATCAAAATGGTTGGTAATCGTTTCATTTTGCTATTATTGGTTTAATTTTGCCTGCAAAGATAGTACAAATCGAGAGAAAAACCAAATTTATTTGAGTTTTTCTGAAATGCAGCCTATCTTCGAGACGAAGAAAAACCCTGGGACAAGAAACGCTTTTCTATGTCCCAGGGAAGGAAAAACTACTAACTACTAATATAACTAAAACAATTTTAACCGATTCTTTATCTTATCTGGGTGCAAAGTTAGTGCATTTTTTCGAAACTCATTTACTCTATTGTTACAATTACTTTAGATTTTGTTTCAATGTGTCGAAAAACGCACTTTTTTCGCACTATTTTGTTATTTAAACAAGCTCTGAGCCATCTTTTCGAGGCAACGACGCCATGTCAGGAACTCGTGAGCAGTGCCCTCAGATACCAGACCCTCGGCCTTGAATCCAGCAGCCTTCAGAGCCTCAACGCTCTTATTGATGCCCTCAGGATTCTCCTTGTCACCGCATCCCTCAAAGATGTACTTCACGGCCTTTGGATCCTTAATCTCCTCTGGCATATAGGTACCGCCACTCAGCAGTCCCCAGTATCCGAACACCTCAGGACGACGCAGGGTAATGAGCTTTGTCTCCATACCACCCATTGACAGACCAGCCATAGCGCGGTTCCACTTGTCGGCCTTTGTCAGGAAGTTCTTGTCGATATGAGGAATCAGCTCGTCGATTAGCAACTTCTCAAACTCCTTAGCCTCGAAACGTCCGATTGTACCAAACTTGAAGTCGTTGGTCAGACCGTAAGCCATAACTACGATGAAAGGCTTAATCTTGCCATCAGCAATCAGGTTGTCCATGATGAGTCCAGCCTTACCCTGTACAGGCCAGCTAGTCTCGTTCTCACCCCAACCATGCTGCAGATACAGTACTGGATAACGCTCCTGTGTCATCTTACCGTTCTTGCCCTTCACCATCTTACCATAACCATAAGGCAGATATACATTGGCAGTCTGCATCTTACCAGTACTCTCGCTCCAGAATGTTACCTGCTGGATGTTACCATGATTGATATCCTTGCGATAAGCGTAGAAGTCCTGATCGGCTACAGGAATCTCGATACCACTCTCCCAACGGCAAGAACCGAAGTAGTTGTTTGTACCAGGATCGTTGAATACGCCACCGTCGATAGTCAGATGATAGTAGTGGAAACCAGGATCCATTGGACCATCGGTTGTACCAGTCCAAACGCCATTCTTATCCTTGCGCAGTACGGTACCGCCACGGCCACCAAGACCCAGACTTACTATTACCGACTTAGCATCTGGAGCCTCAACACGGAAACGGGCATAACCCTCAGAGTTAACCATAGGATACTCCTGACCAGGCTGGTTCATTGAGTTGGGCACGAAGTCCTCCTTAGGCTGATGTGCATCGAGCACTGGATCGAAATCGCGGATAATCTGAAGTGAACGCTTTGCCTTGAAGTTCTCGTCGAATGGCAGAGGATGGTTGTTGGTACCCAACCAAGAATCCTTATCGCTCAGGTTCCAGAATGTAACGTTCTTGATTACGTCCTTATGCTTGCGGAAGACCTTGAACAGACGAGCATACTGATCCTCCTGCAGAGTCTGCATATAAGCAGGCTGTGGCTTAGCCTCACCACGTGAGAACATCAGCTGACCACCACTCTCAGTGTTAGTACGCAGGTCGAGCTCAGTGATGTGGATAATATTAACGATCTCGCTGAAACGGTTGATAGCCTTCTCAAGCTGATTCTCATCAGGGAAGTAGATGTTGTAGTGACCCTGCATACCGATACCATCGATGGGCACACCAGCATCTTTCATCTTCTTCACCATATTATATATACGCTCACGCTTACCCTCGTCTACACAGCTGTAGTCATTGTAAATCAGCACACCTGTTGGGTCAGCCTCACGAGCAAACTCGAAAGCCTTTGCGATGAACTCGTCGCCACATAGTTCAAAATGTCTGCTCTGACGATATGGACTGGGCTTAACACCAGGGCGGAAGCCACGGAACATCATGTTGTCGTCGGCCATAGCCTCATTCACTACGTCCCAAGCATATACTACATCCTTATAGCGGTTTACTACGGTGTGGATATGCTCACGCAGACGCTGGTAGAACACCTCCTTCTTTACTGGTTTGCCCTTCTTGTCGGTGAACATCCAGTCGGCAAACTGAGAGTGCCAGCACAGACAGTGACCACGCATCTTGATACCGTTCTCACGGCAGAAGTTTGCAATACTGTCGGCGAGACCAAAGTTCCAAACACCCTCTTTAGGATGAATCTCACCTGGCTTCCAAGCATTTTCAGCAGTCACGCTGCTAAACTGCTTCTTGATAATTGCGGTCTGAACTGGATCTGAGATATTGAACTTATTTACAGCTACACCGATTGTGAAATAATCCTTGTAGGCATCCTTAAGTCCGGGGCCTGCAGCATAGTCAACAGGACGTCCCCACTGAGCCGAAGCACTCATGCTAACGGCAACAAGCGATAACGCTAAAAAAATTTTCTTCATATTTGCTAATTGGTTTTTGTTATATATTTAATCATTTCGGGTGCAAAGGTACGACATTTCCCCCAAACACTCTATTCCGTAAGTATCATAAACTTTATTATTTGTACCATTAAGAATAATTAGCGCCCCTGTAGATGGAGTCTGACAGGGGCGCCCTAAATAAGGTTTTTATAAATATAGGTTGATTACTTTTACCTCTTGAACAGATGTGGAATGAACTCATGGAGTCCACGACGCCAGGTCAGGAACTCGTGGGCAGTGCCTGCTGACTCGCTTGAGTCAACCTTTACACCAAGCTCGCGGAGCTGCTTTACGATGTCACCGCTCTTGATAAAGTCCTCAGAGCCCCAGTTCATATACATGTAATGAATCTTCTTATTGAACTCGTCGGCGTTAGCAAACACACCATTGTAGGCAGTCTTAACGTCGAGACCGAAGATAGCACCACTGAAGGTACCCATCCAGGCAAACTTGTCGAGGTTGTTCAGAACAATATCGAATGTCTGGTGACCACCCCATGACAGACCTGCCATAGCACGGTTCTCACGGTCGCTCTTAGTGCGGAAATTCTGATCGATATAAGGAATCAGGTCGTTCAGTAGTACTGGATAGAATGAGTTACCATATGTGCTCATACCCTGACGGTTAGAACCGCCACCGAATGGAGCCTTGATATCACCACTCTCCATAACTACGATCATAGGTACAGCCTCGCCCTTTGCGATCGAGTTATCCATGATGTGCTGCATCTTTCCCTGAAGAGTCCAGCTTGTCTCGCCCTCGCCCATTCCATGCTGCAGATAGAGCACTGGGTAGCGCTTCTTGGCATTCTTGGCGATTTCGTACTCGGCAGGAGTGTAAACCATAGCATGGCGCCACTTGTTCTGCTCCTTGCTGAAGTAGTAAATGCTACGAACACATCCTGTAGGAACGCCCTGCTGTGGACGATAGTAGTCGCCCTCTGGTCCTTCAGGAATCTCGATACCACCCGACTCGCGGTTGCAACCAAAGTATGTCTCGGTTGCTGGATCGATGAAGTTGATACCATCTACATTCATAAAGTAGTAGTGGAATCCTACAGGCAGAGGATCGGTAACGGCCATAAATCCACCCTTACCATCAGGCTGCATGTCGTACTTCTTGCTGCAGATGTCTACAACTACCTTGCGGGCCTGTGGAGCATTGATATAGAAGTAAGCACGGTTCTGCTTGTCAACCTTCGGGAACTGATTGCCCTCGATGGTGGTCTCGGCGATGAATGCATCAGCAGGAACCTCAATCTTCTTAGGCATCTCGATAAATGGACGCTTTGGCTCGAAACCAAGATGACGGGCTACTGCCTCACCATAACGGCAGCCAAGCTCACGATAGCCTGCAGCATCGAAGTGCAGACGGTCAGGACCGTTGGTACAACCATCAGATGAGATGACCTGAGAAGTGTGTAGTGTCAATGGGAGTTCGTCGATCTGCTTCTTGCAACCAATGCATACGCCCTTACCATCAGCCTGAACGATGTTACCTGCATAGAGGTTTACCTCCTCAGGTTTCAGGTTCAGGTCGCCACACAGGTTGTCGTAAACCTGCTTAACCATGCCAGCCCACTTTGGATCGCCGGTATTGGTTTCACCCTGGTGCATCAGTATACCCTTGATCACACCATCCTTCTGAGCCTTCTTGGCCAGAGTCACCAAGCGCTCGTAGGGGTTGTTGTCGTAAGCGGCAAGCATACCCTTCATCCATCCTGGAGCCTTCTTCTCGGCATAATCCTTGATGCTGTCGGGCAGGAATCCCTTGATGTCGATACCACCGATAGCTACGTGGATTACACCTATCTTAATATTCTCGGGCAGTGAAGCAACGAGAGTACGACCGAACCAGTCGGCAGGAGTAAGACCTGTGTTAGGACGACAGAGTGGTGGGATAGCCTCGTACCACTCACCCATCTTGCGGGCAGGCAGTTTATCTGTTGCAGGATAGTCTACAGCTGGCATCCACACAAATCGTGGACCAGGACTCTTCAGATCCTGAGCCTCAGGACGTGCTGCACCCTCCATGTTCGACTGACCGAAACAGAGGAAGATGTAGAAATTAGGATCGGCAGGCTTCACTTGTTCGGTAGCAGCCTTCTTCTTTGGAGCGGCCTTCTTTTTCTGGGCCGCCATGCTTGCAGGCAATACGAGCAGTGCAACTGCCAGCATGATGGTTTTTAATTTTGATTGATACATAATGATTGTGTTGATATATTGTTATTATTTGATTATCTTTTTTCCACCTACTATGTAGATGCCACGAGGCAGCGAGTTCCACTGGTCACGTGTAGCCACCTTACGTCCCTGCAGAGTATATACCGCATCGTTGTCAACCACAGTACGCTCTACAGCATTGATGCCCGTTGTGCCACCAGCCTTCAGAAAGTCCATATAGGCAGGCGAGCTATATTTGGCGGCATTGTTATCGTTAAGATACTTGCCTGTACCCACATTCTTCAGGGTAAAGCCATTGCCTTCCTCGTACTTTATCTCCCATACAGCACCATCCTTGATATCCTGACCATTCTGTTCCTTCAATCCCAGGATGAAGCAGCAACCACCTGTAGCAGGCTGCGAGTTCAGATAGCCAGGACTTCCCCAGATACTGTATGCCGAGCCGCTCAGTGTCATCAGGCGGAGCAGATAGCAACCACTACGACCTGAAACGGGCTCAGCCTTAAACATATAGCCATTTATCTTCTTATTGTTGATAACCTCTATTGCTGGACTAAAGCCAAGATTCTGATTATCAGATCCGTAGAACATCTTCTGATTCTCCTTATTGACGATAGCAAAAGGCTTTGATGTTATCTCCGACAGACTGCTGAGAGCAGTAAAGTCGCTAAGACTAACTCCCGTCACCTTAATAGAGAAAGATTTCTTCCAAGTCTTACCCTGTACGTCATATGAAGCGTTAACTACAGTCTCGCCACTCTTCAGACCACAAAGATAGCCATTCTTTACCTTTACTACCGTTGGATCATCGATTTCATAATCAGCCACGCCAGATATATCCTTTGTATGACCATCAGCATATAGCAATTTCAAAGAGAGCATTGTATTATCACCAATCTTCAGGTCAAACGACTCCTTCTCTGCCTCCAACGAATTAATTGTATAGAATTCGCCAGTCTCTTCCTCATTATCATCATGAGGTCTGTTCACATCATAGTATTCTGCATACCAGTCCATACAAGCCTTACCGCAAGCCTCTTCGTTACCATCGAAGGCGGGATATACCTTGCCTGTTGACAGGAGCTTATCCTCGTCTATCAGACATCCGGTACCAGAGAGTGTCATAGAGATATTACCAAAGTAGTCCAGCATTGTTTTATATGCCTTACCCCACTTCGAGGTAGAACCTGTAGCCCATGTACCAAAGTTGGGCTGTACCCATGCGCCGCTCTCATTATAGTGTCCTTTGGCATCAGGATTAACCGGACTCCAGTCAACCTCGGTAATGATTACCGGAGCGAAATCTATCACAGGCACCGACTCGTGGAAGTTCTTTATCTTGTTCTGTGGATCGGGGTTATCATCGCTGCATCCGTACCATCCGCAATAGTCGTGAACGGCATAGCCAATGTTCTCGCCCTCGATAGGATATTCTGCATAACCACGATAGTTCTGCTGCCAGGTGGTTCCAGGAACCCATATGATACCAGTGAATCCGTTCGCGCGAATCTTATCTACTATTGGCTGGAAGAAATCGTGCATAGCCTTAGCATCGTCCTGACCTTTAGCATTCTTCAGGCTTACAGGCTCATTAGCCAGCTCGATACTAATCTGTCCGGCATGCTCCTTTACGAAATCCTGACTTGAGAATATATCCCACACTTTGGTAAGATAAGCCTGATAGTAGTCGCCAACCTTTATACTGCCAGGACATACGCCAGGAGGACGTACCACCACGTACATACCATGTTTCATAGCCTTCTTGGCCAGTTCTAAATAAAGCGTAGGCAGCCAATGTCTATAAAGCGTCTCGCTGAATTGCGAGATATTGGCTTCTCCGTCTACTTCCTGTCCATTAGGGTCTATGGTTACTGTTTTATCATCCTTAACCTTCTTTGTGAATCCTGTAGCAGTGATGCTACCATCGTTAGTCCAAGCAGGATCCATGTGCAGACGGAACACGTCACACTTAGCCTCCTCCAAGCCTTTAAAAATCTTCTCAAAATATTTAAGGCACTTCTTCGCACCATTATCATCATAAGAGGTACCATCAGTCCAATACCACCCCCATCGCTGACCATTGAACCACATATTTGGCGTATCCATCACACCATGAAGTACTACCTGATTTCCGTGTTTATCTACCAGCCATCTTCCTTCAGTATGAAGTGATGGCAATTTTATTTCGTCCTGGGCATTAGCACCAAGCGCAAAAAAGATTGTTAGAAGAGCTAATATTTTCTTCATTATTGTTTCAGTTTTAAATTCGGGTGCAAAGGTATACACTTTTTGCAAAAAAGCCTTTTCGTTGAGTTACATTTACTTTCTTATGAGTATCATCTAGGCTATATATGCACTTTTTTATCAGGATTTTGAGTTTTTTTGAAATACTTTTGTATCTTTGCATCCAGAAACATCAATGACTCGAAACGATATATGAAACAAACAAAGTTTTGGATACTATTGGCCATAATGACCAGCATGCTGATGGTGGCATGTAACGACGAGGAAAAGAAAAACCAGATTAACGAAGCCGACAGATTGATAGAGGCCTCACAGAAAAACAAGAACTACAACGAACTGATGACCGTTGTAGACAGTCTGGAGTCCATCGGCAAGATTTCTCCTACCAAAGCCTGCTACTGGCGAGGTTATGCCTGCGATAAGATGAAGCGCCAGCGCCTGGCCGAATACTATTGGAAGGCATCTATCGACGCTGCCAACGAATCGACCGATGAAGACGAGATGATATATTATGCCAAGTCAGCCAGCCGACTGGCCAACATGCTATCGGTAAGAGGCGACTACGAAGAAGGTCTGAACATCTCCATTCCTGTGGCCAACAAACTGGAATCTCTCGATTGCGACAGCACCAGCGACTACCTTAATATACTTATATATATAGGTTGCTGCCAGGAGGGCTTAGGCACTTCCGATGGTAATGCCGATGGGTTTACCAAGGCCTACCAGCGCCACATGGAGAACATCGAGACCTACCACAACGACGTGGTGTACAAGGATGGTATCACTGGCCTTATCAATATCGCTTACGACTACATCTATACCAAGAAATGGGCCGAGGCCCTGGCTTGGACCACACGCTTCGGTCAGGTACTGAGCGAATACGAGCAGCGCCCTGATGCCGATGCCGATTATATCGACCGTCAGTTGGCCCGCTTTGATATCTACAATGCCATATCACTACAGGGACTGGGCAAGGCCGATGAGGCAGCTAAGGCCTATGAGAAATTCCTTACCACCAAGTTCAGTAACACGCCAAGAGGCCGCATCGATGCCAACGACTATCTTACCGCTGCCCACCGATGGGACGAGGCTGCCGAGAACTACAATAGTCTTGACGCCATGATAGGCGAGACACCAAAGAACTACTCGCTAGATAACATCGAGAAACTAGTACTGAAAAAATACAGCACCAACCTTCAGGCTGGCCGTCGCGATTCTGCCATTAAGGTGGCAATGGATATTAGCAATTCGCTAGGACAGGCCATCGCCAAATCCAGAAAGATGGAAAAGGAGGAACAGGCAGTAATCGTTCAGAACGTTGAGAAGATGACGGAGCTACAGGCTCAAAGCCATCGCAGACTGCAGATTGTAGTTTCTGTTGCTATTGCATTTGTGATACTCTGTCTGATAGGATTCGTCATCATCCGTCATCGCATGGCCACCCAGATGCAGGCTGCCTACGATGACCTGAAATACGACTACGATCGTTTGGAAGCCGATACCATCGTAAAAGAGCGTGAGGCATCCGAGTTGCGTATCTCGCAGAATATCCAGCGCGTGATAGCACCAAGTCAACTGCCAAAACACAAGTTTTTCGATA
Source organism: uncultured Prevotella sp. (assembly GCA_900317405.1). Taxonomy (GTDB): domain Bacteria; phylum Bacteroidota; class Bacteroidia; order Bacteroidales; family Bacteroidaceae; genus Prevotella. Next base: position 41,053 of record ONGP01000001.1, read on the forward strand.
TCGCCAGCTCTACTACTGCAGGACTAATGGAAGGTCGTGGAGTTCTCGACTACTGCATGCGTGGCGACAAACTTTACTTCTGTGTAGGAGAGGCTATCGTCGAAGGAGTCAAAGCATCGCTACTTACAACTGTTGTTAAGGCCCAGTTCCGTACTGCAGCAGCATTCGAGGAGAAACCTGAGCGTATTATGGCGGCCATCAACAATGCCATAGCCAAGGATGACGAAAAAGGCACCGCAGTAAGACTCTTCATCGGCGTACTCGACATCAGCACAGGAGTGCTGAATTTCTGCAACGCCAACCACGATGCCCCACTAATGGTAAGCAACGAACTTCACCACCTGCCAGTAGAGCAGAATATTGCCGTAGGCGAACAGCGTAATTGGGAGTACGAGCCACAGGAGATACAGATGTTGCCAGGCACAATGATATTCCTGAACACCGAAGGACTGATAAAGGTTAAGAATAAAGAACACCGCATATTCAACGAGAAGCGCATGCTTGGCTCAGCCCTGCAGGCAATGAAGCTCGATCCACGTCCAAAACCTTTTATCGAGAACATGCTCGATGCTGTAAACCGCTTTGCTGGCGACTACGAGCAGAGAGACGACATCTCCCTGTTGGCCATCAGATTCAAGGGTGGCCGAAAGCTCCTACAGAACGGAGCCGAGACAGAACCGGAAACTGAGGTTGAGGAAGAGCCTGAGGTTAAGCCACAGCAGGCCGCACAGCCAATGCTCGAGACCACTATGCAACCCGAGATGCCAGAAGAGCCAAAGGTTATCGAGGAGCCCGAAGTAATTATGGAACCCGAGGTAATCCTCGACCCAGAAGAATACGAAGAGCCCCAAATAATCGATGAAGCCGACGTCATCGAGGATGCAGAAATAGTGGAATAATATTTTACCTGCTGAGTTTATTTACGTATTTTACGGGAACAGCATCTTGCTTCAGGACATCAGCAAACTTCTGAGGTTTGATGATGACTGGTCCTCGCATAAACTCAGGGACGTTGTAACTCTTTAGCAACTGACGATGGTGGTCGGGATTGGCACAAGGCAACTCAAATGGCTTGCTACCACGACCATTTGCATCAATATGAGCTATAAACGGACGAGTATAGTTGGCATCATAGCGGCGACTACTGAACATCACCCAACGTCCGTTGCTCGACCATGAATGATAACTCTCCGTATCAGGCGAGTTAATCTCTTCCATATTTCGTGCTACTCCTGTCTGCAAATCCATTATCCACAGTTCTGCATCATGATGCCAGATATGGAAAACACCATATTTGGCCATTGTAAACATCAGATAACGCCCGTCTGGCGATACACGTGGCAACGTGGCGCTCTTATCAATAGAATCGGCAGCGAAGACAAGTTCACGCGGACCAAACTGCATTGTCTCAGGGTTAAAACTCTTCTTATAAAGATTGTATTTTGCCTCCTCTGTATGCGCTACGAACTCCTTACCCTTATCACTCACCGTGTCGCTGTACTCAAAGTGGGCACTGCAGTAATAGAGAGTCTTACCATCAGGCGCCCAAAATGGGAAACACTCCATCTCAGTAGGATCATTCTCGATATTGGTCACTTCGTTTTTATTCACATCGTAAGCTATAAGGTCACTCTCCGAGTCGAAAACCTCAATCTTATTCGGATTAACGCTATGGAATATCTGCCCTGTCATATTAGTAGAATAGACAATGAGCGGAAGCCATGGATGCCATGTGGGATATACGCCAGCCGAGAGAATGGAATCGTTACGCATATTTATCTTTTTTACGGTTCCATCGTATGCAATAACTGTTCCTCCCATATTCTGACGAGCATGGAACTGCATACGCTCAGGGTTGTACTGCTGATAGTTATGACAGTTTATACACTGTCCGTTAGCTCCATCCGAACACAGCAGATTATCATAGATTACGCTCTCATCATAGTTCTCCAGGCAACGCTGATTGATTGTCAGCTCTTCATAAGTAACATACGAAGGGGGAATGAGTCGATAGCTTATATATGAGTCGATGCTGTCTGGCGACACATATATATTAAAAGGCTTGAACCTGGTCCAGCTGCCATCCTGTTCCACATATACCTCAACCTTTATCGAGTCGCCTTTGGCAGCAGTCTCAGCCAGTCGTCGCCAGTCATCAGCATCAGGCTGTATCTGCAGGCCTCCGCATATCACCTCATCCTTACCAACCGACAGACGGGCAACAACATCATCCGCCTTCCCGTCAATCTGGAAGGTCAACGGGGCCATATTGACAGGCACAGTTACGTTTGTATAATCAGGATATATATTAGGCAATTCATTCTTCTCCCAGAAGTTTTCCGGGATTTTATGTCCGCATGCCACGAGCATCGTTGCAACGATGACGAATAATAGCGCTTTCTTCATATCAATAGTAAGTAATATCTCTTAAGAAAAAGAATTCAAAATAATATGTTTTACCGTAGTAATCATAAATGTATTTTCTGTTGCTTGGAGTTGGTGCCTGCTTGTATTGCTGCAACAAGCGCATAAAACCACTGAGGTTTTCTTGCACACCAGGCTCGAGCGACCACTCGTCCAGCCCCTCCTGGCCCTGCATATTAGCAAACAGCCATGCTGCCTCCTGGAAGATACGAGGTGGCATATTCTCTTCGCCATTCAATTTCACATAATGCTCAAATCTTGGCCAGAACAGATCCGGATTTCTGGTCCACATCGCTGCCAGCACGGCCTGCTCCTGGAAGTAGATATCATCAGCATCATGCTCTGCCAGAGTGGTCATCAATGCATTTTCCACTTTACCCTCAACAGCATCCAGTCTGTCAGTATAGTGCATCATGCGGGTTATTGGTCCTGTCTCTGTATCCTTAGCTAGCGCCTGCGGATCGTTAAGCAGAGATTCCATGTGGTCAGCCCAACCACCATAGTAGGTTGTCTGACGGAGAATGTCAAGGAACTTTCTGGCCGTTTGCTTTTCCTTATTAAACATAGCACTACGGGCAAGGTCTCTCAGTTGCTCTACGTTCCAACCATATTCCACACCTTCCTCCATACACACACGGTGACACTCGTTCATTGCACCATATTGATAAAGCATCATTCTGCCTGCCACATTAAACATAAAGACAGGCAATGGACTATTTGACTTCTTCGATCCCTTGGGGAAGTTATACATTTCATCGCACTGGCGCCCTAGCCTACTCAGCGCCAGATTATGCATCATCACAATGGCTCTGGTTGGCTCGCCATCCTGCTTTTCTCCTTCCTCCACTACACCTTCCCAGTCGGTCTGCTCTATGCAGCGCTGCATCCTTAGTTCATGATGGAAGTTGGCATCCTTATACCAGAAATAATATACACAACCAGCAACAGCGGCAAACATGCATCCCTGCAGAATCCAATCCTTAGTCTTGATGGCTCGCTCCGAACGTTCTGCGCTAAATGTAAGCGATACCAACAGGAAGAACAATCCCAATATATAATAAGGTATATAGAAATTAGGATAAGTATCTACAATACCAAATACAGGGATTCCCACGCGATAGATATCAATTGCATTGGTCCCAACATACACAAAACGATAATACAGCAGCGGGATGGCAATGATGCTCAATAGTGTTACCACGCTCAGAATAATGCTTGTTGTTTTCTCTTTATACATTCGCCAAGCCAACACCGCCATCAGCGCCACAGCAGCCAAGGCATAGACGCCTAGCAGAGGATACCCTGCAAGTGTAACCACAAATATATAGGCACTCCGTATCCACTTATTCTCAGGCAAACAGCGGAATGCCCAAATCAGCGCAACAGCTGCAGTTGAACCGATAGTAGCCGCATAGAAATATCCAGGCAACTTCATAAAGTACACCCAGTATCCCATATCCATATTGGCAACTAGAAGGATTGCTACAGGTATTACCGTTACCACAGTCCATCGGTCTGGCAAATTAAATGCGCGTTTTGTCAGCCACATCAATAGCAGCCACCAACCGCACAATAGTATCACACCCACCCATGGATAATAGAAATGCTGGGTAAAGAATGTTCCCAGATAAGAGAGCATACCACCAGGCATCGCCATCATCTGGTTGAAGAATAACGACGTGTTAAGGAATACGTTATGCTGCTGAACCTTCCAAAGTAGGTCGGCTTCAAACGAGAGCATAATTATGGCAAGTACCGTCAAGGTTAGCAGCCACAGTGCTATAGGTTTTATCAGTCTTTTCATCATCCTAGAAAAATGCGCTGCAAAGTTAATGCTTTTTTCTTAAAGTGCCAAATAATTAGGATATATAATACAAGAACAAGTTATTTTGAAAAGTAGCTAGAGAAAAATTGCGCGCTAACTACTTTGCAATTGAAAAGTAGTTAGAAAAATATCGCATATAAAAAAGAGGATGCGCGAAAGCACATCCTCTTAATATTAGATAAGTTATCGAAGTTTATTTAACAACGAACTTCTTACCGTTCTTAACTACAATACCCTTGTAGTCCTTAGATACACGCTGACCAGCGAGGTTGTAGATAGCGTCGTTAGCCTTAACAGCATCCTCCTTAACGTTGATGATACCAGATGGATCTGTACCGAACTCGTATGGGTTGGTACCAGCACCTTCCTTAACGTAGAAGTTCTTTGTACCAGTCTGATCAATCAGAGACTTTGAACCATCCTCAAGCATGAAGACAACGTCCTTGATGTAATAATCACAAGCCTCCTTGATTTCAGCCATGTTAAATGCGATAGACTTGAAATCGTTCTTGTAACCACCGGCATTGTCACCTCCGTTACACTCAGCAGGAATAGCGAATGTCTTTTCAAAGTCCTGCCATTCCTCTGTGAAGTTAACATCACCGATAGCTGACCAGTGGATGTACTGACCTGGTTCATTGTGACACTGTGTAGTGGTCTTAGCGGCAACAGAGCTCTTGTACTTGAACTTGATAGTTACGCTCTCACCAGCTTTCACAGCTTCGTTGGTAACAATGAAGAACTGGTTGTCCCAAGCTGCACCTGTTGCATCAGGATGATCATCGTCCTTAATATCGTCTCTCTCCAAACCATGAACAACAATCTCAGTTGGGTTAGGATTGATTACAGGAAGTTCCTGTGCTTTACCCTCAAGCATGATGAAGTTGATCTGACCACCTTTCTCTTCGCCTGTCTCCTCATCATATTCAGGAACAAGTGAAATCTGCCATACACCAGTTCCAGGAAGAGTGATCTTAGCATTGCTAGAAGCAGTATAGTTAAGCCATGTCTCAGCATCATTCTTAACTTCGCCAGCAGGCTTAATAGTATTTGTCTTGAAAGTAGGAGTATTACCGCGTACAGTAGAAATCATAACCTGATTAACCCATGTTGACTCACTACCCTTTGTACCAACAGTAGCAACAAGGATATCAGCATCCTCTACACTTGGTTCAAATTCAATAGCGTTATCAAAGTCATACTCAAGACCAGTAGTAGTATTGCTAGCAGCAACGAAGTGACCCTTATCGAGTACCATGCTCTGCCAAGAGAGATCATCGAAGTAGAAATCTACAGCGTCCTTAACCTCTGGGTTCAGGTTGAAAGCAATTGACCAACCACCGGCCATATCGTCACCCATTGCCATAGTGCCGTCAAACTCCTGCCACTCCTCTGTGAAAGTAATATCACCGATAGCGTGCCAAATGAGATAGTCAGATGGGTTCTGCTTGTGAATCTGAGTATTGGTCTTCACAGTAGTAGAAGCCTTATAACGGAAGTGAATCTTAAGCTGTTCGCCAGCCTTCCAAGACTTTGGAGACTGAATCCAGAACTGGTTATCCCATGCAGAAGCATCACCCTCTGTTGTTGCAGGCTGACCATGAACTACGAATACATGGTTAGAAGCATCAGTTGGGTCAACTTCGATATTTGCAGGGAATGGATCCCAACCATCATTTTCATTCATATTGTGACCCTTCTCCTTAGACCAAGCACAAACCAAGAAATTCTTTTCCTGATCATTGAACTTAGTCTCAGCGAGATCACCCCATGGTGTCTCTGCATTACCCATCCACTTGCTCTCAGTATCTACACCAGGAATGATAGACTTACCATCATTGGTGAGCCACTCCTGCCATACTACTGGACGCTGCTCGGCCTGATCCTCATAAACAACAATAGACTTCCATTCAATTGTAGCTGCAGCATTACCTGGCTGTGCAATGAGGTCACAAGATGTTCCCCCAATTCCACTGAACTCCCATTCAACCTCAGTCCAATCTGTACCAACAGTAGCTTCTGCATTGACAGGATCTGCACTCCAACTCCAACGCATCTGGATAGGTACAGTAACCGATTCAGAAGCCTTTACCAAAGCAACAGCTTTGTAATGACCATCCATCTGGGTAGGAATACCAGTCTGAACGAAATACTGATGCCAATATGGTGCAGCACCTGATACCTTTTGATACTCAGTTCCATTTTGGGTCGTAGTTGAACCAACAGAAGACTCTCCATCTTTCCATTTAGCGTCACCATCACCATCAAGATCTGCCTGTGTTGCATACCTGTAGTTAGAACCATAATCGGTCATTACACCATCAACCCACTCGGGCACGTAACCCATCACATAGTGTGGGAACCCTGTGTAGGTAGAGAAGTCAATCTTGGCGACCTCTACCCAATTCGCAGCTTTTGCTCCCAAGAAACAAGTCAAGAAAGCAAGAAGAGTAAATAGTTTCTTCATAATTAAAAGAATTTAGTTAAAAAATAATGTTAATTAAAAAATATGATAAGTATAATTATCTCTTTAGAGTCTGGAGTTCTAGGAGCCAGAGAAATTGAATCTCCCTAGCTCCTTTACCCCATTATTAGTTTCCACCGAGTGCCTTACAGAATGCCTCATAAGTAGCATTGCGCACCCAATCCTTACTCTTACTGTCAACTGACCAAAGACCTACAGGGTCACTTGTGTCTGACATATTACCCTTACACAGACCAGCCTGCTTATCGTTAGGAATCTTGGTCATATAGCTCTTGATTACATAGCCATAGTAGTCGGCAAGTTTCTGACGCTGCTCATCTGTAATATTAGAAGCCAATACACTTACGCCATCCGCATTAATGTACTTAATGTCAAGATTAGACAGGCGAATCAGCTTACCAGTAGATTTCAGATTATCAAGCAGGTTATCAAGAGAAGCCTTGTTAGCTTCCTGAGTAGCAGCATCCTCACTATAAGCAAGGTTCAACTTTGCATTGATACCATCGATCTTTGCGCCTTTTGCATCCCAGATATTGATCCAGTACATAAGGCTATTAAACTTTTTAGCATCCTCAAGGCCTGTTTCGCTGATAAAGAACTTAAGCTCTGCAGGATTACCTTCATACTTTTCGAATGCTGCACTAGCAACCTTTGATACTGCAGGAGCATAGTTCTCACTTCCAAGAATATCCTGCCAGAAAATCTTCTCAGTAGAATGCTTAAGGTCTAAAATACCCTCCTCTATTTCAGCCTTAACATCGATAGGCTCATCAATGAGGTCAAACGACTTGATACGACCATCATTGATCTTCATCAGACCTTCACACCAGGCGTTAAGAGCATAGTTGATAGTATCGCTTTTCTCCTCTGCTGTCTGAGAACGGTGGTTATCAGGATAGTAACCTACCTGTACTTTCTGAATATAAAGCACAGCAGAACGGCTATTATCAATTCTCAAGTAACCCTCTGTAACGCCCTCAGCACTCTGTGCCTCAACAACAACCTTAGTCCACTTGTCCTTCTTGAAAGTCCACTTTCCATTAGGACCGCTTCCTGCAACTTTTGTACCAGAGAAGTTAACATCAAAAGAAGCATCCTTGTCGGCTCTTGCCCAGAAAGTAGTGGTAAACTTAGCAAGCGGATCTACATCAAAACCTTCGATGATGCGAACCTGGCCTGGTGTTGGAGTAGCACTAATCTGAAGCACATTCTGATTGTCATATTTAACAATAGAAGCCTTTCCTTTTTCAATAGTACCATCGTACGCACCTACAGCCATATCGTTGAAGTTTACAGTCTTGCCTTCTACATAGTCAACCTGAATCTCGATAGGAGCTGTAAGCAAATTCAACCAATCATCAGCCTGGTTTGCGTTTGCTACTATAGGGCTACCATAAACATCATAACCAATCTCTTCCACATGATCCAGGAGATCGCTCATAGAAAGGAAGTTCATCACACCCTTTGCATTGACGATAGTACCTGACATCAAAGTTGTACCAAAAGCAACATTATCAAAGTTGGTTACTGCTGCGGCATGAGCCAATTCCTGCTTATTGAAATCTGTGACCTTAAGCGTAGTTCCCAATGTCAGATTAGGATAGGTAGCTCTGTCAATATATGACTTAACAGCAGCAAGATCCTTATAAGGCTCCACGAATGTTGGATCAGGATCTGCCTTGAAGTTGTCTGTTTCATTATAGTCGGCACAAGATACTACAAAAGCACCTGCGGCCAACATCAAGAGACTGTTTCTTAAATTCTTATTCATATTCTTAGCCTCCTATTATTTAACGTATTTTGGTGAAAAGAACTCTTTCTTATTCGACTCACGAGTCTGTACGACAAGTGTATCGGTTGTAGAAACCTGGATATTCTTGTTGTCGAACTTCACATCGTAAGCCAGTCGGAGGATATCACGCTGAACGGGCTGTCCATTGTTACTACCCCACTGATAGTCCTTATACTCAGCCTTCTCTGTACCCTTCTCAATAAATTCGCCAGAACCAGTAGCTGTTACGTTCTCATCATCGGTAGAGATGGTGCACTGATTACCATTGAATGTAAGGATAAGGTTACAACTAATAGAAGCACTTGAAGTCTTGAACGATACAGGGAAGATAGCCTGTGTCATGTTCTTAGTGCGGATAGCACATACCTCGTCGTTCTGGTTTACAGGATTCTCTTTGAAATGCTCCAGGTCAGAGTTTACAAGCGAGAAGTCCTTACGAACTACCTGAGTGGTTACACCCTTTTCTGTTACATTATCCACACCACGACGGATATACTTAGCCTGCCATGGGTTCATATATTTTACACAGTAGAGAACATAGTCCTTTGCAAGTACATCCCAATCCTCAGTATTAGTACGTGAGGTTTGTGAAAGATCGAGGCCTTCGCGTAGTGTACCAGTAAGAATATGATCAAAGCCATTCTTACCTGTCATCAAGAGAGGAATAACGTATGTATTCTCAATCGCCTTTGGATCGTTAAAGAAAGCATCGGTAAGCTGAACTTCAACATAGCCACGAGGTTCACCATTATAAGGAATCTTACTGTCTAAGAGTGTATAGTACTCTTTTGGCATTGGAAGTACGGGAGCTGCTGCGTTTCCGCCATCATCTGTAAAGAAGAGGTTATCACAAAGAGTCTCGTCTACAACAATATCAACATAGGCATCACGACCACCGTATGCTCCACCCATAGTAGACCATATCTGGATCTTGTGCTGGTTGTCGAGGGTATTGTCGTAGATATCGTTACCCAATATGACTGTACGCACAGGGTACTGATAGGCGAAGTAAGCAGTTGTGCCACCTTCATAGTCTGGGAATTCCTTGTCTGCATTATAGCATGATGCAAACGAGAGAGAGAAAGCCCCCAGAGCTACGCCATAGATATATTTCTTCAGTTTCATAATTTTCAATTTTCAATTTTCAATTTTCAAATTACTTCCAACCCTTATTCTGCTTGAGGTTGCTCCATTTGAGCACTTCGCCGTAAGGAATTGGTCCATACCATTGATAAGAGCTGTCAAACTTACGTTCCTCTACATTAATAATAGTATAGGTAAGTTCACCAGTTTCCTCGTCGCGGTCAATCTGCACGCCTTTAACTGTTTCATTAATAGGCATCTGCCAACGACGGAGATCCCAGAAACGCTTGTTCTCAAAGCAGAGCTCGATGCGGCGCTCATTACGGATCAGCTCAGTCATCTTATCCTGGCTTGCAGCACACTCCTCAAGATAAGCATCACCCTCAGGAAGTGCCATACCTATCTCGTCTGTTCCAAGTCCTGCACGCACACGGATAGCCTTAATCACATCGTATGCAGTGAAACCTACGTTAGCTCCATCAACTTTTGGTCCCCAAGCATCATTAGCAGCCTCTGCGTATGCCAGGAACATCTCTGTGTAACGGATACGTGGATAAATATGCTGCTGCTCAATAAGAGAACTTGACAATGGACTTACGTCATCACGGAGAAGTTTCTTCAGATAATAACCGGTACGTGTCGAAGTACTGAGACTGTTGATATTATCATCTGTCTCGTTTTTATCGTTTGGATATGTACCTGTTATAATTACAGTGTTTCTGAATTTTGTTCCATTAAACAGAACGTTGTCTGTAAGACGTGGATCGCGGTTTGCGTATGGGTTCTGTGAATCATAACCAGAATTAGCATCTGTGATAGGACGACCACTACGCATTGGGAAAGCGTCAACAAGATTCTGCGAAGGATTTACACGACCACTACCATACAAAGATGGTGGGAAGTTTTCTCTCTCCTGATCAGCATTCTTATGACGGTCTTCACGCCAAAGGATCTCAGGCATCTCCGAAGCACTTGGCTCAAGCTTTGTCTTATTCTTGTACCATATATTACCTGTTGGGTCAAATCCTTCCAAACCACCAATGCGCTTAAGCACATTTGCACAGAGAGTAGCAGCCTCGGCTGAGGTAACACCGCTCTGAGCGCGGAATGCAGGACTTGCTGCGAGAAGAGCAACCTGTGCCTTAGTAGCCTCGGCTATCTTACCAGAAAGAAGGTTTCTAGCCTTAGTACCGAACACGAGGTTATAGTTAGAATAGTTTGCACCAAGAGCCTGATACTTTGCAGGAATCTCGTTGTTACTCTCAATATCTACATAATCAACAGGCAGAAGTGCCATTGCACTATCGCAGTCAGCAAAAATCTGTTTTACGCAATCTTCAAATGTAGCACGTGGCTGATTGAAATCAGAGCTACCATCCTCAGGAGTAGTCAGCATGGGTACTCCATAGAGAGTACCATCGTCGGCATAACCACCATGAGCCTGAAGCAGGTAGTAATACATGATAGCACGAAGTCCGAATGCCTCACCCTTCAGGCGGTCGATGAACATCTGCTGCTTAGAAGCAGAACTTGGAGCCCACTTAACCTTTTCTACCTTTGTGAGGAACAGATTTAAATACTGGATACCATCCTTACAGTTGTCCCACTGAGACATTGGGTTATTATCAGCAGCCCAAGTTCCAGTTGCCATCTTACAATAATTACTGTTTGTATTGTTGGTAACAGCATCATCTGTAGCAATATCGGTCTGAGTGGTTGTAATGTATGGAAGACGATCATAGCCGTACATCAGCAAGCCATGCGCATACTTCGACTCCTCAACCATTGCATCCTCAGTTCGGTTGTTCTCATCAGCCGGTTCAAACATGTCATTACATGAACTGAAAGCGACGAGACCGATAAAATACAATATAATATTTCTTGTCTTCATAATCATCATTTATCAATTAGAGAGTTACCTTAACACCGAGATTATAGAAACGAGTCTGTGGCGCATAGCCAACGGCTGTCTCCATTATCTTACGATTCTTTGAAATAGTAAGGAGGTCGTTTCCGTTCAAATAGATTGAGAGAGCCTTAACAACCTTTCCGTCAAACATTTCCTTCGGGAAGTCGTAAGTAAGCTGAACCTTGCGGATGTTGAAGCGGTCGGTGCTGTACATCCAGAATGTAGATGCAGCAGCATTGTTGGCTGAGCTCAAAGTAGTCAGACGTGGGTGAGTTGCAGTAGCTGCTGTCTCAGGAGTCCAACGACCAAGGGCATTAACAGAGTATTTGCTATCACCCTGCATATAGAAATAACCTGTACCTCCGTTGTTCTTCATTCCGTAAGCACCGAACTGGCCATTACCAACCATGAAGAACGTAAAGTTCTTATACTTAAGAGTGAGGTTTATACCAAGTGTAAGAGGAGAACCATATGTACCTGACTTGCCAAGGTCAACCTGGTCTTTGTTATCAAGTCTGCCATCACCATTCACATCCTCATACCTCAGGTCACCAGGCTGGATGCTACCACCAATTGCTGGTGTAGGAAGACTCTTCTTCAAGGTGTACTTAGTTACACCATCAGTAGTAACTGCGTCAAAGTCGTCATAAGTATAGAAACCAAGACACTTGTAACCACGGAGAGCATCAAGTGCATGTCCCTCAACGTGCAGGTTGTCATATTCTACGAGTTCATCATACTTCTTGTAGTTGGTCTTGAGGTAAGTACCTACTACACCAAGCTGTGCATGAACCTTACCAATCTGCTTCTGGGCTGTAATGCTGAAGTCGAGACCCTTACGGTTCTGAATATTATTGTTGATAGCGGGTTTGAATGAGCTATTAGAAAGACCTCCCGACAGATATGAAGGGAACGAACTTGGATTCTGGATAATAAAGCCATCCATATCAGTATTAAAGAATGTAAGGTCGGTGGTAATCAGCTTATTGAAGAATGAACCACGAAGACTTACAGACCACTCCTTACGATGAATGAAGTCGAGAGATGGGTTGCTACCCATGGTAGAATATGTACGGTTTGTGCTAGAACCCTCGTTCCAAGAGAAACCGCTACCAGCAGTTGACCACAGAGCGTCGTAGAGATAGTAATACTTGGTATTAGAATCACCCATGTAAACATCGATATCCTCGTTCAGATCGCTGTATGATGCACTCAGCAGCAGATCGTCAATACCAGTACCCTTCATAAACTTCTCCTTGGCAATATTCCAACCAATGGTAAATGAAGGTGAGATAGCCTCACGTTTTCCTTCGGCCAGACGTGCAGAGTGTACGCCAGCGATTGACATGTCAGCGAAGTAACGACCCATATAGTCGTAACCAGCCTGCAGACCCAAGTTGGCATTTGCATAGCGGTGATATGTACCACTGGCTGTGGTAGTAAACATGTTTGCGAGCAGCATACCTGTTACATGATGCTTTCCACCAAATGTATGGTCATAGTCGAAATGACCGTTCCAGCTGATAGTCTGGCGATATTTGGTATCGGCCATTGACATGGTACCAGTTACAATCTCGTCGTTCTGCTGGGTCAGAGCTACAATAGCATCCTCTGAGTTATAGTTACTCCATGTAGGAATAAACACAGCATACTTATTATTATATGAAAGGCTATAGTTTGCAGCGTAGTCGATAGAGAACAATGTCTTGAATGACAGACCTCTTACAAACTTATCCATATCATAGATAATACCTGCATCGAACTGGAACTGACGGCTAACGGCACGGGTTCTACCACCGAAATAGCAGTCAGCGATAACGTTAGTCTGGGTAGCCTTAGTACCACCAGGGAAATACTTTCCATCGAGAAGGTTGAGCGACTTACCAAGGATAGCAAGAGCCTTAGAAGCATTTGGGTCAACCATATCGATTGGAATCAGCGGAGCAGCGTTCTCTGGGAAGTTTGGACGCATGCTTGCAGCCTCACCCCAGAAATTACCCTTGTTCTTATTCTCATTATAGAATGTGGCACTTGCATTAGCATATCCCTTGATAACCTTGTTAACAACGAGGTCAACATTACCACGAACGCTGAAACGATCAGTATAGTTATCCTTTGCAGGACCGAAGTTGATAAGATCCTCCAGACGATAGTAGTTAATGTTCGTATAGAAGTGAGCACGATTACCACCACCCTGAATCTCCAAAGTCGCATCCGAACGGTTATATGCCTTGCGGATATACTCGTCTGAATAGTAATTTACATTAGGATAACGATAAGGATTCAAACCTGAAGCATGGTTATAGATATCCTGCTGAGAGTACTTAGGATCAAGACCGTCGTTAGCACGAGCCTCGTTGTAGAGAGTCATGTACTCTGCAGAACCAAGATACTGAGGGAATTCCTTAGCTACATGGAAACCTGTATTGGCATTGGCCTGAATCTGAAGACCGTCAACCTTACCACGCTTAGTTGTGATCAGGATAGCACCCTTGGCAGCCTTGGCACCATAGAGAACTACAGCCTGTGCACCCTTAAGGAAGGTAATCTGCTCAATCTCAGAAGGAAGTACATTGTTAGATGGACGCTTAACACCATCGATGATAACGAGCGGCAGGTTATCATTGTCATTTGTGTCAAGAAAGTCATGTTTATTACCATTAAGGTATGTGACGTTATTTTCCTGACCCCAGAGATTACTGCCATTCCATCCGCCGACAAGAGCATACATGTCTTCAAGGCTGCCCATGGTGTAATCCTTCTTCTGGAGTTCTTCCATGTCAACATACGAAACACCTCCGAGAAGATGATCGGCATCCTTGTCGCGGAAAGCAACATGGACTTTCTTTTTCACCACAGCAGAATCAGCACCGTCAGCAGTCTGGGCATTAGCCGTCACTGGCGAAGCAGCCAACATGGCAAAGAGAAATATGTTTGTTTTTATATGTTTCATAATCTTAATTATCAATTATCAATTTTCGATTCTCAATTGATTACCATCCTGGATTCTGCTTAAATCCTTCGTAAAGATATGTATCCTTGTCGGGAAGTGGGAACCAGTAGTGCTTTGACTCCAAGCGACGGGTGATAAGATCTTCTCTGTGGAAGTTTCCTACCTGCGCATCCTTTGGATCGTGATCCTTGAACCAAGAATCCTTTTCCAGGCGCTCGAACTCATGAGAGTACTTAACAGTGTAAGGAGGCTCAGTAAGAAGGAGCCAACGCTGAAGGTCGCACCAACGGAAGCCTTCGAATGAAAGCTCTACAGCACGCTCACGACGAATTTCGTCGATGAAATGCTCTCTGGTATCCATAAGGTTAGCCTGTACATGCTCCATAGGATAATCGTCAGAGTTTACACGATCACGAAGTACATTGATAGCATCAACAGCAGAGTATGGGCAATAAGATGGTTTATCCTTCAACTCACTTGCACTTGTTGCAATAGCAGCCTTAGCCTCTGCATACATCAGATAGATCTCAGCAAGACGCATATAAGGCAGATAGCACTGGAATGCGTGATCGTAATCATACCACTTGTCACCCTCGTTACACTGGTGAGGAATCAGCTTCTGAATGAAGTAACCTGTGCTACTTGCATTATCAACAGCACGCATAGCACCACCTGTGTAAAGGTCGCAGTACTCAAGCTTCTTCTGGTTAGCATCGAGAGCATCGGTGCTCAGTACATAGTGGAAACCATCGAACACGAAATCATGATAGAAGCGTGGGTCACGATCCTTAAAAGGATGCTCAGGATCCCAGCCCGACTTCTCGTTCAGCACCAACTCACCATTCTGTACCAGATAGATAGGCTGTCCGTTTGCCATACCGTACTGGTCAACGAGGTTAGCTGTTGGGTGATGGATAATGTTATCATGAGCTACAAGACCTGCAACCTTAGGACCAAAGATCTTAGCACAGTTCCAGTTGGCTTTGTTCACGCCGGGATAAGCACCGCGGAAGATTGCCTCGGTAGAGCCTGGCATTTTCCAACTCTGCTTATGGGTCCAGAAGATGTCAGAGTAATTAGTCTCTGCATTCTCATCACGCTCCTGGTCATAAAGACTAGAATACTTATACTCTGCGAGTTTATACTTTACAGTTCCTCTCTTAACCAAATCAAGAGCTTTGCCTAAAGTCTCGGCTGCCTTCTTACAGTAAGCTACATCATAATCGTATGTCTTACCATTAGCACTTGCACCAAGGAGCTGGGCAACGCCACCATTCTTAGTCTTCTCAAACTCCTTCATAAGTGGAGAACCTGCCCAAAGGTAAACCTTACCAAGGTAGCAGAGAGCCATAAACTTGTTGACACGCAGGTCGTTCTTTCCCGATTCCTGCATACCAGCCAGTGTCTCATCCCAATCGTATGGCAGAAGATCAAATGCTCTTTCGAAATCCTCTGCACAACGGTCGGCACACTCCTGGAAAGAAAGACGTGGAAGCTCAGGAATAGCATTAGCCTCAAAAGCCTCATCGATATATGGCATACCACCGAAGTAGCACATCAACTCGAAGTGCCACCATGCACGGAAGAAGTACATCTGTCCGAGCAACAGGTCACGCTCTTCATCGGTACCAACAAGCGACTTAATGTTCTCAATACCCAAGTTACACTTACGGATACAGTACCACGAGTTGTCCCAAAGTGACTGACGTCTGCCGTTATAGGTATTGCCCTTCAGCCAGCACTGGTTGTTGCTAACCCAGTTACGATAGTTACCAAGGTCAACCTGATGATCCATGTGAGCATATCCCTCAGGGTTGTGAACAGCATCGTCACCGAAGTTCCATGCAGTACAATAGTTACAACTCTCCTTATCGGGGATCAGGTTATAGATTTCCTCTATATATCCCTGAAAATTGCGGAAGTTCTTGAATGCCTCATCCTCTGCCACGATAGACTCAGGATCCTTATCGAGCCAATCGGTGCACGAAGTGAAGGATGCAGCGCCAGCAAAGAGGAGCAGCGAACCACACAACAGGGATTTGATGTTATTATAATATTTCATAATAGTATATGCCATTAAATGTTTAGCTTAATTCCGAAGTTATAACGTCTAACAGTTGGGTAAGCACCGCCACCACCACTGAATCCGTAGTTACTCTCACGGTCATCAGGCATCTTTGTAATCAGGAAGAGGTTGTTACCATTCAGATAAACCTTCAGGCTAGAGAAACCAAGTTTCTTAATCCAACCCTTAGTCCATGTGTAAGCTACCTCAACGTTCTTCAGACGGAAGTAAGAACCATCATACAGATACTGTGTACCATCGTTGTAAGAAACCTGAGTAGTGAAGCGTGGTACTACTACCTCGCCAGTACCATCTACAGGATTCCACCATGTACCATTATCATACACTGTGAGAAGCTTGTTGTTGAAAGAAGAAAGACCTACGTCACGTGTTACACCTGTTGCACCATAAAGCTGTGCGAACATGCTCCAACCTTTCCACTCCCAACCGATAGTAGCGTTGTAAGTGTGCTCTGGAGTTCCTGTGTATCCGTAAGGAGCCTGGTCGTTTGTCTCGTCTACAACACCATCACCATTGAAGTCAACGATGTAGTGGTCGCCAATGAGTACCTGGCTATCGTCCTTCTCGCGCGCAGGTGTACTATATAATTCATCATAGCTGCTGATATAGCCATTGTCGATGAATGACCAGTACTGTCCCTGTGAATAGCCCTTAGCCTTGCGGTAAGCAGGAATCAGTTCGGGGTCGTCCTTCTCCTTAATTACGTTGTGAGCATAAGTATAGTTGGTATTAGCCCAGAAGCGCATGCCATTGTTCAGCACCTTGTTGAAACGCAACTCAACCTCGAAACCTGAGTTCTTAATCTTACCCTTGTTGATATCAGGGGTAGTTAATGCACCAAAATATGAAGGAACCGAACGGTTAGCACCAGAGATAAAGATGTCATAACGATCATCGCGGAACCAGTCGAAGCTACCTGCGAACATACCATGCAGGAATGCATAGTCGAAACCAAGGTTCATCTTCTTAACAGTTGCCCAGCGAAGGTCAGGCATTGCAATACCGGCTTCCCTATATCCAACGAACTGGCTAGCAGAACCGTCGACAGCCATATTGAAACCATTACCGCTATTGGTTACTTCCCAGATAGTAAGGTAAGCAAAACGTGAACCAGAGCTGTCATCACCAATCTCACCATAAGAACCACGGATCTTAAGCATATCAATGATACCCTTGTCCTTAAGTGGCTTCATAAACTTCTCTTCTGAAATCATCCATCCAGCAGCTCCTGATGCGAAGAATGCGAAACGGTTGTCGGGAGAGAACTTCTGTGAACCATTGTAAGCACCGTTAATCTCGGCGAAGTATCTGCTCTTATAGTCATAGGTGGTACGGAATACCCAGTCCTCACGGCGCCACTCAAGCTCAGAATTACCAGCATTGATACGACGCTTCCAGTTACCCATGGCTGTAATGTTGTGATCACCGAACTGACGACCCCAGAACAACTGAAGTGACATCTCGGTTGCACGGCTTGTATAGCTTATGCTACCAGCATTTGTAGTCCAGTCGCGGCTCTCATAGAAGTCGAAACCTGTTGTTGCATCGATTTCATCACCCCAGATCATCTGACCAACCTCAGGAAGCATGTATGCCTTCTTAACGGTGTGAAGGTCAGAAATACCGCGGCTACCCTCGTTGAACTGGTTGTCCCAAGAGATAGTACCACGAGCAACAAGTCCCTTAGTTACGAAGTCCAGCTTCTGCTCAAGGGCGAAGTCGGTGAATACTCGTGTGATTGTATTCAACTCATAACCTGATGTTGATACACTCTGTGGAGAGTTCTCGATGTTAGATACCAGAGGATAGTAACCCCATGATCCATCAGAGAACTGAACGGGGAAGAGGTTAGGTGCCATACCGTATGCACCAGCCCACTTCTGCTGCTGGAAGAACTCACCATTATTACCATAATAATAACGTGGAGTCTTCTGCTGTGCATTAGAACCAGCCAGGTTAACCTTGAACTGTGTGGTCTTTGTAATCTGGAAGTCAAGGTTTGAACGTACATTCAAACGATTGTAAGTATAACCTCCTTCATAACCCTGACGGTTGTCCCATACCTTTGTCATATCACCCTCATTCTGGAAGTCGAAAGCAACGAAGTACTTAACGAACTGTGTACCACCAGAGATATTCAGGTTGGTATTATATGACAAAGCTGTTTTATTAAACATCTCATCCTGCCAGTCTACGTTAGCATAACGCTCTGCCTGACTGTACTCACCGAGGTAGGTACCATCAGCAGCGTAGTTTGGCTTAACTGTATGGTCCTGATTACGGAAGTTGTTGATGAATGTCTGTGGACGGTAGTAAGCCCAAGAAGCATCACCACCGATGGCGAGCTCATGCTCGATAGCCTGATTACGATACATGTAGCCATCGTAAGAGTCGTACTTACGTGGAAGCTTAGACACAGCCTTCAATGTAGCGTTGAAACCTACATCGATACGAGCCTTACCTTCCTGACCACGCTTAGTGGTAATCAGAATTACACCATTTGCACCCTCCACACCGTAAACGGCTGTGGCAGATGCATCCTTCAATACAGAAACAGTAGCTACTGACGTTACGTCAACAGACTTGATTTCACGCTTAACACCATCCACGAGGATAAGAGGCTGAGCATCCTGGTTCCAGGCTGCTGCACCACGTATATAAATACGAGGGTCTTCTTCACCTGGCTGACCTGTAGAAGCGATTGTTGCAATACCTGGCAGGTTACCAGTAAGGGCGGCACTTACGCTACCGATACCAGCTGCACGCTCAAGAACTTCACCTGTGGTCTGAGTGATAGCACCTACCACTGAGGCCTTTTTCTGTTGGCCGAAACCTACTACTACGACTTCCTCCAACTGGGTGTCGTCCTGCAGCGAAACCTTAAATTCGCGCTGCTTACCAATCTTCACTTCCTTTGAGGTCATACCTACATAGGAAATAACTAGCACGGTGTGCTCTGATGGAACCTTCAATACGAAGTTACCATCGAAATCTGTAACCGTACCTACAGAGGTTTGTCCTTTAACCACTACCGAGGCACCAATCAATGGCTCCATGGCATTGTCTGTGACCGTACCCTTTACCGTAATGCCGTTCTGGGCCAGCACCGGAGTGCAGAACGCCAACAGCATCAAGATGGTTGGAAAAGTCTGTCTAATCAATTGCTTTAGATTCTTCATTTTGACAGATTTTGATACATAATGTTATTAATTTGTTAGTTATTTAATCTCATGATTTATTATTCTGGGTGCAAAGGTACTAATATTAAATATTATACTATTTGTAAAATGTTACATAAACTTTAGAATTTGTAACACATGTTTAAATATATAGTTAAAACAGGCTTCTACCGCCTATATATAGTAGATATTCGGCTATCTCCATTAACTTTTTTTGCAACCTCATGACTGTCGTAATTCACTGGTCTGGATGTAAAATCCGGAGTGTTAAAAGAGTACATTGTATCTCTATAATACGACTTAGGATTTCGCTGCGGCAACAAAAATGGCTTAGTTATCTTTCCATGTTTATCGATCGACGAGAGGTATATCTGGGTATACAGTCCATTCTCACGTCGACTGGTAAACAAGAACCATCTGCTGTTCTGATTCCAGTTGTGCCAGCTTTCGGTTCTGTCACTATTCACCTCCGTCATAGGTCGGGTTTCACCCGTCTGCAAATCCATCAACCATAAGTCGGCCTCAGGATGCCAGATTGAGAAATATCCATAGTCTGTCTGAGTGTACATCAGGTATCGACCATCATACGAGGGGCGTGGCCAAGTAAAACTCTTGTCAGCCGCAGCTGCATTCAACAGAGTATCTACCTTGTCGCCAAGTTTCCCGGTATTCTCATCAAAACTGATGCGACAAAGACTGTATTTCTCCTTGTCGTAATCTGTGGGATAAACCTGACGCTTGGCTGTTGTAAAATAGAGCCACTTGCCATCAGGCGAGAAAGCGGGCGTATTCTCTGCCCAATATTTCTTCATAATGATGGTATCTGCCAGGATTGTGTGAGTCTTGGTATCATAGACAAAAACATCAGATGATGCGTCGTAAACCTCGATACGCTTATTTTTCTTATTGGTATGAAACATCTGCGAGGTCTTATTGGTAGAAAATGCGCAATAACGACCACCAGGATTCCAATACGGATATACCATCGAACCTCCCAATGAGTCGTTCTTGGCCTTCAGCACCTCCATGTCTTCTGCGCTTATTACAGTTGCACCATGATTTCCACGTACATGGAACACAAACTGGTCGGGATTAGTACGATTAGCTGTATGACAGTTGATGCACTGATTGGGTGTCTGGGTATTTTCCAACAAAGGTTCCTCGTCAAAATTACTCAGATTGCGCTGATATAATCCCATCTTACTATACATCTCATAGCTAGGTGGGATACGTCGGTAAGTGATACCCCATGCATCCAGGGTTTCATCGCTAACATTTATCGTAAAGTCTTGATAACCAACCCATTGCCCATCTTTCTGCGCACATACGGTATACGTCAGCACCCCACCCTTGTTCTGTGCCAACAGCTGGTGCCAATCGTCAATATCAAAAACAGCATAATCGCCGTTAGCATGAATACTTCCTCCTTTTGAACCCTTAACCTCAACGTCTATGACATCAACTTCGTCGTCGGCCATAGAAAAATTAAGCGGGGCGATATCTGCAGGAATCGTAACGCCTATATAGTCAGGATAGATTTCTGGCATCTGGCTGACCTTGCGAACATCCACAGGTTTGCTGCTGCATGCAGCCAAACAGACTGCCAGCATCAAGCCCCCGGCTCGGATCACCTTATTAATAAAAGAAAACATCTTCTCCATTTTCATAATACTTCTTCAATCGATGATAAAACTGGTGATTGTGCAACAGTTGCGGGTTGTCAACCATCTGTTTCATTTTTCTTGCCCAACCGCCATAAAACGTTGTCTGCTCCAAAATTGCGATATACTTAAGCGCCACCTCTGTCTGCCCTGTAATCATATTCGTCTCAACAAGACGACATAAAGCTCTCGAACTCTTGTTATAATTTGGTATAGCCTCCATGGCCTCGAATGCTGCTCGTTGCGCAACATTTACCATACCTGCACGCATAGCAACCTCGCTCATCATAAAGGCCGACGGAATACTCTTTAGCATCAGATTTGCCTGATCATCATTACCCAGCATATTTGGCTGCACATTATTCCTACGGAATTGCATGTCGAGTTCCATCTCTTCATAGTCGCCCAACTTTTCGCTATCCCAATAATAGTCAACACCACGAGCAATCTGACTCAGGGGATATGGTGCAATTCTCGCACTCATTATTATGCTGGCAACAAGCAACAGAACAAGTCCCACAACTGACACCAGATGCTTCCTTATATATACAATAGGTGTAATCGCTAATAAAATGGCTGGTCCTATCAACCAAAATCCTACAATCATCAGGATAACCGATATAGCAATTTGGAATCTGTAACTCAGTACTCTGACGACATTCGCAAAGGCCAGTGCCAACAGGACTGCTACGGTCAATGTCATCGGGAAGTGTATTTGAGTCCAAAGATAAGTCAACACAAACGAAGGAATCATGCTGAGCAAGAACCCAAGTTGCTTCTGCGGTTTACCCATTGCTCCAAAGGTCAGCAATTGTATTACTACAAACAAAACACCATACCAGATAGCGCCATGCAATGGATTCAAGAAGAACTGAACGATCATCTCACCCAGATACTGAGCAAATCCGCCAGGAATCATCAAGCGTTCCATCAGATAATCGCTATTCCACAAGAACAGCTGTAACTGTTCACGAGCAGCTATCAAGAATGGCAACTTAATCCAAAAGTAGCAAAATACCGCTACCCCCAGAGCCGCCACCAGCAGCCATCGCCCATTATTTCGTATATAGTTTTTAATATTCATAATAAGTTAGAAAAGATGCTGCAAAGTTACAATTTAATTCTTACATTACCAAAAATAAACACAAAAAAAGATGCCGCGTCATCACGACGCAGCATCTCCGAAATACCAAAACAATGTGTCTAATACTAACTACTATAACTAACTTAAAATATAGTTCAAATATTTAATACGATTACTCATTGTTTCCCTTGTAAGCAGGGTTCTGATCGCAAAGTGGGTTCTTATCGATCTCATCCTGTGGGATAGGCATATCCATCTTCAGGTCGTTGTAATCGTAATCACGGTTGGTCCAGGGCACATCCTTCAGATTATCAACACTCTGCTTAGGATAGTTGGTCTTTACGTGATCAGCCATGAAGCCAGACTTCTGCATATCTGGACGGAGACACCACTCGCAGTTGAACTCCTTACGACGCTCTGTGTTAACAGCAACCTTCCAAGCTGGTGAAGCAAAGCCCTTCTGAGCAGCATATGCAGTGTAATAGGTCTTAGCATCCTGACGGAGTGCATCGTTGCTTCCGAATGGAATAGGATACTGTGTGCGGTTCTTATAGAAAGTACCACCATCACCCATATCGTTGCCATCCTTATCAATGTTCTTACCTGTTGCGCGATCCTCAGCGGTAACCTCGGTACGACCTACCCACTCTGCAAAGCTATTATAGTAAGGCAGATACTTGTCGGTCAGAGCCTGCTCCTTACCAGCCTCGAGCTTACCGAATGCACGCTCACGCAGCTGATCAAGCAGTCCCCATGCAGTAGCATCGTCACCACCATTCAGACGGAACAGGCACTCTGCATAGTCGATCATTACGTTAGGAAGACGCTTCCAGTAGATAGGAGTTGGGCTCCAGTGACCGTCTGCCCATCCCTTGTAGTTGGCAGAAGCAGTACGCCACATCTTAGAACTCCAGATGGCAGGTGCCCACTCACCATTGTTGAAGTGGAACTGCTTGGTGGCAGTACCAGATGCGCCCTTACCAAGAGTCTCCTGCAGATATGGGTTAACACCGTAGATAGCAGGCTCGTACCAACCCTCGTACTTAGGATCGTAAGCTGCGTTGTTAGGATCGATCTGAGGAACAGCACCTGTGTAGCAAGAACCAGCGCGACGCTTGTCACCCTTCTCATAGCAAGAGTACCACTCCCAAGAGAGGTAGAGTGAACCCCAACCACCGTTCTCAGGACATGCAGTATACCACTTCAGCATCAGCTTAGAGGTAAGGTTACCCCACTGACCCCAGTTACCACCTTCGTCAAGCTGCTCGCACCAGATAGTCTCAGGTCCCCATGCAGATGCGGGGTCCCACAGAGTGGTGAACGACTCGTTCAGCTTATAAGTATTGCTATTCAGAATCTCCTTGAAGCAGTCAGCAGCCTTCTGATAGCACTCTTTTGCAGCAGCTTCATCCTGAGTCTGGCCATTGGCACCATCAGTCAGACGATAAGCCTTCCACATGTAGGCATCGCCCAGGTAAGCCAGAGCCATACCCTTGGTAGCACGTCCGTAACTTCCGTCCATTGGCTGCCAGTCAAGAAGCTTAGCAGCCTCTGTGAAGTCCTCGATGATGAAGTCCCACATCTCAGTATAAGTCTGAGCGCGCTCCTTCTGTGGGTGTGTAGTATAGTTCTCACCAGTACTCAGCATAGGTACACGACCGAATGTGGTAGCCAGCCAGTGGTAGAAGAATCCACGCAATGCACGACCTTCACCTTCAAGATGCTTTCTTACATCAGGAGAAATTTTATCCTCAGGTGCAGCAGCAAGTCCTGCCAGATAGTCGTTGGCACGTACAATTCCATGATAAACATGCTTCCAACCGCCAAGGAGCTCAGTTGAACCAGAGTTCCAAGCCTGTACGTTCCAGTTCTTATCCCAACCAGTAGCCTGGGTATCGATTGTGGGGTGACAACCTGTGAACAGGTTTGGCTTGAAGCCCCAGTCACCATCGAAGTTATCATTCGGGAACATCATATCGTAAACGCCGTTCAGACCTTTCTTGGCATTGGCGTCATTCTCAAACGAAGCATCAGAGGCAACAACTTCGTACTGGTTTACGTCCAGGAACTTTTCATTATCGCAGGAAGTAAGACCAAGACCCATTGTGCTGCACAGTGCTGCACCTATCATATAATATCTTGTCTTCATATTTGTATTCTTTCTATTTTCTAAATTCTATACTCTAAATACTTAATTCCATTAGAAGGTTACGTTAACACCTGCCATGAATGTGCGTGGCTGAGGATAACGACCGGTGTCCAGACCAGTGTAAAGAACTGAACCAACACCGCACTCAGGATCGCCGTACTTGTTGTAACCAGAGATTGTGAGCAGGTTGTTAACACCTACGTATACACGAGCCTTCTGGATTGACAGCATATTGGCAATGTTCTTTGGAAGAGTGTAACCTACCTGGAGGTTAGAGATACGGAGGAAGTCACCGTTCTTAACCCACAGATCACTTACACGATAGTTACGGTTAGAGTCGATAATGCTCAGGCGTGGCAGTGAACCGCTACCATTACGGAAGGCCTGATCGTAAGCCTCAGTAAGGATGTTAGGAGTGCACTGGTCATCGAGCTGACGCATAGAGCTCATCTTCATGGCTGAGTAAGACAGGATGTCCTGACCCAGA
Source organism: uncultured Prevotella sp. (assembly GCA_900317405.1). Lineage (GTDB taxonomy): Bacteria > Bacteroidota > Bacteroidia > Bacteroidales > Bacteroidaceae > Prevotella. The sequence continues at coordinate 66,170 of ONGP01000001.1, forward strand.
ACACCGTACATATACAGGCTGAAGTCCCAATCCTTATATGTTGCACCGAGGTTGATACCGAAGTTCAGAGCTGGGAATCCATTACCCAGGATTCTACGGTCGTTAGTATCAATCTTACCATCATTATTGAGGTCCTTGAACTTCATATCACCAACTGCCAGTGGGTGATCGCCGTCTACCTTAGTCATTTCGTCATTCAGAGAGCCATCCTCAGGATTTCTCAGCTTAGCCTTATAAGCTTCGAGGTCAGCCTGGTCCTTGATGATACCGTCGGTTACATATCCGAAGAATGAACCTACAGCCTCACCCTCCATACAGATAGAGTGTCTATCCCAGTCACCGTTACCATCGATAGCACCAACCTGTGAACCGTCGTATGCGCTAGCACCGTTGTTTCCAGAAGCTGTGTTGTACAGAGGATCACCCATCTTAACAACCTTATTCTTGATAGTAGAACCAGTCAGACGAGCGTTGAAGCTGAAATCCTTAGTGAACTGGTGGTGATAGCCGAGTGCGAACTCGAATCCCTTATTCTGGATCTCACCGTAGTTGGTGTAAACCTGAGTGAAACCAGCTGATGGACGAATCTGCTGATAGAGGAGCAGGTCCTTAGTGTTCTTTACAAAGTAATCCAGAGTGATATCCCAATCGTTCAGGAATGCGAAGTCGATACCGAAGTTCAGCATCTCTGTGGTCTCCCACTTCAGGTTAGTATCAACCAGATCAGAGAACCAACCAGTCTGACGGTCACGGTTTCCACCGAATGCACCAGCAATACCACCAGAAGCTGGATAGTACATTACGGCACAGTTACCACCATCCTTTGTAAGAGCAGCGATAGCCTTACCAGCGAGACCACCGTGGTTACCAGTCTGACCCCAACCTACACGAACCTTCAGGTTGTTAACGAAAGAGAGGTCCTTCATGAATGGCTCCTCGCTTACACGCCATGCACCGGCTACTGATGGGAATGTACCCCAGCGGTTACCAAGACCGAAGTTTGAGCTACCATCACGACGAACAGTACCTGTCAGGATATAGCGGTCCATCAGGTTGTAAGAAGCACGTGCGAAGTAAGAGATATTGTGATCATCAGAATTGTATGCGCCATTACCCTGCTTGTTGTCAGGATCATTGGTCAGAGCCAGATTACGGTTCCATACAGAGTCGAAATCACGGGCGCTTGCGCTTACCCACTGTCCCCAAGACTTGCTAACCTCGTTACCGAGCATCAGGGTCAGGTTGTGGATATCATAGTTCAGATTATAAGTCAGGTAAGTCTGAATACCCAGGCTGTAACCATGGCTGTTGTTCAGAGAGAAAGCATAGGTCTGGTCTGATCCTGAAGGCAGAAGCACCTCAGTCATCTGACCACCTATATTATTATAACGTGTACGACCACCTGTGAAGTCAGAACTGTTATTGCCCCAGTATGTCATTGTACCCTGGCTGCGTACATCCAGCTTATGATGCTTGATATCCAGGAAAGTCAGATCGATGAATGCAGTTGTCTGGATACGGTCGAAACCGTTGCGGGCACGCTCTGCGTTCTCCATCTGAGTTGCGTATGGGTTAGCTGCGATAGATGTGTTACCCTCCCATCCGTTAGGAGTCATCAGGTAACCAGCACCGTATGTACCATCAGCATTCTTCAGGTTTACATTAACGAGCTGCTTGCTAGCATCATTCTGATCATAGTAGTCCAAAGTTGGAGTCATTGAAGCGAAGTCACGAAGTGAAGACAGGTTCTGGTTGTTACCCATAGAGGCGTTAGAACCATGGCTCTCGCTGTGAGTGTAGTTGATGTCACCACCAACCTCCAAGTACTTATTTACCTTAGTGCTTACATTTGCACGAGTTGTGAAACGCTGGTAGTTAGTGTTGATAACCAGACCGTCTACATTATTATAACCGAATGAGAGGTTATACTGAGTCTTGTCGTTACCACCGTTTACAGAAGCACCGTACTGCTGCTTCAAAGCGGCACGTGTCATCTCCTTCTGCCAGTCAATCTCGTTAACACCACTCATGTTAGCGCGATCCCAGAGCTTGTTGATGAACATAGAACCGTCGTTTGACTTAGCCTCCTTGATGGCTGAAGCATACTGGCTCAGACCCATTACATTAAGAGTATAAGGCAGAGTCTGCAGACCGAAGTCGGCAGTAATAGTAATATTGGTATGACCCTTCTGACCATGCTTGGTGGTGATCATTACAACACCGTTAGCACCCTCAGAACCGTAGATAGCGGTTGCAGAGGCATCCTTCAGGATCTCGATACGCTCGATATCAGATGGATTTACGAAGTCGGCGCTGTGACCAACCATAACACCGTCAACTACGTAGAGAGGAGAAGCATCACCATGGATAGTTCCGACACCGCGGATACGGATGGCGGCCTTACCGTCAGGAGAACCGTCCTGCTGAGAAACCAGCACACCAGCAGCAGCACCCTGCAGGGCCTGACCGATGTTTGTAGGAACGCGCTTCATAACTGCTTCCTGGTCAACGGTAGCAACAGAACCAGAGATGTCGCTCTTCTTCATTGTACCATAACCTACGACTACTACGTCGTTCAGCATCTGTGCATCCTCTTTCAGCACAATTGTAATGTTGGTTTTGCCAGCAACTTTAACGCTCTGTGGCACATAACCAACATAAGACACGTTCAGGGTAGCATTTGAAGCTGCCTGAATTTGGAAATTACCATTAAAGTCAGTGATTGCACCGGTATTTGTACCCTGTACTTTTACAGTGGCACCAATAATCGGTTCACCAGCTTCATCATTCACCGTTCCCTTAACCAAGCTCTGAGCCAGCGCTCCCATTGGGAACAAACAGAGCAGGAACAGTGCCATCAAAGGCTTTTGGATTGATTTAAAATTCCACATAATTAATTTAATTAGTTAGATAATTGTAATATATGTTTGGTTGAAATTTATCCGACTTTAAACGTTAAGTTTTCTCAAACTTTGCGTTATTGGCATTAATCGGATGCAAATATATTATAATTTTAACTTAATAACTTTATAATATGTAACGCAAAGTTTATAAAATAGATTTTACAGTCCCAAATGTTACATTTTACAAATTCTGCGTTACAAATCATAAATAATTAGAATTAAACGTTTAACCATTATTCTATTCTAATTATTAAAAAATATGTATCTTTGCAACAAATTTATATCACTATTAATAATAAACCATCGCCAATGAAGAAAATTTGTCTTTCATTACTCATGTCTGTGCCTCTGGTATCGATGGCACAGAATCCGATCATTCGCGACCAGTTTACGGCCGACCCGACTGCTCGCGTATTTAATAATAAGGTGTATCTCTATCCATCGCACGACATCGTGCCACCTGCCGGTCAACGTCAGGATTGGTTCTGCATGGAGGATTACCACGTGTTCTCATCCGAGAATCTCACCGACTGGACCGACCACGGTGTGATTGTTACTCAGAACAAAGTGCCCTGGGTAAAACCTAACTCATATTCGATGTGGGCACCCGACTGTGTTTACAAAGATGGCAAGTACTACTTTTACTTCCCATCAAATCCAGCATCAGGTATGGGATTCGGTATTGGTGTTGCCGTAGCCGACAGCCCAGAGGGACCTTTTATCCCCGAGCCAGAGCCAATCAAGGGCATCAATGGTATCGATCCATGCGTTCTCCTGGCATCAGACGGAAACGCATACATCTTCTGGGGTGCAGGACGCTGCGCAAAACTTAAGCCTAACATGAAGGAACTGGCCGACGACACCCCAACAGAAAAAGTTAAGTGGGGCGACCGCGAATTCGAGATGAAAGGCGTAAACTGCCTTAAAGGGCTGCCAAGCCGCCAGGCCGAAGGTCCATTCGCATTCGAGTACAACGGTAACTATTACCTCACCTACCCTTACGTAAGAAACAACACCGAGGTGCTGGGATATGCTATGAGTAAGAATCCTATGGGTCCTTACGAGTACAAGGGACTTATCATGTCTGAGCACGAGAATGGCTGTTGGACCAACCACCACAGCATCATCAACTACAAAGGTCAGTGGTATCTGTTCTATCACCAGAACGCTTTCTCGCCAAAAGATGACAAGCGCCGCTCAGTACAGATTGACAGATTGTACTTCAACCCCGATGGTACAATCCAGGAGGTAAAGAAGACTATGCGTGGTGTAGGTATCAACCAGGCTACAGAGAAGATTGAGATTGACCGTTACAGCTCAGCTAGCAGCGATGTTACCACTGAGTTGATTGATACAGTTAACACTTTCCGTAGCTATCAGGCTAACCTCACTCAGAAGGGCAGTTGGATCAAATATAACGATGTAGACTTCAGCTGCATAACCGACGGTTATCTGATTGTAAATGCAAAGGCTAGCGGTAATACTAAGTTCTATATCCGCGAAAAATCAGCCAACGGCAAGATTATCGCCAAGTTCGACATGACAGTTAAGCCAGAGACTCCTGCAGGCACTCCAGCTATGTTCCGTCGTGATTTCAGCAACCAGTGGCTCACACAGTCTGCCGTACTAGAGTACACACCAAAGGGTGTTACCGACCTGGTAGTTACCGTAGAGGGCGATGCTGGCATAAGCATTGACTATGTACAGTTCAAGAACCGTCCAAAGTACTTCTCGGCTGTTACCACTCCCTCAGCTAAGCCAGATAACGAGGGATTCATCCATCGCTGGATGCTGCTCGAGCCAATAGACAAGCCAAATCGCGGTAATACAGTGTTTACCGACAGCTATCTGCGCGAGCACTTCAACATGCAGTACTTCAAGGGTCAGCAGACCATCGTTCCAAAGAACGGTCAGAAGGTTAAGGTGTCATTCCAGCGCGAAGAGGTTCCCGCCGGATTTGGCCGTGGATTCGGTCAGGAGGAGCCTGCTAAACCTAAAATAGTAAATGTGAACCAGACTCTGACATGGCACGCTCTTGACAGCGAGAATATGAACGTTAAGCTGTTCCGCTTTGCCGAGAAGTGGGGACAGCAGGTATATGGCGTACTCTTCTGGGCAGTAACAATCATCGATTGCGACGAGGACATCGAGAATGTACGTCTGGCTGTTGGTTCCAACTCAGCCTCAATGTGGTGGCTCAACGGCGAAGAGGCTCTGCTGCTGTCAGGCGACCGTCGTATGGTAAAGGACGACGCCATGTCGCCACGTCTCACACTTAAGAAAGGACGTAACATCCTGCGTGGCGCCATCATCAATGGCCCAGGAATGAGCGACTTCTGTGTTCGTTTCCTCGACGAGAAAGGTAACCCTGTAACAAACTATTCAATCAAAGCACAATAATAATGAAAAGAATACATACACTCTTGGCTGCGCTCGCTGTAGCAGCTGCAGCTAATGCGCAGATAGGCGCTCCTTATATTCACGACCCCTCTACCCTCGCTGAGTGCGATGGCAAATACTACACCTTTGGTACCGGTGGTGGCGGTATCATCACCGACGATGGTTGGAGCTGGCATAGTGGCGCCGAGCGCCCTGGTGGCGGTGCAGCCCCCGATGTTCTGAAGATCGGCGACCGTTACCTCTGCATTTACGGTGCCACTGGTGGTGGTCTCGGCGGAGGTCACGCTGGTCGTATCCTCACTATGTGGAATAAGACTCTCGACCCAAAGTCACCTGACTTCAAGTGGTCTGAGGCCGTAGAGGTCTGCGCCTCTGACGGTATGGAGGATCAGGATGCCATCGACCCAGGTCTGCTGCTTGATCCTACTACAGGTCGTCTGTGGGTAAGCTACGGCACATACTTCGGAACTATCCGTCTTATCGAGCTCGACCCCAAGACCGGTTTCCGCAAGAAGGGTAACAAAGAGAAGGACATCGCCATCGACTGCGAGGCCAGCGACCTGATGTACCGCGACGGTTGGTACTATCTGCTTGGTACTCACGGCACATGCTGCGATGGTGTGAACTCTACATATAATATAGTAGTAGGTCGCTCACGCAGCGTAGAGGGCCCATATCTCGACAATGTTGGACGTGACATGCTGCACGGAGGCGGAAAGATGGTTATTGCCGCCGAGGACCGCGCCTGCGGTGCCGGACACTTCGGCCGTTTCATCGTCGACGAAGGTGTAGAGGTAATGTCGTTCCACTGGGAGGCCGACTTCGAATTGAGCGGCCGCTCTGTACTGGCCGTACGCCCTATCGTTTGGAAGAACGGCTGGCCTGTTGCCGGCGACAACTTCAAGGGCGGCAACTTCTGGATTGAGTCAGAGCGCCGCGGATACTCACTCGAACTGGCTGTCGACTTTGTTCGCATGCAGCAGGAGCGCCAGGGTTGGTTCAACCGCAACCAGATGGAGCAGCCTGTAAAGCCTATCGCCAACCAGACACTTGCAGAAGTCATCAATACATGGCCTAAGAACGAGATTCCTGCCCGTATCAGCGACTATATGAACCGTCCTCACCAGCGTTGGACCATCACTCCAGTAAACGAAGCAGGCGGCTACCTCAGCAATCCTTACTTCAAGATTACCATCGAAGGTACCGACCGTGCTCTGGCAGCTACTGCCGACAAGGAAGTAACTACAGTTCCTGCTTATACCGGTGCCGACGAACAGCTCTGGCGCATCGAGCAGCTCACAGATGGCACTTACCGCATCATGCCTAAGGCCATCCCTGGTCAGGCGGGTCTCAACAAGGAGCTCTGCCTCTACTCTGCAGGCGACTCTACACCTACCCTTGCCAAATACGACTTCAGCTCTGACAATTCTAAGTGGAACTTCAAGAAGCGCTAAAAATACGTCTATCATCAAAAATCCCTCACACTTATATGTGAGGGATTTCTTTTATTCGGGGAAGAAATCCTGGGTAGTTTCATAATATACCGAACCGTAATTCTCTTCGTTGTATAGCGTCACATGACTGCCAGAAGTAGAGAGTGCCAGCTGGTAGTACAAGTCACGCAACCTGATGCGGTAGTTTTTATCAATCTCCTTACGGAACGAACGTGCAAAGGCGTTAGAAAGGAACACACCCAGTTCGCGGTTATGCACGTCGGCCTTCGAGGGCTCAATCTTGTTGGCAGCTGTGATGGCCACTACATCGGGCAGGCCAACAATGGCATCACCAATCAGTCCGCTGAAACAAGTCTCAATAGCCAACATGCAACGACGGTATCCGTCACGGTCGTTCAGCTCTTCAAGGATTTGGCGCATATACTCACCTGTGAATGTCTGGCTACCGTTACCGTCGTTCCAACACATGCCGCGCCCGTCGGCACCGTGACCGCTCCAGAAGATAAAGATGTTACTAATCTCGGTAGTATGCAGCACATGAGGCAAACGCCCGCCGTCGGTATCGCCCAGGATGATACGTCGGATATCCTCCATCTTTATATCAGAGAAATGGTAATCGGGCACAAATCCCTGATGCACATTTTCGAGTTCACTCTCTTCATTCTGGTTCTCTACATAGACCTTACCCGGATAGACATTTTGCGATGCGTTGGCCAGATTGTCCTCGCACACCACCACGATATGATCATCGTCGTAGCCGTGCCGGCGCAGCAATTGATACATAGCCATCACATCAGCCTGATGACGGTAGTTGGCCCAAGTGGTTGAGGGTGTAACTAGCAGAGCCCAATAATCCTTATAGACAGGCAGATTATGACGCACAAAGAGGTCTTCATTAAACTGCTGACTGATTGCCTTTTGCCATTCCCATGCAGGTAGTGTGGCCACCTCGCCGTTTTCCCCATGGGTTGATAAGGTAATGAGTGGGGTATGAGAACCTTTGCCGTCGGTATGCCACAGCCAGTAAGTGGTCTGCAGGATGGTGGTATGCATTTTGGCATCAAAGAGCAATTTTCCGGTAGTCCCATTCACATTCGGGTTCTTGCCTTCACTCAGCATATTAAACGCCATGCGCAAGCCATCGGTATTCCAGATGGTAATCTCCCCCGTCTTATCTGCCACCAGGGCACGCATCCAGTCAGACAGGTTCGGACCAAACGGCTCGTCACGATATGCCACCTCTTCGCCGTCTATTTTCAGATGGTCAGGCCCCGTGGGATTGCCAGCCCTTTTAGCCGCTCCCAGTGCAGCCAGCATCAACGCATCATACACCTGAGCTCCCCCCTGAGGCACGTTGGTTCCGAGAAGGCTATAGTAAGAGGTGTCGAATCCACTGATGGATGAGGGTGCCGGGTTCAGGCCCAAAAGTGGAAGGCCGGCCTGATGCACCGCATCAATGTCGCCCACATCGGGTACGACGTACATCACCATTGATTGGTTAGATTCATTGATCGATAATCTTTTACGCACGTCAAGCACCTGCTTGATGAACTGCAGATATTCCGCTTCGGTACTAAAGGCCATCAGCACCATAGAGGGCTTCGAATTATCCAAGGCATGACGCTCGATGCCTTCCAACAAGTTGGTAACATCCTTACCAGCCCCATAGGCACATATGTGCTTGGGCTCTACGTTGACACTGTATTCGGTAGCCATATAGCCAAACCAGTTGCGGAACGAGTTGCCGTAGCGATCGTCGGTATAGAAAAGGGCAGCCTCTCGCAGGCCTTGAGCACTACTCACATTGAGAATAATATCACAGGCCGTCACATCGCTCTCGGTAAAGAACCAGGTATTGGGTTTTTCACTATAAACGCGCTGTAACTCGTCGCTGGTCACCACAGGCATCAGCACCGGTACACGACGGATAGCAGCATTCACCATCACCATTTCGGCCTTCGACGACCTGTAGGGGCCTAGTATCAAATGACACGTGTCGTCGCCAGCCTCAGGAAAACAAAGACGATAAACGGTTTTGTCGAGGTCGGCAGCATTCTCATCATGATAGCGCAGGTTCATGAAAACCCGTTTAGGCAACGCCTTCTGCGCCTCGGCGATATTGTCAAGTGCCAGGTTTATCACAGGCTGCCACATCTTCTGAATGTCGGGTGGCAGAATAACATCCACATTCAGGGTATCAACAATCTGTGTCGATACAGGCTGTATAGGAGCACGCGTGTCGGTAGCGTCGCTGTTAGAACAACTCACCATGAAGCCCGCCAACCAGCCAAAGGCAACAAGCCATATCAAGCTACTGATTATTTTTTTCATACCTTATTATATGATTACCAGTTCAACATTTTAATCAGATTCGCTCTTGCCAGGGACTAAACACGGCTTTGCCGCTCCATTCCTCTTCTGGCATATCGTCGGGATGGGCCATCCAGCGTAGTAACCACGACTTTAGTTCGTATTTGGGCACTATATAGTCTAATGGCAGATGATTGTTATCATACTCACCGATAATTACAGCCTGCGGTTTCCATGGCGAGTTAAGATGCGTCATAATATACCATTCATACAAACGGTTGATTGTTCCCCAGTCGACAAACTGAATGGGAACGCGGAAAAATCCCTGTTTCATATAACTCACAGGGTCCTCCCACATGAAATAGGCCATCAAATAGGCAATTTCGCCCAAATAGCTTGCCTGAGTTGCATTGTATAAATCCATACTGCTAATACTGATATCATTAGGACCAACGTACAACGTTTTGCCAACCTTCTTCTCAGGAAACATTTCAAGCAGTGTCTCTACCAGACTATCAGCATAGCACATTCTATCGTCAAGATTCGTAATAGTAATTTTGTGCTCTATCGAATAGTTACCCGACGCCAATGTGTCGGCATACTCCTCCAACGTTTGCTTAGAGCGATATGCCACAGCTTGTCTTACGGCATCAGCATACGATACGTTGAGTACATATGAGCGGCCGGCAGGCCCCACTTGCTTAGCCGAGTCAGCATAGGTTCTCAGCATCAACAGGTGATCGGAAGACTGCAACTGAACCCCCTCCATTGCTCGCGCCAACGAGGGAGATGTCAAGATGAGCAGACGGTGCCGACGTTTGTCGGCACCGTACGCTTGTGAAGCCCAGAGCTTTAAAGCCTGGTTAGTTTCAGTATAATTATTTCTGCACAAGAAAGTGCTTGCCAATGAGTCAGGATACGCATTGGCCACATCCTCCACGTCCTTGAGCAGATAGTCGTTGGTACACATCGACCCAATCTGTCCTGGTTCGAACACGATGGCAACCTCCAAAGGAGCCGGCTCTTTGGGAACCTCGGGCACTGGCATCACTTCAGGCGAATCATCGCTGTTGCAGGCAGCCAGCAGCACAAGGGCTAAAAGGATGACTTTATGTTTCATTGATTTGTATTTGTTTCTACTGGTTTGTGATAAACAACAATAGTCATAGGATAATGAAGCATCTTGCCCGATTTTTTATCCCGTAATTGTATTGTATAGTTCATTTTTCCCTGCTTTTTAGACACACTCGGAGCTGTAAACTCAAAGTAGCCATGGTGAACGCCACCTCGCCTTACATTGATTTCTTCGGATGTCGCACTAAACAGTTGGTCTCCTGTCAGTTCAACCTTGCCCGAGCGACCAAGCTCACTATAAACCGTGTAGTGAACTTGGAATGTCTCATTCGCATAAACATGTATGTTCTGAAAGTAAGCATCCAAGCTTCCATCAAAGTACTTATCGCAGCTATAGCCACCGTAACGACCAATACAATCAGCATCGCCATCAAAGAAAAGAATTTGATAGGTAGAATTGCCATATATAGACTGTTCAAAATAGTAATTCTTTTTTTCACCATCACTGCCAGTGAATCCTTCATATCTCTTGTCCACATCCACGTTTTTAACATTTTTCTCTGGAGAATAAGAACTATACTTCGCTGAAAAATGATCACCGCTGACCGAACTACCATGACTGGTAACCTGAATAGTAAAGTTCATCTTCTCGCCTGCATATGGATAGGGGTTATCGCAAGTAATCTTGGCCGTATGAGGCACATCGATACCTACCGTATAAGTAAACACCGTATCCGCATCAGCAGCGCCTGGAAGAGCATTAGTCACCTTAATCGTTCGGAATGTCTTTTTCTTAGCCTGTAAATCAGGCACAAAGGTGGCAACATCATCTTTAGCTAATAAAGTCATGTCCCATGACTTAGTATTGATAAGCTTATCACCTTCATAAAGAAATACGGTATAAGCCAGCGTTCCTACTCTGTAATCATTATGATTGGTAGCATAAAGCTTAAAAGGTTCATCATCATACAAATCTGCGAGTTTGATATACTCAGGCAAATCTGTACTAATCTCAATCATTCCAGCACTGCAATCAGGATTTGAGATGTTGATGGCTGTAGATAGCGTATCTTTACCTCTGTCCACCCAGGCTCTGATTGTGTAGTTACCAGCGAAAAGAGTACTCCAAGTATAGTTAAAAGTCTGCTCTTGGTTCTGGCTGATGTTGATCTTCTTGCCGTGTTCTATCACTTCTTCTGAACCAGAGTTCGCTTTCACCGCAACAACATGCAGCATGGCATCAGTGATCTTCATACCTCTGTTGCGCACCTTAAACTGAATCTTATGGTCGTTCTTGATTACGCATTTACCATCAATCTTCATGTCAAGCAAATCAAAGTAGTTGCCGTAAACATAGTCATTTTCATCGGCCACACTCTCTTCCACAGGCTTTACGTCCTGAGTCAGATAGTCAGCTGGTAGTCCCAGCTCTTCCTGGGCGTTATAACGGTAGATCTCTGTTACGCCTGGTATCGCCATCTGCTTGTTGTACTTGCCATTACCATTATCCTTAGCCAGTTGCTCACCGGTTTTATAGCGCACTACATAAGCACGGGTACTATTCGAAGCGCTCTCAACAGGACTATAACCATATCCATACTTAGCCAGCGTCTGGATACTGAATTTCCTGCCACCCGACTTGGCAAAACGACGCTTGTCTTCTTTATCGCTACTCTCTTCCTGCCAGCCATTGCCACTGTATGAGCGCATATAGCATCCTGTCTGACTGCTTAGTCCAGCCATGATGTAGCCGTTATAATAAAGTCTAAGCGGTGTATAGCGACTCTTCAGATCGTCAAGTGCTGCATATTCTATCATCTCCTTATCAAACTTAAAGATATTCTGCCAGAGATTGTACTTGGTGTAGAAGTAGCGCACATTCTTCATATAGTATTTCGAGTGATACACATAATCGATATCGCCCAAACCTTTCTTAACCTGTAACTGATTCATCTGCTGCATGTTGGCATACTCCTCTGGCCAAAGGATAGCAAAGAAGAAATCAACGAAGTTACGCATGTGAACAGTGCTATTGCCAAGACCTGTGGGCAGGCACAATTCATCGTCCTTACCTTTATTATAATATACTAAGTTTTTCTCAGGCAACTCCGAAGTACTAATCCAGTGGCAATCCTCCTTCTTGCTGTAGGCCCATGCCGAACGTACGCATACCCAGTAGCTGCCAGCCTTGTCTTGAATCACATCACCCAGTCGGTAGTAAGGAGTTCCGCTCCACGAACCGTTCAAGCCCAGATCTTTGGCATAGACAATGCGCTTCAGATGCGGCATCTGCTGCAGATCAACATCTACAACAGCCACCTGTCCGGCATCGCTAACCAGTCGATAGGTCATCGTGCCCACTCCATCATATTTCCAGGTATAGCTGGTGGTTGTAGAGTCGATGTCGGCTCCAGTAAGCGAGTTGAAACGGCGTGCGGCATCGGCTGCACCGCTCACACTCTGAGTACGACTATAGGGATTACCATCATCGCCCACGAAACCGTTCGAAGGTTCAAAGGTAGCCTTTGCCCAATCATCAGGCAGTTCGCTTGTCTCGGTCAACTGACTGACGATGCGCAGCAGCGTCATCGCAGCTTCAGTCTGCTTTCCATAGGGGTCTTGTGCCAGTTCCTCTTCAGACATTTCTGTTTTAGCTTCTTCTTGAAGATCATCTTTTCCATCGTCTTTACACGAGGTAATACACCAGCTCAAGGTTATAAGCAAAGACACCACGAGCCAATACGAACACATCAAATACTTTTTCTTCATATCGTCATTATTTTACGTTAATAGATTAAATTTTAAAAATATAGCAGGGATTCACATCCCGAGTATTAGGATTTTGGCAAAGTTAAGGTTTATTTTAATATAAAACACAAAAATATCAACTTTTCAGAAAAATAGTTGTCCCCAAAGAACATCTTTGTCCCCAAAATCGAATTTTGGTGGTTTTCATCGCCATAAACACAACGAAAAAGAATCCTCGCCAGTGCAAGGATTCTTTCGTTGATATAAGGTGTGTACTGTTTAATACTCCAGAACAAGCGACTGTCGTGGCTTCAGGTCGAAGTTCTTTGACAAATCATAGTAACGATTCGTCAGGATATCCTTAGCCTTTGATGTTTTTCCGATGACCTCGGCATAACGCTCAACCTCGAGTGTAGCAGGCTTTGATGTGCCGTTCAGGATGGTCATAGCCGTCTTGCCCTTATATTGGCGTGCTATCACGTAGATACCGTTGTAAGGAGTAAACTGTATCTGTTTTCCTTTGATAATCACATCGTTACCCTGACGCCAATGCAACAGACGAGACAGCCATGAGAACATTGCCTGCTCGGCCTTTGAACGTCCTTCCTTTGTAAAACAGTTATGTGTATCTCCGGGGAATCCGCCAGGGAAGTCCTTACGCACATTTCCATCTGTCACCTCCTTAGTACCGTTCATCAGCACCTCGGTTCCGTAATAGAGCTGTGGAATACGGTTTACAGTAAGCAACAGGGCCATTGCCTGCTTCAATGCAAGTGTATCCTTGCCATTACCCAGGAAACGGTCGGTATCGTGATTCTCTACAAATGCCATCACACTTGATGGATTTGGATACAGATAATCATAAACAAACGAGTTGTAAAGACGGTTAAATCCGTTCCACCAACCATCTGTCTCCTCATTCTTGGCCTGATTCAGCTTGTCGAAGAACGAGAAGTCCATAACTGTCTTCAGATAGGTATTATTCTCCGAAAGTTTAGAATCCTTCTGCCATGCAGCAGTGTAGGCAGGCTCGGTAACCCATGTCTCGCCCACGGTATTAAAGTTAGGATACTCCACATCGAGTTCCTTCAGCCACTGTGCCATAGCATCGGCGTATGCATATGGATAGGTATCCATGCGGATTCCATCGATTCCTACGGTCTCAATCCACCAGATAGAGTTCTGGATGAGATAACGCATCAAGTGTGGGTTATGCTGGTTCAGATCGGGCATTGATGGCACAAACCAACCCTCTACAGTCTCCTTCAGATCAATCTGCGAAGCGTATGGATCAACCACAGGGGTAAGCTTATAGCTAGTCTGCAGATAAGCGCTCTTAGCAGGCTCTGAACCATCGGCATTTGCGGTAAAACCAGTCATCGGATCGCGACCGCTCTGCTTTTCTGTCAACCACTCAGGAGTATTCAACCAGTCCTTGCTTGGCATATCATTGGTCCAAGGGTGCTCAAAACCGCTGTGATTGAATATCATATCCATCACAATCTTCAGTCCCTTCTTATGAGCCTCATCGCAAAGACGCTTATAGTCCTCATTACTTCCAAATCGTGGGTCTACCTTATAATAATTGGTGGTAGCATAGCCGTGATAGGTAGAAAAACCGTTTTCCGAATCGGGCGAATCATTCTCAAGCACAGGTGTAAACCAGAGAGCTGTTACGCCCAGTTCCTTAAAGTAGTCCAGATGTTCACGGATACCGTTCAGGTCCCCACCGTGGCGCAGACTTGGTTTTGTACGATCCTCTACGTAGTTGCGCATGCCCTTAATCTGCTTGGGATGATTGGCACCCTGTGCAAATCTGTCAGGCATTAGCATATACAGCACGTCGGCATTGGTAAATCCCATACGCTTGTCGCCACTCATCTCGCGTGCCTTCAACTGGTACTGCACCTTTTCACCTTTGGCCCCTTTCACCGTTCCACCTTTAAAGTTCAGTGTCATCGTGCCTGGCTGTGCACCGCTCAGATTCATGTAGATAAGCAGATAGTTGGGCGAATCAAGTCGCACCAGACTGTCGATTACCACACCAGGATAATCAGTTGTTACGCTTGCAACATCACGTATTCCCTTACCATACACCATCAACTGTACCTGCGGGTTCTTCATCCCTACATACCAATCGGTGGGCTCGATACGGTCAATCACTGTTTTCTTTGCTGCACTCATCGTAAAAATGTTTGCCATAATGATGGCGGTTACTAATAAGATCCGTTTCATTTTTGTTCTTAGTTTATTCTCTGCTGCAAAGATAGGGATTTTTCTGATACGTTGTTCGCATCAGAAAAAAATCCCTGTATATAATTCTTGCAAACGATTGCACACCGCCCTACCCCTTGTACTCGGTAGGCGTTACGCCAAACTGCTTCTTGAATACAACCGAGAAGTGGCTCTGCGTGCTGAATCCTGTCATATCGGCGATTTCGGCCACCGTATGTTTGCCGCCCTTGAGCAACTCTGCAGCACGATTCAGTTTGTAGGTACGGAAGAAACTGCTTGGTGTCTCGCCCGTAAGTCCCTTAATCTTATAATATAGTTTGGTACGCGAAATGTACAGCATCTTGGTGATACGAGTCACATCGAGCTCAGAGTTCGACAGTTCCTCTTCCATCAGTTTGTATAGCTCTTCCATAAAGTGCTTATCCTGCTCCGACAGGGCATTGTCCACACCTTCATCTTCTG
Source organism: uncultured Prevotella sp. (assembly GCA_900317405.1). Lineage (GTDB taxonomy): Bacteria > Bacteroidota > Bacteroidia > Bacteroidales > Bacteroidaceae > Prevotella. The sequence continues at coordinate 81,756 of ONGP01000001.1, forward strand.
TAGTTGTGGCCTTTGTCAGCAGTTTGCGCACTCTATCACGATTCTTCAACTGCGATTGGATAAGAGCCGATAGCACAGCAGGTTCAAATGGCTTGGTCACGTAAGCATCGGCACCCACATTCAGTCCTTCTACCTGATTCTCGGCTGTAATCTTTGCTGTAACAAGTATTACCGGTATATGACTCAACTGGATGTCCTGCTTAATCTCCTGACACAGTTCATAACCATCCTTACCTGGCATAGCCACATCGCTCAGTACGATATTAGGCTCCTCGGCCCGCATCTCCTCGAGCGCCGTATCGGCGTCAAGACAGGTTATCAAGCGATAATCGTGCGAGAACAGCATCCTCATATAGTTGATTATCTCTGTATCATCGTCAACGACAAGGATTGTAGGACGATCATCCTCATCCTGATGAGAGGTGGTAGATGATGGTTGATATATGGCAGGTGATAGTTGGGCACCGACTGCGAGAGCAGCATCACCTTCTAGCGGTCTGCGCTCTGCATCGGTATATGCATCTTCGTTCATTGGATAGACCAAGGTAAACACAGCACCGGGCCCGTCTACGCGATTATCGGCAGTCAGTGTGCCATGGTGCAGTTCGGCCAGTCTACGAGAGTAATAAAGACCGATGCCTGTGCCGTAGTTTACGATAGCCTTGGTCTGGTTATCCAGTTGGTAGTAGCGTTTAAATATATTCTCACGCTGTTCCTCGGGTATTCCCTTGCCTGTATCGGCCACGCTTACTTTCACCTTATTGTCTACAACGTCCAACTGTACGTCTATCTTACCCCCGCTTGGAGTAAACTTCAGGGCATTCGACAGCAGGTTGCTTACTATCTTCTCCATTTTGTCGCCGTCTGTCCACGCCATCAGCTGGTCTTCCATACCTAGTCGGTTCAGCGTCAGCCCCTTTTCCTTGACATTAAACTCAAAGGTATCACAGATGCTGTTCAGCAGAGCCACCACGTCTATCTGCTCAACACTCAAGCGCAATGTGTCGTTCTCCAGTTTGTTAAAGTCCATCAACTGGTTTACAAGCTTAAACATACGCTGTATGCTGCGCTGGGCGATACTGAGCAGACTGCGCTCCTCGCCGTCTATCTTGTCGCTCTTGGCCAACTGTCCCACAGGTCCGGCAATCATCGTCAGCGGTGTACGGAATTCATGGGCTATGTTGGCAAAGAAACTCATGTTCATCTGGTTGGTACGCAGTTCCTGTTCTTTCTCCATCTGTGCCTGACGGGCGGCACGACGTGCGGCCACCACACGTTTAGCATTACGGTACAGATACCAAGCCAATAGTCCGCCCAGTGCCAGATATATCATCCACGCCCACCATGAAAACATTGGTGCAGGCTCTACTATCACGCTTATCTGTCGCTCATCGCTGGATGCCTCATCACTGGCACTGTCCGACGTACGAACACGGAAGGTATAGTGTCCTGATGGCAGATTGGCATAGCCGGCAGCATGACGACTACCCGCATCTATCCAGTCGTTATCAAAACCTTCCAGCTTATAATAATAGTGTACACGCTCGTACTCGCCAAAGTCAAGTGCAGTATAAGAAATGGAAAAACTGTTCTGACTATGTTCCAGATGGATTTTGTCACAGCTGTCGAGCATCGCTTCGATAGGACCGTCTGCCATGGGACGAACCAGTTGGTTATGTATCTTCAGATCGCATAACTTCAGTGGAATCTTACGCAGAGTGTCTATTTCGGCAGGGTTAAACATCGTTACACCGTCAGAACCGCCGAACACCAGACTACCATTAGGCAACTGGCACGATGCTCGGTCGCAGAATTCGTCGCCAGCCAGTCCGTCAGCCTTATACAGCGCAGTAATACTGCCCGTCTTTGTGTCCAGTCGGTTCAAGCCCTTCATCGTACTTATCCACAGATTTCCCTGCTGATCTTCCTCAATGGCCCCAACATCCGAACACGACAGTCCTGCTATGCGATTCATCTGGTTGGTCTGCGGGTTATATCGCAGCAGTCCGTTGCTCACCGTACCTATCCACACGTTCCCCTGCTTGTCCTGGTGCATATCCGTGGGGATATACACACTCTTGCGGATGCATCGCTGCATATCGGGTATCTCCTGCTGACTCAGCTTTCCCGTCTTCGGGTCCATCTTCATTATCTGCTGATAGAAAGCCGAGATAAGCATCGTGCCATCATTAAGCTTCAGCAGCGATGGGATAAAAGTAAAGTCTACGTTGAATGCCTGCTTGGCTTCAGGCTGACTTGCACCCGGGCGGAAAGCTATTATGTAGGTTGAGCTGGTTGATGCCCACACTGTTCCATCGTCAGTCTGTTCAAAGTCCATCGTTGCCCACACTGGCCACTGGCCCAGTATATTCAGTTGAGTACCATCATACCGGCACTTCATCACAATATTAGTGGTCGACAGCCACAGCAGTCCATCGCGATCACAGAAAATATGTGTAATTGCATTATTCTTCTCACCTGCAGGCAGTCCTGCTATCTCTATCTGCTCTGCTTTCTGAATGGCGGGATGATAAACAAACAGTCCCTTTCTCAGTGTCGATACCCACAGATTCTCCTGTTTGTCGATGGCTACGGCAAATACCGACGAGTTTTCTATCACACGGTTAAGATAGTTGTCGCTACCACCGAATTTCTCCTTATAGTAATAGTCGGCAAATATTCCCTTGTCGTATGTTCCCATCCATATATTCTTACGCGAATCCTGGAAAATCTTCGTCACATAGCCGTCGGGCACAGGAACGGTAAAGTTAGCATCATGCTGTCCGTTGAGTGTATGTGCCAACAAGTTCAATTCAAACATTCCGTTGCGCGATGTACTCAGCAGAATCGTATTGTTATCCAGCAGACAAGCCGCCTGCAGGGCGCTTCCATGGGCCGTAAGCCGTGCCAGCATGTCCTGTGGCAGCGGTATCGGCTGCCGCGATTTGGTGTCGTACAGCTGCAGCGTGCCATTGCCCGAACACAGTAGTAGTCCGTTGGGCAATAGTTCAAAAAAGTAGAATCCGTAGTTATTATCGTCTTTGTATTCCGCTTTTTGCTTGAATGTCTCACCACTGTACACCAGTACGTTGCCAGGACCGGCCAACAGGATATCGTCGGCCCCATCTACAAAACAGTCGCCCCACGACTGGTTAGTCATCTGCCTACTCATCTTCGACAGGAATATGCCGTGCTGCTCGTCGAACATCAGCAGTTCCATTCCATTATATGCGAATATGCGCCCTTTCGAGTCCATCAGCAGTTTCCTGGCGTTACGGTTACCCGTCTGCATAGGTACACTCTCGAAGTTATCCTGCTTAGTATATCGGCAGATGCCATTGACGGTGGCTACCCACAGACGTCCTTTTTTATCGCACAGAAGACTCTGTATCTGATTGTCGGGCAGTCCAAGCGAGTCGAACGTACAGAAGTATTGGTGATACTCATGTCCGTCGTATCGGTTCAGTCCGCGGAAAGTTCCTATCCACAGCTGTCCGGCAGCATCCTCAGCGATACACTGCACACGAGTGTTCGACAGTTCCTGAGCCACCACCAGGTCGTGTTCCTCGTCTTTATCAAGATTAGCATTTGCTGTACCCTGACGCTGACAAGCCAGCATCATCGTAGCGCAAACCAAACATAAAAAGATCCTCAAATCAGGTTTCATTTTAGTCAATATTGTTGTTATTTGCTGCAAAGATAGGAAAAACTTTCATATCTAAAGGTCTTTTTAGGGATATTTTGAACATAATAGACAACTTTTGAACAATTTGGAAAACAACCAAAGCGATTTGAACAACAAGGAAAAACGAAAAACAGAATAAAAAAACATATTTTAATATTATAGCTTACCTTTGCAGCCGAAATTTGAAACCAAAGTATATTTCTAACAATTAACTCAAAACAATTAAGATCTCAATGAAAAAGAGCAGTATTTTACTGATGTTGATGGCATTGTTTATGTCAGTGACATCGTTTGCCCAAAGTATTAAGGGCACTGTGATCGACGAGAATGGTGAACCGGTTATCGGCGCCACCGTTGCAGAAAAGAGTAATGCCAAGAATGCTACCATCACCGATTTCGATGGTAACTTCACGGTAAACGTCAAGGCCGGACAGGTTATCACGGTGACCTACATCGGCTATCAGACCTTTGAAGGTGCCGCTAAGAACGGCATGACCATCAACCTGAAACCCGACAACAAGGTACTCGACGAAGTCGTTGTTGTTGGTTATGGTGTACAGAAGAAGAGTAGCGTAACAGGTGCCATCTCTCAGGTAAAGCCCGAGGATATGGAGAACCGCACCATTGCCAACGCACAACAGGCTTTGCAGGGTAAGACCTCTGGTGTGCAGATTATCCAGTCGAGTGCAGCCCCTGGTTCTTCACCAACCATACGCGTACGCGGTTATTCCTCTAATTCAAGCTCAGAACCACTGTTCGTTGTTGATGGTGTGCGTCTGGGTGATATCAGCGGTATCGACCCAAGCACCATCGCATCAATGGAAATCCTGAAGGATGCTGCCTCTGCCGCTATCTACGGTGCCGAGGCTGGTAACGGTGTAGTACTTATCACCACTAAGAAAGGTAAGCCCGGACAGGGAAAGATCTCTTACGATTTCATGTTTACCGACGAGAGTCTGGCTCGCATCCCAAAGATGCTGAACTCTGAGCAGTATATCCAGTACATGGACGAAGGTAACATCTTTACAAAAGATTACCTGCTTAAGAACTGGGACGGTGTGACCAATACAGCCTGGACCGATGTTGCTTTCAATCACGGTCACATGCAGAAGCACGCCCTTTCATTCACTGGTGGTAACGAACGTGGCAACTACTACCTCTCGCTCGCATACCTTAATAATAATGGTATTGTTAAGGGCGACGCTGATGTGTACAAACGCCTCACAGCTACCATTAACTCTGAATATAAGATTAAGGACTGGTTGAAGGTAGGAACCACCAACCAGATTGAGAAATACGATGTACGCTCTGTATCTTCAAACAACGAGTACGGATCACTGCTCACATCCATCCTGATGCTTGATCCTCTTACTCCCGACACCTACACCGCCGAGAACCTGCCTTACCAGATGGTAAACGCCCAGGCCAACGGCAAGCAGCTGCTGCAGGACGAGAACGGTAACTACTATGCCGTGTCGAAGTTCTATGCCGGCGAGCAGTATCATCCTATGATTATGCGCGACAACGGTCTGTCAAAGAACCAGGGATTCAATATCAACGGTTCTATCTATGGTGACTTCACACCATTAAAAGGCCTCACCGTCACCTCTCGTTTCGGTTATCGCCTGGCTGGTACACGTAGCAGCAGCACCAGTCTGCCATTCTATGGCAACGGAGTACAGAGCCGCGATTTCCTCGACTTCAGCGCAGGTTCTTCTACCTCTATCTACTATCAGTGGGAGAACTTTGCAAACTATATGAAGACCTTTGGCGGACACACCGTTACAGCCATGGTTGGTATGTCGTTCCAGAAGTCAACAAGCAATAATGTAAATGGCTCACTGACTGCCAATGGCGAAGATGCCCTGAAGAAGAACGACCCACTGTTCTACTATCTGAACTATGCCAACGCATCGGCTACCAAGGGCGTAAGCGGTGAGACTAACGAGAGCACCAAATACTCATACTTCGGCCGTCTCTCTTACGACTTCATGGGCCGTTACCTGCTGCAGGCTTCGCTGCGTGCTGATGCTGCCGACCTGTCGAAGCTCTCTAAGAAAACCCGTTGGGGTTACTTCCCTGCTGTATCAGTAGGTTGGACTCTGAGCGAGGAGAAATTCTTTGCACCTCTCAAGAGCTGGTTCGACAGTCTGAAGTTCCGTGCCAGCTGGGGTCAGAATGGTAGTCTCTCTGCATTGGGCGGCTATAGCTACAGCACCGACATGGCACTGGGCGGACTCTATCCTTTCTCTTCAGGCATCAACTACACACAGGCCGCAGCCCCATCAACCATGGGTAACGACGATCTGAAGTGGGAGACCTCTGAGCAGCTGAACTTCGGTTTCGATGGCATTCTGCTGGGTGGTCGCATGACCTTCGGGGTCGACTACTTCATTAAGAAGACCAAGGACCTGCTGGTATGGGGTACCACACCTTCACTCATCATCGGCGGCAGCACTTCACCTATGAATGCCGGTAACGTAGAGAACAAGGGTTTCGAGTTTGAACTTGGCTGGCGCGACCACATCGGCGATTTCAACTACAGCATCCGTGGTAACCTCTCTACCCTGAGCAATAAGGTAACATACATCGATCCATCTATCACGCGTTTGAGCGGTAGCAACTTCCATACTTACACCATTACCTATTTCGAGAAGGGCTATCCTGTTTACTACTTCCGCGGCTATAAGTTTGCCGGTATCGACAGTGAAACCGGAAATCCTTTGTTCGAGGATCTGGATGACGACGGCAAAGTATCTGACGGCGACCTGACCTGCATTGGTGACGCCATCCCCGACTTCACCTATGGTATCACCCTCACAGCTGCCTATAAGGGCATCGACCTGACTGTATTCGGAACAGGTTCATACGGCAATCAGATTTTCAACTGTATCAACCGTCCTGACTACGCAGCTTCAAACCGTCTGAAAGAAGTGTTCTACGATAACCGTTGGACTGCTGAGAACAAGAATGGTACAGTGCCTCGCGCAGGTGCTAACGATATGGACAAGTACGCTTGCTCAAGCGCCATGGTTTACGATGGCAGCTTCTTCAAGATCAAGCAGATTCAGCTGGGATACACACTGCCCAAGAGCCTGATCAATAAGGTCTTCCTGAGCCACGCCCGTATCTATGCTTCACTCGACGACTTCTTTACCTTCTCAAAGTATCCAGGCTTCGATCCTGAGGCTGCTACCAACGCTACCTCGGGTATGGGTATCGACAAGGGCGGCTATCCTACCTCGAAGAAAGTTGTACTTGGTTTAAACATCGAATTCTAAGAGAGTTAAAGAATTGAAGAATTGAAGAATTGAAGAATTGAAGAATTGAAGAACTGAAAAATTGAAATCATTATGAAAAAGAATATAATATATATCGCCCTATTGGCCGTTGCATCGCTCGGATTCAGCAGTTGCGACAGCGAGCTCGACATTGCCAAGCACGGCAACCTGGGAAGCATGGAAGACTTCTACACCAACGACGAAAACACCATGCAGGCCACCTCTTCACTCTATCTGCAGATGCGCGGCCTTCACTACAACTGGTTTATGACCAAGAACTGCCTGTCGGACGATGTCTGGACTGGTGGCGGTTCTCGCGGCGACAATGCCGAAATGGAGAAACTCAACGAGTACACCTTCGGCACCGACCACGGCATGATCCAGAGTCTTTATTCGGGACTCTATGGCGTCATCTACAAAGCCAACCTGATTATCGACAAGGTACAGGGTGACACACCTATTATGAAGCGTGCCGTCAACGAGGCTAAGGTGTTCCGTGCATGGGCTTCGTTCGAACTGGTAACCCTGTTTGGCACAGCTCCTGTTGTGGACCACCTGTTGGAGCCTGGTGAGTATCGCTTAGCCAACAGCGCCCCTGCTGATATGTGGGCACTCATCGAGAACGACCTGAACGAGGCCATCAACAGTGGTACCCTGCCCTCAAAGAGCGACGTGAACGATGCCGAGGGTGGTATCCGTATCACCAAAGAGACTGCTCAGGCATTCTTAGGCAAGGCTTATCTCTTTGAAGGTAAGAACAGCGAGGCTGCCGCCATGCTCGACAATGTGATCAACTCGGGCAAATACGCACTCTATCAGGGCGAGTACGATGCGCAGTTCCATGCTGCAGCCAACAACAACTGCGAGTCGGTATTCGAACTGCAGAAGCGTAACGATACCGAGCAGATGTGGAACCAGTTCGACATGGGTCTGCTGATGCAGGGCTGGCGTACCGACAAGATGAACTACAGCGGACAGGCTGCAACCGTGATTGCCCAGGGTACCTACGGATTCATGAACCCACGCAAGTCGCTCTACGATGCGTTCGTGGCTTGGGAAGGTGCCAACGGCTACCGTCTGAACAAGACCATGATGACCTACGAGCAGCTGAAGAACTTTGGCGTTAGCATCCAGACGGGCGCCTTGGTATATGGCTGCGAGGGTTACTTTATGTGGAAGAACCAGTCGCTGAAGGAGGACTGTGTTGTCGATCAGTCGTTCTTCCAGGGTGTTCAGTTCACCAATCTGAAGATTATGCGCTATGCCGAGGTTCTGCTGTTGGCCGCCGAGGCTCAGTTGCAGGCAGGCAACAGCAGCAAGGCTCTCGACTACATCAATCAGATTCGTATCCGCGCCAAGGAGACACCGCTGACCAGCGTAACGCTGAACGACATCAAGACCGAGAAGCGCCTGGAGCTCTGCAACGAGAGTGTACGCTTCCAGGATCTGGTTCGCTGGGGCGACGCAGAGTCGGCTCTTGGTCAGCAGGGTAAGGAAATACCTGCCTTCGGTACCGAGGGTGTACAGTGGCTCTTCAAGAACGACAAGTATGGTTTCAAGAGCAAGCACAAGCTGCTGCCTATCCCTCTGAAGGAGATTGAGCTGAATCCTAACATGACTCAGAACGCTGAATGGTAATAAAGAGAATTAAGAGTAAAGAATTTAGAATTACGAGTAATTATGAAAAAGTTTAGATATATCATCATGTTGCTGGCGGTGATTGGGTTTACGGCTTGCAGCAACGACTCCATCGAAGACTTGAACGGTGAATTCAGCAACATCACCTTCTGCACCTTCAATAACGGCAGCGTACAGCCTACCACCAAGTTGGGTAAGGGCATCAAAGCGCTGAACACCCAGTTTACCGATGCTGCAGGCAACAGCCTCAGCCTTAGTTTTGGCAGTAAGGAGTGGATTCTTGGCGAGGGTACCTATCAGCCTGTAGCCACCCTCACTACAGGTGGCACCTACGCTGGTAGCATCAACGGTACTGCCATCAGCGAGGGAAGCATCGACGTGAGCGCCGTGAACGGCTGCTACTTTATCAGCGGACTGGTGAAGACCAGCGACGGCAAGCAGTACAAGCCTTACTTCAAGGGTGAGCTGACCTTCATCGTTGGCGAGGATGATCCTGAACCCAGCGGCTATACCATGACCATCGCCCAGAGCGAGGTAGCCATCATGGACTGGACCACCTTCCAGAACACCGTTTATCCCGACGTTACCAAATATACCATTACCGTCAAAGATCCTAATGGTCAGCAGGTAGCCCTGTTCGATGCCATCAATGGCAACAACAAGCAGGCAGCCGACCTGGCTGGCACCTATACCATCGTTGGCGATGCGCATGATGCCATGCAGATAAGCGCCGGCTACTCAATACCCGATTACGGTATGGCAGGCGGCACCAGCTATCTGGATAACGGCGGCACAATGCAGTATCTGACAGGTGGAAGCGTTGAGATAACCACCGCCAAGAGCGCCGAAGGCGAAACGCTGTTCTCGTTCAAGGGTACCGCTCTCGAAACCATCGATGCTGCTGGTACTACCGGTAGCGGTGCATTCAATTTTATGTTCATTTCACTTGTAAAGTAAGAAAAAAAACGTATATTTGCAGCGTGAATAGCTAAATTAAAAAATAATAATGAAGAAACTAATGCTTATGGCTGCCCTCTGCCTGATGGGTATGGCAGCCCAAGCTCAGCAGAATCTGAGCTGGGGACAGGGCCCACAGGTGGCTTCGCCCGACGTACATGCCGACAACAGTGTGACATTCAACCTGATTGCCCCCGAGGCACAGAAGGTACAGATTACAGGCGACATGCTGCCTACCAAGAAGGTAGAGTTCGCCGGCAACACCTACGACACTCCGGGAGTAGTCGATCTGGTTAAGAACGACAAGGGCGTGTGGAGCTACACCACAGAGCCACTTAAGCCCGAACTCTACACCTACAACATGATTGTTGACGGTGTAAAGATTATCGCCGATCTGTACAAGGTCAACAAGGTGGCTCACGGCACCGTTAGCAAGGTTTGGTACGAGAGTCCTACAGCCGGACTTACACGTCGCCTCACCGTCTACACTCCTGCTGGCTACGAGACCAGCGGCAAGCAGTATCCTGTACTCTACCTGCTGCACGGTATCGGTGGCGACGAGAATGCTTGGAGCGAACTGGGTCGTGCTGCCCAGATTCTCGACAACCTGATTGCTCAGGGCAAGGCCGAGCCAATGCTGGTAGTGATGACCAACGGCAACATCTCGCAGGAGGCTTGTCCAGGCGAGACCAGCGAGGGATTCAAGGTGCCAACAATGATGCTGCCTAAGACCATGGAGGGTAGCTTCGAGACTGCATTCCCCGATGTAGTAAAGTTTATCGAGAAGACATATCGTGTAAAGAAGGACAAGGCTCACCGTGCCATCGCAGGTCTGTCGATGGGTGGTTTCCACAGCCTCTTCATCAGCATCAACAATCCTGATCTCTTCGGATATGTAGGTCTGTTCTCTGCAGCTGTCGACCAGCAGCAGCCCAACGGCGGCTTCCCCAACATCTATGCCGACCGCAATGCTAAGATCGACCAGCTCTTCGCAAAGAAGCCCAACCTGTTCTGGATTGGTATCGGTAAGACCGACTTCCTCATCAAGAACAACAACGACCTGCGTGCATATCTCGACAGCAAGCACCACAAGTACACCTATCTGGAGACCGAGGGTGGCCACATCTGGCGCAACTGGCGTATCTATCTGTCAGAGTTCACTCCATTATTGTTTAAGTAGAATCATATGAAGAAAAACGTTATAATGGCCGTGGCAGCAGCTGCACTGGTAGCTGGCTGCGCCACTGCCGACAAGCAAGGTCCTAAGAACACCATCAATCAGGAAGAGGTGATGAGCAAGCTTACTCTCGAAGACAAGGCTCACTTCGTTATCGGTACCGGTATGGCTGGTTTTTCGGGCAATGATGCCGTGATCGGTGCCACACGTAGTCTGGTGCCTGGTGCCGCAGGTACCACTTACCCACTCGACTCGCTGGGCATCCCCGCTGTAGTGCTGGCCGACGGTCCTGCCGGACTGCGTATCGACGCTAAGCGCCAAAAAGAAGGCAAGGATGGTCGAGCAGAGCTCGACTCTGCTACATATTATTGTACCCACTTCCCCATCGGAACCCTGCTTGCCTCTACATGGAACACAGAACTTATCCAGCAGGTGGGTCAGGCCATTGGCGAAGAAGTAAAAGAGTATGGTGCCGACGTGCTGTTAGCTCCTGCCCTCAACATCATGCGTAACCCTCTGTGCGGCCGCAACTTCGAGTACTACTCTGAGGACCCCGTTGTAGCTGGTAAGACAGCTTCGGCCTATATCACTGGTGTTCAGAAGAACGACGTTGGTACCAGCATCAAGCACTTTGCTGCCAACAACCAGGAGACAAACCGCATGAACAACGATGCTCACATCTCTCAGCGTGCTCTGCGCGAGATCTATCTTAAGGGCTTCGAGATCGCCATCAAGGAGAGTCAGCCCTGGACAGTGATGACATCTTATAACTATATCAATGGTGTTTACACATCTGAGAGCAAGGACCTGGTTACCACTATCCTCCGCGATGAGTGGGGCTACGAGGGAACCGTGATGACCGACTGGTTTGGCGGTAAGGACGGTGCCAAGCAGATGTGGGCCGGCAACGATATGTTGCAGCCCGGCAAGGCCGAGCAGTTCGACAGCATCGTAGCTGGTGTGAAGAGAGGTAAGTTGGCCGAAGCCGATCTCGACCGCAGTGTCCAGCGCATCCTTAACCTCATTGAGAAGAGCCCACGCTATCAGGGTTATAAGTACTCTAACAAGCCCGACCTACAGGCTCACGCTGCCGTTACACGTCAGAGTGCTGCCGAGGGTATGGTACTTATGAAGAATGGTGGTGTACTGCCATTTGCCAAGAACATCAAGAACGTTGCCTTGTATGGTAACACTTCTTACGACTTCATCGCTGGTGGCACAGGTTCGGGTAATGTAAACCACGCTTATGTAGTTTCTCTGCTCGACGGACTGAAGAATGGTGGCTACACCGTTTCCGACGAGTTGAAGAACGCCTACACAGCTTACGCAGCCGACTGCAAAGCCAAGGAAGAGGCCGAGATAGAGGCTGCAGCCAAGAAGGACCCCAAGAATGCCATGCTGCTGCGCTTCATGCCACGCCCATTGCCAGCCGAGAAGCAGTTCAGTGCCGACGAACTGGCTAAGCAGGCTGCACAGGCCGATGTAGCAGTCATCACACTTGGCCGTATCTCTGGTGAGTTTATGGACCGTAAGGCTGCCGACTTCAACCTGAGCGACTCTGAGCGCAAGCTCATCGAGCAGGTTTGCGATGTATACCACAAGGCTGGCAAGCAGGTAGTAGTACTGCTCAACATCGGTGGTGTCATCGAGACTGCCACTTGGAAGGATCTGCCCGATGCTATCCTCTGCGCATGGCAGGCAGGACAGGAAGGTGGTAACAGCGTTGTCGACGTTCTCAGCGGCAAGCAGTCGCCTAGCGGTAAGTTCACTATGACTTGGCCCGTTAAGTTCACCGATGCTTACAGCTCAAAGAACTTCCCCATCGACCAGGATCCACGTATCGACATGATGAATCAGGGTCAGAAGGGCAACGTCAAGAATGTTGACTACACCGACTATGAGGAAGATATCTACGTAGGTTACCGCTACTTCGACTCGTTCGATGTACCTGTAAGCTATCCATTCGGTTACGGTCTCAGCTATACCACTTTTGAGTACAGCGATGCCAAGATTACCGAGAAGGGCGATGCTTACGAGATTAGCGTAACGGTTAAGAACACTGGTAAGCTTGAGGGCAAGGAGGTTGTAGAGCTCTACATCTCAGCTCCTGACAACAAGGCTGCCAATAAGCCCGCTAAGGAACTTAAGGCCTATGCCAAGACCAAGCTGCTGGCTCCTGACGAGACCCAGACCGTAGTAATGACCGTTAAGGCCGCCGACTTGGCATCGTTCGACGAGGCCGCCTCAGCATGGGTAGTAGCTGCTGGCGAATACCAGTTCCTGGTGGGAGCCTCATCGCAGGACATCAAGGCCACTCTGAAGGCCACTGCCAAGGCTCAGCAGACCAAGGTTAACAACGTGATGAAGCCTCAGGGCACAATGAATCTCCTTAAGAGATAATAATCCTAAATCAAATTCTATATCTCCGCCGCCGGTGAGCATCTCCCCAGATCTCACCGGCGGCTTTAAAATTAAAGTCTGGGGACAAATAGTGCTTTTGGGGACAACTACTTTTAAAAAAATGTCGTAAGAAAGACTTTTATAACGCATAAAATAGGTATCTTTGCCCCAAGACAATTTAGTTTTTAAGTATTTAAGCTTAGCATTATTAACTTTGACAATTTGAATCCGTTTCAGTACGGATGACCTAAAACAATCGTAAAATGAAAGTAAAAAAGAAATTCAACGTAGTGCTTTCAGCCATCTTCATGATGGGTCTGGGCATGGGCTTCGCATCGTGTAGCGATGACAACAAGAACATGAGTGATAATCCTGGCTCCGGTGACGACAATAAGACCGAAGCCCAGTACGAACAGGAGGTGCAGGGATGGACGCTTATCACCCAGCTGACCGACGAAGGCAAGGCCCCCGATGGTTGGGAGAACAAGACATTCGAGCCCACGATAGGCTCTGCTGCGGAGGGGGATCCTTACACCCGTATCGTGGCTACTAACACCATGGAGTCGGCCGCTACCCGTTTCGCCGAACTGGTCGGCAATCCCCAAGGATTCAGTGAGAACACATCTGACTATAACTATTCTATCGAGGGTATCGGCAAGCTGAGCTATCAGCGAGGCTCTGAGAGCGGACAGTACCTGGCTCAGGTGACTGTTGACCTGAAGCAGGTGCCTCACCTGAAGAAGATTCTTTATCAGACCCCTGAGCAGAGCGGCAACAACGGCAGCTTCACTGGCGCAGCCTACTACCGTTTCGGCGACGTGGTTATGGACAGCGAAGGCTACTACTGGATATGCGTTCGCCCGGCCTTTGGCAAGGAGGGTAAGCAGGACAGCCACTGGATATGCCTGAGTCGTACACTTCCCGACAAGAATCTGGAAGCCTACAAGACAAGTACAGGCAACCAGAACTACCTTCCTACCGGCATTTACTCAAGCACCAAGCACATACAGAACTGTGCAGAGATGTTCTACGCCATGCTGCATCCAGAAGACTGGAACAATAATCTGCTCAGTTCTCCGAAGCCTGACATGTTCGATGACTTCAGCTTCAAGAACTACCAGTATCACAACATTTATTTCTGGCAGCTTGTATGCAGGGCCTGGCAGGATCAGGATCTCTTCAGCAGGGTGCTGGGCGTCTCAAAGCAACAGCTTGACGACGGTCTCAAAAAAGGTCTGCACTTCCTCCACAGCGGCTACTCCTGGAGGTGGAAGTTTTCATGGTGGTGCACCCTTTATGAAGCCACCTACAAGAACGGTACTGGCAAAAAGTCGAATATGCACGACGTATCTACTTCTAAGCCAAAGAAAGACATGCACAACATTATCGTCGATGCCAAAACAGGCGATAAGGTTGGAACGGTCAACGGTGCGTTCTTCGACAACGACAGCAATGTGCGCTGGTATGTGCGTTGCAAGACTGGCGCACAACTCAGCAGCAATGGTAACTACAACGAGAAGACTGCCATCAGCGGTGTTCAGGAAGTCTATGTCTATAATCAACTGCATGGGGTTGACCTGAACCAAGACCCTGAGGTTACTACCAAGGATATGACGATGGGAGATGGTGAGACTTACTATGGCGACTCCTACTATCGTATAGGCGACGTGGTGAAGGATGAGGACGGTGCCCTCTGGTTCTGCATCCAGCTTTCAGGCGTTCCAGAGTATCTGCGCGACGAATATCTGGAGTACGGTGTAGAAGGGGTTTACAACAATTTTAAGATGAAAGTGATGCCCAGCCAGTACACTTGGTTCGTAAGTCTCACCCCCAAGGGCACCAGCGGTCAGTCGCTCTTCGAAGGCGACGGCCAGCAGTACTATACCAACCTGCCTACCCTCAACCAGGCTAAGTATATTTCACATATCTTGGCCTACACACTTTGGGATGGCCATTGGAGCAAGAATGCTACCGCATCGCTCAAAATGGCTTATAGGAACATTCTCCAGTACGCCAAGGTTGACCTGACCAAGTTGGTGGTTCGTCGCGACAGTTTGTTCGATGCAGGCACAAATGGTGCCCAGACTAACCATTGCCAGAATTGTTTCGTAAATCTCGCCTATAGCGATGCCAGCAATGCCGCCCAGCAGAAACAATCCTATATGCGCTGTATCATTGACGGCTGCGGACAGGATACTGATAGCAATGGAAATCCAAAACCTGGCAGCCGCATAAATTATGACAGAATGCAGGACAGCTATACGACTGGCAACTACACCACAAAGATGTACATACAAGACGTGGGCAACATCAATATGGTACGTCAGTATGCCTACGACCCGTGGGTGACACTGCCCTGGTACACTCTTGGTAATATGGGACCAAACCAGAAAGATGGCAAAGCCACTGACATCTATCCTCATGAAAAGATCTTGGAGGGACGATATTCGCAGGCTGTACCCGAAAGGTTCCTTTGGGACGAGCAGAAGGTTGACTATAGTAACCCTGAGTTAACGTCGATGTACAAGGAGCCTATCACCATACTCCGAGTGATGCGGGTGAAGGATCGTGGTGTAAAACCCACCGAGAGTGTTGATGGCAAGAAACTTACCGAGGAATTCCTCTGCACGTATGATGGCGAACGTGATACACATGGCGATATGTCGGGGTTCTTGAGCAACTTAGGTGAGGTTGCCTTCTTCTTTAATGGCAATAAGTACAAACTGAAGGACATTCCATTCCTTGGACAGAAATAGGATATAAGCATCATCAAATAGGCTCGAAAGAAAATATTAATCACCACAAGATATCTCCGCCGCCGGTGAGCATCTCCCCAGATCTCACCGGCGGTTATATCTGGGAAAGTTGTCGTCGCGTGTAAGTTTTTTATTTTTGTGTTTTATCTACCAATCTACCACCAATCTTTCGAAGCACCTGTATTTATACGGGCTAGCGAGGTGGTGGTAGATAGGTGGTAGATGGTAGATATTTTGCGTTTTAAGAGGTTTTGCGCTTCACAAAATACTCTGAACCATACTTTGTGGTACGTTTTTGGAGGTCGGGGATGCCTGAAAGCATGCGTCCGAAGGCTGTAAGATTGGCTGGTTTTAGCAAACTTACGCCAACTTTCTCCTTAAGATATGCAAAAATGGCTGATGCACTAATCCATTCACCCTCCTCGCCAGGTGCGGCTGGTTCAAAATAGTCGAAGAAATAGTGATCGGCAGCACTCTTCACTTGGAACTTATTGTTCCATTCCAGTATCTTCTGTGTTTCCACAGGACTGAAATAGTATGGCTCGTGCTGATGCAGGGCTCGCATGGCCTGAGCATACAGTTGCTCATAGTTAGGTGCAACGCTCACGTCGATAGGTCCAGTAAGCTCCACGCTCAGGAATCGTCGGCTACCAGAGGGGTCGGCCAACACATCGGCCTGATTGGTGGTGGCAATGAACGAGGCTCGACGTGGGAAATCCTCTACATGTCGGCCGTATGGACGCTTAATCTTGACTGATGACAGTGTGATGACGTTCTTCAGAAATCCCTGTTGTGTGCGAGGCGAAATCTGGTTGAACTCATCCAGATTGATCAGCAGCATCTGAGCCATCTGTTGTAGCACTTGTCGCTTGTCGTCCATCTGCAGGTTACCAGTGTATCCCCAACGGAGTTCTGGTGGAAGTAGCTGTTCGCAGAATGTGGTCTTGTTCCATCCCTGACTCGATATCAGCAATGGCACGGCCTGGTTGCCGTACTTGGCAAGATTGTTTACCTGCCATTGGCGCACCATACCCAGGAACCACGTGTAGAACCAATCCTCCCAGTGGGGATTATCCGTAGGCACTGTACGGGCCAATCGGCGAATATGGTCTTTTCCGTCCCACTTGTCGTATTGTTCCCACAGATAGTCGCCAATGGGATTAAATGGCCGAATCAAATCCGACTGCACATAGCGACGGATATCATTATCTCTGGCATCGATACCTGCCAAGCGCGCCTTCATCGTCATGCCCTTCATCACTCGATCGTCTACTGGTTCCCACTCCATATACTCGCGGCTCTGGTCCTTGTACTCCGTATAGCCCATGATGGTGTTATAGCGGAAGACATATTTCGAGTTCAGATAGTCCATCAGTCGCTTGGTTTCCTGACTAATCTCTGCATCGCCCTCGTAATCTACGGCCTCAACCACCGATGATTGGTCTGTATGCGGTTGCTCTGCGATAGGCTTCTCGTTTACAGGCAGAGCCACGGCTTTGGGGTTATAATAAGGTGTGGCATCGAGCGGCATGCGGAACCAGCTACGTGCAGAGGCTGGTTGCTGATTGATAGGTTTGGGCAACAATCCCTGATAGATGCTCGTGGCCAACTGCCAACCTTGTCGGCACACGAAGTCGGCCTCTTCCTCATCTACTGGCATGCTGCCATCGGCCTTGGCTATTCTCACCAGGATAATCACCTCCTTGCCCATTGGACCTACAAAGGCAGCGAGGGTGTAATGCAGAATCTTAGCAGCCTGTTTTACGGCCTCGATTTCATCAGCAGTCTGCAGATTGTCAATTGTCAGTGCCACCACTCCATTAAATGTGTTCATTCGCAGGTTGTCGTTGGCATCTCGCTCGAATTCTACAGAGGGGTAAATCTGGTGCGAGGGATGAAGTTGGTCGTAGCTCGTGGCATGGTTAAAGAGGTTCAACTCATGTCGACGACGTGCTACGGCCCCGTCTTTGGTATCTGTTTTGATGCGCTCGATGAAGCTATCAATGGTCTTTGTAGACAGCTTCAGGGCGTTTTGCTTGTTTCTTAGTACAAATGTTAGTTTCATAATGTTTTTACTGTTAATCGTTTTCTACGGCAGAAACTAGCGTTTTCTGCGGCAGAAAATATTGTTTTCTCAGCCGGAAAATATTATTTTCTCCTTGAAGAAAACGCACTTTCGAGTATATCTTATTAACCTATTAATGTTAGATGGTGATACACATAGTCTTCGAAAAACCTGTCGAACTCCACTTCCCAATCGTAGCCCATACTCTTAACGTAGTCGCGTATCCACTGCTGTTCGTCGGGCGACAAGGCACGTTCGCCTCGTTTATACTCATAGTATATCTTGGCTCCATGCAAATAATTGGTGATAGCTTTGCGCATAGTGGTGTAGTCCTTCTTCATCACCTTGTCATAAAGGTGAGAGAAACCAGCCGCCCACACATCAATAGTTATCTTGTCGAACCAACGGCAATCGCCGTTTTTCAGTGTCTTCGGCATAACGCACGATGCTATCTCCAGATTGTCTGGGGCATTCTTACCAGCCAAGTGTCGCAGACAGTTATCTTTTAGTGGACAATTATTGTTAGTACATAGCACATACCATGATGGTACTCGCGAAAAGTCGAAATCCTGACTTATTGGTGTTATTCGTTGCTTAATCTTCATTTTTTCAGTAATTAATCTCAATTTCAGCCTGCAAAGTTACGAAAAAATATAGCCAAAACCAAATAATGAGTATCTCTTTTTTCAATAAACACCCATTATTGCCATTTATCTACCATCTACCACCAATCTACCACCACCTCGTCAGCCCGCATAAATACAGACGTCTTGAAAGATTGGTGGTAGATTGGTAGATAAAACACAAAAACAGAAAATACACACACGTTACATGTGGATTAATACTAATAATGAAATAAAGAGTTCCACGGGGCTTTTGAAATATTTATATTTTTTCGAATAAATATTTTGTTTTTATAAATTAAATACGTACTTTTGCAATCAAATACATAAACCATCAATAATAATGACAAGACAAATGAAAAAAGTATTATTATCTAGCCTGCTGGGGACAGTGATGGCCTTGCAGGTGCAGGCACAGGTAAATCCACAAAAAGGATATGTTATCACTAATGAAAACGACACTATTTATGGTACGATAGACTATCGGTCGGAGAAAAAGTGCGCCAACGAGTGTAGTTTCCTGCCTGATGGAGGAACTGAGTACAAAACATACCTGCCTGGCGAAATCTGCGGATACCGCTTTGCCGACAATGGTGTTTTCTACGTCACAAAGACCTTTGCTGTTGAAGGTAAAGAGAAAACGTTCTTTGCCGAGTTCCTGTTACAAGGCGGCGTAAGTCTTTTCCGTTACGAGGAGGCAGGCGTAGACTACTATTTCTTTATTGGTGAGGACGGCAAGGTGGCTACCGTTAAGGATGACGGAAGCTACTCGAAACCTGTTTCTGACGAATACACAAAAAACAATCAGGCAGCCCAAAAGAGAAAAGCACTGAGAGAAGTCTCGCAGGTTTTTGCTGAGAGCAAAAAGGCGTTACGCGATTTGTGGCAAAAGGACGTAAATGCCAAGAACCTGACACAGATAACCCATGACTACGATATGGAATACTGTACGTCGTCTGGCGACTGTGTTATGTTCCGATATAATGAAAAAGCTACACGCGCTATTTCAGTTAAGTTGCTAATTAAAGCCGGGCTGGCATTCGGAAGCAATAAATTGTCAGGATACATCAATACGTGGGGAGGCACCTCCGATGGTATCACAATGAATACAACCGTTCCTGAGTTTGGAATTGGTGCAGATTTCAGTTTCCCGCGATTAAACAGGCACTTGTCAGTGCAGGTGATGGCGCTTATGGGTAGGTGGAGCATGTCTGATGACACATATTATTCCACGGGCAAACCCGTAAGTTTGAAGTATTGGGACTTAGGGCTCCAAGCAGGTCCTACCTATAGTTTTATGCCTAAATCAAAAATCTCCCCGATATTGCGCGGAGGCTTCGTGGCCGACATTCCTTTATATATCAAGAAACAACGCTTTAGTAGTTTTGCGTTCGATCAAGATATCAATCCTGCCATTCAATGTTATGGGTTCTATATCGGAGGGGGTGTAGACATCGCTATCAAGAAGCATGTGCTACGTCTCACAGCAGAATACCGCTGGAGTACCTCTCTCAATAAAGAGGTAGACATCTCTCGCTTGGGCATCTCTGCAGAATTCGGACTGTAACACATTCAATTTCCCGGTAATTATTTTGATTATCGGGAAATTGTTTGTATATTTGCAGGCGAATAGTATTAATCGGAAGAATTATGGATGCAAAGAGAATCATGAAATATCTTAAGCTGTTGATGGCGAACAACAACCGCGAGTGGTACCAGGCGCATAAGGATGAGTATGATGCCGTGAGGGCCGATTTCGAGGCTGGCATTGCCAAGGCGATTGGACGAATTGCAGAGTTCGACCCATCGATTGCACACCTCAGCGTGAAGGATTGTACCTACAGATTCTATCGCGACACACGATTCTCTAACGACAAGTCGCCCTATAAGAACCACTTTGGAGGCTACATAGCTGCACATGGCAAGAAGGCACTGCACGGTGGTTACTACCTGCACCTGGAACCAGGACACTGTATGGTGGCGTGCGGCAATTACTGGTTGCCCACCAACATACTAACCTCGTGCCGCAACGAGATAATGGGCAATACCGAGGAGTGGCTGAAGTGCGTGGAGAATAAGGAGTTTCAACACTACTTCGGCAGTAAGACGGCCAGCAGTTTCAAGGCTCCCACTGATGTATCAAGCTGGGACCAGCCCCAAGGCTTCGGCCTGGAAAAACTCAAGACCTGCCCCTCAGGATTCCCTCGCGACTGGGAGCATATCGAATACCTGCGAATGAAGGACTACTGCTGTTGGCACCAAGTACCCGACGATTTCTACCAAGGCGAAAAATGGCTCGACGAGATAGAACGCATGTTCAAGTCAGCCAAGCCGATGATGGACTTCATAAACTCCGTGATAGACGATTACGAATAGTTTTATTTTAGCATTTAAGTAATTATACAATAACTAAACTTATTATGAAAAAACAACTATTGATGGCCTTGACCATGACAAGTCTGACGATTTCGGCACAGACATTTAAACTTAACAGCGACGGCTACTTTAATGCCGGTGGTACTGACGTGATGGCATTCAGCGACTTCTATCCTGAGGGCCACCAGGGTGGTGTATGCGTGATAATGAACGGTCATCGTATAGCTACCAATGGCGACATCCGACTAGAGGCTACGCCAGGCCAGTGGCAACCCGTACCAAAACAGTTAAGTCGCCGTGTAGAGGGCGGTAAGATAGTCACCACACTCTGCTATCCCGACTCGTCGCGCCACATGACGGGCTTCAATCCGATGGTATATCCTGAGTGGAATGTAAACTATACCGTAAGTGTAGAGCCACAGGGAAAAAGCATACTCGTGACCGTAGATCTAGACAAACCCGTGCCGGAGTTCCTACTTGGAAAGGCAGGCTTCAACCTTGAGTTCTTCCCTGGCGAACTATTTGGCAAGCCATGGCTGATGGATAGCCAAAGCGGCATATATCCGCAACAACCCAACACCCCACTACTCCAAGAGGCAACAAACCGAGGCCACGACGGCAACTACTTTACTGGTCGCGGCCAGAAGGCCAACCTAGCACAGCTTGACGGAACTGGCTATAGCCCGCTCCGCGCCGACGATATCATAGCTGCACCCTATGCTATAGGTCGCAAGTTCACATCCCGTCCTGACGACAGTAGTCAAAGACTGACGGTAGAGTCGCTGACTGGTGACTTGAAACTCTACGACGGTCGTATGAACCACAATAACGGTTGGTTTGTGCTTCGCAGTGAGATAGCACGTGGAGCAACCAAGGGAGCTGTGCGTTGGCTCATAACACCAGCCGTAGACAACACATGGAGATACCCAGCCGTGATACAGACATCGCAGGTGGGCTACCTGACACAACAACCCAAACGTATAGTCATCGAAACCGACAATCGCGAAACCACTGTGGGCGATGTACAACTGGTACGCATCGATGCCGACGGCGAGAAGGTGGTACGCAAATCCACACCAAAGGTTTGGGGAAAGTTCCTGCGCTATCGCTACCTCATTGCCGACTTCAGCGATGTGACGGAGCCTGGACTCTATCAGGTGTGCTACGGCAGTAGTAAGTCGAGTGTATTCCGTATCGCCGACGATGTATATGAGCGTGGTGTATGGCAGCCTGTAATAGAATATTTCCTGCCTGTACAGATGTGTCATATGCGAGTAGCCGAGAAGTATCGCATCTGGCATGATGCCTGCCACATGGACGATGCACTGATGGCCCGTGTAGGCAACCATATCGACGGTTACGACCAGCGTCCGGGCCTCAGCAAATATAAAGAAGGTGAGAAAGTGCCCGGAGTAAACATCGGTGGTTGGCATGATGCCGGCGACTTCGACCTGCGAGTAGAGTCGCAGGCTGGCGAGGCATATATCCTGGCATTGGCTTACGAACAGTTCCATCCAGAAATCGACGTGACAGCCATCGATCAGAACCGTCATCGTGTGGAGATTCACGAGCCCGACGGCAAGAACGACATACTGCAGCAGGTGGAGAACGGTGCACTGACCGTGGTACGCAGCTATCAGGCCCTGGGCCGTCTATATCGTGGTATCATCTGCAGCACACTACGTCAGTATGCCATGCTAGGCGATGCAGCCGCGATGACCGACGGTGTGGTAGGTAATGATGACGACAGATGGATTTTTACAGAAGACAATTCTTTCCGTGCAATATCTACATCAGCCCAGTTGGCAGGAGCAGCACGAGCCCTGCGTGGATTCAACGACAAACTGGCCCAGGAGTGTCTTGACATTGCCTCCGACCTATATCACAATACTAACCTGGCTCCGTTTATGGCAGGAATGAAGTTACAGGCTGCCGTAGAACTGTATCTTACCACAGGCGAGGTCGAATACCTGGACTTTATCCTGGCCCAGCAAGACCTCATTGTAAAGAGCATAGCACGTACAGGTTGGTTTACAGCCCGTATCGTCAACCAACTTGAGGCAAAGAAGGACAAGCATAGTCGCCAGTTCGTAAAAGCATTCCGCACAGCCCTTGCCGACTACAAGGCCAGTCTGGACCAACAGGCTAGTGAGACCCCATACGGTGTACCTTACCGTCCCAGCATCTGGGGTGCAGGATGGGACATACAGCGTTTTGGCTTTGAGTATTACTTCCTTACCGCTGCCTATCCCGACATCTTCCCAAAGGAGACAGTATATAATGCCCTGAACTTCGTGCTGGGTTGCCATCCCGGCAGCAATACAGCATCGTTTGCCTCAGGCGTCGGTGCCCGTAGCGCTACTGTTGCCTACGGATTGAACCGTGCCGACTGGAGTTATATCCCTGGTGGAGTGGTCAGTGGCACAGCGCTAATCCGCCCGGATTTCCCTGAGTTATTGGAATTTCCATTCCTCTGGCAACAGACCGAATACGTACTCGGCGGAGGCTCTTCGCACTACATGTTCTTAGTCCTGGCCGCTCAAAAATAGGAAGCATCTCGGAAATAATACGTGTTTTATTTTGTTTTTCGGTCGATTTGCAGTACCTTTGCAGCCGTATGAAGATATTTGCTATTGGCATGAACTATGCCGCACATAACCAGGAACTGCATGGGACGCTGAAACGTCCTGATGAGCCTGTGATATTTACAAAGGCTGATTCGGCGATACTGAATCAGGGTAAGCCATTCTTTATCCCTGACCATCTGGGACGTATCGACTACGAAACTGAGGTGGTGGTACGCATCTGCCGACTAGGCAAGAACATCCCCCAGCGCTTTGCTCATCGCTATTACGACGCTGTGACAGTGGGCATCGACTTTACGGCACGCGACCTGCAGAAGAAGGCTAGCGAGGCCGGACAGCCTTGGACCATCTGCAAGGGATTCGACGGATCGGCAGCCATCGGCGAATGGATACCCAAGGAGAAATTCATGGATATACAGGGCATACACTTCCATCTGGACATAAACGGCAAGACCGTACAGGAGGGATGCACCAGCGACATGCTATACAAGGTAGACGAGATAATTGCCTATATTTCGCAGTTCTTCACGCTGAAGACAGGCGACTTACTATATACCGGAACACCCGTAGGAGTGGGCCCCGTGAAGATAGACGACCATCTGGAGGGTTGGCTGGAGGAACGCAAAGTGCTTGACTTTAATTGCAAGTAACGCAATAAAAATCAGCTCTTTACGTTTATTAGTATAGTGAAGACCATCGGCAGACTGATAGTAG
This sequence comes from uncultured Prevotella sp., assembly GCA_900317405.1. Taxonomy (GTDB): domain Bacteria; phylum Bacteroidota; class Bacteroidia; order Bacteroidales; family Bacteroidaceae; genus Prevotella. Next base: position 106,013 of record ONGP01000001.1, read on the forward strand.
CCTTGCTCATGATGACCTTAGGCACCACTGCCAAGGCTGAGGGGCGGTATGCGGAACACTCTGTGCTCCGCGAGGGAAACTGGGCTAAGATCAGAGTGAGCGAGAGCGGATTCTACCAACTATCTGATGCACTGATAAAGAAGGCAGGATTCAGCGATGCCAGCAGGGTGAAGATATACGGCTACGGTGGTGCACTGCAACCTGAAAAACTTACTGGCGACTATCTTACCAATACCGACGACCTGCAAGAGGTGCCTACCTGCACCATCGGCGGCAAACGGGTGTTTTATGCAGTAGGCCCAGTAAACTGGGATAATAAGGAATCGCTCGCACGCACGCGAAATCCTTATTCTGACTACGGATATTACTTCCTGACAGAGGGCGACGACGAACCGCTGACCACAGACAGTGCAACTATGGTATCAACCAACTATCCTACCAGCAACGATTATCATCAGCTGTACGAGGTTGACGACTACTCGTGGTTCCATGGAGGCCGTAATCTGTTTGACAAGACGCTATTCGCCATCGGCACACCACTGACATACACTCTAAAGGCCACAGGAGCCAACGGACAGATATGCGTGGCCCTGACTGCCGACGACGACTATGAGGCCACACTAGAGGTTAACGACTCGCTGGTGGGTACCATGAGCAAGAAGGTATCGCTAGACAGCTATACCAAAGCCGACGAGCAGATGTATCAGTACACACTGAACGGTGCACTGAAGGCAGAGAACACTATCCGTATAACTCTGAAGAAAGGCAGCAACGTGAGACTGGACTACATCGACCTGTATCACGCCGAGCCCACCCCACTCGATATGGCTAATCTGCCAGTGCCCGAATATGTGTATCGCATAACCAATCAGGACCACCACGCCGATGTAGCTGTAGATATGGTAATAATCATTCCCACGTCGCAGACTCTGTTGGCACAGGCCGAACGGCTAAAGGCATATCACGAGCAGCACGACGCCCTGACAGTAAGAATAGTGCCTGCTGACGAACTTTACAACGAATTTAGCAGCGGCACCCCTGATGCCACGGCCTATCGCAGATATATGAAGATGCTATACGACCGCGCTGCTAACGATAGCGAGAAGCCACGCTATCTGTTGCTGTTTGGCGACGGTGGATGGGACAACCGCATGAAGACCACCGAGTGGAGCGGATACAGCCCCGACGACTATCTGCTGTGCTACGAGAGCGAGAACTCGTTCAGTCAGGTTAGCTGCTACGTAAGTGATGATTTCTTCTGTCTGCTTGACGATGAGGAGGTGATACAGAAAGGAAGCGGCAATAGCCAGAGCTATACAGGACAGCCCGATGTGGCAGTGGGCCGACTGCCACTGCGCAGCATCGAGGACGCACAGGCGATGGTAGACAAGATCATCAACTACAGCAACAACGAGCATGCCGGCAACTGGCAGAACGAGATATGCATGATGGGCGACGACGGCAACCAGAACTCGCACATGAAGACTGCCGACAAGGTGGCCAGGATGATAGAGCAGAACTACAGTAACTATAACGTAAATAAGATATACTGGGATGCCTATCAGCGCACATCGTCGGCGACGGGCTACAGCTATCCCGACGTGACACGACTGATAAAGCAGCAGATACAGAGTGGTGCACTGATGATGAACTACTGTGGACACGGTGCTGCCTATGCCATGAGTCATGAGTATGTGATGAAACTGGACGACTTCGAGACATCGCAGTCGAACTATCTGCCACTGTGGATCACAGCATCGTGCGACATCATGCCGTTTGACGGACAGGAGGACAATATCGGCGAGACCGTGCTGCTGAACCGCAAGGGCGGCGGCATAGCATTCTTTGGTACCACCAGAACTGTATATGCCTCATACAACGAGGTGATGAATCTGGCATTTACCAAATACGTGCTGACACCTGGCATATCGATAGGTGAGGCTGCCCGATTGGCCAAATGCGAACTGGTGAGCAAGGGCAGCGACCTGACCTGCAACAAACTGCAATACACCCTGCTGGGCGACCCGGCACTGCATCTGGCCACACCCAAACAGCAGATTGTGGTAGACAGTATCAACGGACTGTCGGCAGACGAGACAATCAAGTTGGCCGCAGGTTCGGTAGTGCAGATAACAGGACATATCGAGAACAGCGACGAAGATACCGACACAGACTTCGACGGTGTAGTAACACTATCGGTAAGAGATGCCGAGGAGACTATCACCTGCCGACTGAACAACACTACGAGCGACGGTGCCGACGAGCCGTTTGTTTACAACGACCGTACCAAGACACTGTATCGTGGATCGGACAATGTAGAAAGAGGTGTGTTCCACGTTACATTCACCATACCAAAGGACATAAGCTATACCGACGGCAGCGGACTGATGACGCTATATGCTGTGAACAACGACAAGTCGAAGACAGCGCACGGCGAGAACGAGAGTTTTGAACTGATAGGCAGCGAGACAGCACTCACCGACTCTATCGGTCCGTCGATATACTGCTACCTGAACTCAAAATCGTTTAAGAGTGGTGGCAAGGTTAACACCACACCATACTTCGTAGCCGAGCTCTACGACGACAGCGGCATCAACGCTTCGGGTAGCAGTATAGGTCACGACCTGGAACTGATAATAGACGGTGACATAAACAAAACTTACAATCTGAACGACTACTTTGAGTACGACTTCGGCGACTACCGTTCGGGTAAGCTGGGCTTCAGCATCCCAGAACTGAGCGTGGGTACACATAGGTTGCTGTTCAGAGCATGGGACATACTGAACAACTCATCAACAGTAGAATATAGCTTTGAGGTATCGGACGATGCCGGCACAGGCGAATTCAACGTGACATGCACCAAGAATCCAGCCCAAACCAATACGCAGTTTGTAATCACCCATGGTCGCATAGGCAGCGAACTTAAGGTAACGCTCGATGTATACGACACTGGTGGCCGACAAGTATGGCGACAGACAGAATCGGTAGTGCCCACCAGCGATACATTCACCATCGACTGGAACCTGAACGTGGCAGGCGGAAGTAGGCTGCACACAGGTCTGTATCTGTGCAAGATAACTCTGAACGACGGCGATAGCAAAACCGTTAAATTACTGATTAAGAGCAATAATTAGAAATACAATACGTTATATAGTATATGATGAAAAGAAGTTTATATATTTGCATTCTGGCACTTTTGCCACTATGCGCCAGTGCTCAGGACGACAAGAACTCAATGTTCAACCCCGTGGAGCATGCCGTGATATCGCAGACCATAGCCCCCGATGCACGTGGAGCTGCTATGGGTGATGTGGGTGTGGCCACCGATCCTGACGTAAACTCACAGTACTGGAACCCAGCCAAGTATCCATTCTGCATCAGTCGTGCAGGTGTAGCACTAAACTATACCCCTTGGCTGCGACAGTTGGTAAACGACATCGACCTGGCCTATATGGCGGGTTATTATCGTATAGGCGACTATTCGGCCATCAGTGGATCGCTACGTTACTTCTCACTAGGCGAGGTGGATGCCAGCGACGGAATGACGGTTAAGCCATACGAAATGTCGCTTGACGTGGCCTACTCGATGATGCTGAGCGAGAACTTCTCGCTGGCAGCTGGTCTGCGCTGGATATACAGCGACCTGCGCTACGACTACAGCGAGGACTCAAAACCAGCATCGGCATTTGCTGCCGACCTGGCTATGTATTATAATAACTACATAATGATGGGCAGCAGAGAGTGCCAGTTGGGTCTGGGTATGAACATCTCGAACATCGGTAGTAAGATATCTTATTACGGCGACGACGAGAGTCAGTTCCTGCCAGCCAACCTACGCATTGGAGCATCGCTGATGATACCTGTCGACGAGTACAACCGTTTCTCAATATCTGCCGATGCAAACAAACTGCTGGTACCTACAGTGCCACGTCAGGAGGAAGGCGAGTCGAACAGCGACTATCAGGACCGTGTACGCCGTGAACATAGCGATATCAGTGCCATAAGCGGTATATTCAAGAGCTTTGGCGATGCACCTGGTGGATTTAGCGAGGAGCTAAAGGAGATACAGTGGAGCATAGGTGCAGAATACGTGTATCACGATCAGTTCTCGCTGCGCGCCGGATATCATCATCAGGACGAGACTAAGGGTAACCTGAAGTATTTCACCGTGGGTGGTGGATTCAGAATGAACGTGTTCTCGCTCGACGTAGGTTATGTAATCTCGACAGCACGCAGCAACCCACTCGACCAGACACTGCGATTCTCGCTTACATTCGATATGGACGGAATTAAGGATCTGTTTAGACGTTAAACATTAAACGTTAAACATTAAAGATTAAACATTAAAATATGAAGATACGAGTTGGAATGGGCTTTGATGTCCATCAGTTAGTTGAAGGCCGCGACCTGTGGATGGGCGGCATAAAAATAGATCATAGTAAGGGACTGCTGGGTCACAGCGATGCCGATGTGCTGCTGCACGCCATCTGTGATGCACTGCTGGGTGCTGCCAATATGCGTGACATAGGCTACCACTTCCCCGATACAGCCGAGTTTACCGAAGGCATGGACAGTAAGGTGATACTGAAGAAGACCATCGAACTGATAGCTACTAAAGGCTATAAGCTAGTAAACATCGATGCCACCATCTGCGCAGAGCGCCCCAAGATGAATCCACATATCCCCGATATGAAAGCCTGCATGGCTAAGGTTATCGGATGCGACGAAGACGACATATCTATTAAGGCTACTACCACCGAAAAACTGGGCTTTACAGGCCGCGAAGAAGGTATCTCAGCCTATGCTGTGGTACTGATTGAAAAAGCATAAACATTAAGGTATATAAAGAGTGATGCCACAACCCTCACGAGCTGTGGCATCACAAAAGCCTATGTTTAACTAAAAATCCTTTTCCTATAAAAAAGAAATTTTCAGCCCAACAGGACCAAAAATTTGAAAGTTTAAAAGGGAGCTTCACAGCGACCTCCAGTTATCCCACTGTTGAAAACTTTCTTTTACCAATAACTAAAAACCTAAAACTATAAATATTACTACTAACCTAAAACAATCTAATCTATTAACCTTTTGACGATGCAAAGGTACGACGATTTTTTGAATCTCACAAATATTTGTGCAGAAATAGTGTATAATTTAACATTATTCTTGATTTGCATCAAACTATTGTGTCCGCACACAACAAATATTTACTTATTTTTACTTGGTTTTAACAAAACTTGTTGTACCTTTGTGGCGAGAAAATAAAAAGATGAAAGTACTAATAGTAAATACAAGCGAGCATACAGGTGGGGCAGCTGTAGCTGCCAACCGTCTGATGAAGGCTCTGATAAATAATGGTGTAAAGGCCAAGATGCTGGTACGCGACAAGGAAACTGACTCGCTTACCGTCATCGGCATGAACCATCACATAGCTGCCGAATGGTATTTTTTGTATGAACGACTGCAGATATGGGTAAGAAATCTGTTCCATCGTAAGAATCTATTCAAGGTATCGACAGCCAGTACTGGATTTGATATCACCCGACTTCCCGAATTCCAGGAGGCTGATATCATCCACCTGCACTGGATAAACCAGGGATTCCTGTCGCTGTCGTCGATTGAGAAGATACTGAAAAGTGGGAAGCCTGTGGTATGGACCATGCACGATATGTGGGAGGCGACAGCCATCTGTCATCACGCTTACGAGTGCACCAACTACCAGTCGGAGTGTCATCACTGTCCGTTCCTTAGTTCACCGGGCAAGCACGATCTGTCTAATAAGGTATTCCACAAGAAACTGCGACTGGCAGCCTACCCTATCCACTATGTGGCAGTGAGCAATTGGCTTGCTGATCGTGCAAAGCAGAGTGCACTGATAGGCAAGCAACCCATTCATGTAATCCCCAACTCTATCTCGCCCTCGCAGTTTACGATGATTAACCGCACCGATGCACGTGCCATGCTGTCTGTAAAAGAAAAATATGTCGTGGCATTCGGTGCCGCACGCATCGACGATGATATCAAGGGGCTGAGTTATCTGCTTGACGCCCTGCGAATACTTATCAGTGAACGCGGATATAAGTCGAGCGACATCAGACTATTGCTGTTTGGAGGTATCAAGGATGAGAGCAAGTTGAACGAGATACCCGTGGAGTACACATACTTCGGCTACGTAAACGACCATAGTCGCATGTCGCAGATCTACTCGGCTGCGAATGTAGTGGTATCGTCATCGCTCTACGAGACATTCGGACAGACACTCATAGAGGCCCAGTTATGCGGATGCATCCCCGTGGCATTCAACAACAGCGGCCAGAGTGACATCATCCACCACAAGGAAGATGGTTACCTAGCCGACTACCTGTCGGCCGGAAGTCTGGCCGACGGACTGGAATGGACTTTCAATGCCAGGATTGAGCCTCGCGACCAGAAGAAGGGTGTGGTGCGCAGATATGCCGAGAGTGTGGTTGCAGCACAATACATACACCTATATCAAGATATAAGTAAGAAGAGTATATGATACGAATAACATACATCACCATAACATATAATGCTGCCAAGGTACTACAGCGGACGCTGGACAGTGTGCTGGCACAGGATTATCCCAACATAGAGCACCTGATTATCGATGGTGCATCGACAGATGATACACTAAAGATTGTTGACGACTATATTGCCCGCTCAAACGCTGCGGAGAACGGTCATCAGATACAGGTATCGTCAGAGCCCGACAAGGGCATTTACGACGCCATGAACAAAGGTTTGAGGAGCATGACAGGCGACTACGTATGCTACTTGAACGCCGGCGATTTCCTGCCCACGACCGATACTGCCAGCCGCATAGCTCAACAGGTTGAGGCAAGCGAAAGTACACCTGCCGTGCTATACGGCGATACCGACATAGTAGACGGCGAGGGCCAATTCCTGCATCACCGCCGACTGGCACCGCCCGAGAACCTCACATGGAAATCATTCCGCCAGGGCATGCTGGTGTGTCATCAGGCATTCTACGCCCGTACCGACTTTGCCATCGCAACACCTTATGACATGCAGTATCGCTATTCGGCTGATGTTGACTGGTGCATCCGTGTGATGAAGGCAGCAGCCAAGGAAAACGTGCCCATGCTGAATCTGCACATGGTGGTGGCCAACTACACCCAGGAGGGACAAACAACGCTCCATCACCGCGAATCGCTCTGGGAGCGATATAGGGTGATGGAGCATCATTACGGACGGGTGCAAACCTTCTTACTACACTGCTGGTTTGCTGTCCGCTCCCTTCTTAAACACTAACTAATTATTTCACTATGAACTTTCTCTTGTTTACGATATAGATGCCCTTGGCCAGTCCGCTGAGGGCATCAGCGTTATTAGGTGCCGTTTTAACCAGGCGACCATCGAGAGTATAAACCTTAGTCATACCCTGCACGTCAGCATCGATAGCACGGATTCCGGTTGCGGTTACCTGTCCCTGCAGTCCCTTCTTATTATAATATCCTCCATTAGTGAATGCAAGGTCTTCGGTCTGTGGACTACCCCAATTACTGAAGATTATCTTCTGTGGCTGGGTAGCAGATGTTTTCTTTTCCTTGGTACCATCCCATGACCACTTCCATACCTTATTGCCATTATTAGCCTCGCCCAGATAGGTGCAAGCTACACCAGGCCATTGTCCGTTTGCACTGGTAAAGTTCTCTGCAGGCGTATCGCACCATGCCCAGCAATAGATGGTTTTGGTCCACTCCTCAGGAGCTTCGAAGAAAGCGCATACCTCACCCTCGTCTACTTTACAGAAATCAGGTATCTCAATTGGTTGCTCCTGCTCTGGCTCTGTATAGGTAAAGATACGAGTGATGACTCCTGTAACAGTACCACCTACCAATAGTCCAACTTTCAGTGTGGTGGTATTCTCTATCTTGATACTAGATCCCGTTGCAACCGGAGTACCATTCGAGGCTGTAGGCTCTGAACCATCGGTAGTATAAACCAGCTTTGCATTGGCATCAGCAGACACTGCAGTCAGAGTAACATCAAAAGCATCAGTAAAATCGCCACTACCCTTATCAGCCCAGGCTGTTTCGAGGCTGTTGGCCAGATAGTAAGCATAATGATAGCCCGAAAGAATCTTAATCCACCCGTCGTTTTCTGGCGTCACCTTTGACGTATTACCTACAACAACCAATAATTTGCTGTCTATAGCATTGGCAAAAAACTTTGTTTCGTTGGGTTTAAAACCATATCTAGAGTAAGTAGAAGTATTACTGATACCTGCCAACTTACGCGCCTCAATCATTGCCTTAATCTCAGTCTTGTATGCTTGCCAATGCTTAAAGAATACACATGGTGTACCAGGCATAGCCAACAGGAATGCATTAGCAGCCAAAGTATCTTTCTTAATAGGATCCTGAGCAGCGTTCGAGCGCTTCTCTGTATCGTGATTTTCTACGAAAGTGACCGAATACTGGCGATAGGCCTCATTACTAATAATACTGGTGCCGCCAAGCAGATTATAGTTAGCAGTCTGATTCCAGTTCTTGCTGTTATTGTCATTATCGCTTCCTCTTAGAGCATTACGTACAGTATAACGGAACGGGAAGTCGAAAGCTGCACTCTGGATTTTTTCGTTTACCTTGGTACCATCAATCCATTTAATGACATTGTTAGCGTTGCCATCCCAATACTCTCCTACAGAGAACTTAGTATTGGAGTCTACATTATACATTCCAGTATATTCTGCAGAATAACCCTTTACCATATCGTAACGGAATCCTGCATAGCCCAGGTCGTTGAGCAAGAACTTAAGATAGGCTTTCACAATACGCTGAACATTCTCGCTCTTGTGGTCCAGATCGCGCATACCATCCCAACCTTCGCCCGTATCATTGTTGGTACTTATGCTTATATTATTCTGGGTTGCCCAAGTCTTTGTTTTACCACCATCATCGTTTGCACAAATATCAGTTGGTAGCATTTGGTAAGTCTCACCCTTGTATGTCTCTGCCGGATAATCAACCAAAGAACCATTCACACCAAGATGCTTACGGTGATTTATCACAACATCGGCAATGGTGCCAAGACCCTTCTCTTTGAAAGTATTGATCATCGAGCGAAGTTGGGCTTCGTTACCAAAAGAACTATCGTAATCATTAAACCACCACAAGTCATCGTAACCCATTGACGTTCCTCCACAGTTTCCACTCTGCGGAATCCAGATCAGATCGAAACTTGCAGCAAGGTCGTTAGCTTGTTTCTCAAGAGTCTTCCATCTGGAATCATCAAACGAATCCCAATAGAATCCCTGTAGCATCACACCTTTATAATCTTTGGGCCAACCCTGTGCCATCGCAGCTATTGCTACGAAGCAGAATAACAATGTAGAGTAAAGTCTTCTCATATGCCTTTAGTTATCTGTATTATTATTTTGGTGCAAAGATATGAAAAAAGCCGCTTGGTTATTCTCCAAGCGGCTTATTTTTAGCAAGTTATATGTGCAATCGGTTGCATGCAACCTCTCACTCAAATTGAATGAAAGTAGTATAAACACTCGAGTATTGAGGTTTCTTCTATAAAATAAAGTTCACACCAAAAAACAAGCGAGTCGTTTTATTACGACTCGCTTGAATAAATTTATAGAAAAGTACTTACTTTGCTAAGAAGAGGATTGAGTTTGTTATGTCATTAAGATAAACATCGTAGGTGCCTGCAGGTACATAAATATTATTTGCTCCATTCGAACCTATGTTATTCATCTTAGTAGATACATCCCAAAGACCGTCATCAAGATTTACACCCCAGTTAATAGGCCAATCGTGATCAGCACGGAACTTTAGTTCACCGCTTTCTTCCTGAGTAAATTCTGCATACCAGTTATGAGGAGTAACCTCCTTAAGCTCATAGTCATCACTCCAGCCATTAAAGGCACCAATAAGTGAGATGTGCTCATACTTAGTAGGATCCTGGTTATCAAGCTTTGTCCAAGTATACTTCATATTCTTCATATCGATAGTGAAAGTATAGAACTCTGCAGATGGAGCAGAAATAGCCTGGGCACCAGTGCCGATAAGAGCTCCACTTGGAGAATTGTCACCGTCTACAGAGCAACCAAAGGCCTTATCCCAATTACCAAAACTTGCAGAATCCCAAATCTTCAGATCCCATGCTCCAGTCCACTTCGTAGTATAAGAGTATACATCCTGACCTTCCTCTGGTGCGAACAGACAAATCTTGTCCTTGTCACTCCATCCCTGAACGCCACCAACCACATAATATGCTTCTGTGGTAATTGGGGTAATCGAGTAAGTAAAGTCGAGCATATTAATAGTGATGCGATACTTCTTTGCGCCATCAGATGCGGGCTGGTTGAATGCACCTACGTTACCTGGGCCAACCAACATACCCTCTGTTGAGGTGTCACCATTGTCCTTCACACCAACGAGGTTGTTCCAGAAATCGCCAGAAGTATACGCACTCTCAGGCGCGATCTTGAACCAGTTGTCAGCACGTGTACCATCCTCGTTGTATGGAGCAGGTACTGTGCAAGTGAAGATAGGATTCTCGTATGGGTCACCTCCGCCATTATCGAACTTGTAGGTCTTATCGCTATCACTCCAACTGTTAGTGGCTCCCACATAATAATAAGCCGCGTCAATCTGAACCTTGTTCAGCGGAGTGAACTTAACAGTACGCTCAGCAAAGAAGTTCTCTTCTGGCTTACCAATCATTGCCTCTGATGTTCCACCTGTTACAGTATAGAGAACTGTACGAATATACAAATCGGTAGTAGCAGGATTACGAGTGACATTGTCGAAGTAAGCATTCTGGAGAGCACTTGCTTGTACGCTTATTTCACTTGAGCCATCAAGACTATTAGCATCGAGAATGATGCTATCATCAAAATCTGGACTTTTCGAGAACTCTACTTCTGCCTTAAGAATTGTATTGGCTGGCATTGCACCCTCCTTTACGCTAACAGTACCAATAGGAACCATCTTATCGGTTCCTTCATCTTCATTGATAAAGTCTGCCAGGTCAATAGTGGTTGCCGAAGCAACAGCAACACTCACGTCGCTCATCTGGAGCAGGCTCTCTTGGGGATTGGTCTGTGGTACGAACTCCGTATCGAAGTCCTGATTACAGCCCACGAGTCCCATGCTGAGAAGAGCCATTGTATATAAACCTAATTTTTTCATCTTCTTATTCATTTGATTAAACTATCTATAATACTGACGAAATTATTGAACTACGAAAGTTACCTTGTTATTGTTCAGATCGACAGTGAGGTCAAGCTTTCCACCTGGGAAGTCAGCGAAATGCCATGAACCCTTACCTGGAGTACAAGAACCTGAATATGTTCCGCTTGCAATACTGTAATCTCCGGCCTCGTCCTTAGCCTGCCAACCTATAGAACCTTCAGGATCATCATCACTACCCCAACCAGTAAGTTTAGAATAGAAACGGAAAGTCAGATCGCCTGCAGGAATCTCCTCTTTACCAACAACACCTTTGAATACATTACTACCAATTTCTGTTTCAGTAATATACCAGCCGCCCTCAATAAGGCCTTCCTTATTTGTAGCAGAAGGCTCAGGCCAACCACAACATGAGCCAATAACATAGAGAGTACCCTTGGTTGGAACATTGCAGTATGCAGCCATATGCTTAAAGCTAACAGCGTTCGAAGTAATAGTTGTACCATCAATAACAGCAGAACTTGTAGTCTTAATGCTAGCGGTGACACGCATAATTACCTCACGGAAGCCCATATCTACATACTCATCCTCTGTCTTAAATCCATCAATCTTACAGATTGCCTTTGCTATTTCAGCACCACTAATGTTCACACTACATGATGTAAAACCTGATTCTAGATAGTCACCCCACTTTTCGGTTCCACCATCATTCAAACCAACTTGCACCTTATAGTTAACCACAGTATTTACGCCATAGTCTGGCTGAGTCCAAGTAAGAGCCACAGTATTATCTGGAGAGAGCTGGATATACTGATCAGTTACAGCCGGAGTATTCACCACAAATTTCGAAGCTGTGTGGTTCGGGCCGAGTGTAGGATTGTCGTCGCGATCAGAATCGCATGCTGCGAACAGCATAGCAAAAGCAGCGAACAGCAAACCACTCTTAAAATATTTTGCTTTCATAATTATCAATTTTCAATGTTAAATGTTCAATAATTAATAGCCTGCATTCTGCTTCAGGTTCGGGTTCGAAATAATATCGCTTGAAGCCAGTGGAAACAGATTGTACTTAGCATCTACAGCACGAGGAGTACCTACATTACTGTTCATACCCTTATATGACCAGAGGTAATCATTTGTTGTAAGCAGTCCGAAACGAACCAGGTCACTACGACGATGACACTCCCAAGCAAGTTCACGAGCACGCTCATTGATAATGTCATTCTTATTGGGATTAACAATTGCGTCAACACCTGCACGAGTACGAATCTCATTGAACTTAGCGATACCATCGCAGCTAACGCCACCTACTACCTGGCACTCAGCCAGCATCAGGTAAACATCGCCCAAACGGAATACCGGGAAGTCGGTATCAGGGAATGAATTGGCATCAGCCAGTGCACTACCATCGGCCTTCAGGTTGGTGAACTTGGTGAATGCATAACCGCTTGTAAAGTCAGAAATATCAGTAATCTCCTTCTTCTGTCCTTTGGTGAAGAATGTAGCACGCTGGTCGCCACTCTGGAACTTATCAACAAACTGAGGAGTTACGCGAAGGCCACCCCAACCATTACCACCAAGTCCGTAGTCAGCATAATCCATCTTACCACCTACCTGTGCATTGATGATATATGTGGTACCACCATAAGCCTGAGTATTGATATGATCCTGATATACACTGAAGATAATCTCGTGACCTACACCCAGATACTGATCGTTATCTGCACAGAACAGCTTCCAATAATCATTGGCGCTTTCCAGCTTGTAGCCCAAATCAATCACCTTCTGGCAGTACTCAGCACACTTCTGATAGTTAGCAGTACCCGTATAAACCTGTGCATTCAGATAAAGCTTGGCCAGAATCATGTAGCAAAGGCCCTTACCAGCACGATACTTCTCAGGATCGGCAGGCAACAGATCAGCTGTCTCTTCCATATCCTTTACCAACCAGTTAAACAACTCTGCACGACTGATCTGCTCTGGGTTAGCACCACCTACCTCCGAGTTCTCGTCGGTGAAAGGTACATTACCAAACAGGTCGATAGCATGCAGATAGCTCAGACCACGGATGGCGCGAGCCTCAGCACGATACTGCTGCATAGCGGCATCACCACTGTTAGCAGCCTTATCAATCTGACGGATAACCTCGTTACAGATTGAAATCTGATAGAATACACGGCTGTAAGCAGCGCTTACGAATACGTCGCTAGATGTCCACTGCAGTCCGTGGAGATCTCTCAGAGTCTGGTCGTTCCAACCGATAACAGCCTCATCGGTAGGCAGTTCCTGCATATTGAACAGAGCACGCAGATACTGACCGAAGCCGCCATCGATACCCTCGATATCAGGATCTCCGCTATCACCATCAGGTGAGCTTACAGAAAGACCCGAGTAGCACTTTGCCAGCAATTGATTATATGCCTCTGTGCCTGTAAGCACATTCTCCGGAGTGTCCAGATTGGGGTCGATTGGAGTAACATCCAAATCGTTCACACAAGCTGTCAGCGACACGGCGGTAGCAAATGCAAAGCTGTAAATTCCGTATTTATTGATATTGAATTTCATATTCTTATCCTCCTATTTAATTAAAAGTTAAAGCTTGCACCCAGGATGAAGTTGCGTGAGCGGGGATACATATTGTTGTCGATACCATTGGCAACCTCAGGATCTACACCCTTGTAATTAGTGATGGTGAAGATGTTCTGAGCGGTGAAGTTAACACGTACCCAAGGTGCAATGTTGTAAGCCAGTGTCACCTTGTCGAGCTTCAGGTAAGAAGCATTCTGTACATAGTAGTCGCTCTTGTACTGAGCCTGAGCAAAGTTGCTGTAAGGAGCAGTAGCCACACGGTTGCAGATAAAGTTGTTTGTCCACATGTCGGCCTTCATCTCAGTGTTAGATGCGATATTGTTGTAAACGTAGTTACCAAGACTTGAACGGAGTGAAGCAGAGAGTGTCCACTTCTTGTAGCTCAGCTCAGTGTTGAAACCGATGTTCACGTCAGCATCTGGCTTGTAGTAAACGTAACGGTCGTCGTCGGTAATCTGTCCGTCGTGATTGCGGTCAACATATACACCCTCAAGTGGCTTGCCATCCTCGCCGTATACCTGCTGGAATACGAAGAATGAATTAATGGGGTTGCCTACCTTCTGAATTTGGATGTTGTTACCTACACCACCCGAGATACCACCAGTCTCTACACCAAGATAGCTAGGATCGTCGCTGGCTGTCAGACGGGTAATCTTATTCTTGTTGTAAGCTACGTTAACACCTATTTCCCAACGGAGGTCCTTCTTCTCGATGGGCACTACATTCAGTGCACCCTCAATACCCTTGTTCTCCATATCGCCGACATTCATCAGCAGATAGTTGGTAAGGTTGGTTCCAGAAGCTACAGGAACCTTATTCAACAGATCCTTGGTCTTGCGCTGATATACATCGATACTACCATTGATGCGGTTGCGAGCGAAACCAAAATCCAGGCCAATGTTATAAGTTGTTGTTTCCTCCCACTTAATATTAGGATCGAAGCCTCTTGGAGTTATTGGGGTAACGATGCCATTACCGAACATATAGAGAGAACCATTTTGGTTTGTATGATAAGTTGCAATAGATGGATAGTCTCCACTATTAATGTTCTGCTGACCTGTTACGCCCCAGCCCAGACGGAGCTTCAGGTTAGACAGCAACTCAACGTTCTTCAGGAATGGCTCCTCGCTGATACGCCATGCCAGAGCTGCTGATGGGAATATACCCCACTTGTTGTTCTGGAAACGTGATGTACCATCGTCACGCAGAGTGAAGGTGAGGAGGTAGCGGTCCATCAGAGAGTAGTTCAAACGTCCATAGAATGAAATGAGATAGCTCTCGGTCATCAATAGAGGAGTCTTTACGGGATATGAGACCTCTGTACCATCATTAGCAATCTTCATATCTGTAGTCTTGTTGTAGAAGTGCTGCCAGCTATAACCAGCCAGTATATCGAAGCGGCTCTGAATCTCCTTCAGCTCCTTAGCGTATGCCAAATAGAACTCCAGAGTCTGGTCGCGGCGCAGCTGAGTGTACTTCTCCCATGCACCTGTACCGTTCTCAACCTTATTGTGATATGAAATCTCACTGCCCTCTTCAGAAATATTCCATCCTGTGGTGGTAGAGATATCGAGACCGAGGTTCAAGTTGGCACGAAGTCCATCGAGGAACTTGAACTTATAATCGAACTGAGCGTTACCTACGAAACGGCGTACGTAACTATCCTTGTTCTGCTCGTTCAGCATTGCTACTGGGTTCAGTGTAGACATGGTGTTATAAGCGCCATTGCTCATCCACTTGTGATCTACAGGCATTAATGGGTTGTACTGAACAGCGGCACCAATAGCGCCCTCATCAGCATAAGAGTTGTGTGTGAACACACCCTTACCATTCAGGTTGATGGTCAGACGGTCGTTCAGCAGAGTTGGAGTAAGGTTGAAACCTACGGTTCCACGGCTCATCGAAGTAGTCTTCAGTGTACCATCGTTATTCAAGAAACCTGCACTTACACGATAAGGCATCTTGAAGTCGGCATTCTTTGCAACATAACCACCAGTTAGGCTAGCATTGATTTCCTCAGCGAATGCTGTACGATAGATTTCGTCCTGCCAGTTGGTGTTAGCATTGCCAAGAGCTGCAACAGCGTCAGCATTATCACCATAGTTGGCCATAAAGAACTCGCGGAATGCGTCAGCACCCAGCACGTCAACCTTCTTACCAACGGTCTTGAATGAACCGCTCATGTCGACAGTGATACGGGGCTTAGAACCAGCCTTACCCTTCTTGGTGGTAATCAGGATTACACCGTTTGATGCACGGCTACCATAGATAGCTGTAGCAGAAGCATCCTTCAGGATAGAGAAGCTCTCGATGTCGTTAGGGTTGATGGTGTTCAGCACGTCGCCACCAGAAATCTCAGTAGAACTGATTGGCAGACCATCAACAACAATCAGAGGGTCGTTAGATGCTGAAAGTGAAGAACCTCCACGGATACGGATCTTTGAACCGGCTCCAGGAGCACCGCTGTTGGTAGTAATCTGTACACCAGGAGTCTTACCCTGCAGCAGATCGGCTGGAGATGTGGCCAGACCCTTGTTCAGCTGATCGGCCTCGACCGACATAACCGAACCGGTGGCGTCGCTCTTACGAACGGTACCATAACCGATAACTACAACATCCTGCAGTACAGTCTGATCGTCCTGCAGTACTACAGTAACATTAGGTGCAGCTTTCACCTGTGCGGTTACATAACCCACATACGAAATGCTAAGTGTAGCACCCTGTTTTGCCTTGATAGCGAAGTTACCGTCAAAATCAGATACTGTAGCGGTTTGTGTGCCGTCTACACGTACTGTAGCGCCGATAATGGGTTCGCCTGTAGCATCTTTCACATGGCCTTTTACGTCAATCTGAGCAAAGGCACTTACCGATAGGAACAGCCCTAAGATAAGGCCAAGCATCCTAAGCGGAAATTGAATGTTTACCTGCTTCATCATTACATTTTTAAATTAGAGTTAATTTGTTATTGTTATATCGTTTTAAGCTTTTAATGAGCTCGCATTTACAGTTTCATCGGTGCAAAGATATATCAGATTTCGATACGTTATTCTTTTTTTTGTTTAATTTTGTTATTTTTCTCGTGCAAACGTTTGCATAACAAAAAGGCCTGCATCCGTACGACGCAGTCCTTATACATTATTAATATAATAAGGAGTTTTTATTCCCAACGGAATACTGCGCCTTTGCGACGGGCAGGGTCGGAACCGGTATAGTCCATAGAATAGGGACTGCCAGTGGTTGGACTCTTACCGACGTAACGGTGAGTGCGCATAGACATGAGCATGAACTCGTGGTTGAGATAATCTTGCCACATAAACACCTCTGCCTTAGATTCATCGGTAGTTAGGCGTACATCGCCAGCAATGCCATAGCCCGAACAGAACACATATTGTCCGTCTTCGCACTGCAGAATCACCTGACCCTGACCCTTATCGATTATACGGAAACGGGCATGCTTGCTCTTATCACTGTAATCGGTATCATATAGAAGGCCATGCTTCTGGGCAAATGCAGGGCGACCTGTAGCCAGATTTATGATACGGAATGACTTGCCATAAGGTATATTACCACTGCGATCAGCCAGAGGCTCATCGACTGTAAAGTTATCAAACTCTGCATAACCACCCCGCTTGCCCTTATGGTTAAAGGCAAAGAGCGCATGACGTGAACCCTGGAAGGTGATGAGCTGATAGCTAAGTGGCATCTCACGACCTAACTGCTGATAGTTGGTGCCATCAATCGAGTACTCATAGTGGGCACGATCATTGTCGAAATCACCTACCATGCGCAGCCATAACTTCTCTGCTTTCAGTTCTGTATCTATAGTATCATTAATAGCTTGTTCGAAACAGCGCAAGATAAGGTTTTTGCCATCCTTCACTACACCAATCCAAGAGCAGGGCACATTGATATTGCCTAAACCAGCCACATCTCCGTCTTTCATACCACCGGTATAGAGTTCGACAGTAGCGATAGATGATGGGCCGATTACGCGCTGAGTGAGAGTGTTGCGAGCCCACATAAGTTGCTCGGCTGGCATCGACTGAATGCGTAGGCGTCCTTTCTTCAAGCCCCACTTGGTATCATCGGGATTGTGGTTCCATTGCCAGATTCTTCCCAGCTCCTTAGAATCGAAATCCTCATTACGATTATAAGGGACACTTGCAGGACTAGCATTACCAGAGACATTTGGCTTAAGCCATGTGCGAGGGGCACGACCAAGATTGCCCTCCAGACCTATCATAGGCCAACCATCCTTCCATGTGATGGGAGCCAAGGTTACGGTGCGGCCGATAGAGTGGAAATCCATCATGAGCAGTGCCCACCACTGACCGCTCTGATCCTCAACAATACCGCCTTGGTGGATATTGGTACAGGCGGTGGCATCTCTATCAACCTGAGGGATGCCAAACTTGGTGCCATCCTCGCCGATACGATACTTTACGCCCTGAGGCACCTGAGTGATAGGTGCGGCATGATAGCCAAAAGTCTCATCGGCAGTGATAGTTACAGTCTCGTATGGTCCCCAGATGTTCTTAGAACGACTGCAAAGTGTGCGACCATTTGGCATATAGTCGGTAGATATAAGGTAGTACATGCCATTTATCTTATACATGTGATGTCCCTCGCCCACAGCATTCCCTTCAGGGATAATCACACGGTCAGTACCCTCAACAGGTCCACTCATATCTGGTTTGAGTTCTGTACAGTGTACCTCGCCATACTTATGGATAGCATAGATCTTACCGTCATCGTCGAAGAGTACGCTAAGATCATAGATATCTCCCTTCATCTTGTGATGCTTCCAAGGTCCACGTATATCCTTGGATGTATAGCACTGCAAGCCCTTGCCATTGATATTTGAGAATATATAGAACTGTCCGTTGGCATAACGGATGGCAGGGGCCCAGATTCCCTGACCATAAATCTCCTTATGATTCTTGAGCGAAAAGGCATCATCATCGAAATCGAAACGATCGAAGCAATAGCTGATGTTCTCCCAGTTAACCAGATCCTTTGAATGAAGGATAACAAGACCTGGCACTGAGTGCATGGTGGTTCCAGCCAGATAGTAGTCGTCGCCCACACGCAGAATGTCGGGATCGGAAAACTCATCGTAGAAAAGGGGATTGGTAAATGTGCCGTTGCCGTTATCGGCCGTCCATGATAACTGCTGGGCATTAGCACCCAGCGTTATCATGGTTATCAATATCATTATGCTGTTTCTTATCATCTTATTTATTTTCTAATACAGGCCATCCGTCTGACGTCCAACTGATGGGACGCTGGATAAGAATGGATGCTCCATGGTGAGCAATGCTATAACCATGACAGATAAAGACATCCCGACCGTCGATATGGTAAACTGCACAATGACCTGCAGCCTCAAAATTCTTCTTATCGCCCTCGATGAATATGTTTCCGCCACCATAGCGCATATCGATGCCATTATGATCGAGATACGGACCGTCAACAGTCTTACTACGACCTACAGCTACGCGATAGTTGCTCTTGCTACCCTGACAACAGTAATCCCACGACACAAACAGATAATAGTATCCTGCGTGCTTGAAGATAAATGGAGCTTCGATGGCATTAGGTCCGGCAAAGTCGGATGTAGGATTCTTGGGGGGATTAGGATTGATGGGCAAGGCCTGCTTGCTTGCCTCGTTTCCGAGATTAAACCTGCGCGCAACAGTCTGAGGCCTGCAACCCTTTGCGATATGCATGGTGGTATCGAGACGTGCCAGTTGAATGCCGTCCCAAAAGCTACCCCATACAAGCCACGGTTGGTCATTATCGTCAATCACAAAGTTGGGATCGATAGCATTCCAATTGTCACGACCTTCGCGCGAGGCGATGATACAGCCCTCGTCATCCCACAGACCAGAGGCCAGCTTACGGGTGGAGACCAGTCCGATGGCCGAGTCGTTCTTACCAAATGTAGAGCAACTGTAAGCCATCCACCAACGACCATGCCACCGGATGACATCTGGTGCCCATACATGATGGGTAAAACCTGGCACGGAATCGTGTGCCCACTGAGGGATGACCGACATGACTGGCTCAGTATGTACCGTCCATTTCTTACAATCTACCGATGTCATTTTCTGGACACCCATGCCTGTAGCAAATATATAATAGGTACTATCTTCGTAGGCCATCACGGGGTCGTGTACCATCGGTGTATCAGTTACAAACGGAACACGCTCTTTGTGATGCTGTTGCCCTTGCGACACCAATGGGGTATTCAGGGCTAACAGCATCAAGGAAATGAAACTATTCCTCATATTATTATCTAACTATAAATTTCTTACCGTTCTGGATATATATCCCTTTACGTTGCGGGGTGTTGACACGACGACCATGCAGGTCGTAGATTACACCTGAAGTATGGTCGTCGGCACTTATAATATTGATACCACTTGGATTAGCAGCCTCTGTCTGGTAAGCCCATACAGTAACACCATCTGTTCCATTGGCCTTATAAGCCAAACCAGTAAAGGCTATAGTCTTGGTATCTGTTGACTCAAGAGTCTGCTCTACCATCACACCTCTGTAGGCAACGCCGCCAATAACCATATTCATATACGATGTGCCTGCGATGACTGCCCATGTACCAGTGACATCGCCGGTAATCTTCTTATCGGCAGTTAGTGTCACCTCAACCGGCTCGGCTGCTTCCTTCTTCCTATGATCAAGCTTATACTTGTGGAAAAGTAATTTGTAAGTACCTGGAATCTGATCGACGCTCACCTGTTGAGCAGAGGCGATATCAGCACTCTTCACTTCCTCGCCCGTATACTCGAATGGTGCAGCAACCAACCAACCGTCCTTATTCTGGAACACCTGGTGAACACGCACTTGATGTGACTCGCCCCAGTTCTGGAAACGGGTATGGTAAACCAGATATGTACGACCGTCTTCGGCGGCAATGATAGAGTTATGGCCCTGCGAACGCTCGCCATAGTTACCCTTAGCCATATTGCCCCAGCTGGTATATGCACCGAAGATGTTCACACCACGGTTGCTTACTGCGTTAGGACCGAAATTCAGCTGATAGCTGTTAAACACGGCATTAATATTGTTGGAGTCAACATAAGGGCCGTCAGGCTTTTCAGAACGGAACACTCGCATCTGATAGCCGCCATTGTTGTAGTCGTTAGCGTTGCCGCCGGCAGCAAGTCCTCCGTAAGTAACGAAGAGGAAATAGTAGCCACCGATATACTCTATGTAACTTGCCTCGCCCGACACATAATAGCCTCCAGCAATCTTCTTGCCGAAATAAGGATCTTGAGTAATGCCATCGCCAGATCCAGTCAGTGTATACTCCACATCATAGTCGCGCAGACCAGTGTTCTCGTCGAGTTCCAGCATCCAGATGCCACCACTCCATGAGCCATAGCTCATCCAGAGCTTACCCTCCTCGTCGTAGAACACGCATGGATCGATATTGTTGGGCCAGCGATTGCCCCACTTGTTGCCAACATTATAACGATCGGGAAGCGAACTCTGCTCACCAATGACTAGTTCCAAATCAGTATCCTTATAGGATGTGCCACTCTTAAAACCACTAATCACCACAGGAGCCTGATATTGATAAGGTCCTTCGATGTCATCTGCAGTAAGCAGTACAATACTAGAGAACCAGCCGTCACCATTGACACTCATGTACATGCACCACTTCTGCATAACAGGGTTCCATATGACATCAGGAGCCCAAAGGTTACCAGAGATATCATAACTGCTGTTGCCACGCTTTGACCATGCCTGAGCATCGAAATAGGGCAGACTTACCTCTACACCACCCTTCTTCACCTTAGTGACCAGCGGAGTCTTAAAGGCGTTCATGCTGAAGTCGTTGTCGCTTGTGGCTGTCTTCCAGGGAACACCAGCCAACGTTCCGTTATTTAGTTTTCCCTTCTTTACTTCCTCCCATTTCATCAAGTCGGCGCTCTTGGCCACAGCACGGTGCGAACCGAAGATGTAGTAGCACTTGCTGGCGGGGTCGTAAACCACACTTGGGTCATGTACACTGACACGCGTCAGGTTGTAAGCGGCTACCGTAACTGGCAGCAACAAGGATATGATGTAAAGTAATGTTCGTTTCATAATCTTCTATTTTGATTATATAGAGCCGACTCGGCATTTTGCAGAGCCGGCTCTTTTCTAGGCTGAGAGAATCAGCAATTACTCAAATACGATGTGACCACCCTCGATGGTGAAGCGGAAACGGAAGTTGCTACCCTCGATTGGCAGACCGGTGTAGCTTTGATGATAGGTCTCGCCATCGTTGCCCTCGAATACCATCTTCACGTCGGCTGTAGAGCCATTGTTTGTAACAGATACTGTTACGTAGGCATCGTCAATTGCAGCTAGCCAAGCAGCCCAGTCGGTCTGACCGCCACTAGGTGTGCAAGCTGCATAGCTGTCGCCCCAGCCGTAATTGTCTGAACGGAGCACAGCATACTCGGTGTTGTCCAGACGGGTGAGTACGGTGCAGACTGAGTTCCAGTTATTAGCACCATTTGTGAAATGCTTGAAGCGAACCGAATAGGTCTTTCCTGCAGGTACAGTCCAGTCGGTAGAGTGAGCAGCCCACCAAGCAGTAGTATTATCCTCCTCACCAACTACGTCATCAAACTCAAGATGACAATTATCAACAGTAAAGCGGAAGTAGAAGTCATTTGGATCGACAGTGTTGATACCATTATACTCCTGAGTATAAGTTTCACCATTTGTACCTTCCATTACTGCCTTCACATCGGCTGTACCGTCACCATTATTAGTAACATAGGTGGTTACCTTGGCACCATCCATAGCAGCAAGCCATGTAGCCCAGTCGCCCTGAGTACCAACAGGTGTACAAGCGGCATAGCCATCACCCCAACCATAGTTATCGGCACGTAATACTGCATACTCTGTATTATCAGCTTTGCAGAGAACTACTACGAAGTTGTTCCAGTTATTGGCACCGTTTGAATAGTTGGTGAAGGTGCTTACGAATGTCTCCTTAGGTCCAACCTTAATATTCTCAGAGTGAGCACCCCACCAAGGTGTTGAGTTATCGGTAGCACCAAGTGAGGTGTAAATCTTATCTACAACCTGGAATTTAGCGTATGCGATAACAGGGCTAGCAGCCTCGCCTTTGTAGGTCTTGTTGTAGACTGCTATAAGAGTCTTGCTACCAAGGCTATACATATCAGGAATAGCCTGGAAGGTAAGATCCTTAGCAGATACCTCCTTTGAAACGCCCTGTTCGAACTGTACTGTAGCTGTGACATTAGCAAATGCCTCATTAACATCAGTTCCCTGCAGAACCTTCTTGGGCACACCATTCAGAGTCATTGACAGAGGCTGCTTATCCTCCTTAGATGTGAAACCACCGATAGGCTCGATAGTTGATCCCAGGAAACTGATATATGATCCCTCTGGTACAAGGAATGCGCGGATAGTACCGTTAGATGCATCAGCATTCAGATTTGCAAGTGCCGAAGTCTGATTGTAAGTCTTGGTTACAACACCATTGGTCATAGTAACAACCAGTCCGCCGTTAGTACGATCGATGGTAAGAGTAACTTTACCACCAAGTTTGTCTACACCTGCATCAGTATCGGTAGCAAACTCGAGGTCACTGCTTGCCAGACTGCGATCGATATAATCGCCCCACTCAGAGTTTCCGCTAGGCTGGTAGTCATAACGGATAGCACCGTACTCCTTATAGTTGGCAGCACCGCGATCCTCATCATTTGTGATGATCATTGCAAAGTTCTTATAGGTATTTGAGGCGCTAGGATTGATGTTCAGATTGAACTGAGCAATCCATTTTCCACCCTCTGGTATCTGATAGTACTTAGAGAACTGAGCCCACCATCCGGTAGAGTAATCGGTAGCACCAACGGTGTACACATCCTCTTCCATACCTTCGATTACGTCATCGCCCTGGTTCTTAGCCTTTTCGGCTGCAATAGAATCAGCCTTCGACGACAACCAATCGGGAGCGTTTATACTGAACAGGTCGCCTCCCTCACAGCTTGTAAGCGACATCAGGCCCAAAGCTGCAGCACAGAAAGCTGTTACTATTTTATTGTATTTCATAATCTTACAATTCTTATTTCTTAAACCTTAATTCTTACTTTATCACTTAGAGTTTTACGACTGGGTGAACAGGACCGTAAAGCTTGTCAGCATTACTCTCGCTCTTGTTTGCAGAGTTGCCATCCAAATTGGGGTTGTCATTAAGTGTTCCCTGATAGATTGGGAAGAACTCGTGACCCTGAATCCAACTGTCGTATGAACTCTTGAGTTCTGGATCTGATCCTACCTCAGAGTAACTTACAGACTCCTTAACACGAGTCTTGTCATTAGTACGACGGAATGTACCGTGCTCCTTGATCTGCTGCAAACGATCAGCGCTGTAGAAGAATCCCCAGCGTACGAGGTCGAAACCACGACCGAACTCGCAACCGAACTCCTTTGGACGCTCTACGTTAGCAATCTGCTCGAAGAGTTTATCTGCATTACCAGCAAAGTCAGCCAACTTAAGATCGGCCAAACCGGCACGGTTACGAACCTGATTGATCCAGTCGATAGCCTGCTGTGTAGGACCGTTAACCTCGTTCTCGCACTCAGCAGCGCGGAGCAGAACGTCAGAATAACGCATCATACGAAGGTTGATACCGCAGTGCAGACCTGTTACTACCTTGTCGTAGAGCCCTGTACGGAGGTTGGTATTCTTTGCTATTGGCAGTCCACCGTAGTTGTTGTTTGTTACTACAGGAGCATCAGCAGTCATAGGAACAGTGTAGCAAACGTTGCCATACTCGAATCCTTCCCACTCAGGCTCGTATGTACCGATGGTCCAGTAGAGACGTGGATCGAGTGTTCCGCTAGTGGTCTTCTCTGCCTTAAACAGTTGATAGAGCCAGGGAGATGCTGACAGGTCAGCCCATCCACCCATATCGCCAGGACCATAGTTACTCTCGATAGCATGTCCCTGAGTAGCGTTAGGACTGGTGTTTACTGGTGTCCACTCATCGTCGGTACCCTGTGAACCATAGTCCAGGTACTGAACCTCGAACAGGCTCTCTGCGTTGTTCTCGTAAGCAGAACCCTCACGGAAGTTGTCGCCATAGTTAGCCATCAGCTTATATGTGCCATACTTTCCACCGATGATATCCTTAAGTACGGTGAGAGCCTCGCTGTACTTATGACGCATCATCAGAGCACGGGCATAGTAACCTGCTGCGGCACCACATGTGGCACGGCCCTTTTCCCACTGGCCACCGGCATCGCGGCTAGGCAGCAGAGTCATTGCCTCGGCAAAGTCCTTCTCTACCTGATCCCAAGCCTCATCGTAGGTGCTGTTAGTACCATAGAGACCGTCGAGTGTAGAATATGTATTGTAGTCTGTAATCAGAATTGGGTTCTGATAGTAACCAGTAAGGTTATAGTATGCCAGACCGCGCAGGAACAGCATCTGTCCCTTAATGCGTTTCATTGTCTCAGAAAGCGCAGAATTATCTTCGCCGCAACGTGAGATAGTGTAGTTACATACGTTGATGGTGTAATACCAGTCGCGCCATGACCACTGACCGATCTCATCGGTGAAAGGTGCATTAAGATCATCGAAAGGCATATACCATACCTGAGATGAGTTCCACACCTCATCACCGCGACATACATCGAGGGTATAGCCTACACGGGCATAGGTTCCCTCCATACGGATGTGGTTGTATGCAGCAATCACATTCTCCTCTAATGACTCGACATCATTGCCGAATGTGGCTGTGGTCTGCTGGTTGGGATTTGACACATCCAACTTGCTGTCGCACGAAGTGAGCGCACCAAGACCAACCAGTACAGCCAATGAAATTTTATGTAGTTTCATATTCTTAATCCTTTATTCTTAGTTATATATACTATTCATCACTTTAGAATGTGAAGTTCAGACCAGCCATAAAGCTTCTAGCTGTTGGGTATGAGCAGTAGTTGTAGCCTGGAGTGAATGTACCGCCGGCATAGTCAACATTATAACCCTTGTAGCCTGTGAATGTAAAGAGGTTCTGAGCCGACACATAGAGGCGTACACCTGTTACATAGTCGGCAAACCACTTATTAGGCAGGTTGCAACCAAGCTCTACATTGGCAATCTTCCAGTATGCAGCATTCTGAATCTGACGGCTGCAGAACAGGTCATTCCAAGCCAATGTAGCACTGTTAGAAAGGTAAGTGCGGGGGATATTTGATACATATGTGCCACCATCCCACTGGTTAGCGGCAAGTATATCAACGCTCTTATTGCCATAGCCGTAGCTAGAGTTCAGCGTGTTGTACAGGTAGTCACTTACATGATAGCCTAGTGCACCATATGTAGAGATGCTCAGATCAAAGATTTTGTACTCCAGATGTGCGCTAAGACCGAAGTTAACCTTTGGCAGACCGCTTCCCAGAACCGTCTGGTCGTCAGCATTGATCTGTCCATCACCATTAATGTCACGGTAGTAGCAGTCACCTACATGGGCTCCGGGCTGATACTCGTCAAGACCATTAGCCTGTGCGATAGCATTCAACTCATCGAGCTGCTGCTGAGTGCGGATAATGCCCTGATAGTCCCAACCATAGAACTTACCAACTTCCTGACCAACCTCAGTGATATATGAACCAGTGATGTACTTCTCGGTACCGAATCCGAGTGAAGTAACCTTGTTCTTTAGTGTGCTCAAGTTAGCACTGATCTCGTGCTTCAGAGCGTGGTCGCGGTTGCGATATGTGAGTGAGAACTCAAATCCGCTGTTCTCCATTGATGCGGCGTTCATGGTAACAGATGTGTTAGCCACACCAGCATTGGCAGGAACAGGTACGTTGTAGAGCAGATCCTCTGACTTATTCTTATACCACTCGGCTGTGAACTCTATGCGGTTGTTGAAGAATGCCAGATCAAGACCTACGTTCATAGTCTTTCTCTTCTCCCAAGTAAGGTTCTCGTTTACGAATGTAGAAACGGCAGAACCAGTGATTGGCTGGTTGCCGAAGCTATAGGTCATGTTGTTACGAGCCATTGTAGCCTCGGTAGCATAGTCGCCTACGGCAGCCTCATAACCCAACTCACCATAACTGGCGCGGAGCTTGAACATATTTACGATATCACGATCGATGGGGAAGAACTTCTCCTTATCGAAGCGCCATCCCAGAGATACTGATGTGAAAGTATCCCAACGGATGTCCTTTGACAGACGAGAGCTACCGTCGCGACGTACGATACCAGATATGAGGTACTTACCATCGAAGTCGTAGTTAAGACGAGCCAGGTAAGAAGCAAGGGTGTGCTTATATTCATAACTGTCAGCGCTCCATGATGTAGCATTCTGCAACTGCAAGAAGTAAGGCTGCGACAGGTTTACACCTGTAGCCGACATAGTCTGAGTATTTTCTTCCTGATATGTCTGACCTGCAACCAGGTTTACGTGGTGCAGTCCCATTGTGCCGTCCCATGTAAGGGTATTCTCGATCAATGCATCGGTATACTTGCGGTGAGCCTTTGTCAGTCGCTCGTTCTCCTTAGCCAGATATACACGGTTACTCTGAATCCACGCAGGGATCCATGTCTTGTCGTTGCAAGATGTTGTGCTATAAGAAAGATTGATCTTATAAGTCAACTGGTGGTTCTTGCTCTTTATACCTATCATATTAAGAAGGTCAACATCAGCAGATGCCGTACCTACAAAACGGTCAACGATAGTGTTACGAGTAAGCATCTTATTAATAAGCAGAGGGTTCATGGCCGAGATATCACCATGTACTGTATCGTAGTAAACACCAAAACCATAAGCATCGTACTTATAGGCGCTGGCAGAGCCTACCACATCATCGAGCACCCATGTAGATGGGTCGTAAGCCTTGATAGTTGGCTGCATATTGAGTACACCGCCAAGCACATTACCCAGGTTACCATACAGACCCTGTACGTACTCATTGGCATTAGATACAGCCAGATTGTCCTGATCTGAATGAGAATAAACCAGACTAGTGCGGAACTTAACGAACTTAGTGTCCATAGTGTTGTTTACACGTGCAGTGTAACGCTCAAAGTTAGGACCAGCACCCTCGAGGGTTCCCTTCTGATTATAGTAATCAAGACTAATATTATATGTATTATTCTGTCCACCACCGCTCAGGTTTACACTGTGGTTCTGGCGGATACCAGTCTTAAAGGCCTCACTGAGCCAATCGGTATCGGTATTATCGCGGAAGTGGTACTTACCGTCGGCCCCAAGGCTGTAACCGCCGGGAAGAAGAACTCCAGCATTGTCGGCAGCGACACCAAGATACTGACTATACTGATCAGCATTTGTCAGATCATAAACACCCTTCTGAATCTTATCAATACCGAAGTAGCCCTTATAGTCAACCTTGAGTGGCTGCTCCTTCTTACCACCCTTTGTGGTGATGATAACCACACCGTTTGCAGCACGGCTACCATAGATGGCGCCTGCCGAAGCATCTTTCAACACCTGGATGGTCTCGATATCGTTTGGAGAGAAGTCGCGGATACTAGTACCTACTGGTACACCATCGACTACATACAAAGGTGCTGTACTGCCGAAGCTACCGATACCACGGATACGTACCGTTGGATCGGCACCTGGCTGACCGTCAGAGGTAATCTGTACACCAGCAACCTTACCTTCGAGCATAGAAGAAATGTTTGAGTGTGAAACGCGCTTCAGTTCGTCAGCATTAACGATAGATACAGAACCAGTAAGGTCGGCCTTCTTCTGAACACCATAACCTACTACTACCACCTGGTCGAGCATCATAGCGTCTGACTCCATCTCGATCTTTTCAATAATCGCGCGTCCGCGTACAGCTATTTCGCGATCCTTGTAACCTACGTAGCTTACTACGAGAGTTCCGTTTGAGGGGGCATCGATTGTGAACTTACCATCAAAGTCGGTGATAACACCTGTCTGGGCGCCTTTCAACTTAATAGTAGCTCCAATGAGCGGTTCTCCCTCTTGGTCTACAACCTGGCCGCTAACCTTAATGGTCTGCTGTGCCACTAATGCCATTGCAGGAACAGGATAGGCCGACAGACCTCCCAGTGCGCCAAACATCAGCATTGCAGAGAATAATACTTGTTTTCTCATTGTTAATTGTTTTAAGTTTTGAATTAATTTAATTAGTTGAATTTTCAAAATCTGCGGCAAAGATAGATATATTACATGCATTGGAGGTGGACAAAACGATTTATTAGGTGGACAAAATGATTTTTGTCCTCCAGGGTGCTTATTTTCCACTTCTTGAGATATATCAAGAGTATATCTTGAGGTAAATCAAGACCAAGAACTTGGGTTTGTTCCGTATAGTTTAGTAAAACAACGGGTGAAATATTTAGGGTCGTTGAAGCCAACAGCGTATGCTATCTCGGTAATATTACGGTTACCAGTCTTAGACGATAGCATCTCCTTGGCCATATTCAGTCGGTAGTTACGTATAAACTGTCCCACAGGCAGACCTGCTTCAGCATTCAGGTGTTTGCTAGCCACTGTTCGGCTCATACCAAGCGCATCGCAAAACTCCTGTACACCAAATTCAGAATCCATATAATGGGCTTCCATTATCTCCATCACACGTTCCATAAATGGCTTGGAGCTCTTCATTACCTCCTCCTTATCAGCCTCAACACTCTTAGTTACACTCTGTTTGTAACGCTGTTGGTTATCAAGTATGTTCTGTATACGTGACTGTAGTTGGCGAGGATCTTCAGACTCCTCAAGTACTCTACGGATAGGTGTAAGCAATTGTTCGGCCTCCTTACGCTTAACTACTGCAACCCACCTATTATATATATATACTAACAAGGCTACAAACAAAATGCCAAGTAACAGACGGAACCACCAACTGCGCCAGAAATAAGGTTTAACAACTACTTCGACTGATATGGTATCGCCATCACCAGCTGTCTGTGTTGACTTATAGTTCACCTCGAAAGTATAGGTTCCTGCGGGTAGCGAACTATATCGTACAGAATGTTCACCGGGCTTTAACACCTCCCAATCGTTATCAAAGCCCTTCATGCGGTAACTATATACGCCTTGCATTTCGTAGCCATAGTCGAGCGCCGAGAAATCTATCGAGAATGATCGGTGTCCTTCCTTCAACCAAATGGTTTTGGCCATAGTGATATCTTCTTTCAGATAGTCACTGCCGGCTATCGCATCCTGATTGTCAACCATAAGATGGGTAAATGTAAGGTGACCGTGATAGTGGGTGTCAGCATTCTCACCAAGCATCTCAATAAGTCCGGCCTCGCTACCCAGACAGATATTACCTGCCGCATCCTTTATGGCCGAATTCCAGTAGAAGTGCGGACTAATAAGTCCGTCATGCTGAGAATAGTTGGTAAAGGCCTTGAGTTTGGGGTCGTAAACCGAAAGACCGTTCTGGGTGGTAATCCACAGTCGACCATTACGATCTTCAACTATGCCTTTTACACCGTTATATACCAATCCATCGGCCTGGGTAAGCACTTCAAAGCGCTCTTCGCCTTTTTCGTCAAGTATACGTTTGTATAGCCCGTAGCCGTTACTGCCCAACCATAGCGTACCATCGCTTGTCTCGCAGAACGATGATATCTTGTCTACTATCTTAGATGTAGGATCAGCTAATAGGTGGCGAATGTTACGCGTTTCAAAACGTCCGTTCTTTTGAGATTTCAGGTCGACAACCACCACTCCCTGCATACAACCCATCCACAGATAACCATCCTTGGTTACTATCGATCCGATGCATCCACGAACCAATTGACACTCTTCGAACGGCTCTATCAATTGTTTTTTCTTGAAATCGTAGAAGAACAACCCGTCATTGCTACCTATCCACATGCCATCGTTGATAGGATCGTAAGCCATAGCACCGATAAAGTTAGTCAATCGCGCCTGATCTACTGACAACTCCAGATGGACTATCGCCCCTGGATCGCTCATATTTATCCAGCATAGTCCACCTCCCCATGTACCAATCCATAATCGACCGTATTTATCGGCAGCAAGGGTTGATACACTATTATGAGGCAATGACGAATTTGACTTGGTATAGTGGATGAAGTTACGTTCCCCCTTTGGCCGGCGATTCAGTCCGCCTTCGACTGTACCAACCCATAGGGTGCCATCGGCCGATGCATACATAGCATTTACAGGGTTGGGCGACAACGATCCTGGGTCGGAAGTATGTACACTGTTCTGCAATAGTAACTGTCGCGGCACCAGTCGCACCACTCCACCAGCCTCAGTACCTATATATATAAGGCCATTATCTACCCACAGATTGTGAACGAAATCATTTTTAAGCGGTGGATTACTAGCTTGAGTCCATGCTGTAAAAGTGTCCGTCTGATCGTCATAGATATTAACTCCGCACAGAGAGCCCACTAGCAGAGTGTTATCGGGCATCAAGGCCAAGCGCGACAAAAACTCATGTGACAGGCTTTGAACAGGTATCTGGTCGAGCTTATGCAGATATGGATCGTAGCGGTACAGACCATGATTGGTACTGAACCACACCACATTGCCACGCTTAAGCATATCGGTGATGTAAAGACCATAAAGCGGTTTTAAAAGCGATGAAATCTCCTCCCTAACCAGTTTGCCGTCCTTTTCTGCCATACGATACAATCCTCTGTCAATACATATCCATGGCTTACCGTTGCCCTCAATATCACAAATACTAATATCGGGAGTATTGTCTGTATATTGATAAGTGACAACATTGCTTATTCCACCATATTCGTCAAATGATATCAAGTTTACATATTTTGTGGTAATAAGCCAGATACGACCGAGTGCATCACAATACGTCTTTACACTTGGTTGAGCCAGTAGTTCGCTTATGTCGCCTTTTGTCGTTTTAGGCACAATGGGGAGCATTGTGTTCAGGTCGATCACGTTGGTTCCCTCATCAAAGGCAACCCAAAGGCGTTTAAACCTGTCTTCGGTCATAGCCTTGCACGACAGGCTGTTAAGCCCCAACATCGGCATCATCATGCCATAGCCGTCGTAACGAACCAATCCACCGCCGTAAGTAGCTATCCACAGAAAACCATTGGAATCGCTGTACAACCAACTCACATTGTTGTGAGGCAGCCCATTGTCGAGGTTAATGTACGACAGATTATACCGCTCAGTAAGAATGTTGCCGTTGGCCCAACTGGCCAACGACAACATGCCGGCTAATATAATCGTCGCTAAACGGTTCACTTCTTAGTCTTAATTCCAAATACTGCACATGCTCCAGCAAACAACAGGATGCCTGACACTATCATCATGTAAGTCTGATTACTGCCCACCAAAGTAAGGATTGATCCACCCAACAGGGCAGCTACTATCTGTGGAACGCAGATGGTACCATTAAACAGGCCCAGATAAGCTCCCATGTGACCATAGCCTTGCAGCGCATTGGTAACCAACGTGAATGGGCAAGCCAGCTGTGCAGCCCATGCGCAACCAATGAGCAGGAATGGGAAAATCTGCAGATACTGACCCGGACAGAACGGAATAAGAGCAAAGCCCACTCCACCAATTGCCATACTAACTGCGTAGGCAACCTTGATATTCTTGAATCGGGGTATAAGTGCAGCCCAAGCCACTGAACCCATAGCCTGGATGGCATAGAGCACACCTGTCCAGTTGCCAGCTACCTGATATGCCTCGCTAGTCGAATCAGCTGTATCCCAGACAGTTAACGAAACGGCGTCGACCACATATGTCCACATATAAAGGAATGCAGCCCAACTGAAGAACTGCACCAATCCGATGCGCCAAAATGCCGATGGAGCGTTCTTTAGCAATACGAACCAATTACCAGAGTCTTCCTTCTCCTCAGATACAGGGTTATACTCAGCATACTCCTGTGGTGGCCACTCCTTTACCTTCATTGTGGTATAGACAACACACAGGATAAGGATAGCTGCACCGATATAGAACGACCAAATTACCGTATCGGGAACAACACCCTCAGGAGCCACATTACTTAATCCTATCCAGGCGAAGAAAAATGGGAACAGGAAACCAACCACACTACCAGCATTACACAGGAACGATTGGATAGAGTAAGCCTTACCCTTCTGTTTCTCGTTCACCATGTCGCCCACCATCATCTTGAATGGTTGCATGGCCATGTTGATACTGGTATCGAGCAGCATCAGCATCAGTAGTCCGAATATCATCACCATAGATATGGTAAGACCCAGCGAACCGGCATTAGGCAACAGACACATCACAGCTACAGCCGTTAGCGCTCCTATAAATAAGTAAGGTATACGACGACCGAATCGTGTCCAAGTTCTGTCGCTCAGTGTTCCCACGATAGGCTGAACCAGAATACCCATCAGCGGAGGTAATATCCAGAAGAAACTCAACGAGTGCGGATCGGCACCAAGCGTACGGAATATACGCGATATGTTAGCACTCTGAAGAGCGTAAGCTATCTGTACGCCAAAGAATCCAAAACTAAGATTCCATAATTTCCAAAATGATAAATCCGGTTTTTGTTTCATATCTCTTAATTATATTATTTCGTTGTTCCTCTTACTACTAGTCGGGTTCTAACCACTCTTTTCTCTATCTTATCGAGTGGCGACAGCCCTTCCACCTTATCCATCAGGATGGTGGCAGCCTCTTCGCCCACCTTATGACCACGCTGTTCCACGGTGGTGAGCATAGGATCGCAGGCCACTGCACGCTGTCCGTTAGTAAATCCGCATATCTGTACATCCTCTGGAACTTTTATGCCGGCATGTTTCAACGTGTAGAGAACACCTATGGCCGTATCATCATTCACTGCAAAGTATCCATCGGGAGGATTATCCATAGTCATCAGTTGGGGTGTGAGTTCCTCAGCGTCAGTACGATTATCGCAGACCTTTACTATCTCCTCATCTATCTTTAATCCTTGCTTCAACAGAGCATCCTTGTATCCGTTGAAACGGTTCTTGGATATCTCCAACTGCATAGGACTACCATAGAAGGCGATACGCTTGCATCCTGATTCTATCAGATGTGTAACGGCATTCATGGCGCCCATATAGTCGTCGACCACCACTCTACTGGCATTCACGCCTGTACAAATACGGTCGTAAAACACCATCGGTATGCCTGCATCTATTAATTTCTTATAGTGATCGTAGTTCTTGGTATCCTTAGCCTGCGATACAATTACACCACACACCTTGTAACGATGGAAGTTTTCGCATATTTCAGCCTCGCGCTCATACTGCTCGCCACTCAGCGCCACCATTATCTGATAACCGCGAGCACGAGCAGTCTCCTCAATACCTGTAAGGATAGATGAAAAATAATAATGTGTAAACTCTGGCACTATGACACCTATCATTCTTTGCGGCATAACGCGACTGTGACGCAGAGCCTCACCGATGGCATTGGGGTAGAAGTTGTGCTCACGGGCAAACTGCTGGATAGCCCTGCGTCGCTCTTCGCTGATGCGGGGTGAATCCTTGAGTGCACGCGACACCGTAGCCACGGAAATTCCAAACTCCCGCGCTATGTCCTTCATTGTCATTGGCGCCTTTTCTTCCATCGGTTCTCAATTATTCCGTGTGCAAAGATAATGTAAAATGCGCAAACAACAAAAAAAATCACGAATTAATTTTTCATTGTTAAAATAATCGTGTAACTTTGCAGCCGACAAACTACCGAAAATGAAAAGGAAAGCAATTATTATCGCAACCATCATGCTGCTATGCTGTAGTTTTGCTATGGCACAGATGCAAATGCCGTACATCCCAAATGGCGTCATCGACACCACCATACACGAAACAGTGGGGCTAAAACCAGCAACTGACGTGAAAACCATAACAATATTTAAAGCAACAGAACAGTCAGACCATTATGCCAATGGCGTGGTAATGGTTGCATTCAAGGGGCAGCTCTACTGCATGTGGCAGAGTTCGCCAAAGGATGAGGACAGCGACGACACCCGTGTGGTCTACAGCATCAGCAGCGATGATGGCTACACCTGGAGCAAACCCACCACACTAGCTGCACCAAGCAGGGATTACTATTGTACATCAGGCGGTTGGTTGGTATGTGGCGACACGTTGATAGCTTTCATTGACACTTGGGAGAAAGGCCTCTCACCACGAGGCGGCAAGACCTGCTATATTACGAGTTCCGATGGACTCTCGTGGAGCAAAATACTGCCTGTAAGGATGGCCGATGGTAGCGAGATGAATGGTATATTGGAACAAGACCCTCGCCAAATATCTGAGGGACGAATAGTAGGTGCCGCCCACTTCATGCCAGGACTGCATGTATGTCCTGTATATACCGATGATCCAAAAGGCATAAGCGGTTGGCGAAAGGGCCTGTTCGAATACGAAGACATTGGCAAGACATCGCGCGAAATAGAACCCAGTCAGTATTTGCAACCCGATGGCACCATCGTAATGCTGTTTCGAGATCAAAGCAGCAGTTTTTACAAACTGGCATCTATCAGCAAAGACAGAGGCGAAAGCTGGACAAAACCAGCACTAACATCATTCCCAGATGCACGCACCAAACAGTGTGCAGGCAACCTGCCCGACGGCAAATCTTTTATAGTCAGTTGTTCAGTCCCAGCCAAACGTCGCTGGCCACTCGTGCTGCATCTGAGCAACGATGGCAAAAAATTCGACAAAGCCATTCTGCTACGTAGTGGTGCTGCAGGCGATTTGCCGCCAAGACGTTATGATGGCAAATACAAAACCCTTGGCTATAGCTATCCCAAAGCAATAGTCCACAACAACAAGCTATACGTAAGCTACTCTACTAATAAAGAAGACGTAGAGTGCAGTATCGTCACCATAGCCAAACCAAAATCAACAACGGTGCAAAAGCGCAAACAATATGAGTTCCAGCGCAATCTGCCTGTGTATGCCGACTCGCTGATTGCTCATCTGGATTATCCCCTTGCGTGGGAGAATAGTGGCATCAAGAAGTTTGCTAAGTGGAAAAAGGTTGCTCGTCAAAAGGTGTTCGACTGTATGCTGATGCCACCACCGCCACCTGCCGATGGCTATCAGGCAAAGGTGCTCTACGAGGAACAGCGCGATGGCTATAAGGCTCGAAAGATGGAGATCCGTCTGTCGCAATACTACACGGTGCCAGCCTACGTGTTGCTCCCCGATGGCAAAGGGCCGTTTCCTGCCATCAACCTACTGCACGACCACGGTGCCCATTTATATATAGGTAAGGAGAAGATGATACGACCTTTGGCTTGCGAAGATGCTGCTGTTATCAAGGATGCTGAGGAATGGCTGACAGGTTATGAAGGTCAGTTCTTTGGCGACTATCTAGCCAAGAACGGCTATGTAGTCTTTTCAGCCGATGCCCCAATGTGGGGCGAACGGGGACAGAAGGAAGGTCCACGTCGAGATAGATACGACATGATAGCAGGCAATATGATGATGTACGGCATCGACCTCTCGGCATGGATGACTTACGATGATATCGCCGGCACTGATTTCCTGGCACAGATGCCAGAGGTGGATGCATCAAGGATTGGTTGCACAGGCTGGTCAATGGGAGCTTATCGTGCCTGGATGCTGGCTGCTCTAAGCGATAGGATAGCAGCCTCAGCATCAGTCTGTTGGATGGTGACTACCGACGAACAGATGTCGTTTAAGTACGACCGAACGGAGAATGGCGGCTTTGCCAACTGCTTCCCTGGTCTCCGCCGCTGGATGGACTATCCCCACGTAGCCTGCATAGCCTGTCCCAAGCCCATGCTTTTCATCAACGGCAAGCAGGATAAACTCTTCCCTGTGCCTGGGGTAGAAAAGGCCTTTAGCATCATGCATAACGTTTGGAGCAATCAAAAAGTCGGCGACAACTTGGAAACCGAACTATGGGACATCCCACATAGTTGTGGTCTGAAAGCCCAAAAGCGTGTACTCGATTTTTTCAAGAAACACTTATAACAAGGAAACTACTAAGATATGAAAAGAACAATTCTGATGGCATTTGTATGCCTACATCTTGCAGCTTCGGCTCAGTATGTGTCGAAGGTGTGGAGCCCCGATAATGGCAACGGCACCTATACCAACCCAGTGATTAATGCCGACTATAGCGACCCTGATGTCTGTGTGGGCGCCAGCGGCGAGGATTATTATATGACGGCTTCATCATTTCAGTGTGTACCTGGTTTGCCCATACTGCATTCCAAGGATCTTGTTAACTGGGAGATTATCAACTATGCTTTGAATAATCTCTACGAGGGGGATGAGACATTGTTGAAGCACTTCAGCATGCCACGTCATGGTGCTGGCGTGTGGGCTCCAAGCATCCGATTCCACGATGGGTGGTACTATATATATTGGGGCGATCCCGACTATGGTGTGTATATGGTAAAGACGCAGGATCCTGCCGACAAGTGGACGGCTCCGCTTTGTGTCATCAAGGGGCAGGGATATATCGACACCACCCCACTCTGGGATGACGACGGACGCTGCTATCTGGTGAACGGATGGGCCAACAGTCGCTCTAAGTTTGCATCGGTATTGACTGTCCGCGAGATGTCGGCTGACGGAACCCGTGCCATCGGCCAGCCTGT
The DNA here is from genome assembly GCA_900317405.1 of uncultured Prevotella sp. Lineage (GTDB taxonomy): Bacteria > Bacteroidota > Bacteroidia > Bacteroidales > Bacteroidaceae > Prevotella. The sequence goes on from ONGP01000001.1 coordinate 143,395, forward strand.
TATCGTGTTCGATGGCAATGGCAATGAGAATCGCACCTGCGAGGGACCTAAGTTTTATAAGCGCGACGGTTGGTACTGGATTATGTGTCCTGCAGGCGGCGTACCTACAGGCTTCCAACTCGCTATGCGTAGCAAGAGTCCTTACGGACCATACGAGCACAAAATCGTATTGGCCCAGGGCAAGACAAATATCAATGGTCCTCATCAGGGCGGTTGGGTACATACCAAATACGGCGAAGACTGGTTCCTGCACTTTCAAGATAAAGAAGCATACGGCAGAGTGGTTCATCTTAATCCTGTTGATTGGAGCACAGGATGGCCTATCATGGGTAAGAAGGGAGAGCCTGTTACTACCTACAAAAAACCAAAGAGTAGTTCAACGCTAGTGGTAAATCCAGTAGAGAGCGATGAGTTCAATAGTAACACATTAGGTCTGCAATGGCAATGGCACGCCAACTACGACGAGAAGTTCGGCATGCCAACGGCATTTGGCACATATCGTATCTATAATTATAAACTATCTGATAAGTTCGTTAACTTCTGGGAGGTGCCCAACCTGCTGCTACAGAAAACACCCGCCGATAAGTTTACTGCCACAACAAAACTACGCTTCACATCTAAGGCCGAGGGACAAATGGGCGGATTGATTATGATGGGACTCGACTATTCGGCCATCGTTGTAAAGCGTGTAGGTAAGGAGTTTCATTTGCTACAACTTACTTGCAAAGGTGCAGATAAAGGCAACGCCCAGACAGAACAACTGATTGCAACCCTGAAGCCTACCGCAGAGGACAAGATCGACTATAAACCAGGTATCCATATAGACATCTATATGCGTCTGTCAGTTGACAACTCCAAGTTGAAGTTCGCCTACAGTCTGGATGGCAAGAAATATAAGGAATGTGGCACAGAATTCCAAATGCGCGAAGGCAAATGGATTGGCGCCAAGTTCGGCTACGTATCAGTTGACCCTAATCCAAAGACGGACAAAGGTTGGCTAGATGCCGACTGGATAAGAGTCGACTAATAAAGTAGTAGCAAACCCGCAAAACCTGCGTAGCAGATCATACGGATAGGATTGATCTTGAGATAGCCAGTACCGAAGGCGGTGGCTATCAAGAGAGCACAACTGATGCAGAACTGCCAAGGATTATCTATCGGAGTAGAGAAGTTCTCCTTGTTGCAGAGCAACAGTGTGGCGGCAGCAAGCAGTCCTACTACAGCAGGACGCAAACCAGTGAATATTGATTGCACCAACGGAGTGTTCATGTATTTCATAAACATCTTGCTGATGAGTATCATCAATACCAGCGATGGCAGCACCAGAGCAAATGTGGCAGTAGCCGAACCAAGGATGGATACAAGATGTCCATAGCCGGCATTATGTATGGCGGTATAGCCGCAATACGTGGCCGAGTTGATGCCAATAGGACCTGGTGTCATCTGCGATATGGCGACTATATCAGTAAACTCAGAAGTAGAGAGCCAATGATGAGCCTCGACCGTCTCGTGCTGGATAAGTGACAACATGCCATAGCCTCCACCAAAGCCGAAGAGACCAATCTCGAAGAATGTGATGAATAAGCTTACAAAAATCATAATTTAGGCACGAATTTCACTATTTAACACGTTGCTTTAATATACTTACCATATATGTAACCACCAATAGCGGCGATGATTATAATATAAATTGGCGAAACGCCTAAAGCCCAGATGGCCAGGGCACAGGCGATGGGAATCCAAATGGTATAGCGGTTTAGCTGAGCACGTTTGCCTAGATTGAAAGTAGGCACAGCAATAAGGGCCACTACTGCAGGACGAATGCCACGGAATATGGCAGCAACCACCTTATTATCCTTAAACTGACTGAAGAACATAGCTATAGCCAGAATTATAAGGAACGATGGCATGGCTGTGCCGAGTGTGGTACAGATGGCGCCACGAGTTTTGCGCAACTTGTAACCGATAAAGGTGGCGATATTGATAGCAAACACACCTGGACAACTCTGGGAGATAGCTATCAGATCTAGCATCTCATCCTTAGAAACCCATTGTTTGCGGTTAACCACCTCTTCCTCTATCAAAGGTATCATGGCATATCCACCACCAAGGGTGAATATGCCAATCTTAAAGAAGGTTTTAAACGAATCCCAGTATATGTTCATTACTTGTGAGCTTCAACCCATTTACGTGCATTAACGAAGGCCTCAATCCAAGGTGTTACCTCGTCCTGACGACGGTCAGCGGGATACCATGCATTCTGCCAGGGGAATACGGCACGCTCCAGGTGAGGCATCATGCAGAGATGACGGCCATCCTGTGAGCAGATACCTGCCACGTTATAGTCAGAACCGTTTGGATTAGCAGGATAGCCAGCATAGTTGTACTTAGCAATTACGTTGTAAGCGCTCTCAGCCTCGGGCAGTGAGAACTTTCCCTCTCCGTGAGCTACCCACAGACCGAGCTTATTGCCGCTCAGTGATCCGAACATCACGCTATTGTTCTGAGGAATGCTCAACGAGATGAACTCACTCTCGAACTTATGAGAGTCGTTGTGCAGCATCTTAGCACCCTTAGCACCAGTCAGTCCAAGTTCAACCATCAGCTGACATCCGTTACAGATTCCCAGTGACAATGTGTCTTCACGGGCATAGAACTTATCGAGAGCCTCCTTAGCCTTAGGATTGAAGAGGAAGGCACCAGCCCAACCCTTTGCAGAACCAAGTACATCGGAGTTAGAGAAACCACCGCAGAATACAATCATGTTGATATCCTCGAGTGTCTCGCGACCAGAAATCAGGTCGGTCATCATTACGTCCTTTACATCAAAACCAGCGAGGTAGAGACAGTATGCCATCTCGCGCTCACCGTTAGTACCCTTCTCACGTATGATGGCTGCCTTCACGCCAGATGCCTTGCGGCGATCTGCTGAGATGCCATACTGAGCAAGTGTACCCTTGAAGTCCTTATTAAACTTCATCTCGATAGGCTGCTTCTTATAGTTGGCGAAGCGCTCAGCAGCCTTACCATTGAAGCTCTGCTTACGATCCAGCAGATATGATGTTTTATACCATGTGTCACGGAGTGCATCGATGTCGAATGTATGCTCTTCATCACCTGCCTTCACTACGATGGTGCGGGCATCCTCAACAGGATAACCAATCTTGGCATAGCCAACACCCTGCTCCTCCATGAACTCCTTGAACTCTTCCTTATGCTCATCGCTAACCTCGATAACTACTCCTGGGTTCTCAGCGAACAGAGCCTTCACCACGTCGCCCTCCTTGCAGATGTCGTGCAGGTTGATGTGCATACCGCCCTTTGTGTTGGCGAAGCACATTTCGAGCAGAGTGGTAATCAAACCACCAGCCGAGATATCGTGACCAGCAAGAATCCAACCGCGATTGATCATCTCCTGAACAGCCATGAAGGCATCAGCAAAGTACTCAGCGTTCTTAACAGTAGGCACATCGTCGCCAACCTTACCCAAGCTCTGTGCGAATGCAGAACCACCAAGGCGCTGCTCGTCGAAGCTGAAGTCGATATGATAAAGTGATGCGTTCTTGTCGTTAACCAATACGGGCGATACCACCTTCTTGATGTCAGAAACCTCACCACCAGCAGATACGATTACTGTTCCTGGAGAGATAATCTTCTCACCATTAGGATACTGCTGAGAGAGTGACAGCGAGTCCTTACCTGTAGGCACGTTGATGTGCAGGTCGCAGCAGAAGTCGCTCAGAGCCTTAACACCTGCATACAGGCGGGCATCCTCACCCTCCTGAGAGCGGCAAGGCCACATCCAGTTGGCAGAAAGGCTCAGAGAATCCATACCCTCAGCCAGTGGAGCCCAAACGATGTTAGTCAGCGCCTCAGCTACAGAGAGTACAGAACCAGCAGCAGGATCAGCCAGACCTGCCTGGGGGGCATGTCCGAGGGCTGTAGCAATACCCTTCTCGCCACGATAGTCGAGGGCAACAACACCACAGTCGCTCAGAGGCAACTGAATCTCACCCTGACACTGCTGACGTGCAATCTTACCTGTCACAGAGCGGTCAACCTTGTTGGTCAACCAGTCCTTACAAGCCACAGCCTCCAGCTGGAGCACGCGGTTGAGGTATTCATTAATCTTATCCTGACTGTAGGTTACGTCAGCATAGTGACGCTCTACAGTATTATCTTTCATAATAGTCTTGGGTGAGTGACCAAACATCTGGGCAACGTCCAAATCGAATGGCTTCACACCATCGCCCTGCTTGAACGAGAAGTGGGCATCACCAGTGGTCTCACCAACCACATACAGTGGAGCACGCTCGCGCTCAGCAATTTTTCTAACGTGCTCAATGTGCTTCTCATCGATGAGCAAGCCCATACGCTCCTGACTCTCGTTGGCAATGATCTCCTTTGAGCTCAGGGTCTTATCGCCGATAGGCAGTTTGGTCATATCAATCTCACCACCGCACTCCTCAACAAGCTCAGAGAGACAGTTGAGGTGACCAGCTGATCCGTGGTCGTGGATGGACACTACGGGGTTCACATCCTCCTCGCAAAGAGCACGTACCAGATTGTAGGCACGTTTCTGCATCTCAGGGTTGGCACGCTGAACGGCATTCAGCTCGATACCATTGCTGTAGCGACCTGTATCTACTGATGATACAGAACCACCACCAAGACCAATGCGATAGTTATCACCACCAACCACTACAACCTTGTTGCCTGGCTGAGGTTCCTTCTTCAGACAGTCGCGCTTGGTGCCATAACCAACACCACCTGCCAACATGATTACCTTGTCGTAAGCATACTTGGTATCGTTAGGCTCCTGATGCTCAAATGTCAGCACAGAACCACAAATCAGTGGCTGACCGAACTTGTTACCAAAGTCAGAAGCACCATTCGAAGCCTTGATCAGAATCTGCTCAGGTGTCTGATACAGCCACTGGCGAACTGGCAGAATGCTCTCCCAATCGCGAGTCAGCTTGTCATCGTCGGTCAGACGTGGATAAGCAGTCATATAAACAGCAGTACCTGCGATAGGCCATGAACCAACACCACCGCCCATACGGTCGCGGATCTCACCACCAGTACCAGTAGCAGCACCGTTGAAAGGCTCTACGGTTGTGGGGAAGTTGTGTGTCTCGGCCTTCAGCGAGATAACGCTCTCGATATCCTTCACCTGGAAATAATCACTGGTGCTCTGATCTTTCGGAGCGAACTGCTCAACCACAGGACCCTGTGCAAAAGCTACATTATCTTTATAAGCCGAAAGAATCTTGTTAGGATTCTCCTGTGTTGTCTTCTTAATCATTGCAAAGAGGCTTGACTCCATCTCCTTGCCATCGATGATGAATGTACCACCGAAGATCTTATGGCGGCAGTGCTCAGAGTTGATCTGTGCGAAACCGAAGATTTCCGAATCGGTCAATGGACGACCGTTCTTCTTCTCCAGTCCGTGCAGGTACTCAATCTCCTCTGGGCTCAGAGCCAGACCTTCCTGCTCGTTATATTCCTCCAGATTATCCACATACTTGATAGGCTCGGGCTTGATGTTGATGGTAAAAATGTCCTGGTTCAGTCCAGTGTACATACGCTGCAACATCTCGTCGTGCTCAGCATCCTTAGAGTCAACGGCAAAGTACTCCTCTATACGAGAAATGCCGCTGAGGCCCATATTCTGTGTAATCTCAACGGCATTTGTCGACCATGGGGTCACCATTTCGCGGCGTGGACCAACATAGTAGCCCTCAAGCTGCTCAGCGTCTAACAGCGAAGCATCGCCGTACAACCAACTCAATTCCTTGATTTCCTGTTCACTCAGTGCGTGATCAACCTCTGTGGCAATCACCGTCTTTTGTGGGGTCTGAAAGAAGCGTATCATACCTTACTTATTTAATATATATTCAAATTTGCGTGCAAAGGTACTACTTTTTCCCGTAAAACACAAATTTAATTACCAAAACATTTGGAACTTTTGAATATATTTCATATATTTGCCCCAAACAATTAAATATATTTACTAACATAAAACTGTAAACGCATGAAAAAACTGTTACTAATTGCATTGATTGCAATATCGCAGTCAGTTTGGGCCGATGGTATCAGCGTGCTTGGTTTCAGGCTGTTGGAAACAGACCTTACGGCCAACACACGAGGCACTGAGAAGCGCGACATGAACGGCGATAAGGCTGCACTTATCAAGATTGTGACCCCAGAACGCGGATTCCTGTTCAACGGAGGTTCGCTGGGTATCGTTGGAACCGAGGAGAAAGCTGCCGAGATTTGGCTGTATGTTCCTCCTCGCGCACAGAAACTTACCATCACTCACCAGGTGTTTGGTGTGCTACGTGATTACTACTATCCCGTTTCTATTCAGGGCGGACGTACCTATGAGATGCTACTTGACATCGGTACGGGTCGCTATGTAACAATCACCACATCACAGGCCAAGAGTGATGTGACCGTAGATGGCGAGTATCTGGGCAAGTCGCCTATATATAATAGGTATATGACCTACGGACGCCACGCTGTATTTGCCCAGAATGGTATCTACGAAGCTCAAGACACCATCATCGTAACCACTTCCGATGCCAAGGCCACCAAGGTAGCCAACATCGAGATGCGCAATATGAGCGACCACTACGGCGAGGTTGTTGTTAACGTTGAGAACAATGCCGACATCTGGTACAACGGTCACCAGGTGGGCACTGGTTCGTGGAGCACTCAGTTGCGCGAAGGCTCTTATACTGTTGAGACTCGCAAACTGGACTGCGACCCTATCAAGACCACTTTTACTGTAATCCCACAGAAGAAGAACCAGATTCAGGCTGCACCACCCGCACCTCACACTGGTAGACTGAACATCTACACCCGTCCACGTAATGCTACGGCTCTGCTCAACGGCATTGATCCTATCAATCTGACCGAGTTGCAGACTCTGCCAGTGGGCACATATCAGTTGCAGTTTGCTCGCAAGGGATATGTAGGAACCACCCGCGAGTACACCATCAAGCACAACCTGACCACATCGGATACGGTTTCGCTCGAGAAGATCAAGTACATCAAGCCTAATGCATTCTACTTTGGAGCAGGCTATACCATGCGCTCTATGGGAGGCATCACAGCTCTGGCTGGTGCTACCTACAAGAACATCGACCTGCAATTAAGCTATACCTTCGGTCTGGGAGCATCCGACCCCGTGAGATGGTACAGCGAGGATGGCAACGACACCTATCTGAGCAGTGTGGAGTATAAGCGCTCTACATTTGCCGTTAAGGCGGGTTATCAGATAGAACTGACTGAGCGACTGGGTATCACACCGCAGCTGGGCTATCAGATAGAGCAGCTGTCGGGCAAGGTTACCGATGGTACAAACCTGTATGGCGACAAGGCTGCAGCCAGCTGCATATCTGTTGGCGCAAAGTTGGTTTACGCTCCGATACAGCGCCTGTATCTGTTTGCTACACCAGAACTCTCACTTGGCGTGAGCAAGGACAACAACTTTACTCGCATAGCTGATGCAAGCAACATCTCTGCAGGAGGATTCATGGTTAGCATCGGTGCTATCTTTAACTTCTCATTCTAATCTAAAACCACAGAAGATATGAAAACAAAGATATTCTTTACTATACTGGCCGCACTGCCACTGGTGGCAGGTCTCTCGGGCTGCAAGAGCGATGACGAGACTCAGGCCAAGCCTGCCAAGGAGTTTCTGAAGGTAGAGGGCGGTGACATCGAGATACGCGCCAACGAGGAGACCAAGGAGGTTGCCATCACAGCCGACTGCGCATGGACCGTAACCTACGACGGAGGCGATGAAGCAGATGGCGGCTTTGGCAATAAGATTACCGTTCAGCCGCTTAAGGGCAACGGCAACGGTGTGCTGGTTATCACTACCAACCAGAATACATCGATGAGCGACCGCAACGCCAGCATCATCCTGACATCGGATGGTGGACTGAAACAGAAGATCAGCGTACGTCAGACCAGCTCTGATCCTGGTATGACAGTTACCAAGAAGCTCTATGAGTTCGACGCAATCCCTTCTGCATCGCAGCTACTGACGATTACAAGTAACACCAACTGGAGCATCACTTTGCCATCAGGTGTCGACTGGATTCACCTGAGCCAGGCCTCTGGTAATAGCGGTTCGAGTGCTGTCGAAATCACATGCGACGAGATACAGACCGATGCCGACCGCTCGGCTACGTTCACCATTCAGTATGGTAGCAACAGCACTGAGATTGAGGTAAGACAGGAGGGCAAGACCAACATCACACTGAGTGTAACTCCTTACGAACTGCCAACCTTTACACCTGACGGCGGAACTCAGATAGTTAAGGTACAGAGCAATGCCGCATGGCGTGCATTTGTACCCAGTTCTGCACAAGAATGGCTGCACATCGAGCCAGCCTCAGGAGTAGGCAATGGCGAGATTAGGGTTAAGTGCGATGAGCACCTGGATACTACTCGCGACCGCATCACGGTACTGATAGTCGTAGCCGGCAGTCAGAACCCGCAGCAGGCTGATGTATTCGTACAGCAGTCAGCCGCCGAGGTGAACACTCCTGGCGAAAATGACAACCCCGATCCACAACTTTCACGTAAAAAGTAAATGGCTATGAAGAAGTTTATCTATACAATAATAGCGCTGCTAGGCATACTGATGCCTAACAACGTCTGGGCCGAAGAAATCGCAGGATCCGAAGGAACTGACTATAATGAGGCCTACGCCGTATTGGTAATGTCATCTGGAGAAGATACTGGCAAATCTGATGCCTATCTCACCTTGTACTATGACAACAAGAAGTCTGAACATAATGAAGGCGTTGTTGTTGACCTCGACAAAATGACCGAATCACCCGAGATTATGCAATCGCGCCAATATCTGCATTCAGTCATCTTCGATCAATCATTTGCAGATTGCCGCCCAACCAGCACCAAGTATTGGTTTGCCAATTGTTGGGTACTTAAGACAATTTCTGGATTAGAATATCTGAATACCTCTGAAGTAACAGATATGGGCCAGATGTTTATGGAGTGTTCAGAGTTGGAGTCTATTGACCTGAGCCATTTTAATACCTCTAAGGTCACCAACATGAATAATATGTTCTATCGGAATATGGCCTTGACCTCGCTTGATCTTAGTTCATTTGACACGCAGAATGTAACAGATATGGGGTATATGTTTGGTATGTGCGAGAATCTTACCACCATCTATGTAAGTAGCAACTGGACAACAGCCACTGTTACCACTGGTGATGCAATGTTCTACGAGTGCCCAAAACTCGTAGGAGGAAATGGTACCACATACGATGAGAACCATACCGATTATTCTTACGCTCATATCGACAGAGCCGACCAGCCAGGCTACTTTACCTATGGCGAATCTTCAGGTGAAAAGAAGGAGCAGGTAGCTACTCCTACATGGGATTTCCAGAACGAGATGCTGGTTCTGTCTACAGAGACCACCGATGCAAGCATCTACTATGCAACAGCTAATTGGGAGAATGAGGCTGAAACAGACAGCATTGCAAACACAATAGACGTTAGCACTCGTAGCACCCTGTATCAGAACCCATTGGAGATTACAGACAACATCATTATCAAGATGATTGCCGCCAAGGAGGGAATGGAAAACTCTGAGGTTGCAACATTCGTTTACGACTACAAGTCGTGGAGGAATTTGTATGATGTAATCAGATACGGCGTTGACGTACTCGAAAAGGCAAAAGACAATGCGAATGTAGAGGAAGGACTGCTTGAGGAACTTAGATGGGCTCTCAACGAGGGAGACATGATGTATCAAAGACGTGCAGAGATGAGCAATCAGGAGGCAAAATACTTCACTGATGCCATCGTCAATCTCTGCAAGAAGATTGAGGATCAGATGAGCTCTGAGAGCCACCAAGATGGTGATACATTCACAGCGAATACATTGGAAGGTACACCTTTGATTTTTAAGATTATCAGCGAAGCAGATAAAACCTGCCAAGTTGGTAATGGAATCTATAATGGCACTTGGGGAAGCATGGATATTGCCACAGCTGTAGACACAGCTGTAGTTGGTAAAATAACTATACCAGAAATAGCAAATGGTTATAAGGTGATTGAAGTAGGATTTGAAGCTTTCATAAACTGTAAGCACCTTACTTCATTAGTCATTCCTAATACAGTAACAAAGATTACCCATGCATCATTATCACATACTGGATTGACATCTATAACCATTCCAAGCTCTGTTACAGAGCTAGACTACGATATTCTCCATAGTTGTGACAATCTTGAATCAATTATTGTAGAAGAAGGTAATCCAATATACGATTCGCGCGAGAATTGTAATGCAATTATTGAAACAGCAACAACGACGTTGATTACTGGATGTAGGACAAGTATGGTACCAGAAGGCATTACAAAAATTGGTTCTGCAGCTTTTATTCAGTGTCGAGGTCTTAAAACTATATCTCTGCCAAATACTGTAACTTCAATTGACACCCAAGCATTTAACAGTGGTGATTTAAATTACATTGAACTTCCAAACTCGTTGGAGTATATTGGTTATGGTGCATTTGCAGGCTCACAACTTACCTCTATAGTTCTACCTGCCAGCTTAAAAGAGATTGGGTATGTAGCTTTCTGTGGCATTTCTACATTAACATCACTTGTTGTCGATCCGAACAACACTATATTCGACTCTAGAGACAACTGTAATGCCATTATCGAAACAGCTACAAACAAACTCGTAGAAGGCATTGGAGTCTCAATTATTCCAAGTTCTGTAACATCCATCGGTTCATATGCTTTCTGTGAAGTCAATAATCTGAATACGATAACGATTCCTTCATCGATAACCAGCATCGGAGAATATGCCTTTTATCATGTGAACCTTGATACTATTAACTCGGAGATTGTAAGTCCATTTGAAATCACTCAGAATGTATTCTTAGAAAGCGTTTATAATAACGCAACTCTAAATGTTCCAGTAGGTAGTGCTGAAGCTTATCGTAACACACCTGCCTGGAGCAATTTCAGAAATGTGAAGGAGATTGGCGAGAGTACAGCTACTGCAACTTACGAGAACTATGTACTTACCGTTGAGGGCGAGACCACGATGGCTCAGGCTCTTGAGCAGGTAGGTGGTCGCAACGTGGTTGCAAAGGACATTGCAGCAATCGTATGGAACAGCTCACAGGCTATCACTCGCAGTGATATTGAGGGCTTTGGCAATCCTAACTTGCTGATTTATGTACAGACTGATTCGTTGGCTCCAGAAGGTGTGAACAATGTGGTTATCAACGGCAAGGCTAAGAGTATAACTCTGGTGGATGCTGAGAGTAACAACAACTTCTACGTTCCAATGGCGTTCACTGCCGAGAGTATCTCTTATACTCGCGAGTTCAAGCAGACAACAGAGAAGGACGTAAGTCGCGGATGGGAAGGCATCGCTCTGCCATTCACCGTACAGAAGTTCACTCACGAATCGCATGGTGATATTGCTCCATTCGGCAACGACGCAAGCATCTTCCACTTCTGGCTACACCAGATGACTGATAAGGGTATGGTTAATGCCACCACTATCGAAGCCAACAAGCCTTACATCATCAGTATGCCTAACAATGGTTCATACCCAGAGGCTTACAACCAGGCTGGTAAGGTGGCATTCTCTGCCGAAAATGTGACTGTACCCGTTTCGGATAATACCGCAATATGGACAGCCGACGGCACAATAGGAATGATGTCGACTTATCTACGCATAGAACCATCTGAGTATATCTATGCTCTGAACGTAGGCAGTGCTACTGAAGGCTATGCCGAGGGTAGTGTATTCGTACAGAATCTACGAGAAGTGAAGCCATTTGAGGTATTTACCTTCCACGAGCAAAATCACCACGAAGGTGCAGGAGCACGATTCATCAGCGTATCGAGTCTGTTTGGTGGCGAGGGCACTACTGGCATCATCGACGTGATGAAGAATGCTGAGTCTAACGGCGAGACTTGGTACGATCTTAATGGTCGACGCCTGCAGAGCAAGCCTGTACGCAAGGGTGTTTATATCAAGAATGGCAAGAAGGTTGTAGTGAAATAAATTATAACGAATTTTACTAAAACTACTCAACATCTCATCCAACTGGCCCGAAAGCCTTATGTGCAAAGGGTTTGCGTTGGGTGAGATGTTTGTTAAACTACTCAACAACACCTCACTTAACTACTCACTCGACACCTCACTTTTCTTGTCAGTCGGCAATTAAGAAAAAAGTGAGGTGTTCTTGAGATGTTGAGTGAGGTGTTTGCAAAACATCTCACTTGGTTGAAACGCTTTGTGGCAAAGGGTTTCAGAGCATTTGAGTGAGATGTGGAGATGTTTTTGCGAAAAACGACAATTCATCGCAAACGAAGCGGCATTGCCGAGCGGCATAGCCGCCAGATGTCGCCAGTACTTACGTTAGCGTACTGCAGTACGTCCCAGGCCGTACTCGAGTACGCCCGGCAGAGTACTGGAGTACGCAGTAAGGAAACTGCCAGCTCCCATTAAAGGGAACTGGCAGCTATTGGCTAGGGCCTATCGCAGAAGAACTACTTCTTTTTCTTAGTAGTCTTCTTCTTAGTAGTAGTTGTTGGTTCGGGCTTTGGAGTCTTGTCTACGTATGGCACCTGATTCATCAGCACCCAAGCACTCTCGTAAACGTAGTTCTTAAGGTTGGCTGGGTAATCAGTACTCTCGGCCAGGAACTTCTGGATTTCCGTCTTAGCCTCAGCACTGCGGTGATTAGAAATCAGAGTGCGAGTCCAGCGACCTGGGAATGCAAGACTGTTAGTTTTCTGAATTTCTGGCAAGGCCTTCAGTCCCTCAACCAGATATACGTTGCTCTGTGGCTCAAATACGTCTGAGTTAAGCAGGCGCAGGGCATTCAGCACCCAACTCTCGTTTACACGATTCTCGGCCTTAAGCAGATCTTTGAACACCTCCTCGCGAGCTGATGCAATGGGATGTGTGGCCTTGCTCACAAAGTCGAACTCCTGGCGTAACTCCTCATTGCCAGAGTTGATGATACGATTGCGCTCCTTATCAAGGATGGCCTGACGACGGTCTGGACGGGTGATGGCCAGACGGTAGGCTATCTCCATATAGTCGTGCTCATCCAGCACGTCCTCATCATGACGGTCGAGAATAGTCTGCAACTTATCCAGTACTTCAGGCGAGATGGCACTTGTGCCAAGCTTGCGCAGTACCAACTGACGGCACTCCTTGGTCTTGTTCTCACCCAGCAAGTCCATAATCACCAGTTCGAGGGTGTAACGCTGCTGCAAGGTAAGGTCTGAGGCAATCTTATGCATCTGATTGATGGCAGTCTCCATAATCAGCGGATTCTTCTCGCGGCCCAGGAAGCGGAACAGCTCGCCAAAGTGCGATGGGGCCAGTTTGCCCTGCAGATAGTTATCGTGGATAAGATTAAGCAGAGTATAACGGTTCAAATCGTTGCGAGTGATGATAAGACGTGTGGGCAGAGTCTGAACATAATGGTCATCGAGTGTGAATCGACCATATCCGCGACCATCCTGATTGGGAACGATAAAGGCTGGAGCGCCTCCAGAATACTTGAATGTCATAGTAGGCTGTTGCATGTCAACCTTGATGGTCTGCGACTTACCAAGATTGCTGATAACCTTCATCTCGAACTTCTGTCGCCAACAAAGACCGCGTCCGTATGGGTCGCTCTGCGAAACGACTACATTGCCATTCTGATATGTGCATGTGATTACAGGCATTCCCTTCTGCTTAACCCATACATCGCTGAACTGACGAACAACAGCACCCGACACTTGCTTATCGAGTGTCTCTACGATCTGGTCCCAACTAATCTTGCCCATATAGTGGTCGCGCAAGCACTGCTGCAGGCCCTTCTGCATAGCCTCGGCACCCATCTCATCCTCCATCATACGCATCATCACAGGACCCTTGCAGTAGTTAATGTGGTCGTAGAGCAGTACTGGGTCGTGAGGATCAGTAAACTCGCCAGCTAGTGGGTGTGTAGCCTCAGTGCGATCGAGAGCCATCGATCCACGCATATAGGTATTGATAAAGTTTACCTCTACCTCCTCCTTCTTATACTGGCTACGAGATATCTTGGCTGCCATAAAGTTGGCCAAAAGCTCCTTAGCCCAAGGCTCCTCTACGTCGACGATAGTGCCAAACCAGATGTGTGATGTCTCGTGGGCGATAAGCTCTGTACGCTTAAGCAGGTCTTCCTTCGAAGGTTTCTTGCCAAGGAAGATGGCCTTATCGCTCAGGGCGATAGAACCACGACGCTCTAGTCCGCCAAGTTCCAAGCTAGGTAGGATATAGATGACGCACTCCTTCTCGTATGGGTTGCCAATACCAGTATAGCCTTCCATCCACTTCATCGACTTGGCTACCTCCTGGAACACCTGGTCTACCTGAGCCACCTTGGCAGGATCGGTCTCAGAATAGAGCACACGCATGTTGCGACCATCAATATCAGAAGTCTTCTCTTCGAACTTGCCTGCAACAAACAGATAGCTTGCAGGAGCTAGTTTTTCAGAAAAGTCAACGGTTACAAACTTCCATCCAGCAGGAGCATTGAAGTTGGTTTGGAACTGAGCTCGCATGTCGGCATCGTCGAAACATGGGAAAAGAGCACGTCCTTCATCGGCTTGAACCTGTGTGTAAACCACATTACCAGTACGAGCCAAGGCCTTCTCCTGACTAGTAAAGTCGATAACAACCTTGTTGGTAGTTCCTGCCTTAAACATCTTAGCAGGGATGATTATCTGATCGTTCACCACCTTTACGTTGGCCTTCTTTGCCTTTTTCTTGTTGGCTTTATACACCGTCACAGAGCCTGGAGTGCCCTGAAAATCGAGCGCAACATCCTGCTTTGTTCTCAAGTCGAAAGTGATTACAGCCTGTCCAGATACCTTATCCGATGGATTTTCTGGAATATTAAACGTAAGCTGATAAAGTATCCCGTTTATATTGCCCTTACGATTGTCAGCCTGGGCACTAACACTAAGCGCAACAAGGCTTAGTACCAATACTAATAGACCTTTTACCTTTTTCATGTACACATTCATTTTGATTTCTGTTTGCAAATATAAACAAAAAACGGCGAACTGCAATCATAATAACCAAATATTTTTATCTTGTGGGCAAAAAAGCCGCATTTGTCTACCTGTTGACGGATGAATAAAGGCTATCGATTCTGCCTGCAGATATAGTCGGTCGGCCTTGTGTCCATACAGTTCATCGCCCACAATCGGGCAACATAATCCCTCATAATGCGCGCAATGCATACGCAACTGGTGAGTTCGGCCTGTATGGGGGTAGAGAGCGAGTTTAACAAAGGCCTTGCCGTTGTGAATTACGCGCCCTATCACCCTGTATTCTGTGATAGCCCGCTTGCCGTGCTCATGATCTACTATCTGTCGAGGACGATTTATTGGATCGCTGTTTAGAGGTAGATCTATAACGCCATGATCTGTTAAAATTTCACCTTCGACTATCGCCACATATTTCTTTTTAACGGTTCGAGCGGCAAACTGGTCCTGCAGATGGTGATAGGCCTCAGCAGTCTTTGCCACAAGCATAATGCCCGATGTAAGCAGGTCGAGACGATGAGGGAGCATAGACTCTGGCCATCGCTCCTTGGCCCAAGTGGCTACAGAGTAATCATCGGCCTTACCAGGAACACTTAGCATGCCTGATGGCTTGTAAACTGCGGCGATAGCATCATCCTCATAGATTATCTCTATGCCATGATGCAAGAAACCAGACTGTTCTGGGTCTGGATCTACATCGAGTCCCTGCAACATCCAAGTGAGCACAGGTTTACATTTACCTCGACAAGCTGGATAGAACTCGCCATGATGACGAATCTCGCTAGCAGGCGATGCTCCCCACCAGAATTCGGCCATACAAACGGGCTTAAGTTGGTGCTGATAGGCATATTGCAAAAGTTTTGGAGCACAGCAGTCGCCTGTACCCCCTGGAGGTAAGGGGAATTTCTTCTGTATCATGGGATTCTGGTGATAGTCGCGCCAAATCTCCACGAGGTCGCGAGTATCACCATTGGCATTAAGCATACGATATTGACGGAAAAGCCATAGTTGAAGGTCTTGCGACATCTCTTTATGATTCGGCGAAGCCATAATCTCGCGCTCTTTCTGTTTGAAGTAGCCATCAGGCTGCTGGGCATCGAAAACTGGGGGGACAAAGTATTCCCAATCATTTCGCCCACAGAGCAATCCTGAATATGCGGCAAGAAATCCCAGTGATCCTTCAGAGTCTTCTGCCACCAACACACCAAACATCTTGCCCTCTAAGGGACAGATCCTTTTAATCTCCTTCTTAACTTCATCGCAGGCCAACAAGCACAATGGATGAGGTTCGTAGCAGAAAGGCCAAGTGAACCGTTCTGGTTTTGCTATGTTGGTATGCAGAGGGTGGAGCCTCATAGCAGATCAAGGCATTTTTCTACAGGGATACCACGATTCTTGTCATCTGTATCCTTATATCGCTCAATCATGCGGAACACGGTATCCATAGCGGTACGAGTGCTAGTCTTAAGACTCTCGCCATTTAGAAGATGACCAATAAGCACGGCCGAGAAGATATCGCCCGTACCATGGAACAATCCTGGTATCTCGTGATATTCCAAGTGAAAATAGCTATCGTCGAAGTGATTATAGCCCACCACAGCATTGCGTCCGTCGACCTTACAACTGGTTATCAGAGCCGACTTTGTGCCAATCTTGCGCAGGTCGTCGAGCAGGTCGCCAGCCTCTTCCCAACTTATGCCTTCCATCTTAATGGGAGTATCGGTAAGATAGCAAGCCTCTGTATAATTAGGAAAGGTGAGATGAGCCACAGATACCATCTCGCGCATCAGTTCTACCTGACGTTCGGTCATTCCGTTATATAGTCGTCCGCCATCGCCAAGGATTGGGTCGACAAAGACTGTTGTGCCCTGTTCGCCCTGCTCTTTGCAGTATCCTGCCACCAACTTGGCCTGTTCGTCGCTGAACATCAATCCTGTACAGATGGCATCGAAACTGAACCCAAGATCCTTCCATACAGGTAGTGTTCCACGTATATATTCAGTTGTATCCTGGATATTGAACTTACCATAATCAAGTGTGTTAGACACAAGTGCAGTAGGCAAACTGTAGGTTGGAATGCCCAAGTAGGACAGAATAGGAAGCATAGCGCCCATGCCTACTTTTCCGTAGCCCACAACGTCGTTAATTAACAATATCTGTTTCATTTCGGCTGCAAAGGTACTACTTTTTTAAATAAGGTGGTAAGAGTTTCGCAGATTTTTTGTAATTTTGCAGCCACTTTTATGAATAATCAAATTGAATCGCCTATATTGGCGCTACAGAAACAGAGGCAACTGCTCCAGATGGAGTACGAAGCCGAGAAAGAGGAATTTCGCGAGCAGACTGAGAAGATGGGACTGCAGCGAAAGATAAAACGTGGTGACGTATGGTTTCCGCTCACCATCGGAAAGATATACTTCAATTCGCTGAACCAGAAGGTGATAGAGGTATATCGTGAGGCCGAAGAAGAAGAGGTAGAACATAATTTCGAATACGGCAAACCTGTCGTATTCTTCAGCGTAGATATCGAGAATAAGATCAGCTATTTCAAACTGACGGCAACAGTAAGCTATGTAGACGGCAACAGAATGGTAATCTGTGTGCCTGACGGCATTGGACTCATCGAGATCCAAAACACACTGAAACTTGGTGTACAACTATTCTTCGACGAGACGAGCTACAAGATGATGTTTGCCGCTCTCGACAAGGTTATCAGCGCCAAAGGCCGATTGGCTTATCTGCGCGACCTATTTTATAATAAGGTGAAAGCAGAGACTTTCAACTTTAATTCCCTACACTTTCCCTACCTCAACGCCACTCAGGAGGATGCTGTAAACAAGGTGCTGAGAGCCAAGGATGTAGCCATCGTTCATGGACCTCCAGGAACAGGAAAGACGACAACACTAGTAGAAGCCATCTACGAAACATTGCGACGCGAAAGCCAGGTATTGGTTTGCGCACAGAGCAATATGGCCGTAGACTGGATATCAGAGAAGTTGGTTGACCGTGGTGTAAACGTATTAAGAATAGGTAATCCCACGCGCGTGAACGACAAGATGCTATCGTTTACATACGAACGTCGTTTCGAGGCGCATCCAGACTACGAGATGCTATGGGCACTACGAAAGGCTATTCGTGAGGTAAGAGCCAATCGAAAGAAAGGCGACCAGAAGTTTCATCAGAAGGTAGAACGACTGAAGGAACGCGCTACAGAACTAGAACTGCGCATAAAGAACGACCTGTTTAGTGAGGCACGAGTGATAGCTTGCACACTGGTAGGTTCAACAAGTCATCTGCTAGATGGTCAGAAGTATGGCACACTTTTCATCGACGAAGCCGCACAAGCCCTCGAAGCCGCATGCTGGATACCAATCCGCAGAGTGTCGAGAGTAATACTAGCTGGCGACCACTGCCAGCTACCTCCAACCGTAAAGTGCTACGAGGCGCTAAAGGCAGGACTGGGCAAAACACTGATGGAGCGCATAGTAGACAACAAGCCCGAAGTGGTGACGCTACTAAAGATGCAGTATCGTATGAACGAGGAGATAATGCGATTCTCGAGCGACTGGTTCTACAACAATCAGGTAGAGAGCGCTCCTGACGTAAAGTATCGCAGCATTCTCGATCTGGATATCCCAATGTCATGGATAGATACATCACAGTTCGACTTCCCTGAGGATAGCGGAATATCGTTCAAGGAGGAGTTTGTGGGCGAGAGTTTCGGTCGTATCAACAAGGCCGAGGCTGAGCTAACCATGCTTGCTTTGCAACAATACTTCGAGAAGATAGGTAAGGAGCGAATACTGAACGAGCGCATAGATGTGGGCGTAATATCGCCTTATCGCGCCCAAGTACAGTATCTGCGCCAGCAACTTAAGAAGCGCGAATTCTTCAAGCCCTATCGCGGGCTTATAAGTGTAAACACCGTCGACGGATTCCAAGGTCAGGAACGCGACATAATAATGATTTCGCTAGTACGATCTAACGATGACGGACAGATAGGTTTCTTGCGCGATTTGCGACGTATGAATGTGGCAATAACCCGCGCCCGCATGAAGCTTATTATACTTGGCGATGGCTCTACCCTGACTCGCCATCCGTTCTATAAGAAGTTGTACGAATATATCGAAGCGCTCTAAAAAAACTTTATAAATGTTTGTGAGTTTCGTAAAAATATATTAATTTTGCAGCGATGATTAAGATAAAGAGAGTTGAAACCAAACGTGAACTGAAGCAGTTCGTACAGTTCTATTACGACCTTTACAGGGGTTGCGATAGTGCTGTGCCATATCTCTTTTCTGATGAGATGTCAACACTTCGTCGCGACAAAAATCCTTCGTTCGAATGCTGTGAAGCAGAGTATTTCCTGGCATATAAAGATGGTGAGATTGTAGGCCGAGTGGCGGCTATTATCAACCATCGCGCCAACGAGCGTTGGAATTGCCATCAGGTACGATTCGGTTGGTTCGACTTTATCGACGACCCTGAAGTTAGTAAGGCTTTACTGAAAGCAGTAGAAGATTGGGGTAAGGCCAAGAGTATGACCGAGATTGCAGGCCCGTTGGGCTTTATCGATACCGACCGTGAAGGAATGCTGGTAGACGGTTTCGACCAGTTGGCCACCATGTACATCAACTACAACCATCCTTATTACCCCAAGCACATTGAGGCTTTGGACGGATTCTATAAGGATAATGATTACGTGGAGTGCAAGGTAAAAGTGCCCGAAGTAGTGCCTGATAAGTTTGCAAAAATCACAGAGATGGTTCGCAAGCGCTATGGCCTTAGAGTGCACAAGTTTACCCGCAAAGAGTTGGTTAGCGAAGGCTGGGGCCGCGAAGTGTTCCATCTGCTTAACGCCACATATAAGGATCTGTATGGATTCTCAGAACTCTCTCAGCGTCAGATAGATAAACTAGTAAATGATTATATCAAGATAGCCGACCTGAATCTTGTCACAGGCATCATGGATGGCGATAAGATGGTGGGCTTTGGTGTTACATTCCCCTCGTTCTCACGCACTCTGCAGCGTACTCGCGACGGACGCTTCCTGCCATTCGGATGGTGGGAACTGCTTAAAACACTGAAATGGCACAATACCGATACTGTAGACTTGCTATTGATTGGTGTATTGCCAGAGTATCGCGGCAAGGGCGCCAATGCACTTATCTTCGACGATCTAATCCGTCAGTTCCAGCGCTATGGCTTTAAGTGGGCCGAGACTGGACCACAGATGGAGTCGAACGAGGGTGTACTCTCGCAGTGGCAATATCTTGAGGCCACTATTCACCGTCGTCATCGTTGTTACCGTAAAAAGTTATAATTATGGATATGACCTTGGAGTTTGTATTGCGCATCTTCGTAGCAGCACTGCTTGGAGGCGCTATTGGCTTGGAACGTGAGTATCGTGCCAAGGAGGCCGGACTACGCACACACTTTCTGGTAGCTTTAGGATCGGCATTGTTTATGGTTGTCTCGGCCTATGGCTTCGAGGGGGCTATGCATACTCCTGAGCATCGTTGGGACGTATCGCGAGTGGCTGCTCAGGTTGTGTCTGGTATCGGTTTTATTGGTGCCGGCACCATTATCTTCCATAAGAGCGAGAATGTGGTTCGCGGACTTACTACCGCAGCAGGACTCTGGGTTACAGCTGCCATCGGACTGGCATGTGGAGGCGGAATGTATGTCCTATCCATCGCATCTACAGTACTGGTGCTGGTTGGACTTGAGGCATTCAACTTTATACTTCGTAAGATTGATAAACACAAGAAATAAATAAACCCCTCGCGATTGGCGAGGGGTTTATTTGTTTGTTTACTTGAAAATCTTCTGTGCAAACATGGTGAGATAAATACGCCAGTTGCGCCAGATATGACCACCATCAGTCTCTACATATTCATACTTATAACCTTTGCTGTCCCAGTAGTTGCGCAGATCGACTGTGCTCTGATAAAGGAAGTCGGTCTTACCCATACCCATCCAGTAGAGCTTTGGCTTGCTGCCGAAGAGCTTAGCACTCTGCTGTGCGAAGGTTGGATTGTTTTCTATCTGCTTAGCAAACGAATCCTGGTAGCCGCCATTAGCTAAGTGCAGACCTGCAGAGAACAGTCCGAAGTAGTCAAACTTGTTAGGATAAAGCAGGCTTACGTGGAAGGTATGTCCACCACCCATTGACAGACCGCAGATTGCTCTGTGTGAACGATCCTTGAGTGTGCGATAGTTGGCATCAACATAGTTTACGATATCCATGAAGCTCTCTGGGATAGAAGCTGCAGCAGGAGCTGTAGGACCAGTACCACCATCGCGGAATCCAGGAGTGTACATACCCCATGACCACTCACCAGGAGCAGCCTGACAGTTAGGATTACCATTAGGCATAACTACGATCATTGGCTTAGCCTTACCTGTAGCAATCAGATTGTCGAGAATCTGTGCGGCACGACCCAGTTCGCTCCAAGCGTTCTCATCGCCACCAGCACCATGCAGGAGATAGAGCACTGGATACTTGCCACCCTTGTCGTAACCAGCAGGAGTATAGATGGTCATACGGCGCTGCATCTTCAGTGTAGGACTGTTGTACCAAACCTTGCTCAGGTTTCCGTGAGGAACCTCGTTTACCTTATACAGATCGCCCTTGTCGCCCTTCTGGTCGCTAACGATAAAGATATTGGTAAACGATACGATATCGCGGTTTACGTAAATGTTAGCAGGATCTTTCACACCTGTCATACCATCGATATTGAAGGTATAGCTGTACATCTCAGGGGCCAACTTATCGGTAGTGTAGCTCCATACGCCATTCTTACCTTCCTTCAGCTGAGCTACTCCTGGAGCATCATACTTGCCATATCCAGGAATCTCGATAGACTGTGTGGGCAGGAAGTCGCCTGTAACCTCTACCTTTACAGCCTTGGGAGCAAAGAGGTTGAATGTAACAGTTCCGTCGGCATTAACCACGGGTGATTGAACACTGGCACTGTTGAAGAGTTTCTCCTGTGCCTGAGCGCCAGCGCAGCACATAGCTGCCAGCGCCATAGTCATAATTACTTTTTTCATACGTTTTAATTATTCATTATTCTATTAATCATTTAAACAATCTCTGTGCCAATTGGTGCAGGTTGTTGCGCCATGTATACCAAGTGTGACCGCCAGGGGCTGTGTAGTACTCGTACTTTATTCCAGCGGCATCAAATAGCTTCAGTGTGGCCAGGCCGTTCTGGTATGCGATATCCTCAGGATCGCCCTGGGTAAATACCAACTGACGAACATTCTTCTTTATGCCTGCGGCAGCCTTATTCAGACGCTGACGATAGCCCTCGAACTGCTCCTTCTGAGCGGGGAACCAACCTGCGCTGAGCACCCAGAAGTACTCAAACTTGTCGCAGTCGTTAAGTATGGTTTCCATTGTCTCCATACCTCCCATCGAGAGTCCAGCCATAGCGCGATGAGCCTTGTCGGCCACTACTCGATAGTTCTGCTCGATATATGGAATGATACTGGTAACCAAATCCTGTTCGAAGAGGGGCACTTCGTCCATCATATTTTTAACAGGGATTGAACCATTAGGCATTACTACCACCATTGGTTTCATCTTTCCTTCGGCCAGCAGATTATCCAGAATGTTGCAAGCACAACCTACACTTGGCCATGAAGCATCATTGTCGCCACCACCATGAATAAGGTATAGCACAGGCAGCTTATCTGTCGATTTCTCATAGCCGGCAGGAGTCCAAACGTGTAGACGACGCAGGGCATTGAGCGGCTTACTGAAGTAATAACGCTGGGCAATTGCTCCGTGTGGGATATCTACACGCATGTCGTAGAACTGCTTGCCATCGCCGATATTGGCAAGGGCAGATGTTTCGGCAGAAAGAGCCCCTTTTGGGTCCTGAACCTTAACACCATCCACAGTGAAATTGTAGCGATAAACGCCATCCTTCAGGTCGCTGATAACGGCTGTCCATACGCCATTATCGGCCTTCTTAAACTCGAGAGGTTTACCCCAAGACATTGCGTCGCCGCCAAATCCTACCTGCTTTGCATTAGGAGCATAAATACTAAAAGCTACACGGCCACCACCCAGATTGCGTACAGGCTGAAGTGTGTCGTTGGGCGTAGGCTGCATCTGCCACTGTGCCATCACAGGCACAGAGCAGAATGCAAGCATAATGATCGAAAAAAACTGTTTCATTATCTCTTGAGTAGGTTAAGTTTTACATTTGGTTTCATAACATTGTTCACCTTCTTGGTCCAGGCCTTTACATTTGCAGAAGCTTTAGCCTCAACATCGCTTGACGATGAACAGATAAGGAAGTCATAGCGACCAGCATCAGTCTTCCAAGCCGAAGCTTTCTCATTGAACGATGCCAGATCTTCGGCTTTAACAGTCATTGTCACTGTTTCTGTCTGTCCAGGTTGCAACAATCGGGTCTTTGCATAGTTGCGCAGTTCCTTCTCAGGCTTGTTCAGCTTCTTGCTGTTAGGTGCTGCAACAAAAAGCTCTACCACGTTGCGACCAGCCTTTGTGCCTGTATTCTTTACGTCAACCTTAACTGTATATACACCGTTTGCCTCGCTTACACTCATGTTGGTATAACTGAAGGTGGTGTAGCTCAGACCGAATCCGAATGGATAAGCAACGGCCTTGCCAAAGCTGTCGAAGTAGCGATAGCCTACGTAGATATCTTCCTCATAGTTAGTGTAGTCGATATTTGCCTGAGGCTTGCGCTCCTTTGGAGCCTGATCCTTATTGTACCCCCACATAAACATTGCGCCAAGAGTCTTGTCATCTACATTGCTGGGGAAGTTCTTGTCGGCATAAGCGTCGCCATACTTCACCTGGAATGTCATTGGCAGTTTGCCACTTGGGTTAACCTTTCCTGAGAGAACATCAGCCACGCTGAAACCACTCTCCTGTCCACCCTGCCATGTGCAAACCAAAGCATCAATCTGATTCTGCCATGAAGCTACATCGATAGGACTGCAGATATCGAGCAATACCACTACCTGCTTGCCCTTAGCGTGATAAGCCTCGCTTACGGCCTTAATAAGCTTAGCTTCACCCTCCTTCAGATAGAAGTCGGCCTCGCTGCGATCGGCAGCCTCACCGCTCTTTCGCCCCAGTGAGATGATAGCCACATCGCTACCATTGATAGCTGCATTCAGCTCATCGGCAGTAAACTGCTTCTCCTCAGCACGTGCAGGAGGTGTGAGCGAGAATGGTGGACGACCGTTGGGGAACAAGCGTTTCTCCTCGGCTGCAATATGCTGAGTATATGTGCTTATGAGTGGCTTGTAAACCTCGTATCCAGCCGAACGCAGACCCTCAACGAGCGATACCGTGTAGTGACCTACGCTAGTTCCACCAAAGCCAGAACCACCTGAAATCCAGTCATAGCTGGTGCAACCAAACAGGGCAACACGCTTGCCTATGAGAGGCAGAATTCCGCTATTCTTAAGCAGTACTATACCATCTGCACCAACCTGTCGAACCACCTGGGCATGAGCCTTAAGATTTGGCTCGTTGCTATATTTATATCCTTTAAAGTTGTGAGTCTTTACCACATATTCTAATATACGCTTTACGTTGGCATCAAGAACCTCCATAGGCAGTTTACCGCTCTTAGCAGCCTCGAGTATTGCCTTATACTGCTTGTCCTGACCGGGCTGAAGCATATCATTGCCTGCAAGCATTGCTGCTACAGCGTCATCGCCAGCATTCCAGTCGCTTACATACATACCCTTCCATCCCCACTCGTCGCGCACGATGGTGGTAAGCAGTTCGCGGTTCTGTAAGACGTATGAACCGTTAAGTTTGTTGTACGATGTCATAATGGTCCAGGGATTACTCTCCTTTACCATAATCTCAAAAGCCTTGAGATAGATTTCGCGCAGAGCACGCTGAGATACCTGCGAGATATTGTTATTACGATTAGTCTCCTGATTATTAGCCACAAAGTGCTTTGGGCAAGCAGCTGTACCCTCGCTCTGCACACCCTTTACATATCCAGCAGCAATGGTACCAGAGAGGTATGGATCCTCTGAGTAGTACTCGTGATTGCGGCCACACAGCGGGTTACGGATAAGGTTCATTGCTGGCGACAGAATCCAGTCGAGTCCGAACTCACGCACCTCATTGCCGATACCCTGTCCAACCTTGAATGCTGCCTCGCGATCCCAAGTAGAAGCGAGAGTCATCGAAGCCACAAAATCGGTAGGATAATAATCATTATGATCCCACGCACGTGTAGCGTTCATACGCAATCCCTGCTGAGAATCGGCACAATAGGTCTCAGGGATACCCAGGCGATTAACAGAGAATGTACTACCTGCTGTACCAGGAAATTTAGCGTCGTCGTTGAAATGCATGCCGCGTCCCAGCACCAAGTGGCACTTTTCCTCGAGGGTCAACGCCTTAACAACCTCGTCGATGTTTTCTGCCCTGAGTTGCTGGGCCGACACGCTTGCGCTGTAGCCGAATGATGTTGCTACAGCTATCACAACCAAACTAATCTGATGAAACGAAATTTTCATTGTTCTTAATTATACTATTTTAGTTATTATTTGATTCTGGTTTCTGGGTGCAAAGTTAAGGATCATCCACAAAAAAGCCTTTCT
This sequence comes from uncultured Prevotella sp., assembly GCA_900317405.1. Classification (GTDB taxonomy): domain Bacteria; phylum Bacteroidota; class Bacteroidia; order Bacteroidales; family Bacteroidaceae; genus Prevotella. The sequence goes on from ONGP01000001.1 coordinate 169,123, forward strand.
GCTGCGTCCGTTTAATTTTCATTGTTGTTCAAAAAAGTCTAGCGGTTTTCTGATTTGTTCAAAACCTTTCGTTTTTGTTCAAAAAAGCAGGGATTTTAGTTCCCTGCCTTTCCTATCTTAAATATAATTCGGTTGTCAGGTTTAGTATCCCACTGCACTTGCCATACCCTGCCATCTATCTGGTCGAGCATTATAAAATTGTAGATGTTTGTGGTAGGATACAAGAAGAATCTGCCTGGCTGCTCCTCCTCAGGTTGGACCAGAGGATACACCTCGCTGTCGAGTTTTACCTCCACACGCTCGTCGCGACTCATACCATACTGCACGATGGTAATCTCACCTGTAGCAGTGTTGAGCTTCAGAAACACAAAGATGTTCTGCGTAGGGAACAACTGGAACTTAGCGTTCTGATTCTGGATCATCGTTGTAGCCACCTGTACAGGAGGCTTGTCTTGTGCAAACACCGTCATCGACATCATGCACATCAGGATAATCATTAGTTTCTTCATAACCGTATACAATTTAGTTAAACTTACATTCCGCCGGCAAATATAAGGAATATATCTGAAAGTTGCAAGTATTTTTGGCGAAATTATCCCAGATCCCAGTATCCCAGTTTTTTTTCTGCCCCATTCCCCTATATTATCCTTTTATAAATGTTAATTTATATATAATTATTTAAATATATGTATAATTAGAAGGAGCAAGGGGCTCTATAAAAACTGGGATATTGGGATCTGTGACGACTTGATACGAAAAACAATGAAATAGATAGTACGGCACTATCAGGTAGATACTCGTAATCTTTCAGGTGGATACCCGTAATCTATCCCACGAGGAAGTTACGGCTCTCTTTTCTTTACAAATCACATATTTCCACAGCATTTATCCGGTGTCAGCAAGGATTTTACCCACCCAAAAAACGACTCCAAATCACAAAAAATCCACCCTGATATCGACTTCAATCCTCTAAATTTTACCACATTTTACACAATTCTGCACGAAAGCGATTGCTCGCCGTTAACATATTTTTACATTCACTATTTGTTAAACCTTAGCGTGATTTGTATAACATTTGCAAAAGTATTTGGATTTTTCGGATAAAGTATGTACTTTTGCAGCCGATTTAATTCTTTAGAGAAAAATTTAACTATTGATAGAGTATGAGAAAGTACATTTTTAATGGCCTTGCAGCCCTTACTATGGGTTTTACAATGACCGCCTGCATGCAGGAATTTGATTACGAAGAGCAGGAGCAGCAAGCCTCGCTCAACAACGCTCAGCAAACACTAGGCTTCTACATCCCCGAAAACCAGGATTGGGTGATGTCAACTACCGCCACTGCAACCTTCAACGTAAAAGGTCTCAGCGACGAAGCGACTGTTTATGTATTCTCTAACAATCCGTATGCTGATGGTTATGGTTCCGTGCTTGCAAGTGCTCTCGTAACGAGTACCACAACCACTATAAGTGAATTCCGCATACCACAGCACCTAAAAAAGGTATATGTAGGTCTGAAGGAAAGTGACGGCAACATGGTGTACAAATATGTGGATGTGGAAAATGGTAATATTAATGCAAGTTACGACTTCAGTACTCCAGCCAACGCCCGCACACGTAGTGTAGTATCTGAGATTGGCGACCCATTCCCTTCTTATACCACAGAGCAGGTAAATGCCATGTATAAGAACTCTGCACCATCAACAGCAAAAACTACTTCGCAAATCGATCCTAACAACCAAAATGCATATCAGTCGTATACAGAGATAAAATTGGAAAGCGAGACAGCAGCCTATCATTTTTGGAGTGGATCACGCGATATCTATATTTCAGGCGAGGTGACACTTAACGTTGACGGTTCAAATTCCATGAATCAGGCTCGTATTTATCTTCTGCCTAACTCAACTCTGAATTTCAACATGAGCAACTATATCAATGATCTTGAGATTTATGTTGCCAGCAATGCCACACTGAACTACAGCTATAGTATGCTTTATAAGCAGACTGGCGGTGGAAAGATATTCAACCGTGGAACACTGAATCTGCCTGATGACTTCCAGGTCAATCAGGATGCAATTGTTTATAACGAAGGTAACGTCTATGGTAAGGACATTACAAGCGCACCTGGCTCAAACAACCCTTCGTTCTTCTATAACTATGGTTCACTTGAGCTTTCTGGAAAGCTCCAGTTGAACTCATGCGCCAATTTCTACAATGAGGGTACTGTCACTGTAGCAGGCTTGACGGAATGCACACAGGGCAATGGACAGGTATGGTGGATTAATAAGGGGCACTACACAACCAAACAGTTCGGTATAAAGGCATGGAATGGTACCTTCTATAATTATTGCCAACTTTTTATACAGGAAGATGCTTCCTTGCACGATGGCCAATTCAATTTGATGCCTGGTGGTTATATGGAGGCTGCCACTGCTGAAGTTAACAACTTCCAGATAAATATGTATGGCAATACGGGTATGAACATTAAAGGTAATAGTCATTGGATAGCCCAAAGTGATGGTCTCTATCAGGGATTCAAAGCCTATGGCGAGAACAATTATGTCCGCTTGGGCGGTACTACTAGTGTTGACCAGCATCATCTCACCCTGGTGGCAGAAGGCAAAGTCTTTATCGGCTTCAACAATCTGTATGCACCTAATAGCGACAACCCTTATGACGGTCCATACGTGGATTTGCGTGAAAATACCAAAAGAGTTGATTTCAGCGAGTTGAATCCTACCTATAACACAACAGATTGCGGTGCCTCATGGAGCAACAACCCACCAGTTGTTACACCTGTAGTAGAGAACAACTCATGGACATACGCATTCGAAGATAATAAGACCAGATGCGATTTTGACTTAAACGATGTTGTTATACAGGTTAGAGAAAGTGAGTCTAACCCTAACAAGCTGATTGTGAAGTTAGTAGCTGCAGGTTGCGAATACGACAACTATGTATGGCTTGGCGAAACTCCTATCGTTTGGGCAAGCGGAGCTGAGGTTCACGATGCTTTTGGTGCTACTCACGGCGTGATGGTTAATACAGGGAACAATAGAGGAATTGATAATCTGGACCCTGTAGAAGTAACTATCGACAAACCAGAAGGCTTCGACTTCCAAAATGCCGACTTCAAGATTCGTCCTTTCAGAATCAATTCGGATCCTAACGATGAGGCAAATGCTGTAGATGGATATATATCTATCGTGAAGCAGGGGGTAAGCACTGGACTCTGGGGACCATTAGGACTTGCTATTCCTGCTAAGTGGAAGTGGCCCAAAGAACGCAACACCGTTAACTACGCATATCCTGGCTTTACAGAATGGGGAAAAACATCGGATCTGACCCTAAGAGCAGATGAAGCAGGATGGTACGAGAATCCAACATCAGGACTTGTTTACGGAGAATAGATTTCAAACTCTAGTATAGTTAAATTTTAGGAGGGGTGTCCACGTGATGTGGATGCCCCTCCAACCTTTTTATGACTTTTCTCAATACTTTTTAGAACGTGAGCTGTGTGTTAGGATACTGATACCAGTCGTGGAAACTATTATGATTCTCGGCCCACTCACCAAAACTGTGACCTATAGTGGTGTAAGCACCAAACATAGCAACCACACCACTCTCTGTACGCTTGCGGTAGCCTATTTCTGTACCCTCCAACGGATAAAGGAAATCTGCATCAGGAACCATTAGAGCCCAAGGTAGATCCTTAAAAGATGGTACAAAATAATCGTGGAGCACCTTAGCACCCTTGAACTGCTCAGTATGAGTCTCCCACGTTCCAGCATTATAGTCTGTTATAATAAATGGATCAAGGGTATCGAGCGTAAAGTAATTAAGGGCCGAAGCATCCTTGAATGTAACAATATAACTAAGGCTGCGAGGTGCACGTAGCTGATAGTCATCTCCAGAACTTGTAGATACATTATACTTCTTGCGCTGGAACAGACCATAATCAGCGCTCAGATTGAATGCCATTGCCCAGTGAGCATCGCAGAACAAGTTGAGCACAGCCTCGTGATTCTGCCCCTCTATAAAAGGAATGGTATCCTTGTGGAAATAAAGCATCTGGGTGTTAATTCCGTCATTAAACGACTTATCTGTGATGTATACAGAGTCAATATCCTGATAACGATATCCTACTAATCGGATACAACCAGCAATCTGCTTTACGGCACCCACAGCAGACATTGTAACATTTACAGAAATCTTGTTCTCTGCAATACGCTCTTGCGAAATACGCAGCACGACATCATTATAATCGTAATCGCCTGGCTCAGGATAATTTTCCTCGAACAGGAAAGAATAAGTTTGTGGCTTAAGCGATGAAAGAGGCTTGCCCGTTGTTGTCTCAGTGAAATCGACGGAAGTCTGCGATGTAGAAACAGATGTTACAGCATAATTGCCATCACCATCCACCAAGGCTGCATAGATAGATGACTGCAGATATGGTACACTAAGCGATACAGAACCCGACTGCCCGCTTTGCACAAACACTGTATTCATCAGTTCGGCCGATTTGTCGGTTAGTGGGTCGGCTGTATAAAACTTGAGTTGCTCGTAACTTGAGCCCGATGGCACCTGATAACGCAAAGTTTTTGACTGCGTTAGCATCCACATGTGCTGCTGGTCTACACTGTCTACTGACGAATAGTAATGAATCAACTCTCCGTGTCTCTCTTCGTCGTAAACATTCTTGTTGCACGACACCATTGTTAAGGTGGTTGCGATGCCGGCTATGAGGGTAATAATCAGACTTTTACGCATAATCTTATCTGTTTTTGCGGCCAAAATTACAAAATAATCTGATAAGTGATGCATATTTTATCGATATTTACAGATTTTAACCATAAAATAGATACAAGTAAGGCAAAAATTTGCTAACTTTGCAGCCGAAAATCTATATAGTTACGTAACAATTTATTAAAGTCAGAAATATGAAGAAGTATTTGATAGCAGGGGCATTGGCTCTAGTCTGCAACGGTTTGTTTACCAGTTGCAGCGAAGATTTGGGCGATTACTCATCCCTAGAAGAAGCCAAAAAGGCACAATTTGCACAGAACTTTGAAAAGTTCTATGGAACTCCCAATCCCAATCAAGACTGGGGATTTGGTGAAGCAAAGGTTGCTGCAGCAAGAACTCGTGCTATTGGCGAGAATTCATGTGGTACTTGCATAAAACCCGACATGACAAACTATCCTAGTGCCACAGCACCAGCAGACATCACTCAATACGAGCGCGAGTACGTTAAGAATTGGTTCGAGACTCATCCTGGATTCACTGAGGGACTCAACATCAGCAACTTCTATGTACAGCACGTATGGGGATTGGCCAGCAAGCCTTACAGAGTATGGTATGAGCACTACGACCAGAATTACATGAACAATCACCCAGGAGCTACATCCAACTACTATCGTGACGATTATGACGACAATGGAACTATCGACTACCTAAGTGTGGGCGATGGAACCAACTATACACATCTGAACGACTTCAACTCTAACAATGCCGGCACTCAGTGGAAGACTGTTTATATGGAAAATAGTTCGGCTCTGAGCTTTAAATACCATTGCAGTTGGTCAAGCGAGGAGTTCACATACTTTAAGTGCGCAGAAATCGACGTTCCTGGCGTAGGCAAGGGATGGTATGTCGGCATGTGTATGTATGGCGAAAAGTACGACAATGGCTACCGCAAGATTAATAAGGATTCGCTCGACTTGCAATATGCCGACGACTGGATTATTAAGGTAATACCAGGTAATGGTAGCACAATCACCACCAATAAAGTAAGTAAGGTATACAAGAAGAAGACCGTATTGGTTCACAAGTGGGTGTTCTGCGAGGACCTTGGCAGCTCAGCAAGCAATAAGGACTACGACTACAACGACCTAGTGTTCGACGCAAAGGTTATAGACGAGTACAAAGTGCTAAGAGATGCTGACGGCAACGAAACCACTTATACAGATGATCCTTCGCATACATACTATACAGAGGTAACGCCACTGGCTGCAGGAGGCGAACTGACAATTAAGTTCAATGCACTGAGCACAAACGCTCATGAGATGTTCAATCCTGCCGTAGCCAGCAATGTACTAGTGAACACTTGCCGTTTCAATCAGGAAATCAGCATGTCACACGTTGAAGGTCGCGCAGGAACAACTGGCGTTATTCCTTTCGACACATATAATGAAGCTATTGATATTAACAATGTTGTTGTGATGGTTCGCTCAACACAGACTGCTTATGAGCTCTCTGCTTATAAGGGTGAAGCTCCTCATAAGATATGCGTCCCCGTTGGCACTCGCTGGGCTTACGAGCGCACCGACATCAAGGATGCTTATACAGGATTTGAGGCTTACGTAGGTGGTGGTAGCGAGCCTTGGTCAACTACTGGCGTAGAGGACAACTTATATCCTCTAGATGGTGTGGCATATGAGATGAAGAACGATCAGACAGGATCCAGCAGCTACGAGGAAATAAGCAGTTCATCGACCACAGAATATAGCTATACACTAGCTGACGCCACAAATGAGCATAGTCTGTGGACAGGTGAGGTTGACTTTGGAAATTGGAATGGTTCGAATAACGTCACAATTTCTGCATCTGACCTGACCGCCGCAGAAATTGGCAATGGAACAATCATTCGCATCTATGGTGTTGCAGATGGTGCTTTCAACATCAAAGCCATCTACAAAGACAATTGGTCGGATATTAACCTTGGCGATACAAGATGGATTACTGGTGGAGATAATAACCACTACAGTTCATCTAGAGCTACTGGTTGTATCGAGTTGACACTCAATACCACCACTGCGACTAACTTCATGACTAATGGCATGACGCTCTACGGCTATATGTTCAAGGCGCTCTGTGTAACGTATGATAATAGCCATAAGGTGATAAATGAAACACCTGCGACAGAATCCGAAATTTGGACAGGACCATTAGACTTTGCATATAGTCACAAGATTTCACTCCCCTTAAACACATTTGTGAACAAGGGCGTAAAGGGTGGAAGCATAATACGTTTCTATTTGGAAAGTACCGCAACAAACTACTATAGTAACGAGAATGAGTGGGAGTTTACAATCTTTACAGGTTATGAACAAGGTTGGACAATGGCAAATAGCTATAGAAGCGGCTCAAATACAGATATCAGTAAGGGATACTTTGACTATGTGCTAACCTCTGATGATGCTCAGGTTTTGGCGATGGAAAGAAATTTAGGCTACACTCCAGATTATAGTTTGCAAGTTCAAGGCCAGAAGTTTAAACTGAATAAGATAACACTTATTCCATAAAATTAGATTTTTCAAAATTCAAAATAAGACTTTAATAAATGTTGTGAGGGGGCATCTGCGGGAGCAGGTGCCTTTCTTGTTTTTAGACAAAAATGGGGCGTTTAAGGATTATTAACTATGATTATTAATAATGGTAAACTATTTTTCGTATTTTTGCACGGTGAAAATGAGTAATTTGGTTTTTGACCAAATACTTTGCATCAAATACTTAAACAAACTAAATTAAGGGAGTGAGCGTCTACGTGAGTAAACGCTTCACTTTTTTTATAATAGGTTCTTAATTGCTTGCACATATCAGAAAAATACTGTATCTTTGCACGCTGATATGGTACTTAATTGGATTTGGATAGGATTTTTTATCATCGCATTCGTAATAGCCTTGGTAAAACTGGTATTCTGGGGAGACTTCGATGTATTCCCAGCCATGATGGACTCTACATTCTCATCGTCGAAAACAGCCTTCGAAATATCACTAGGTCTCACAGGCGTTCTGTCGCTTTGGCTCGGAATAATGAAGATAGGCGAGAAAGGCGGAGTAGTTAATGTGTTGGCCAAGTTGCTCAGTCCTATTTTTACAAAACTGTTTCCAGATATTCCCAAGGGGCATCCCGTTACAGGCTCGATATTCATGAACATCGCAGCCAACATGCTGGGACTGGACAATGCTGCCACACCACTGGGACTTAAGGCGATGGAACAGCTGCAGGACCTGAACCAGAAGAAGGATACTGCAAGCAACCCAATGATAATGTTTCTGGTACTGAACACCAGCGGACTAACACTGATACCTATCTCGATATTGGTATATCGCGCTCAGATGGGAGCTGCACAGCCTACTGACATCTTCATCCCAATCCTTTTGGCTACATTCTTCTCAACATTGGCCGGTATCATCATCACCAGTATGTTCCAGAAGATAAATCTGCTTAACCGCACTATGCTTCTTACACTTGGTGGAGCAGCTTTGGTGGTAGCAACAGTAATCTGGGGATTCGGACAAATGGACTCGATACTGATGAACAAGGTGAGCACCAGTGCCGCCAACATCATGCTGATGTTTATCATCATCGCCTTCATCCTATCGGGTGTTCGCAAGAAGATAAACGTCTACGACGCCTTTATCGAGGGTGCCAAAGAGGGATTTACCACTGCCGTGAGAATCATCCCCTATCTGGTAGCGATATTGGTGGGCATCGGAGTGTTCCGTGCTTCTGGAGCTATGGACATGCTGATAGATGGTGTAAAATATGGTGTAGAAGCTTGTGGCGGAAATACTGACTTTGTAGGCGCATTGCCAACGGCACTGATGAAGCCGCTAAGTGGTAGTGGAGCGCGAGGCATGATGGTAGATGCGATGACAACCTATGGAGCCGACTCGTTCGTTGGCAGACTGAGTTGTATCTTCCAGGGCTCTACCGATACCACATTCTATATCCTGGCTGTTTACTTTGGCAGTGTGGGTATCGTAAAGACTCGCCACGCAGTGGCCTGCGGACTACTTGCCGACCTGGCTGGTATCATATCTGCAATCGCAATAGCATACTTATTCTTTGGATAAACAATGGCAAATCTAAAATCATTAGCAAAAGATACGGCCATTTATGGCCTTTCGAGCATCGTTGGTAGATTCTTGAACTACCTGATGGTGCCACTCTATACTTATACACTTAAGAGTTGTTCCGACTACGGCATTTATAATGACATCTATGCCCAGACGGCGTTACTCATGGTGCTGTTAACATTTGGTATGGAGACCACCTTCTTCCGTTTTATGAATAAGGAAGAGGGCGACAAGATGAGTGTATACAGTACCGCTCTGATGATGGTTGGCGGTGTTTGTCTTACATTTGCTGTGCTTGTGGTACTGTTTATCAATCCAGTAGCCTCAATACTCGACTATCCTAACCATAAGTGGTATGTAGGCATGATGTTTATAACTGTGGCACAAGATGCCTTCCAGGCCATCCCCTTTGCCTATCTTCGCTACAAGCATCGTCCCATCAAGTTCGCTAGTTTGAAACTGCTGTTTATCTTCCTAAGCGTAAGTCTGAATGTTGCAGCTTATTGGCTGATGCCGAAGATTGACCCTTCGTGGGAGATTCACATCGGCTATGCTTTTGCCATCAACCTGACGTGTACCACCATAATATCGTTCTGCCTCATCAGTGAACTGATTGGCTTTAAATGGAGGTTCGACACACAAAAATGCAAGCAGATGCTTAGCTACTCGTGGCCGCTGTTGGTATTGGGTATTGCTGGTATATTGAATCAGGTGGCCGGTCAGATTCTGCTGCCACGTATCCTCGACTCTGAGGAAGGACGCCATCAGTTGGGTATTTATGGCGCTTGTATCAAGATCGCTATGATAATGGCCCTTATCACTCAGGCCTTCCGCTTTGCATATGAGCCCATCGTATTCGGCTCGGCAAAGGATAAGAACAGCAAGGAACTTTATGCCAAGTCGATGAAATTCTTCGTGATATTCACGCTACTGGCATTCCTGTGCGTGATGGGTTATATCGATATATTCAAGTATCTGGTGGGCGACAAGTTCCGCGAGGGACTAGGCATTGTGCCGATAGTAATGATGGCCGAGATATTTATGGGCGTGTACTTCAACCTGTCGTTCTGGTACAAGCTTATCGACAAGACCATCTATGGTGCGTGGTTCTCGCTGGCAGGTTGCGCCGTGCTGTTTGCCGTTAACGTTATCTTCATCCCCCAGATAGGCTACTGGGCCTGTGCTTGGGGCGGACTGGCAGGCTACGGCACAGCTATGGTGCTAAGCTATCTGGTTGGTCAGAAGCAGAACCCTATCCCCTATCCTATGAAGGATATCGCCATCTACTTTATTTCCGCGTGCGCCTTCTTTACCCTGATGAAATGGGGCGAACGCAATCTGCCTGCTTGGGCATCAATCATCTGGAATACCCTGATGATTTTAGGCTTTATCTACCGCATTATCAAAACCGATATGCCACTCAGCAGCCTGCCCGTTATTGGAAAGAAATTCAAAAAATAGATATTAAATGAAGAAGTTACTTTTTACTTTACTTGCTGCATGCAGCCTTACAAGCGCTAAGGCCGACGAGGGCATGTGGACACTCTACAACCTGCCGAATGCTGTATATGAAACCATGAAGCAGGAAAACTATGCACTGCCATACGGTGCTCTCTACTATGGCGACGATGCCATTAAGAACTGCGTGGTGAACTTTGGCGGATTCTGCTCAGGCGTAGTAGTATCGCCCGAGGGACTGGTATTTACCAATCATCACTGTGGTTTCGAGGCTATTCGCAGTCACTCTACCGTAGAGCACGACTATATGCTGAACGGATTTGTGGCCAACTCATTCGAGGAGGAGCTGCCAAACGAGCGACTATTCGTTAGTTTCATGATAGAGCAGAAAGACCTGACAAACTATCTCGACTCACTGGGCCTGAACAAGTTGCCTGAGGATAAGCGTGCACACTTCGTAGATTCTATCGAGAATGTGATGCGTAAGGACATCCGCAAGCAGGACTCTACACTCCGTGTGGAGATCAAGCCTTTCTACGAGGGCAACCAGTACTTCCTGACAACTTATCGCGACTACGACGATGTTCGCTTGGTATTCGCCCTGCCCAAATCGATGGGTAAGTTCGGTGGCGAGACAGACAACTGGATGTGGCCACGACAGACTTGCGACTTCTCTGTATTCCGCATCTATGTTGATCCTAAAACGGGTGGTCCAGCAAAGTATTCTAAGGATAATGTACCCTATCACCCCAAGAAGTGGGCTCCAGTATCGCTACAGGGATACGTGCCAGGTTCGTTCTCGATGACTATCGGCTATCCTGGTTCTACCAGCCGCTATCTGTCTAGCTATGGTATCAAGGAGCGTCGCGATGCTCAGAATGAGCCAATGTACAAGACTCGCGAGGTGAAGCAGAACGTTATGATTCGCCACATGCGTGCCGACGAGGCTGTACGCATCAAGTACGATTCAAAATATGCCCAAAGTTCTAACTACTGGAAGAACTCTATCGGCATGAACAAGTGTATCGACTCTATCGGACTTATCCAGCAGAAGGCTCAGTTCGAGCAGAAGATTCGACACTATCAGGATTCTACAGGCTTCCTGAAGAGTAAACTCGATTTCGACAAACTGGAGCGTCTCTATGCTAACCAATTCAACGCAGTAAGAGCATTTACTTATTTCACAGAGACCTTTAGTGGTCGTAATGCCGATGAGCTGACACGCCGCGCTTATCGTGCCAACAATGGCTCGATTGTTAAGGGCAAGGATGGTAAGCCAAAGGACTGGTATATAGAGTTTGAGGACAACAGCAACGAGTGGGATGAGGCTACCGATAAGGAAGTTCAGGCTGCTGCAATGAAGTTCTATCGCGAGCAGGTAGAGGAGAAATATCTGCCTGACTTCTATCAGGAGGTAGACAGCAAATTTGGCGGCGACTATCAAAAGTATATCGACTATCTCTACAATAAGTCGAAACTGATGAAGAATGGCAAGAAGATCTACATCAACAAGGGTGGATTCCAGAAAGATCCTGGTGTAAAGTACGGCCAGAGTTTGGATGCGCTTCTGAATGATATACTTGCCGACTATCTCGAGAGCTACGATAGCATTGCCATTCAGGAGCGTTATCTCTGCGCTGCCAAGTTGCGCATGGAGGAGGATATGCCTAACTACAGCGATGCAAACTTCACTATGCGACTCTCTTATGGTCAGGTAGGCGAATATCTGTTGGGCGGCAAGCCTTCAGGCTACTACACCACAGCCGAGAGCATCGTAGAGAAGATGAAGAAGGGCGAGAATGGTGTGATCGACTACGAGGCAGAACCTATCATGAAGGAACTGCTTTCAGCTAAGGACTTTGGCAAGTATACCGATAAGACTACAGGTAAGATGCATCTGTGCTTCCTCTCAAACAACGACATCACTGGTGGAAACTCAGGTTCACCAATGTTCAATGGTAAGGGAGAATTGATCGGTTTGGCCTTCGACGGCAACTGGGATAGTTTGAGCTCGGACATCTTCTTCGACAAGCAGCTGGCTCGCTGCATCGGTGTTGACATCCGCTATGTGCTCTATATGATGGAGAAGTGGGGCAAAGCCGATCGTCTGATTAAAGAGATCGGAGCTAAGTAAACTAATAAAGCCTCGCGATGGTGCGAGGCTTTTTCAATTATATCAACTGGCTGATTTCTTCTAGGGAGTCAGCCGTTTTTATATACTGTCGCCA